>NZ_JBFTQK010000003.1:0-371267 GCF_056398965.1 Arthrobacter sp. 01T414 | reverse complement strand
AGGGTTACGGCGGTCATAGCGTGGGGGAAACGCCCGGTCCCATTCCGAACCCGGAAGCTAAGACCCACAGCGCCGATGGTACTGCACCCGGGAGGGTGTGGGAGAGTAGGTCACCGCCGGACAACCATTACAGCCAGGCCCCGACACACAGTGTCGGGGCCTGCGCCATTTAACCCACCAAAACCACCCAAGGGGACGGAACATCAGCCGGCGCTCCAGCGTTGATTACCCTTGAGTAGCTCGAACCCCTGAAGGACCAACCACCCCTGGAGACCCATGACTGCACGAACCATCATCATCACCGGCGCCAGCGACGGGATCGGCGCATCAGCGGCCCGGACCCTCGCCGCACGAGGCGAGCGGGTCGTCGTCGTCGGGCGCTCGGCGGAGAAGACCGAGCGGATCGCGAAAGAGACCGGGGCCGACTACTTCGTCAGCGACTTCGCCGAACTGGAGCAGGTGCGCCGGCTCGCCGCGCAGCTGAAGGAAAAGTACCCGCGGATCGACGTCCTTGCGAACAACGCCGGCGGCATCATGGGCGCCCGGCAGCTCACCGTCGACGGCCACGAGAAGACCTTCCAGATCAACCATCTGGCGCCGTTCCTGCTCACCACCGAGCTGCTGGACGTCCTCACCGCCAGCCAGGCCACGGTCATCAACACCTCCAGCGCCGCCAATTCGCTCTACGGGCGGCTGGACATCGATGACCTGGAGCTCGCCAACAAGTACTCCGCCAACTTGGCGTACGGCAACGCGAAGCTGGAGAACATCCTGTTCACGGCCGAGCTGCACAACCGCTTCCACGCGGCAGGGATCGCCACGGCGGCGTTCCACCCCGGCGTGGTGGCCACCAACTTCGCCGCGGACACCACCAGCCCGTTCCGCTTCATGTACCGGAGCTTCCTGAACAGGTTCATGCTGTCCCCGGAACAGGGCGCAGATACCCTCGTGTGGCTCGCCAGCGCCGTCCCCGGGCAGGACTGGGTACCGGGCGCGTACTACGCCAAGCGGGCCCTGGCGAAGGCCAACAAGCAGGCCTATGACGCGGAGCTGGCCCGGGAGCTGTGGGAGCGCAGTGCTGCCATGGTGGGCAAGGACTCCGAGCGGCTCGATCCCCGCGGCTGAGCCTCACGCCGATCAATGGAATCTTGGGATAATCTATCCCTGTCCCTCGCCGACACGCGGCCGAGGGCTTCTATTGGGGGAGTGCTCGAAGGTGCGCCTGAAGAAACTCATTATCGCCTCGCTGGCGGCCAGCGCCGTCGTCCTGAGCGGCACGGCCGTACCGGCGTCTGCCGCACCGGCGCCGAAGTCGTACAAGAACTGCACGGAGCTCAACAAGGTTTACCCGCACGGGGTCGGGCGCAAGGGCGCGCGGGACAAGACCACCGGCAAGCGGGTCACCACCTTCCGCGTGGACAACACGCTGTACAGCTACAACGACGGCGGCGCGGTCCGGCACCGCGGCGAGTACGACCTCGACCGCGACAACGACGGCATCGCCTGCGAGAAGCGCTAAGCCGAGCCGAGCCGGGCCGGGGCTGCCGGATCTGAGGGAGCGTCCCGCCCAAATCGCCGGATCTGAGGGAGCGTCCCGCGAAAGGCTGCCGGATGTGAGGGAGCGTCACACCGAAGACGGCCGGATGTGAGGGAGCGTCCCGCCCGGGGCTGCCGGATGTGAGGAAGCGTCACACCGAACGCTGCCGGTTCTGAGGGAGCGTCCCGCCCGGGGCTGCCGGATGTGAGGGAGCGTCACACCGAACGCTGCCGGATGTGAGGGAGCGTCGCTGGTTAGCCTGCGGCTTCGACCTTGTCGATCGCCATCAGGGCGCTCTCCATGGTGCCGGCCAGATCGCTGGCCGGGGCGGGCTTGGCGAACAGGTAGCCCTGGAGCGAGTCGCAGCCCAGGTCCATCAGGTACTTGGCCTGCGCCGGCGTCTCGATGCCCTCCGCCGTGACCTTCAGGCCCAGGTTCTGGGCGGCGTTGATCATGGTCCGGAAGAACGGCAGGTGCTCTTTGCCGGTCTTGATCATCGCCACGAACGAGCGGTCGATCTTGACCTTGTCCAGCGGCAGCTCCTTGAGCCGGCCCAGCGTTGAGTAACCGGTGCCGAAGTCGTCCATCGCGATCCGTACCCCCGCCTCGCGGAGCTGCGCGAGCTGCCGGAGCACGTCCGAGTCGGCGTCGAAGAACACGCTCTCGGTCAGTTCGAGCATGAGCTGGCGCGGGTCCACCCCAGTGGACGCGACAATCCCCAGCACGTCGGTGGCGAAGTCACGGTGCTGGAACTGCAGGCCGGAGACGTTCACCGCCACGCTGTAGGCCGCGTCGCCGGCCAGCCAGGGCCGGATCTCGGCGCACGCCCGGCGCATGACCTCGTCGCCGATCTCGCGGATCAGGCCGCTTTGTTCGGCCACCGGCAGGAACTGGTTGGGCGGCACCAGCTTGCCGTGCCGCTCCCAGCGGGCGAACGCCTCGAACTGCACAACGGCGCCGATCCCGGGGGACACCACGGGCTGGTAGTGGACCGAGATCTGCCCCAGCTCCACCGCCTGCCGCAGCCCGGTCTCGCCCTGGGCCTTGTGCACGGCCGTGTTCAGCATCTCCGGCCGGAACTCCAGCCAGGTGTTTTTTCCCGCCGCCTTGGCTGCCGTCATGGCCGAGTCCGCCTGCCGCAGCAGTTCCGCGCCGTCGTGGGTCTGGGCCGTCTTGGACGCCAGGCCCATGCTGGCCGCGGGCCGCACCAGCGAACCGCCGATCCGCGCCGGGACGTACAGGGAGTCGGAGATGCGCTTAGCCACGGCCCCGGCGTTCAGGCACTCGGTCAGCAGCACCACGAATTCGTCGCCGCCCAGCCGGGCAACCGTGTCGTGCGGCCGGACGCAGTTACGCAGCCGGCTGGCCACCTCCACCAGCAGCTCGTCCGCAGCGGAGCGGCCCAGCATGTCGTTGTAGCTCTTGAAGTCGTCCACGTTTATCAGCAGCACGTCCACGGGGTCCGGCCGGCGCAGCGCCGCGGCGAGGCGTTCGTTGAACAGGGTCCCGTTCGGCAGCCCGGTCAACGTATCCCGCAGCACGGCCGCCTTGAGCTGGTCGTCTTGTTCCGCGGGGGTGAGCCGGGGGAGCACTCCGGTGGTGCCTGGCACCAGCTCCGCCTCCAGTGAGCTGAACGTCCGACGGCGGGGTGCTGCTGCCGCGGTTGCCGCGGGCACGCCGCCGTCGTGCGATGTTGCGGGCTGCTGGGCGACGGCGCGGGCCGGAACCCCGGGGCGCACGGAGACGGCGACGCTCCCGGCAGCGCCGGGGCCCACCGGCAGTGCGGCGCAGGTAATCTGCACCGGAAACTCGGTGGCGTCGCCGCGGCGGCCTGCTCCCGCGAAAGGCGACCGCCCCGCGACGGGACCCACTCCGGAACCTGCCAACCCGGCGAGGACCTTGTGGAAGCCCTCCCGTGAAGATTCGGCCAGCAGCAGGCTGTAGTCCGCGCCGAGCACCTGTGCCCGGGAATAGCCGAAGAGCTGCTCCGCGGCAGTGTTCAGGAAAACGATGGATCCATCCGGGCCAAGCAGCAAGAGTGCGTCGGGGCTGTGCTCAAGCACTGTCTGTGCGAACGCTGCGTCCATGGTGTGTACTGCCCCCAAAAGCGATGGATCTGTGAATGGCACCGCGCTCCGCCGGGAACCGGAAATGGGTTCGCCGCAGCCAGTGTCTGCTGAAATCATATGTGTTCGGTAGCACAGTCTCATGCCGCCCCGACACTAATCCCGAAAGCGTACAAATATGTCGTCCGGCCGCCCAGACAACGGGCTGCATCAGAGCACGACAGCGGGCTCCTGCAGGGCCTCGATGGCCTCCGCGGACTGCACCACGGCCGCTTCCCTGCGCGCCTCCGGCACGGGACGGGAGAAGAGATATCCCTGCAGGGCGTCGCACTCATGTTCCATCAGGTACCGGGCCTGGACGGTCGTCTCGATGCCTTCCGCCGTCACCCGCAGGCCCAGGCTGTGCGCCATATGGATCATGGACGTCAGAATGGGCAGCCGCTCCTCGCCGGTGTGCAGCATGGAAACGAAGGACTTGTCGATCTTCACCGCGTCCACGGGAAGCTCCTGCAGCCGGCCCAGCGAGGAGTAGCCCGTGCCGAAGTCATCCAGCGCCACCCGGATGCCCGCGGCGCGGAGGGTGATCAGCTGCTGGATGACGTGCGAGTCGGCGTCGAAGAACACGCTCTCGGTGACCTCAAGGACCAGCTGGTGCGGATCGACCCGGCTCCAGGCCGCGATGTCCAGCACCCGCTCGGCGAAGTCCTTGTGCTGCAATTGCACACCGGAGACGTTGACGGCCAGGGTCCTTCCGGGATCCTCGGCCAGCCAGGATTGCAGTTCGGTGCAGCTCTGCCGGAGCACCTCGGCCCCGATGTCGCGAATCAGGCCGCTGCGCTCGGCGGTCTGGATGAAGGCGTCCGGAGCCATCAGCACCCCGTCGCGTTCCCAGCGGGCCAGTGCCTCGAACTGGATGACCTCGCGCCGGTTCGTGGAGACCACCGGTTGGTAGAAGACGGTGATCTGGCCGAGCTCGACGGCGCGGCGCAGCCCCGCGGTCAGTTGCGTTCGTTCCAGCAGCGTGGCGAGCATCTCCGGCTGGAAGTGCACGTAGCAGTTCTTGCCTGCCTCCTTGGCGGCGTACATGGCCACGTCGGCCTGGCGCAACAGCTCGGAGGAAGACATGCCCTCCGCGCCGCGCGTCGCCACGCCCAGGCTCAGTCCCGGGCGCATCAGGGTGCCTTCGATGGAGACCGGGGCGTTCAGCGTACTGACGATCCGCTGCGCCACCGCGTCCGAGTCGTTGCAGCCGACCAGCAGCACCACGAATTCGTCCCCGCCCAGGCGTGCCACCGTGCCGTGCGGGCCCACGCAGTTCTGCAGCCGGCGGGAAATCTCCACCAGCATCTGGTCTCCGGCGTGGTGGCCCAGGATGTCGTTGACGTCCTTGAAATCATCCAGGTCCAGCAGCAGCACCGCGACCGGGCCGGGGGACTCCAGCGCGTCGGTGGCGCGTTCGTTGAACAGCATCCGGTTGGCCAGCCCGGTCAGCGGGTCCTGGAAGGCGAGGGCTTTCAGCTGGTCGGCCTGCTGGGCCAGTTCGTCGAGGGCGCGCCGGGCCTGGTCCTGCGCCATGGTGCGGGAGGTGACGTCGCGGAAGTTCCAGATCCGGCCCACCACTTCATCGGCCACCTTTTGCGGGCGCGAGTAGAGTTCCACGGTGCGCCCGTCCCGGAACTCGAGGACGTCGTGGCTGTGCAGTTCATGGTTGGCGTACAGCTCGGCGACCTTGGCCTTGAACGAGTCCGGGTCCAGCAACTGCTGCGCGATGAATTTGACCAGGGCGTAGGCGTCGTCCTCGGCCAGGATTTCGCGCGGCATGCCCCAGAGCCGCAGGTACTGATCGTTGACGCCGGTGATCTGGCCGGTGTTGGACACCACAAGGATGCCGTCCGCAGTGGTCTCCAGCGTCGCGTCCAGGAGCGAGGCGGCGTGGCGGCGGCCGGCGTCGTCGTCCTGGCGGTGGGTCATGTCGCGGACCGCCACCGCCATCGCGGTGTCCGCCAGCGTGGTGACGAGCGAGCAGGTGATTTCGACCGGGATTTCGCTGCCGTTCCGGTGCAGCCCGACGGCGGGGAAGGGCTTGGTTCCGAAGGTTCCGGCCCGGCCCAGGCGGCTGAGGACCCGCAGGAACCCGCCGCGATCGTCCTCCACCAGCAGGCGGTTGTGCGAGACGCCGATCAGCTGTTCCTTGGCGTAGCCAAACAGGCGTTCGGCCGCCGGATTGAGAAAGGAGATGTTCCCCTCCATGGTCACCAGCAGCAACGCGTCAGGACCCTGCGTGAGCAGGGTTTCCGCCAATCCTTGTTCCACGTCGATGCCAGCCCCCGGGCGTTCGGTAATTCCAAGCCACCGCAGGGCGGTGGTCCTTAAACTTCAAGCATCATAGGGCCATGAGACCCAAATCACAGCACTTACTGTGTTTGGGCGGCAGTGTCGTGGCGCAACTCCGTGATGGTCCGGGCCGATGCCGAGAGCGCTGCCGCCAGGCTGGACGCCGGTTGGGGCCGGGAAAACAGGAAGCCCTGGAGCGAATCGCAGCCGCGCCGAATGAGGTATTCGGCCTGCTCCCGGGTCTCGACACCTTCGGCGGTGACGGTCAGGCCCAGGCCGTGGGCCATGTCGATCATGCAGTTCAGGATCGGAAGGTGGCCGGTGTCGCCGTGGATCATGGCGACGAAGGACTGGTCGATCTTCAGCGTGTCCACCGGAAGATCCTGCAGCCGGCCCAGCGAGGAGTAGCCGGTCCCGAAGTCATCCAGTGCCACCCGCACCCCGGCGCTGCGGAGCTGCACGAGCTGGCGCTGGACCTGGCAGTCGTCGTCGAAGAAGACACTCTCGGTGACCTCCACGACGAGCTGGTGCGGATCCACGCCGCAGGAGCCGGCGGTCGCGAACAGCAGTTCGGGGAAGTTGCCCTGTTGAAGCTGCACGCCGGAGACGTTGACGGCCAGGGATCGGGTGGGGTCCGCGGAAAGCCAAGGTCCCAGCTCGGTGCAGCCGCGCAGCAGGACCTCGGTGCCGATTTCGACGATCAGGCCGCTGCGCTCGGCGGTGGGGATGAACTGATGCGGCGGGACCAGGATGCCGTCGCGTTCCCAACGGGCCAGCGCCTCGACCTTGACCACGGTGCCCAGCCGGGAGGAGACGATCGGCTGGTAGTGCACCGCAATCTCCCCGTTGTCGACGGCGCTGCGCAGCCCGGCCTCGAGGTCGGTGCGCTCTAGCAGTGCGGTCATCATTTCCGGGCGGAAGCGCAGGTAGCGGTTCTTGCCGGCCGACTTGGCCGCGTACATGGCGATGTCGGCGCGGCGGAGCAGCTCGGAGGCGTCGATGGCGTCCTCGCTGATGGACGCCAGTCCCAGGCTGAGGCTGGGCCGCAGCATGGTCCCGTCAATCCAGACCGGCAGCTTGAGCGATTCGACGATCTTCGCCGCGGCCGCGTCGGCATCGAGCGATCCGACCAGCAGGACCACGAATTCGTCGCCGCCCAGGCGTGCTACAACGTCGCTGGGCCGGACGCAGGCCCGCAACCGGCGGCCCACCTCGATCAGCATCTGGTCGCCGGCGTGGTGGCCGTGGATGTCGTTGACTTCCTTGAAGTCGTCCAGGTCCAGGAGCAGGACGTCGACGGCGGTTCCGCAGGGGCCCGCGAGGGCGTGCGCCAGACGGTCGTTGAACAGCTGGCGGTTGGAGAGCCCGGTCAGCGGATCCTGGAAGGCGAGGGTCTTCAGCTGGCTGGCCTGCTGGGCGAGGTCCGCCATGGCCTGGTTGATCTGGTCCTGCGCGCGCCGGGCCGCGGTGACGTCGCGGAAGCTCCAGACCCGTCCCACCACCCGGTCTTCAACTTTTTGCGGGCGGGAATACCGTTCAAAGGTGCGTCCGTCGCGGAAGTGCAGCACGTCGTGGCTCTCGGCATCCGGGTCGGCGTAGAGGGCCGTGACTTTTGCGAGGAACTGTTCGGGGTCCGCCAGTTGGCCGAGGACGGAGCCCATCACGGATTCGTCGTCGCCGATGTCCACGAGTTCGCGGGGGATGCCCCACATCGAGAGGAACTGGTTGTTGACGGAGGAGATCCGGCCCTCGGCACTGACCACGAGGATGCCGTCCGCGGTGGATTCCAGCGTGGCTGAGAGCAGGGACATGGTTTCGCGGAGCCTGGCGTCCTCCTCGGTGCGCGCGGAAGTGCTCACGCGGCCGTAACCGGACACATTTGAGACCTGCCATGGTGCATTTTGAATCCTCCCCTCAGAAATCATAGGGGGCGATGCGCTGGCCGGACGCCACGGCGCCGTGTCCTGCGGGTTTCCTGCGGGTTTTCGGCGGTTCGCCGGCGCTGGGTGGGCTGCCGGTGCGCCAGCGGCAGGCGGTCAGTCGGCGGTGGCGAAGCCGCCGCGCGCGACGGCGTCCGCAGGGATCCCGGCATTGGCCTGGCCCAGCCCGCGCCCCAATCCCCGCACAGTCCAGCCGGCCTCGGTCCAAGCAGCGGCGTCGAGCGCGTTCCGGGCGTCCAGCACCGCCCGGCGTCGGACCAGTTTCCCGGCCCGCTCCGGCGACAGTGTGCGGTAGGCCTCCCATTCGGTGAGCAGGAGCACCAATTCCGCGCCGTCGAGGGCTTGTTCGAGAGAAGCCTCGAAGCGCAGCTGCGGGTAGCGCAGCCAAGCGTTGTTGATCGCAGCCGGATCGGTAACGGTGACGTGCGCCCCGGCGTCGGCCAGTTGTTGGGCCACATCCAGGGCCGGGGAGTCGCGGATGTCGTCGGTGTCCGGTTTGAAGGCAGCCCCCAGCACCGTCATGCGCCGGCCGCCCAGCTGGCCGCCGCAGAGTTCCCGGGCCGCCTCCACGGTGTGGGAGCGCTGGCCGCGGTTGATGCCGTCCACGGTGGCCATCCAGGCGTCCACCGAGTCCACGCCGAGCGCCGCAGCCTGCACCCGGAGCGAGCGGATGTCCTTGGGCAGGCAGCCGCCGCCAAAGCCGAGCCCTGCGTGCAGGTAGCGGCCACCGATCCGCGGGTCCAGTCCCATCGCCTCGCCCAGCTCCGTCACGTCCGCACCGGAAGCCTCGCAGAGCTGGGCCATCGCGTTGATGAAGCTCAGTTTGGTGGCCAGGTAGGCGTTCGACGCCGACTTGATCAGCTCCGCCGTCGCGAAGTTGCAGACGAGCCGGGGGATTCCGGCGCGCAGCAGCGGCCCGTACACCGCATCCAGGGCGGCAGTGACGGCCGCGCCGGCGCTGGCCGGGCCTGCGGCACCGTTCGCTCGCGTGGCGGTGCCCGCGCCGCCGGGGACGCCGTACACCAGCCGGTCCGGCACAAGGGAATCCTTGACCGCCGTGCCCTGGCGCAGGAACTCGGGGTTCCAGCCGAGGAGTACATCCGGGCGCCCGGCCAGCACACCGCGGAGCATGTCCACCGTTCCCACCGGGACAGTGGACTTGCCCACGACGGCGGCACCCTCCGCCAGGAAGGGGATCAGGGCTTCGACGGCGGAGACCAGGTAGCTGAGGTCGGCACCGTCGGACGTCTTGGACTGGGGTGTGCCGACGCAGAGGAAATGCAGCTCCGCGCCGGCGGCGTCGGCGAAGCGGGTGGAGAAGACGAGCCGGCCGTTGGCGCGGCCGTCGCGGAGGAGCTCGTCCAGCCCCGGTTCGAAAAAGGGGGCGGCGCCCCGGTCCAGCTGGGCCACCTTGGCGGCGTCGACGTCGATCCCCACGACGGTGTGTCCCATCGAGGCCAGGGTGGCGGCGTGCACGGCGCCGAGGTAGCCGCAGCCGATCACGGAAATCTTCACAGGGTTGCTCCTCTGGTGGTAGAACGGGGGCCGGTTGGCCTGGGGGCGCTCGAACGGGGGCCGGGTGAACCGGTCAGGACCGCTTGGTAGTGCTGCACCAGTTCCTCGCCCAGCGCATGCCAGGTCCGGCCCTGCACCGAGGAGTGGGCCGCGGTGGCGAAGGCGCGGCGTTTGGCGTCGTCGCCCGTCAGGTCGGCCACCCGGGACCGCAGCGCGGCGAGGTCGCCCGGTTCGTAGAGCCAGCCGGTCCGCGAATTCTCCACCAGGTCCAGCGGGCCGCCGCGGCCGGTGGCGACCACCGGGACGCCGGACGCCATGGCCTCCTGTATGGTCTGGCAGAAGGTCTCAAACTCGCCGGGGTGGACGAACAGGTCGAACGAGGCGACGGCACGGGCCAGGTCCTCGCCGCCGAGGAACCCCGTGAACACCGCCCGGGGGAGTGCAGCTGCCAGGGCCTCGCGCTGCGGGCCGTTGCCGACGATCACCAGCCGGGTGCCGGGGAGGTCCGCGAGTACGGCGAGATCCTCAACCTGTTTCTCGACCGCGAGGCGGCCGACGTAGCCGATGATGCGCTCGCCGCCCGGGGCCACCTTGGCCCGCCACGCGTCGTCGCGCTTCTCCGGGCTGAACCGCTGGGTGTCCACGCCGCGGCGCCACATTTCCACCCGCGGAATGCCGCGGCCGAGGAACTGGTTCAGGGCGAAGCTGGACGGGACCAGGGTGCGCGTGGCGAGCAGGTGGATCTGTTCCACCCGGTTCCAGGCCCAGTTTTCCAGGAACGGGACGCCGTAGCGGGCCGCGTAGCCGGGGACCTCGGTCTGATAGATGGCGACGCTGGGGATGCCCAGTTGATGCGCGGCCTGCGCCGCCCGCCAGCCGAGCACGAACGGTGAGGCGAGGTGGACGACGTCGGGGGCGTAGCCGGCAAGGATTCGCTTGACCCGGGCCACACCGCCCAACGCCACCCGTACGTTCGTGTAGCCGGCCAGCGGCATGGACGGGAGCCGGTGGACGCGCGCGCCGTGTACTTCGCGGGGGACGTCGGTGTCCTGCGTGGACGGCGCGATCACCAGCACCTCATCGCCGCGCTCCTGCAGGTGCTCCAGCACCCTCAGGATGGAGTGCGTAACCCCGTTTATCTGCGGCAGGAACGATTCGGCGACCAGTGCAATCCTCACGCCTCCACCGTGGCGGCGGCGGCTGACGCCGCGGGGTTACCGGTGTGGCCTGCGGGGGAAGAGTGGGTTAACAGGCGTGGACGGGTCCCGCCCCACCAAGGCCGCCTCTGATTCCCGCAGCCGGGTGAGCTCCAATTGCCGGAGATGGCCGCTAAGCCCACGTCAAAACGGCCGTCTCTGGCAAACGGACCGGAGTTTCCCGGCCACCGATCGTGCCGGCCGGCTTCGAGGGCCACGCTGCCCTGCTTCTTCACCGCGGTGAGCTCCATTTGCCGCAGATGGCCGCTAAGCCCGCCTTTAAGCGGCCGTCTCTGGCAAACGGCCGAGGTGATCGATTGGCCCGGACCTCACGGGCGTCCGGAGGACCCACAGGAGCCGGCGGCGCCAGCCGCGCTATCCGTGCCGCAGCACGTCCGGGAGTTCATCGACGTAAACCGTCTGCGGCGGCTCGAAGTAGATCACCAGCACCTCATCGCCCACGGCGAAGACGCTTTCCTTGTCGAACGGGTGGGCGTGGAAGGCGCTCGTCCCGCCCCGGAACGGCAGCATGACCTCCCCGATCGTGCCCGGGCCCACCCGCCCGGTGACCCGCCCGATCCGGCCAGTCAGGCTACGGTCGACATCCTTATGCATCCGGAGCTTTCGGCGGCTGCTTGGCTGCCTGCCGGCCGTCCTGCCGGCCGTCTTTCAATGCGGTCCGCAGCGCGGGGAGGTAGTCGCCGACCTGGGCCAGGATGCCACCGACCATCCGGTTGATGCCCTCCCCGCCGTTGAGGACGGTCATCTGCCCCACGTGCGCGAACGGCTCAGCGGCCGCCGCGACGATCGCGGGCATGTTCTCGGCCAGTTGTTGCGAGATGACGGCGTCCTGGTTCGTGCCCAGGGCCTCGCCGCGGGCCTTGATGCCGTCGGCTTCGGCGAGGGCTTTGGCCTTGATGGACGACGCCGCGGCGTCACCGCGGGCCTTCGTGGCGGCGGCTTCCGCTTCACCGGTGACGCGGGTGGCCCCGGCGGCGGCTGCGGCTGCCGTCGCGTTGGCCTGCGCCTGCAGCTCGGTGCGCCGGGCGTTGGCCTGCGCTTCGAGTTCGGTGCGGCGGGCCAGCGCCTCGGCCGCGCTGATGTCCGCGGATTTCTGCCCTTCCGCCTCGGTGCGCTTGGCGTAGGCCTTCGCGTCCGCGGGCTTGCGGATGGTGGTCTGGAGCTTTTGTTCCTCGCGGTCCGCTTCCAGCTTGGCGACTTCCGTTTCCTGCACCACCACTTGCTGCCGCGCCGTGGCCTCGGCCAGCGGGCCGGCCTGGGCGGCATTGGCCCTGGCCCGCTCGGCGTTGGCCTGGGCCTCCGACTGTTTGATCGCGGACAGGCTCTGCGCGTCGGCGATCTGCGCGGCCGCCTCCGCCTCGCGCTCCGCAGCCTCCCGGTTGCGGGTGGCCTCGGCGATGCGGGCTTCCATTTTCACCTGGGCGATGTGCGGCTTGGCGATGTTTTGAATGTAGCCGGTGGGGTCCTGCAGGTCCTTGATCTGGAGCGAATCCACCACCAGGCCGAGCTTTTCCATCTCCACACCGCTCGCGCTGCGGACCTGCGAGCCCAGCTTGTCGCGCTCGCGGATGATCTCCTCCACGGTCATGCTGCCGATGATGGAGCGCAGGTGTCCTTCGAAGACGTTGTAGACCTGGCTCTGCATCTTGGGCTGCTGGCCGAGGAACCGGCGCGCGGCGTTCGCGATGAACGGCGGTGCGTCGCCGATCTTGTAGATGACCACGCCTTCGACGATCACCTGGATGCCCTGGGAGGTCACGCAGGAGACCTTGAGTTCCGTCTCGTTGAGGGTCAGGGACAGTGTCCGCACGGTCTGCAGCCCGGGGAACACCAGCGCCCCCTTGCCGGTAACGATCTTGAAGTCCATGCCGTCCCTCGTCTCGAGGGTTCCACGGGTCAGGCCCGAGATGATCAGCGCTTCGTTTGGTTCGGCCACCTTCCACATCAGCTTCACCGCGATCCAGATGACGGCGACGACGACGAGTGCCCCGGCGAGGACCGCGAGGAACGGGATGAACGCTGAGAAGTCCGGCATGGAAACCCTTTCAAGTCGGTGGGTCAGGCCAGTCTGGGGTGCCGCCCTCGGATAAGTCCAGCATTTTGCGGAACGGCTTGGGCAAAAGGAAGCTGGTGCGGACTCCCCAGAAACGTCAGGCGCCCGCACCAGCAGGTAGTACGAATTTGTTGGATTACTGAGAATCGGTCCTCATTCGCGGCTCCCTTTTCCCGGCGTTCGACTACCGGGTTTGTGCGTCATCGGCCAGGTGCCTCGAAAGCAGCCAGCCGGCGCCAATCATTGCCACGCCCAGCACCATGTGTGTCCAGTTGTCCATGGTGTTGAACGCCAGGAAATTGGCCGCCGACCCCACGCCGACGATCAGCCCGTAAACGCCGAAGATGATGTACAGCAGGCCGAAGCCCATCAGGAAGTTCCGGGCTCCCATGCCGTTGCGGGACATGGTCAGGCCGGCGGCGCCGATGGCCAGCTGAACGACGTTCAGCAGCATGGACACCTGAAACAGGCCGAGGAACATGGCCCTGGAATCAGGTCCGAAGAACCTCAGTTCGCTGTACTGCGTGGTGATGCCGGGGATGAACCCCAGGACGCCCACGACAAGTAGGACAATACCCACACCCATGCCGACGTTTTGGACATCAGTCCGTCCGAAATGTACGCCGTGTGCATGTGGGGATGCGGTAGTCATTTTTGCCTCCAACCACTGATTGCGGACACTTAAAATTTTACGGCGGAGTAGCGGAAAAAGCGCCGCCGCAGGGCCAGGCGCGGTGGCCCGCGAAGCCACGGACGGCGCTGGTGGCCTGCCCATTCACAGCGCCTGAAATCCGGGGACAAGAGCCTGTCGGAACCCGGGGGAGGGCCCCGCACATGGCACCATGGAAGACGATGAAACTGCGCGCTGATCAGACCGGAAACCGTGGCCTCCCGATGCCTCTATGGCTGCAGGGGGCGCTGGAGTCCGCACAGGCCGCCGTGATTTCCGCACTGGTCGTGATCGCCCCCATCATTGCGGTCTGGGCCACCGCAGGATTCAGCGAAGGCGGCTTTGAATTCCTCGCCCGGCTGGCCGGCCAGGCCTGGCTGCTGATCCACGGGGTGCCCCTGCTGCTGGAGACCGTCGGCTCCGGCGCCGCCGGCCTGCCCGAATCCGGCACCTTGTCCCTCATCCCGCTGGGACTCACGCTCATCCCGTTCCTGCTCGCCTGGCGCGCCGGCCGGCGGCTCGCCCGGGCGGCCTACACGGACCAGCTCTGGCAGGCGCTGCTCGGTTCCTGGCTGATGTACGGCGCCTTCGGGTTCGCCACCGGCTTCGTCTGCCGCACCTCCGAAGTCGGTGTCAGCCTCTGGTCCGCGTCCATCGTCCCGCTGATCCCCTTCGCCCTCGGCATGGTGATCGGGGCCCGACGGGAAGCCGGCTCCTGGAGCCGGCTGATCGGCGTCGACGCCGTGGCCTGGCTCTCGCGCACCAGCCAGCATTCGCGCTGGGCCGGCTCCTACCTGGGCTCTGCCGTCAAGGCCGGTTTCGTGGCCGTGATGGCCAGCCTGACGATGGCCGCCGCCCTGCTCGCCGTGGACCTGATCATCCACTGGAACCTCATCATCGCCGTCTATGAGGCGCTCGACGCCGGCCCGGTAGGCGGTGCAGCACTCACCATCGCGCAGCTGGGCTACCTGCCCAACCTGGCCGTGTTCGCGCTGGCCTGGACTTCAGGTTCGGGGTTCGCCCTCGGCGTCGGATCGCAGGCCGGGCCGTTGGCGACCGCCGTCGGACCCCTGCCCTCCATCCCGGTGTTCGCCGCCCTGCCCGCGGGTGCGTTGGACTACGGCTTCGTGGCCCTCGTAGTGCCTGCCCTCGCCGGGCTCCTGGCCGGTTGGTGGTTCCTGCGCGAGGGCGAAAACCATTTCGACGAGTGGCTCTCCATCAAAGTGAAGGCGCGCTGGTTTACCGCCGCGGTTTCCACGCTCGTCCTGGGCGCCCTGGTGGGGGCCGTGGCGGGGCTCCTTGCCGCGGGACTGGCCTGGCTGGCACGCGGATCCGCAGGCATCGGCCGGCTCACGGACATCGGCCCGGACCCCCTCGCCATGGCGCTGTTCGTGGCAGCGGAGACCGGCGTCGGCGTCGTGATTGGCTATGCCGCCGGTCCGTGGCTGGAACGCCGGCAGAGGCTGAGCGAAGCGGAGCTGGAACCGGCCGCCGCAGCCGACTGAGCGGGCGTTTCCGGCCCTTGGGCCGTCGGCCTAGCGCAGCTGCGTGGGCAGCGACTTCTCCAGCTGCGTCCGGCACGCCGACGCGGCCTGCTGGGTCAGGGCGTGGCGGGCGCACTGCTGGTAGTCACGGATCTGGTTGAAGAACACCGCGGAGGCCAGCACCATCAGGACCATGACTGCGGACACCACCAAGCCGGAGATGGTGCCGAACAGCACCAGGCGGGACTCCTTCAGCTTCGTTGCACGCACGATCAGCGTGATGCCGAGCACCAAGGCAGCCGCGGTGAGAATCGCAGTGAGCCAGAGGTAGTTGACGTCCAGCTGGAAGACGAAGAACGCCCCGAGCACCGTGACGATGAACATCCGGAACAGGTTGTGCGTGCGGAGCAGCGAGGCCTTGGCCGCTTCGCTCCGGGGATTCTGTCCCCGCTCGGCTCCGCCGGGGTCCTGGGGGGAATTCATGTTTTCCAGCGTACGCGAATGGCCCCATAAGCTAAGTCAATGCGCATAGTTGTCCTCGTCTCAGGCACCGGCTCCAACCTCCAGGCAGTCATCGACGCCGTCACGGCCGGGGAGCTGGACGTGGAACTCGCCGCCGTCGGCGCGGACCGGCCCGGAACCTACGGGGTGGAGCGCTCCGCGGCCGCCGGAATCCCGACCTTCGTGGTGGATTTCAAGGCCTACCCGGACCGGGCCGCCTGGAACGCCGCACTGACCGAAGCCGTGGCTGCCTACCAGCCGGACGTCGTCGTGTCCTCCGGGTTCATGCGGATTGTCAGTGCCGACTTCATCGACGCCTTCGGCGGCAAATACCTCAACACCCACCCGGCCCTACTGCCGGCTTTCCCCGGCGCGCACGGTGTCCGCGATGCCCTGGCGTACGGCGTGAAGGTCACGGGCTGCACGGTGCACTGGGCCGACGCGGGCGTGGACACCGGCCCGATCATCGCCCAGGAGGCCGTGACCGTGGCAGACGACGACACCGAGGAGACCCTGCACGAGCGAATCAAGACGGTGGAGCGGCGCCTGCTGGTGTCGACACTGAAGTCCCTCGCGGCCAACTCCGCAACGTCCCCCAGCTGAGGCGTGGACGGTCCATTTTCGAAGGAGCGCGGCCCAGCCAAGTAGTCGGGTCCGCAAAAGCGAGTACCTCGCGCAAAAGTCGCGTAGTGACCAGCGAAAATCGAGTATCTCGCCGCCCGTAGGGGAGCAGTCCGGGGCCATAGTCTGGCGCAGTCTCATTCGTCTCATTCGTCTCATGCGTCCCGGGGGTCCATCGTGTCTCACTTCAGTTTTGCCAAAACCAGTCCCAAGGTACTCGGCCTGACCGCCGCCCTAGTCCTCGGAACCGGTGCCGTTTCCGCCGCCTACGCCGTCTCGGCCTCGTCCGGCACCGGAGAAATCAGCGGCTGTTACAACATCAACAACGGCGGTCAATTGCGGGTCCTTGCCCCGGGCGGATCGTGCGACACCAAGAAGGAAACCGCCATCTCCTGGAACATGCAGGGCATCCAGGGGCTGCAGGGCATCGCCGGCCCGCAAGGCATCCAGGGGCGTCAGGGTGAGAAGGGCGACACCGGTGACAAGGGCGACACTGGTGCGACCGGCGCCACCGGAGAAACCGGAACGACCGGCGCCCAGGGGGAGAAGGGCGACACGGGTGCAACCGGCGCCACCGGCGAAACCGGCGCCCAGGGCGAGAAGGGCGACACGGGTGCGACCGGCGCCACCGGCGAAACCGGCGCCCAGGGCGAGAAGGGCGACACGGGTGCGACCGGCGCCGCTGGTCCGCAGGGGGAGAAGGGCGATACCGGTGCAACCGGGGCCACGGGCGCTCAAGGGGAGAAGGGCGACACCGGCGCAACCGGTGCGACCGGCGCCCAGGGCGAAAAGGGCGCCTCCGGAGCCACCGGCCCCGTCGGGCCCGCCGGTGCCACCGGGGCAACCGGCGCCGTCGGGGCGGCGGCGTCCACTTCCGTGACGGTGGCTTCGGTCACCGGCTCAGGGCTCACCGTCCAGGCCTTCTGCCCGGCCGGCCGCGTCGCCGTCAGCGGCGGTTTCACGCTCAATAGCGGGAACGGCAACCAAGTGACCGGCAGCCAGCCGATCGTGACATCCGGCAAGCCCACCGGCTGGTCCGTTACCCAGTTGAAGGCCAACGACCTCTCGGTGTCCGTCACCTGCATCCAGTAGCGAACCCGCGGGATGCTCTCTCACTTATGGCGCTTTTGAGGTCCTCAAAGCAACCAGAAGTGAGAGAGCATCCCGGGCGGGCGAGTCGGCGAGTCGGCGAGTCCGGCGAGCATCCAGGGCGGCGACGGGAGTGGTCACGGGCGGGTCCGCCGGCAAGCCCCCGCAGGGTTACTCCAGGCGGCGCTGCTTGGTCTCCGGCGCGAAGAAGGCCATCCACAGCACCGAGACCAGCACCAGGCCGCCGGCCAGGGCGAACGACGTCGCCAGCCCCAGTTCCGGCCACAGGAATGCGGCGAAGACCAGCGGTCCGAAGCCTGCGCCGAGCCGGGAGAACGTCGATGCCCAGCCGAAGCCGGAGCCGCGGAGCTCGGTCGGGTAGAGCTCGGACACGTAGGCGTACAGCACTGGGATCGCCACCTGCACCACGAAGCCGAACACCAGCAGCCAGAACACGGCCGCCGTCGGGATGTCCACGACGACGGCGACGATCACCAGCAAGAGTGCCGACAGCGGGCCGGTGACGGCCAGGATCCATTTCCGGCCCGTCCGTTCCACCAGCAGCGCCGCGACCACCACGCCGAGCAGGCCGACGGCCGCCATCGAGGCCGTGGTGAGGAACGCCTTGTACTCCTCGAAACCCGCGCCGATCAGGATCCGCGGCATCCAGGTCAGCGACAGGTAGTAGACCAGCAGGATGCTGAAGAACAGGGCCCAGGCCGCCGTCGTGATCTTCCAGTTGAACTGCCAGAGCGCGCGGAGCTGGGTCCAGGCGCTGCCGGCGGAAAGCCGGGGAGCGTCCTGCGGTGCGGGCAGGCTGTACACGCGGGCCTCGGCGCCGGTGGCCGCAACCAGGTCATCGATCACCCTGGCGGCTTCCTCCCGGCGGCCCTTGCGGATCAGGAACAACGGCGACTCCGGGACGCTGCGGCGGATCCAGAACACCAGCAGCGCGGGCAGCACCATGACCAGCATGGTCAGCCGCCAGTCCGCGAAGGCGGCGACCAGTCCTGCCGAGACGAAGCCGCACAGCGCCGCGCCGATCGGCCACCAGCCGTCCATCGCGGTGAGGACCTTGCCGCGCTGTTTGCGGGGCGTGAACTCGCCCACCAGCGCGTAATCCACCGGGATGCAGCCGCCCAGGCCGAAGCCTGCCAGGAAACGGAACACCACGAACCAGCCGAAGTCGGGGGAGACGGCGCCCAGCACCGTGAAGATTGAGAAGATCAGCAGGGTGGCGGTGAAGGCCTTCTTGCGGCCGATCGTGTCCGCGATGGTGCCCCAGATGAACGCGCCCAGGGCCATGCCGATCAGGTTTGACGTGCCGATCCAGGCAGCGTCCGCCGGGGTCAGAGACCAGTGCTTGGACAGCAGCGGAATGAGGATGCCGTTGAGCGTCACGTCCCAGGCGTCGAACATAAAGCCCAGGCCGCCGATCAGGAAGATCCGGCCTTGGACCTTCCACCGCCACGGCAGTTCCTGGACCACCTGTTCGCCGCTGGGCACAGTGGTGTACGTATTCATTTCGGCCTCCTGGGAAAACTCTACGT
This sequence comes from Arthrobacter sp. 01T414, assembly GCF_056398965.1. Taxonomy (NCBI): domain Bacteria; kingdom Bacillati; phylum Actinomycetota; class Actinomycetes; order Micrococcales; family Micrococcaceae; genus Arthrobacter; species Arthrobacter sp. 01T414. The sequence continues at coordinate 352,690 of NZ_JBFTQK010000003.1, read as the reverse complement.
CGCGGGGCGTGCCGGCGGGGAAGCTTCACACTCCGGCGCGCGGGCAGTCCCGGGGGGAGGCAGGGTGCGCCGACGCGATAAACTGGCCGCATCCCCACCACCCGCGGCCGCGCCGCGATATAAGACGGAGACTTTTGTGAGCTTTACGCAGCTTGAACGTGTATCCATCGACCGTGTTCCCATCCGCCGGGCCCTCATCTCGGTCTACGACAAGACCGGTCTGGAGGAACTCGCGCAGGGCCTGCATGCGGCCGGCGTGAAGATCGTCTCCACGGGCTCCACGGCCAAGAAGATCGCCGCCGCGGGCATCCCGGTGCAGGAAGTCGAGGAAGTCACCGGCTCCCCGGAAATGCTGGACGGCCGCGTCAAGACCCTGCACCCGCGCGTGCACGGCGGCATTCTGGCCGACCGCCGCGTCCCGGCCCACATGAAGACCCTCGAGGACATGCAGATCGAGCCGTTCGACCTGGTCGTCGTGAACCTCTACCCCTTCGTGGAGACCGTGAAGTCGGGCGCCGCGCAGGACGACGTCGTCGAGCAGATCGACATCGGAGGCCCCGCGATGGTGCGCTCAGCCGCGAAGAACCACGCCGCCGTCGCGATCGTCGTGGATCCCGCGTCCTACGGTTCCGTGGTGGAGGCCGCCTCCTCCGGCGGCTTTGACCTGAAGACCCGACGCCGGCTCGCCGCCAAGGCGTTCGCGCACACCGCCTCCTACGACGCCGCGGTGGCGACCTGGACCGCCAGCCAATTCCTCGACGAGGACGGCGACGGCGTCATCGACTGGCCCGCCTACGCCGGCCTGGCGCTGGAGCGCTCCGAGGTGCTCCGCTACGGCGAAAACCCGCACCAGCAGGCCGCCCTCTACGTGGACAAGGCCGCCCCGGCCGGCATCGCGCAGGCCGACCAGCTGCACGGCAAGGCGATGAGCTACAACAACTTCGTCGACGCCGACGCCGCCCTCCGCGCCGCGTTCGACTTCGCAGAGCCGGCCGTCGCCATCATCAAGCACGCAAACCCGTGCGGCGTGGCCGTGGGCTCCGCCGACGCCGCAGACCCGATCGCCGACGCGCACGCCAAGGCGCACGCCTGCGACCCGGTCTCCGCGTTTGGCGGCGTGATCGCGGCCAACCGCGCCGTCACCGCCGGCATGGCCCAGACCGTGGCGGGCATCTTCACCGAGGTCGTCATCGCGCCCGGATTCGAGGACGAGGCGGTTGAGATCCTGTCCAAGAAGAAGAACATCCGCCTCCTGACCCTGCCCGAGGGCTACGGCCGGTACCCGACCGAGTTCCGCCAGGTCTCCGGCGGCATGCTGGTCCAGGCCACGGACAAGGTCGACGCCGAGGGCGACAACCCGGCCAACTGGACCCTCGCCGCGGGGGAGGCCGCCGACGCCGACACCCTGGCGGACCTGGCCTTCGCGTGGACGGCGTGCCGCGCAGCCAAGTCCAACGCGATCCTGCTGGCCGCCGACGGTGCCGCAGTCGGCATCGGCATGGGCCAGGTCAACCGGCTCGACTCCTGCCGGCTCGCCGTCGAACGGGCCAACACGCTGGGCGTGAGCGTGGAGTCCGACAGTGCTGGTGGGGGCGATGCCCCCGGCGGGGCGTCGAACGCCTCGGACGCCTCCGGAGCGCCCGAGCGTGCCCGCGGCGCCGTCGCGGCGTCGGATGCGTTCTTCCCGTTCGCCGACGGCCTGCAGATCCTGATCGACGCCGGTGTCCGAGCCGTCGTGCAGCCTGGCGGCTCCGTCCGGGACGAGGAAGTCATCGCCGCAGCAAACGCCGCCGGAATCACGATGTACTTCACCGGCGCCCGGCACTTCTTCCACTAGGGACTTGCCCGGCGTCTGACGCCAGGAAAGGACATGCCCTCCCTTTGCGGGAGGGCATGTCCTTTTGTGTGTGGGGGGCTTGGTGTGATGGCGGGTGCCTCGGGCTGCGGAGCGGAGTCCCCGAGGGACATGCCCATCCTTCGCACCAACCACTGGGCATGAGTTCCAAGGCTGACGGACATGCTCATCCTTCGTAGCCAGGAGTGGGCATATGGGGATCATGTCCACTGGCCAGCCCGAGCGGTGGGCATGTCCACTCAGGGCCCCGGGACCTGGCCACGAAGTCCCGACGGACATGCCCATTCTTCGCACCCAGGGATGGCATATTCGGATTATGTCCACCGGCCGGCCCGAGCGATGGGCATGTCCGATGGGAGGGGCAGGCGCCCGAACCGGCACACAGCAACGCGGGGTCACTTGCCGCCCTGTCGAGGGGGTGGGTGGCAAGTGACCCCGCGTTGCCCTGCTCCTTTCCAGGGTGGGGTTTCGTCGGGGAATGGGCTTTCTTAGGAAGCGGCGGCGGTGCTGTAGGCCTGCTGGATGACCGAGCCCCAGTACGGGCCGTACATCACGGTGGAGCGGGTGCCGTAGCCGTAGCTGTTGATGGAGTTCTGGTAGCCGGAGGAGCTGGTGCCGATGAACCAGGGGCCGCCGGACGAACCGCCGGTCATGTCGCAGGGGATGCCCTGGGCGTTGAACTGGGGATTGTTGGGATCATCCGAGGCCGGGCCGGTGCAGCTCACCAGCGACTGGCCGTCAAACGGCGACGCGGCAGGGTAGCCGTACGACTTGTAGGTGAGGCCGCGTGCGGCGTTGAACTGGACGCCGGAGGCGCCGACGACGTCGGACAGGTTCTGCCCGTTCAACGGGGACACGACGGCGAACCCGGTGTCGTACTGCATGTCACCAGCCGAGCTCCACTGCGTCGTGGTGTAGAGCGCTTTGGCGGCCCACTTGCCGTAGGGCGCGGCGCCGTTGAGGTAGGCGGGAACGAAGACGAAGTTGGTGGCGAAGGCGCCCGGGCCCTCATTGACGCAGTGCCCGGCGGTGGAGACGGTGCTCTTATTGGTGGAGGTCACCGAGTTGCCGGAGCAGACGTAGTTGCTGCCGCCCATCGTGAAGAACACCTTGCCGATGTTGGCGATCGGCGACTCGTTGGCATGCAGCGTGGACTTGCCCTTGGCGGCCTTGCCCGAGATCTGCGTGCTCTGGCCCTTCTCCACGGTGGCGGCCGGGGACTTGTTGCCGCGGGCCAGGGCCTTGTCCGCGAGGATGTCGCCCGGGATAGCGGACTTCATGCGCTCGGGCGTCCAGTAGTCGGCGGCCTTCGAACCGTCAACGGACTGGCTGGTCACCTGCGGGGCCTTCTTGTCCTGCGCCGAGGCGGGCGACGCGGTGGCCGCGCCGGCCGCGGAGACGGCCAGGAGGGCCGCGGCGGAAAGGGTGAGCAGGCTGGTGGCCAGAGTCTTGGGTGTTCTCATGGGTGTCCTAACCGGGAGGAATGCGGAACGGCCTGCCGTGACGGGCCGCTGTGATGGGTTAGAAGCTACGTCAACTTGACGAACATGTAAAGAACTTTGTCAACAACTGTCACAGCAGAATCGCGCCGGGTCATGGCAGTCTCCCGCGTCACAGGCCCCTCCCGGCCGTCCCGGATGGGCGCCGAGGCGGCCACCTCGGGTAAGTTAGAGCCGTTGAGATAACACAAGATTTCCGGATATCCGCAGACTTTCAGGGAGACGCCCGAGCAATGGCCAAGATTATCTATACCCACACCGACGAAGCGCCGATGCTGGCTACCTATTCGTTCTTGCCGATTGTCGAGGCATTCGCGTCGACGGCCGGTGTGGAAGTGGAGACCCGCGACATTTCGCTAGCCGGCCGCATCATCGCCGTGTTCGGCGATTACCTCACCGAAGAGCAGCGCGTCAGCGACGCCCTGGCCGAGCTGGGCGAGCTCGCCAAGAAGCCCGAGGCCAACATCATCAAGCTGCCCAACATCAGCGCTTCCGTGCCGCAGCTGAAGGCCGCCATCGCCGAGCTCCAGGGCCAGGGCTACGCCCTTCCGGACTACCCGGACAACCCGGCCTCGGACGAGGAGACGGACATCCGCTCCCGCTACGACAAGATCAAGGGCTCCGCCGTGAACCCGGTGCTCCGCGAAGGCAACTCCGACCGCCGCGCCCCGCTCTCGGTCAAGAACTACGCGCGCAAGAACCCGCACAGCATGGGTGCCTGGACGCCGGAGTCCAAGACCAACGTCGCCCACATGGATGCCGATGACTTCCGCTCCAACGAGAAGTCCGTAGTCATCGAGGCGGACACCAACCTCAAGATCCAGCTGGTCAAGGAAGACGGCACGGTCAAGGTCCTCAAGCGCGCGTTCCCCGTGCTGGCCGGCGAGGTCATCGACGGCACCGTCATGCGTGCCGCCGCACTCGACGAGTTCCTGAAGGCCCAGGTTGCCCGCGCCAAGGAAGAAGGCGTGCTCTTCTCCGCGCACCTGAAGGCCACCATGATGAAGGTCTCCGACCCGATCATCTTCGGCCACGTCGTCAAGGCCTACTTCTCCGATCTCTTCGCCAGCTACGGCGAGCAGATCGCCGCCGCCGGCCTGAGCCCGAACAACGGCCTCGCCTCCATCCTCAACGGTCTCGAGGACCTCCCCGAGGAAATCCGCGGCGACGTCGAAGCCGCCATCCAGAAGGGGCTCAACGACGGCCCCGAGCTGGCCATGGTCGATTCGGACAAGGGCATCACCAACCTGCACGTGCCCTCCGACGTGATCGTCGACGCCTCGATGCCGGCCATGATCCGCAGCTCCGGCCACATGTGGGGCCGCGATGGCCAGGAGGCAGACACCCTCGCCGTCCTGCCCGACAGCAGCTACGCCGGCATCTACCAGGTCGTCATCGACGACTGCCGCGCCAACGGCGCCTTCGACCCGACCACCATGGGTACGGTCCCGAACGTCGGCCTGATGGCCCAGGCCGCCGAGGAATACGGCAGCCACGACAAGACCTTCGAGATCCAGTCCGCCGGCACCGTCCAGGTGGTCGATGACGCCGGCACCGTACTGATCGAACACCAGGTTTCCCCCGGTGACATCTGGCGCGCCTGCCAGACCAAGGACGTGCCGATCCGCGACTGGGTCAAGCTGGCCGTCACCCGCGCCCGCGCCTCCGCCACCCCGGCCGTCTTCTGGCTGGACAAGACCCGCGCGCACGACTCTCGGATGATCGCCAAGGTTGAGGAATACCTCAAGGACCATGACACCGAGGGCCTGCAGCTTGAGATCATGTCCCCGGAGGAGGCCACCGCCTTCACCCTGGAGCGGATCCGCAAGGGCGAGGACACCATCTCGGTGACCGGCAACGTGCTCCGCGACTACCTCACGGACCTGTTCCCGATCCTTGAGCTCGGCACCAGCGCCAAGATGCTCTCGATCGTCCCGCTGATCAACGGCGGCGGCCTGTTCGAGACCGGCGCCGGCGGCTCCGCCCCGAAGCACGTCCAGCAGCTGCTCAAGGAAAACCACCTGCGCTGGGACAGCCTGGGTGAATTCCTGGCCCTCGCGGTGAGCTTCGAGCACCTCGCCACCTCCACGGGCAACGCCCGCGCCCAGGTCCTCGCGGACACCCTGGACCGCGCCACCGGCACGTTCCTGCTGGAGAACAAGTCGCCCAAGCGCAAGGCCGGCGAGCTGGACAACCGCGGCAGCCACTTCTACCTGGCCAAGTTCTGGGCCGACGAACTGGCGCGCCAGAGCGAGGACGCCGAGCTTGCCGCGGCCTTCGCGGCCGTCTCCGACGCACTGGCCTCCAACGAAGAGACCATCGTCGGCGAATTGCTTTCGGTTCAGGGCTCCCCGGTGGACATCGGCGGTTACTACCGCCCGGACGAGGCGAAGGCCTCCGCGGTGATGCGCCCCTCGGCCAAGTTCAGCGAAGTGCTGTCCCTGCTGGGCTAGTCCGCACAACGCAAACGGCGCACCGGGAGATCCCGGTGCGCCGTTTGCGTTTAAGTGCCGCCGGGCGACGACGGCGGTGCGGCCGCCGTCGTCGTCGTGTGGCGGCCGGGGCGCCGCCTAGCGGTCGGAACTCCGGCGGTCCGCGCCCGCCTCGCTGGCCGGTTCGGTGGCCAGGTCCGGGTCCGCATCCAGCGGCGCGCCGGTCCCGATGACGTCGTACTCCGGATCGGTCACCGGAGTCAGGCCGCCGGCCAGCCCGTCCCGTTCCCCGCTGTTGACCCGCTCGCGCCACGCGCCGGTCTCGAAGTCGCGGTTTTCAATGAACTTTTTGAACCGCTGCAGGTCTGCCCCCACCTGCCGGGAGTCCAGGCCGACGGCTGCGCCGATCTTCTCGGTTGCTGTGTCGGGCTCCCAGCTGAGTTCGACGTCGACCCTGGTTTCAGCGGGTCCGAGCTCCGCGAAGCGCACGGTTCCCGCATTGCGGGGACTGTCCAGGCTTTCCCACGACACTTGCCGGTCCGGCTCCTGGCTGGTGATCCGGGCGTCGTATTCGCGCTTCACTCCGCCGATGCTGGTCTGGAAGTGGACGGTGGTGTCATCAAGCTGCTGGACGGCGTCGACGCCGCTCATGAACTGCGGAAAGTCCTCGAACTGGGTCCACTGGTTGTAGGCCTGGCTCAAGGGGACATTCACATCGATGGATTCCTGGACTGTTGCCATGCTTGCTTTCACTCCTTCGGCTGGCCGCGGCCTGCGCGTGGATTACGGGACGGATACAAGGTTCTAACAAGGCGCAACGCTCTAGCAAGGATCTGCAACCGCCCGGATGCCGGTCCGGGCGTCTCCAGGCCCGTTTCAGGCCTGACTGACCAAGCTAGCCGGATCCGGCCGATAGTGAAAGTCCGGGGGGAGGGGCGCCGTCAGTGGTCGCCCTTGCCCCTCTTCTTGGGTTTGGCTTTCTCTACGGGGGCGGGGGCCGCGGGGGCCGGCACCATGGCGGCGGCCTTCGCTGCTGCGGCCGCCGCGGCTTTGTCGGCTGCAGCCTTGGCCGCTGCCTTGGCCGCTGCTTTTTTCGCCGCTGCGTCCCGGGCCGCCTTCGCCGCTGCCGCCTGCTTGGCCGTGAGATCGGCGCGGACGGCATTGATGGCCGTCATGATGCTCTGGTGGCGTTTGAAGGACACATGTCCGTCCGCTGCAGCCGCGTCAAGCCGGGCAACGAGTTCGTCCAGCTGTTTCAGCGCGCCGGCGGTGTCCTCGGCGGCTGCAGCCTTGGTTACGGAAAGGACCTGGGACTGGAGCTGGCCGGCAGCGTCGCCGTCCAGTTCGGGCGTCGCACCCGCGCAGCCGGAGAGCGAGCCGGCGATCAAGGCGGCCGTGATCAAGGGACCGGCGACGGTTCTCTGCCAACGGCGGGGGCTTTTGGGGATCATGGTTCCACGCTCTTCTGCAGTTGCTTCAGGTGCTCGCCCAAGTCGCCCGGGACGGCCGGATAAGGCACCACCGCAGGCGGTGCCGGAATAGCGAGGGACACTGCGACGGCGACTAGGGCCAGGAGCGCCACCAGGGCCAGGACGACGGCGACCTTTGTGCGGCGTCGGGCCTGACGGAAACGTGCCAGCGGGCGCGCCACAAAGGCCTGCCTGCCGGCCCGGCGCGCCGGGGCGTCCGCCGGGGTCAACGCCTGCTGCCGACGGGTTGCGGGGACGCCGCGCGGGGCCAGCCCGGCCGGGTCCTGCGCTGTGTTGTGGACGGAGTTCTGTGCCGTGTCAGGAGCGGAATCCAGCAGGTCCGTCGCCGAGCGCGGAGGCCTGGCCGGCGGTGCGGGCAGCACCCTGGTCCGCTCTTCAGCCAGTACGCCCGGCAACGAGTCAGGGGAGACCAGGGCCTGGCGCAGGGCAGCCTCCAGTTCTGCAGCCCCGGGGCGGTCCATGGGGTCCAGGGCGGTCATGGCCCTGATCAGCTGGGCCCATTCGGCCGGTACACCGTCAGGTATAACGGGGGCGCGGTGCAACCGGGCTACCGCCGACTCGACGGCGCTTCCCGGATATTCCACAGAGCCCTTGATGCACTCCAGCAGGACCAGGCCCAGCGAGTAGATGTCGCTGGCCGGCCCCATGTCGGCGCCGCGGGCCTGCTCCGGGCTCAGGTAGGCGGCGGTGCCCACCATCGTTCCCGTGGCGGTGAGCCTGGTCCCGTCGACAATGCGGGCGATCCCGAAATCGGTCAGTTTCGGCCGCAACGGCTCGCCGGGCCGGACCTGCACCAGGAGGATGTTGGCCGGCTTGATGTCGCGGTGGATGATTCCGAGGGAGTGGACGTAGGCGAGGGCGTCCGCGAGTCCTGCGCCGATCACGGCCAGTTCGTCGAAAGGCACGGAGCTGTGCCGGATGCGGCTCCGGAGGTCCTGGCCTTCGACCAACTCCATGGTCAGGAACGGCCGGGGCTCGTCCGGGATTCTGGTGTCCGTGCCGGCGTCGAAGAGTGTTACGAGGCTCGGGTGGTTGAGTGTGGCGAGGAGTTCGATCTCTGCCTGCTGGCGCTTGAGCTCATCGGCGTCCGCGGATTGCGGAGCGAAAAGCTTGAGCGCAACCTCCCGGCCCAGGTTCTCGTCGCGGGCGGAGTACACGGATGCCATGCCGCCCCGGCCGATGACTTCGCCCAGACGGTAGCGGCCGCTCAGAATCTCGGTCGTGACCTCACTGGGTAAAGCGTCCACGATGTTCCCGTCTTTCGTCCTGGCGCCGCGGTGGCGTCCCTAAAGAATAATACGGGTGCGGGTATCGGGTTCCGGCACGGGGCTAATCGCTCAGCAGTCGTCTGTCGTGGCGCACCAACCTTTCAGGCGGAGGTAAGGGGTGCCGCCGGAGCCTGCGAGGCCGTTGAATCCCCCAGCGGACCCAACGACTTCGCTCCGGCGGCAACAGACCTGGACGGGAGCGGCCACAGCTTACGGTGGCCGTCCCGCGGGCGGCGCTTGGACCGGAACAGGGCGCAGCAGCCGGCTTGGGCATTGCCGCAGGGAAATGCAGCGTGACGGGACCGGGGCGGACGCGGAGTGCGCTGAGACGGCGCGACTAGGCGAAACGTTGGGGCCGGGTACCCGGTCGCGGACGGTGGTGTCCATGGGGAAATCTCCTGAATGACTGGTGGCGGGCGCACGAAGCAACCCAAAGGACCGTGCTCTGCGCAGGAAAATGGCAGAGGACGGCCCTACTAGTCAGGAGAAGACCCGGGATCGGCGGCGACAGCAGGATGGACGTGCTGCAGCGGGCCGCTGATGGGGTCGGTGCCCGTTGGGGGGACGAGGAAGAATGCGTTCGGCGTCCAGGCGGCGGTGCCGGAAGGCGCACTGGACGTGGAACCGCTGCCGGATCCAGATCCGGGGGTCGGGGGGAGGGCAACGGGGGCCGGCAGCCCGGTATCACCGCCGTGGGGGCGTGGCGCGCCGTTGCCGCCGCTGGGCGCCGTGGGTGCGCCTTCGCCGGTCGACCGGGGCGCGGCAGGAGTGCGGCTCCCTGGGGCCAGGACCCCCGGCAGGCTCCCGTGCCACTGGGCTTGGGGCAGTGCCAGAAGCGGTGCGTAGCCGGAGTTGGCCGACACGTAGCCGGCGTCGGCACTGACGCGGGGCGCAGGGGCCGTGGTGCCCGGACCTGCGGCCAGCGCAGGGCTGCCCGCGGTGGGCGCTGCCGGTACGGACTTCACCGGGCGGACACTCGGTGCCGCCGCAGGGATAACTTGCGCCGGGCCGGCCGCCGGACCCGGGACCGGGGGCACCACTACAGGCGTTGCCGGCGGCGTACCGGGAGCTGGCTGCCCCGCGGGCGCCGAAGGATCAGGAGCGGGCTGGATGACCGGCAGGGAGCCGGTGCCCGTGTCCGGATTGCTGACCGGAACCTCCGGGTCAACGGCCGGCGGCACCGGGTTGGGGGCGGGGCTGGGAGAAGGGCTGGGGGCTGGTGCGGGCGAGGGGTCTGTTGGCGGGACGGGGGCCGTCTCAGTGACCGGCGGGACGGGGGCCGTCTCAGTGACCGGCGGAACGGTCGCCGGCTCGGTGACCGGCGTGACCGACACAACTTCAGTCAGCGGCGGGACCGGGGATTCGATGAGTTGCGGGGCCGGTTCCGTTGCGACCGGCACCGGGTCGGGGGCCAGGTCTGCGACGGCTGCCGACGTGACTGGGACTGGAGCCGGGGCGGGGGCCGGAGCCGTGACTGGGACTGGAGCCGGGGCTGGAGCCGGAGCCGGGGCTGGGGCCGGAGCCGGGGCCGGGGCCGGGGCCGGGGCCGGGGCCGGGGAACTGGGGGAGATCGGGTCATCGGCCTTCGGCAGTTGGATCATGGTCGCGATAGCCGAATTGGGGGCGAATGAAACGGCGCTGGAAATCCTGGGTTCGTCGGCATTGGCCGTGGCCGAGGTGAGCGCCAGCCAGGTCAGCCCGGCTCCCAAAGCCAGCAGCCCACGCTGTAGGAAGCGGAGCGCACGGGGCTGGCTGGTTGCAGGCGCCATGCGCAACACACCTCCCCGAAATCTATCGACGATTGGACTACAGGGTAAGTCCGGGGGCCGGGGCGAGTCCATAGCCGACGGCAAATTCCGGCCTTGAAAGCCCGGAAATTCAGGGTCAGTGCGCGTCGTTCGGGTAGCTCACTCCCAACTGGGCCCGGACGCCGTCGAACAGCCTCATGGTGTCGAGGGAGTCCTCCAGCGGCATCACGGGGCTTTCGGTGAGTCCCTGCTGGATGCAGCGGGTGACCTCGCGGAGTTCGTAGCTGTAGCCGCGGCCCACCACACTGAACTGCTCCGTGCGCGGCTCGTCAAAGCCGACCCGCACGAGCAGTTCCTTGGGGTTATTGACCGAGCCCACGCTTTGCAGGAACCCATTGCTCCCGGCCACCGTGGCGGCGCGGGGACCGTGGGCCAGGAGCGAGGAAGTCAGCTGGGCCTGTGCGCCGTGGTGGTAGCCCAGCGTCAGCGCGTTTTGAGCGTCCACGCCGTCGTCGTTGATCCAGCCGGTGGCACTGACCGTCTGCGGGAAGCCCAGCGTGCCCAGCGCCCACAGCAGGGGATAGATGGTGATGTCCAACAAGGCGCCGCCGCCGTCCCTCGGAGCCCAGAGCCGCGAGGTGGGGGAGTAGGGCGCAGGAAAGCCCAGGTCGGCACTGACCCATTTGACCTCGCCGATCTCGCCCGAGGCGGCGATCTCGAAGGCCCGCTGCATGCTGGGCAGGAACCGGCTCCACATCGCTTCCATCAGGAACAAGCCCCGTTCCCGCGCCAGCTCCACAAGCTCGGTGGCCTCCCGGGCGTTCACGGTGAGGGCCTTCTCGCAGAGCACGTGTTTGCCGGCCTGCAGCGCGGCCATTGCGATTTCGTGATGGTGGGCGTGCGGCGTGGCGACATAGATGACGTCGACGGCGTCGTCGGCCAGCAACCGCTCATAGCCGGCCTCGCCGTCGTGATCCCCGTAGGCCCGGGTGAAACCGTAGTCGGCCGCAAACGCGTCGGCGGCGGCCTGGCTGCGCGAGCTGACCGCGTACAGCTCCGCATCGGAGAGCAATTCCAGGTCCCGGGTCACGGCGGCGGCGATCCCGCCGGTGGCGATGACACCCCAGCGCAGGCGGGCGCCCGTGGCGCTCCGCGGGTCCTGGTCGGGTTGATCGGACAGCCAGGGCCTGGCGATGTGGGCGCTCATGCTGCCATCCTCTCACCCGCGCATGAAAAGAGCCCCGGCCCTCCCGCGGTGAACTGGTCACTGCGGAGGAGCCGGGGCCCTAGTGGTGAAGCGTCAGGCTACTTGGTGATCGGTCCGAGTACCGGATCGTCGACGTAGGCCGTCTTGACGTTTTCCTTGGTCACGATGACCGGCTCCAGCAGGTACGCCGGGACGGTCTTGACCTTGTTGTTGTAGGACTTGTCATCGTTGATCTCAGGCGTCTTGCCGGCCTGGATGTCCTTGACCATGGTGATCGCGTGCTCGACGAGCTTGCGGGTGTCCTTGTTGATGGTGGAGTACTGCTCGCCGGCCATGATGGACTTGACGGATTCAACCTCGGAGTCCTGCCCGGTGACAACCGGCAGCGGCTTGCCGGCGGCCTTGACCGAGGTCAGGATGGCGCGGGCCAGCGTGTCGTTCGGGGACAGCACGCCGTCAAGCGTGCCGCTGCCGTAGGTGCCGGCGAGCAGGGTGTCCATACGGCGCTGGGCGTTCTCGGCCTTCCAGCCCTGGGTAACGGCCTGTTCGAAGGACTTCTGGCCCGACTTGACCACAAGGGTGCCGTCGTCGATCTTCGGCTGGAGCACCTTCATGGCGCCGTCGAAGAAGACCTTCGCGTTGGCGTCATCCGGGGAACCGGCGAACAGTTCGATGTTGTACGGGCCCGAGGGCTTCTTGGCCTTCATGCCGTCCAACAGTGCCTGGCCCTGCAGCTCGCCAACCTTGAAGTTGTCGTATGCCACGTAGTAGTCCACGTTGGGGGTGTTCAGGAGCAGACGGTCGTACGCGATGATGGTGGCGCCGGCGTCCTTGGCCTGCTTGAGCTGGGTACCCAGCTGGGCGCCGTCGATGGCACCCACGATGATGACCTTGGCACCCTTGGTGACCATGGCGCTGATCTGGTTCTGCTGTTCCGAGACGCCGCCGTTGGCGAACTGCACATCAGCCTTGAACCCGGCACCCTTGAGGCCGTCGTTGAACAGCTTCTCTGCCAGCACCCAGTTTTCGCTGGTCTTCTGGGGGAGTGCGACGCCGATCGAGGAGTCCTTGGGGAACGCCTCGCCACCGCCGCTCGCGCCACCGGAAGTTCCGCTGTCGGAACGGCCGCAGGCTGTCAGCGCCAGTGCCGCAATAGCAGCGATTGCTGCTGCCTTTCCTGCTTTACCAATCATTTGCATTGCTTGGTTCACTTTCTTTAGATGGTGTTCGGAGATTCAGGGGTTAGGGGAGCCAGTCAGCCGATCAGGCTTCCTTGGCGATGACCTCTTTGGTGGAAGTGGTCTCGTCGGGCTTGATCTCGTTGCCGCGGCCGAAGTTCTTCATCATCATGCCGATGATGGACCGCTTGCCCTGGGACTTGTTGTAGACATCGAAGGCGACGGCGATCAGCAGCACGAGGCCCTTGATGATCTGGGTGAGGTCGGCGCCGACGCCGAGCAGCTGCAGGCCGTTGTTCAGCACAGCCATCACGAGGCCACCGACGATCGAGCCGATCACGGTGCCGACGCCGCCGGTCACAGCGGCGCCGCCGATGAAGACTGCGGCGATGGCGTCAAGTTCCCAGCCGACGCCGTCGAACGGGCCCGATGCGGTGGAGCGGCCGACGAAGATCATGCCGGCCAGGCCGGCCAGGATGGACATGTTCATCATGACCAGGAAGTTGACCTTCTTGGACTGCACGCCGGAGAGTTCGGCCGCGTGGCGGTTGCCGCCGACGGCGTAGATGTGGCGGCCGACGATGGTCTTGGAGGAGATGAAGCCGTAGACCAGGACCAGGACGGCCAGGATCAGGCCCGGGATCGGGAACGAGGTGCCCGGGCGGCCGGTGGCGAACAGGTACGTCGCGTAGAGGATGGCGCCGCAGATCAGGACGAGCTTGGTGATGGACACCCAGGCCTCGGTCACCTCGGCGCCCAGGGCCTTGGCCTTCCGGCGGGAGCGGATCTCGCTGACGATCACGAACGCCACGCCGGCCAGGCCCAGCAGCAGGGTCAGGTTGTTGTAGCCCGTGTTGGGCCCGAACTCAGGCAGGTAGCCGGAACCGATGTACTGGAAGTCGGCGGGAACCGGGATGGTGTTGGACTTGCCCACGAACTGGTTGAAGCCGCGGAAGAGCAGCATGCCGGCCAGGGTGACGATGAAGGCCGGGATGCCGACGTAGGCGGTCCAGAAGCCCTGCCAGGCGCCGATCAGGGCGCCGAGCAGCAGGCCAAACAGGATGCCGAGGTACCACGGGATGCCCCAGTCCTGGATCATCAGGGCGACGCTGACGCCGACGAACGCCGCGACCGAGCCGACCGAGAGGTCGATGTGGCCGGCGATGATCACCAGCACCATGCCGATCGCGAGGATCAGGATGTAGGAGTTGCCGTTGAAGAGGTTGATCACGTTGCCCGGGGTGAGGGTGTTGCCCCCGGTGGCGATCTGGAAGAAGACGATCAGTGCAACCAGGGCGAAGATCATGCCGAATTGGCGGGTATTGCCGCCAAAGAGCTTCTTGAGCGCGTTCATTTTGTCAGTCCTTGTTGTCCGGAATGTTCTGGATGGTCCAGAGGGTCAGGCAGTCTTGCGGGCGGAAGTCATGAGTTTCATGAGGCTCTCCTGGCTGGCGTCCTCTTTGTTCAGCACGCCGGTGATGGCGCCTTCGAAGATGGTGTAGATGCGGTCGGAGAGACCGAGCAGTTCCGGGAGCTCCGAGGAGATCACGATTACGCCCTTGCCCTGGTTGGCCAGTTGCTGGATGATCCCGTAGATCTCGTATTTGGCGCCGACGTCGATCCCTCGGGTCGGTTCGTCCAGGATCAGCAGATCCGGGTCGGTGAACATCCACTTCGCCAGCACCACCTTCTGCTGGTTGCCGCCGGACAACTTGGCCACGCCTTCCTCAACGGACGGCGTCTTGGTGCGCAGCGACTTGCGGTACTGCTCGGCGACGGTGAATTCCTTGTCGGCGTCGACGACGTTGTGCTTGCTGATCTTCTTCAGCGCCGCCGAGACCGTGGTGGCCTTGATGTCGTCGAGCAGGTTCAGGCCCAGGGACTTGCGGTCCTCGGTGACGTAGCCAAGGCCGGCGTCGATCGCCTGCTTGACGGTCTTCAGGTGCAGTTCCTTGCCGTCCTTGTACACCTGGCCGGAGATGAAGCGGCCGTAGGAGCGGCCGAAGAGGGACCGTGCGAGCTCGGTGCGCCCGGCACCCATCAGGCCGGCGAAGCCGACGATCTCGCCGCGGCGGACGAAGAAGTTCGAGTTCTTGCAGACCAGGCGGTCCTGGATCTGCGGGTGCCCCACGTTCCAGTTCTTGACCTCGAAGAACGTCTCGCCGATCTTGGGCTCATGGTCCGGGAATCGGGATTCCAAGGTTCGGCCCACCATGCCCTTGATGATGCGGTCCTCGTCGACGCCGTCGGCCTTGACGTCCAGCGTCTCGATCGACTTGCCGTCGCGGATGATCGTGATGGAGTCGGCGATCTGCTCGATCTCGTTGAGCTTGTGCGAAATGATGATGGAGGTGATGCCCCGGCCCTTGAGGCCCAGAATCAGGTCCAGCAGGTGCTGGGAATCGGATTCGTTCAGCGCCGCGGTGGGCTCGTCCAGGATGAGGAGCTTGACCTTCTTGTTCAGCGCCTTGGCGATTTCGACCAGCTGCTGCTTGCCGACGCCGATCTCCTTGACCGGGGTGTCCGGGTCCTCGCGCAGGCCCACCCGGGCGAGCAGTTCGGTAGAGCGGATCCGTGCCTCGGCCCAGTCGATCACCCCGCGCTTGGTGGGCTCGTTGCCCAGGAAGATGTTCTCCATGATGGAGAGTTCCGGGATGAGCGCCAGCTCCTGGTGGATGATCACGATGCCGGCGTGCTCGCTGGCCCGGATGTCCTTGAACTGCTGGACCTCGCTCTGGTAGACGATGTCGCCGGTGTAGCTGCCGTAGGGGTAAACGCCCGAGAGCACCTTCATGAGGGTGGATTTTCCTGCGCCGTTTTCGCCGCAGATGGCGTGGATCTCGCCGGCCTTCACCCGCAGGTTCACCTCGGACAAAGCTTTAACGCCGGGGAACTCTTTGGTGATGGAGCGCATCTCGAGAATTATCGGATCGCTGTGCGTGTTGAGGGACGTCATCTGCCCTTACGCCTCCAATGCATGACTTCGTTGTCCGCCCCTGCAAACCGCAGGGCCGTCTGATGGAAAAGTAAACTGGATCACGCCGTTGTCGTCAAGTCTTTAACGCAACAGCTGGGTAACGGCTGTTTTAGTTTCGCCTGATTCCGGCGTGTTGGAAGACCAGGGCCGTCGCCCCCAGGGCCTCCGCACGGTCGCCAAGCGAGGACATGGTCAGGACCGTGGTCTCGCCGATGACCGGGACGGCGTGCCGGACCAGGCCGCGGCGGATCGGGTCCAGGAGAAGCTCGCCGAGACCCGCCAGCGGGCCTCCGACGACGATCACTTCCGGGTTGATCAGGTTCGCGACGTTGCCCAGCGCCCGCCCGGCGGCGAGCCCTGCGTCGTCAATCACCCGCATGGTGGCCGAATCGCGGGCGAGGGCCTTCCGGACGATGTCCTCGGCGGTCAGCGGCTTGTCCTCGCCCCGGCTCAGGAGCTCGATCATGGTGGTGGTGGAGGCAATCGTTTCCAGGCAGCCACGGTTGCCGCAGCGGCAGACCAGGCCGTGCTCGTGGATGGTGGCATGGCCGATTTCGCCGGTGATTCCGACGTTCCCGTAGTAGGGCATGCCGTTGAGGATCAGGCCGGCACCGATGCCCGAGCCGATCTTTAGGAAGAGCAGGTTGCTGATGCCCGTGTGCGGGCCCCAGGTCACCTCGGACAGGGCGCCAAGATTGGCGTCGTTATCGACCCAGACCGGGAGATCCAGGGCTTCTTCGAGGCGCTGGAGGATGTTGATGCCCACCCACTCGGGCAGGATGGCGCCTTGCGCCACGGTGCCGGTGCGGCGGTCGATCGGGCCGGGGATGCCGACGCCGGCACCCACCAGCGCGCTGCGTTCGACGCCGCTGTCGGCCAGCAGCCGGTCCAGCACCCCGACGGCGGCCGTGATGCCCTCTTCGGCATGGTGGCCGAGGGGCAGGAGGACCGATTCCTCGGCGATCACGTGGTAGCTGAGCGAGGCCAGGACCACCCGGAGGTGGCGGCGGCCGAAGTCGATGCCCACGGCGACGGCGCCGTTGCTGTTGAGCCGGACGTTCAACGCGCGGCGCCCGGAGCTGGTGGTCGGTTCGGTGGAGGCGAGCCCGGCATCCTGCATGATCTTGACGATGTTGGAGACTGTGGCCGTGGAGAGGCCGGTCTGGCGGGCCAGTTCCGCCTGGGTGGACGGGCCGGCCAGCAGGCATTCGATGATCCGCTGCTGGTTCAGGTGCCGGAGGGCGGACTGTGACCCGGGGTTTTTAGTGCGGCTCCTCGTTGAGCGCGTTGGTGAGGGCATGCAATGAAGAGTGCCCCATCGGCGTCTTGTAGTCAAGAAGTTAACGCAACGGCCCGGGCGCGTCGCCGTCTCCGTTCAGCCTGCGTGCCTTCGCGGAAGGGGCCGTTCGGCCCGGACAGCCCTGCCTGCCGGCGCGATCGCCCCTCGGGCCCGGGACGGGCCCGCTACCGCGTGTGCTGGGCACCAGTCCCGCGTCCGCTGCCGGGACGTTCCGCCCTGCCCGGCCGCCAGCCGGGCCGAATTGCACCGGGCCCGCCGGTGCGGGCCGAGGTTAGGCTGGAAGAAACCCCGCGGCGAGCATGCCGGGGCGTCCAAAGAATCCCAAGGTGGTAATGGTGCTGCTGGCCCTCATGCAAGCGAACTCGGCCGTGCTCGATGTGGCGGCGAACCTGGCCACCGTCGAGGAGGCGGCGCGCGCAGCATCCGCGGCGGGCGCGCAGCTGCTACTGACGCCGGAGCTCTTCCCGGTGGGTTACGCGCCGCGCCGGCTGCGGGCGGCCTGGGATTCCGCCGAGCTTCCGGCGCTCCGAGCGGCCCTCGCCGACGTAGCCCGGCGGCACGACATCGGGCTGGTGTACAGCCTGCCTGACGTGACCCCGGCGGGGGAGTGGCACATCGCGGCGACCCTGGTGGACGAGTCCGGCGACGAGCTGCTCGGCTACCGGAAGGTGCACTTGTTCGGCCCCGATGAGCGGGCTGCGTTTTCGGCCGCCGTCGAGGCCCCGGCCGTCGTCGGGTTCCACGGACTGAGGGTCTCGCTGGTCATCTGCTACGACATCGAGTTCCCCGAGTCTGCCCGGGCCGCAGCCCTGCGCGGCGCCGAACTATTGCTGGTGCCTACGGCCCTCGCCGGCGGATTCAACGCCGTGCCGGAGGTGCTGGTCCGGGCCAGGGCGCTGGAGAACCAGCTGACCGTTGCCTATGCCAACCACACCGGAGTGGAGGTCGGCTGCGAGTTCCGCGGCGGCAGCATCGTGGCCGGCCCCGACGGCGATGTCCTGGCCGCGGCCGGACCCGGCGCGGAATTGGTGTTCGCCGACGTCGGTGTCCCGGCGGTCGCCGCCGCGGACTCCGCTGCGGACGGTGACGTGGCCTACCTGCGTGACCGTCGCCCGGACCTCTACCGTTCCTGGGGAGTCTGAGCGGCGGCGACATCCCCGGCGTCGGTCCGCTCCGGGGCGGCCTGGTACTGGAGTGCGACCCAGAGCTCCGCGCGGGCCTGGGCCCGGTTGAGATCCAGGCCCAGCAGCTCGGCAATGACGCCGACCTGACGGCGGACGCTGTTGCGATGCAGCCCGATGGCCTTCGCGGTGGCGTCCCAGCTGCCGTGCTCGCCGAGCCACGCGCGCAGGATCCCGAGCAAAGCGTCGCGCCGGTCCGGCTCGAGCTCGAGCAGGGGTGCCAGCAGGCGGTCCGCGAGCAGGGTGCCCGCCTCGGGGCCGAGAAGGCCCGTCACGGACCAGGTGACATCGTCCTCCCGAACGCTGCGGCGGCCCGTGAGAACCTGGTTCCGCAACGAGGAGGCCCGGCGGTAGGAGTCAGCCAGACCCTCGAAATCGGTCACCCCGCCAATCACCAGACACCAGCCCAGCCGTTCCACCTCGGCGAGCAGGGCGTCATCGACGCGGAGCCGGGTAATGGCGGCGAAGCCGTAGTCGGTGAGCTCCACCAGCTTGGTGTCAAACAGCCGGCGCCATTCGAGCAGCTCCCGCACCGGGCCTTCACCCGTCCGGCGCGGAGCATCCGAGGGCCGGGCGCTGCCGGCGGGGGTGCCGAGCCGGAGGCCCTGGACGACGCGCAGCTGCCCGGACCGGGTTGAGGAAATGCTCTGGGCCAGCAGGTCCTTCAAGCCGGTGACGTGCCGTGCCGTCCCGGAAACCAGGCTGTCCCGATGCAGCAACAACGCTGTGGCCAGCTGGCTCGGGGCCAGCGAACCGCTGGTGCGCTGGCGGACCAGCAATTCCAGCAGTCCGACGGTGGTGGAGACGACGCTGTTCTGCGCCGGCGTCAGCGGTGCGTCGGTGCCGAGGATGAGCGCGCCAAGGTTGGCGTCCCGGGTGCTGCGCAAGGGATGCCCGAAGACCAGCGAGGAGCCGGCGGCGTCGAACGAATCCATCTCCACCCGGGGGCCGCTGCCGGCGAGCAGCCGGACGAGCAGCGGCTGCAGTGCCGCCGAATCGACGCCCGCTGCGGCGCCCGGGCCACCGGGTCCCGGGCCCGCGGCCCGGGACCCGGTGGAACCGGCTGCGCCGCGGGCACGCACCCGTCCGTCCGCGCCGAACAACACGGCCCAGACGGGGACACG
Organism: Arthrobacter sp. 01T414; assembly: GCF_056398965.1. Taxonomy (NCBI): domain Bacteria; kingdom Bacillati; phylum Actinomycetota; class Actinomycetes; order Micrococcales; family Micrococcaceae; genus Arthrobacter; species Arthrobacter sp. 01T414. Next base: position 333,431 of record NZ_JBFTQK010000003.1, on the reverse strand, counting down.
CTGCACGAGGGCCGCGAGGAGTTCATGTTCGGGGCGTGCGGACAGGACCGCGCGCATCAGCTGACGGTTGGTCTCGGCGAGCTGGCGGAAGGTGCGGGCGTTGTCGGATTCCAGGAGCCGGGAGAACTCGAGCCCCAGGGCGGCGAAGGGCAGATTGCCCGGGATGGCCACGAGGGTCAGCCCGTGCCGGCGGCAGGCGCTGACCACGGCCTCCGGGACGGCGTTGAAATAGGGTTCCAGGCCGAAACCGAGGGCCCCCACCCTGGCCCGGACCAGACGCTCCACGTAAGCATCCACCGCGGCCTCGGTGCCGCCGGCGCCCTCGAACGGCAGCCCGGCGGTCAACAGGAACTCGCCGTCGAGCAGGTAAGGGGTGGGGTCGTCGAGCTCGCTCGGTTCAACCCAGCGCAAGCGTTCGTCCGCGTTGCCGGCGTCGTGCAGCACAACCAGGGACGGGAGTTGGCGCAGGAACTGTGCCAGCGTGACGAAGCCTAAGCTCTCGGCGTCGTCAGCGGCCACGGCCGGGGCTTTCATGGAGGCAGTCCGAGGACCCCGGCGCCGGTGCATTACGTCTCATGAATGATGACTATAGGTCATTTTGCACCGCGGTGAGAGGTGGCTCACACGCCTAGGGTAGGTCAGGGGAAACCGACCAACACTGAAGATAAGGACGTCAACGATGACTGCGCCAACTCTGATCGGGGAACGCCCGCCGGCCGCTGCTGCCGGCCGTCCCGGGCTTGCCGCCCAACTCCTGCGCCGCAAGCCGATCGGGCAACTGGTCCGCGAGGCCGAAACCGGACACGGCGGCACCCGGCTGGTCCGCAGCTTCGGTGTGCTGCAGCTGACCATGATCAGCGTCGGCGCCACGCTCGGCACCGGAATCCTGGTGATCCTGGGCGAATCGGTTCCGCTGGCCGGCCCGGCCATCTGGATCTCCTTCGCCATTGCCGGCCTGGCCGCCCTGCTCTCGGCCGTTTCCTACGCCGAGATGGCCGGCCTGGTGCCCGCCGCCGGGTCCAGCTACTCCTACACCTACGCCACCATGGGTGAGGGCATGGCCTGGATCTGCGGCTGGTGCCTGGTGCTCGAATACGCCGTCTCGGTGGCCGCCGTCGCGGTCGGCGCGGGCCAGTACGTCAACGAGGCCCTGGCCGTCTTCGGCGTGGCACTGCCGGACACCATCTCGCAGCCGCCGGGCGCCGGCGGCCTGCTCAACGTCCCGGCGATCGTCATCGTGGTCCTGGCCATGGTGCTCCTGGTCCGCGGCGCCAAGGAAAGCGCCTGGATCAACACCGCGATCGTCCTGGTCAAAGTCGGCATCCTGCTGTTCTTCTGCGCCGTGGCCTTCACCGCGTTCAATGGCGGCCACTTCGAGCCGCTGATGCCCATGGGCGCCGCCGGAGTCTCGGCCGCTGCCTCCCGGGTCTTCTTTTCCTACATCGGCTTCGACGCCGCCTCCACGGCGGGCGAGGAGGCACGCAATCCCAAGCGCGACCTTCCGCGGGCCATCCTGCTCTCCATGCTGATCGTCACCAGCATCTACGTGCTCGTGGCCGTCGCAGCGATCGGCGCCCGGCCCTGGGGCTGGTTTGACGGCACCGAGGCGGCGCTCGTGAAAATCCTCGAGGAAATCACCGGGCAGCCGTGGGTCGGAGTGCTGTTCGCCGTCGGCGCCGTGCTCGCCATCGCCAGCATCGTGCTGACCGTCCTCTACGGACAGACCCGGATCCTGCTGTCGATGTCCCGCGACGGCCTGGTCCCCAAGGTCTTCGGCCGGGTCTCAGCCCGGACCGGAACCCCCGTTGCCGGCACCCTGATCGTGGGCACCGCCGTCGCGCTGACCGCCGGGCTGGTTCCGCTCGGCGCGCTCGCGGACGCCACCAGCATCGGCACCCTGTTCGCGTTCGCACTCGTCAACGTGGCGGTCATCCACCTCCGGCGCACCCGGCCGGAGCTTACCCGCAGCTTCCGCGTCCCGCTGTTTCCATTGACCCCGATCCTTGGCGCCCTCATGTGCGCCTACCTCATGGCCAACCTCGGGGCCGAGACCTGGGCGGTCTTCGGCGCCTGGATGCTCGTGGGCCTCGCCGCCTACTTCGGCTACGGCCGGCGGAATTCCAGGGTGGCAGCCCTGAGCCACGAGGAATACCGTGAACTGTCAGGCCGCCAACCCGCTAACTCCACCCCCACCCAGGAATTGAAGGCAGACATCTCATGACCACCGCCACTGAACTGCCGGCTCCCGGCCCGGATTCCACTCCGGCCCAAGTCCCGGCCGGGACGCCCATCACCATGCTGAACCCGGATTTCCCGTTCAGCTACGACCACTACCTGGCCCACCCCGACGGCCTGGGCTCCGTGCCGCCCGAGCTGTACGGGGCGGAGGTCGCCGTCGTCGGTGCCGGCCTGTCCGGGCTGGTAACCGCCTACGAACTCATGAAGCTGGGACTGCGGCCGGTGGTCTATGAGGCCGACCGGATCGGCGGCCGGCTGAGGACTGCCAGCTTCCCGTCCGCCCCGGGCGTCGTTGCGGACCTGGGCGGCATGCGGTTCCCGGTCTCAGGCAAGGCCTTCTACCACTATGTAGACCTTCTCGGACTGCAGACCCAGGAGTTCCCCAACCCGCTGGCGCCGGCGACGTCCAGCACCGTGATCGAGCTCGCCGGCCAGAAGTATTACGCCGAGACCGCCGCGGACCTGCCCCCGTTCTTCCTTGAGGTGGCGGAGGCATGGAAGGCTGCCGTGAACGACGGCGCCGCGTTCGCCCAGATGCAGGAGGCCATCCGGGCGCGGGACACGGGCCGGATCAAGGAACTGTGGAACGCGCTGCTGCCGGAACTGGACGAACAGACCTTTTACGGGTTCATCGCCGGCAGCGAAGCCTTCAAGAAGGCCGGCTTCGCCCACCGCGAGGCGTTCGGGCAGGTCGGGTTCGGCACCGGAGGCTGGGACACCGACTTCCCCAACTCGATCCTGGAAATCCTGCGGGTGGTCTACACCGACGCCGACGACCAGCACCGGCTCATCACCGGCGGCGCCCAGCGGCTCCCGGAGGCACTGTGGGAACACGCGCCGTCGGGAATGGCCCACTGGCCGGACGGGACCTCCCTCGCCTCGCTGCACGCCGGTGCCCCGCGCGGCGCCGTGGACCGCATCGCCCGCGACGGCGCCGGGGACTTCCGGGTGAGGGAACGCTGGGGGCGCGAAGCCAGCTACCCGGCGGTGGTCACGACGTGCCAGTCCTGGCTGCTGTCGACCCGGATCCACACGCAAGAGTCCCTGTTTCCGGCTGAGCTGTGGACAGCGATCGAACGCTCGCACTACATGCAGTCGTCCAAGACTTTCGTCATGGTCGACCGGCCGTTCTGGAAGGACGTCGACGCCGAGACCGGCCGCGAGGTCCTGTCGATGACACTGACCGACCGGTTGAACCGGGCCACGTACCTGCTGGACAACGGCCCGGACCAGCCGGCCGTGATCCTGCTGTCCTACACCTGGAACGACGACGCGCTGAAGTGGCTGGCCCTCGATGCCGAGCAGCGGGTGGAGCTCATGTTGCACTCGCTGGAGCAGATCTATCCCGGCGTCGACATCGCCAGCCACATCGTTGGCCAGCCGATCACGGTCTCGTGGGAGGCCGACCCCAACTTCATGGGCGCGTTCAAGGCCAACCTGCCTGGGCACTACCGCTATCAGCAGCGGCTCTTCACCCACTTCAAGCAGGACGGGCTGCCCGCCGAACAGCGGGGGATCTTCCTCGCCGGCGACGACGTGTCCTTCACAGCAGGCTGGGCGGAGGGCGCCGTCAGCACCGGCTTGAACGCGGTCTGGGGTGTGGTCAACCATCTCGGTGGCCGGACCCCCGCCGGGAACCCGGGGCCGGGCGAGCTGCTGGACGAGCTGGGCCCCATCCCGCTGGACTGAGAGCGCCGCCTTTGTGGGGCGCGGGTTAGCCGTGCAGTTCGCGGTGGGCGCGGGCAAGCTCCTGGTAGTGGGCAGCGTTGTGCTTGACGCCCTCAAACTCCTCGTCGCTCAGTTCCCGGCGGACCTTGGCCGGCACGCCGGCGACGAGCGACCGGGGCGGCACGACGGTCCCTTCCAGGACGACGGCGCCGGCGGCCACGAGCGAGCCGGCGCCGATCACCGCGCCGTTCAGGATGGTGGCGCTCATCCCGATCAGGCAGTCGTCCTCGACGGTGCAGCCATGCACCACTGCGCTGTGGCCGACGCTGACCCGGGCGCCAATGGTGCAGGGGAAGTCGGGATCCGCGTGCAGCACGACGTTGTCCTGCAGGTTAGTGCCGGCGCCCACGGAAATCGCGGCGGTGTCGGCCCGGACGGAGACGCCGTAGAAGGCGCTGGAGTTCTCTGCCAGCGTGGCCTTGCCGATCACCGAGGCGCTCGGGGCGACGAAAGCGGATTCGTGGACGGCCGGGGTATCACCGGCGAAGGCGTAAACGGGACTCATGCCTCCAGCCTAGAACCCTCCCGCAGATCCGGCGGTCAAATAGCCGACGCTCCCTCAGGTCTGGCGGCCAAAAGGCAGACCCTCCCTCAGGTCTGGTGGTCAGATAGCGAACCCTCCCGCAGTTCCGACGGCTAGCGACCAAACCCTCCCGTCGTTCATGAGGGAGCGTTCGGTGAATCGCTGCGGGACGTGAGGGAGCGTTTGGTGGAGGGATGCCGGATGTGAGGGAGCGTTGGGTGGAAGACGACCGGATGTGAGGGAGGGTTGGGTGGAAGACGACCGGATGTGAGGGAGCGTTGGGTGGGAGGCCGCCGGATGTGAGGGAGCGGCGGGTGGGAGGCCGCCGGATGTGAGGGGGCGTTGGATGAATCGTCGCCGGATGTGAGGGAGCGTCGGGTGGAGGGGTGCCGGATGTGAGGGAGCGTCGGGGGTGGGCGGGATTAGCCGGGGGAGCGGAGGATGGTGAAGCCGCTCCCGGGTTCCGGGTTTCCGCGGTCGGGGAGGACGACGGCGATCGGTGCGCCGGGTTCCGCTACGCGCGTCAGTTCCCGCACGACGTCGTCGGCCGCCTCAGGGGCAAGCCCCGCCAGCGCGTCCACAGCCCAGACGGCGGCAAACGCGGCGTCTGCGAACGGCAGCGCCCGGCCTGCCGCGACCGAGGCGGAGAGCCCCCGGGCCCGGGCAGCATGGATGTTCTCCTCGGACGCGTCCACGCCGGTGAAATGGATGCCCGCGCGGACAAAGAGCAGCCCCTCCGCACCGGATCCGCAGTCCAGGCCCAGCACTCCCCGCCGGCCCTCCGCCTTGAGCAATGCGAGGAAACCGGTGAGCTGGTCCTGCCGCGTTGATCCCATGGCTTCAGTTAAGGGTGGGGCAGGACCGAAGGCAAGCCCTAGCTGAGTGCCCTTAGCTGAAAACAACCGTCCGGTTGCCATCCAGCAGCACCCGGTGCTCGGCGTGCCACTGGACTGCCTGGGCGAGCGTACGGCCTTCGACGTCGCGGCCCATCTGGACAAACTGCTCGGCTGTGCGCCGGTGGTCCACCCGGATGACTTCCTGCTCAATGATCGGGCCCTCGTCCAGGGCCGCGGTGACGTAGTGGGCCGTGGCGCCAATGAGCTTCACGCCGCGGGCGTGGGCTTGGTGGTACGGCTTGGCGCCCTTGAAGGAAGGCAGGAAGGAGTGGTGGATGTTGATGGCCTTGCCGGTGAGCTCGGTGCAGAGTTCGTCGGAGAGGATCTGCATGTACCGGGCCAGTACGGTGAGCTCGATGTCGTGTTCGGCCATGAGCTTCCGCAGGGCGTCCTCGGCCTCGGTTTTGGTGTCCTTGGTGACCGGGATGTGGTGGAACGGGATGCCGTAGAACTCGGCCAGCGACTCGAGGTCCCGGTGATTGGAGACAATGGCCGGGATCTCGATCGGCAGGGTGCCGGAGCGCTGCAGGAACAGCAGGTCGTTCAGGCAATGCGCGGAGGTGCTCGCCATTAGCAGGGTGCGTACCTTACGGCCGGCCGGGTTGAGGCTCCACTGCATCCCAAAGGCCTGGGCCACCGGCTCAAGGGCGGCATGCAGCTCGGCCGGCGGGGCCGCCGTCGTCGCCTCAACCCGCATGAAGAACGTTCCGGTGCCCTGGCTGCCGTACTGCTGCGAGTCCGTAATATTGCAGCCGGCCACGAGGAGGGCACCCGCCACGGCGTGCACGATCCCGGGCCGGTCGGGGCAGGAGAGGGTCAGAACGTAGGAGGCAGTCAGCTGGTCTTCAGTCACGAAAGACAGCCTACCTGCGGCTGGGATAGTCTGGACTCGTCGCAACTGGCGTTGGGTGGCTAACCACCAGGGAGCGGCACGCACGCAGACCACGGATCGTACGCCTGGGCCGAGGGTCATGTTTTTCCGGACGGCAGCCCGCTGCCGTCCCGCCGACGGCACCCCACCAAGGGTGCTGCGCTCGCGGTATGGGTCCCCGTTTCCGGGCCCGTAATTTAGCGGCGCCTCGGCGGGCCAGCCGGTAACCTGACCTTAAAGCAGTGACCGTTGCCAAGCCAGGAGTTCTTCGTGACTACTTCCCTTCGCCTTTCCTCAGCAGCCGTAAGCAACCAGCCGCTCGCTGAACTCGATCCCGAAATCGCCGCCGTCCTGGACCAGGAGCTCGGCCGCCAGCGAGGCACCCTGGAAATGATCGCCTCCGAGAACTTCGCGCCCCGCGCCGTGATGGAGGCCCAGGGTTCCGTCCTGACCAACAAGTACGCAGAGGGCTACCCGGGACGCCGCTACTACGGCGGCTGCGAGTACGTCGACGTCGCCGAGCAGCTCGCGATCGACCGGGTCAAGTCCCTCTTCGGCGCCGAGTTCGCCAACGTCCAGCCGCACTCCGGCGCGCAGGCCAACGCCGCCGCGCTCTCCGCGATGATCACCCCGGGGGACAAGATCCTGGGCCTCTCGCTGGCCCACGGCGGCCACCTCACCCACGGCATGAAGCTGAACTTCTCCGGCAAGCTGTACGAAGTTGCCGCCTACCAGGTCGAGGAAGACAACTTCCGGATCGACATGGACAAGCTGCGCGAACAGGCGCTCGCCGAGAAGCCGCAGGTCATCATCGCCGGCTGGTCCGCGTACCCCCGCCACCTCGATTTCGCCGCCTTCCGCTCCATCGCCGACGAGGTCGGCGCGCTGCTCTGGACCGACATGGCGCACTTCGCCGGCCTCGTCGCCGCCGGGCTGCACCCCAGCCCGGTCCCGCACTCCGACGTCGTCACCTCCACCGTGCACAAGACCCTTGCCGGTCCGCGTTCCGGCGTGATCCTGGCCAAGCAGGAGTGGGCCAAGAAGATCAACTCCAACGTCTTCCCCGGCCAGCAGGGCGGACCGCTGATGCACGTCATCGCCGCCAAGGCCGTGGCGTTCAAGATCGCCGGCACCGAAGAGTTCAAGGAGCGCCAGGAGCGCGTCCTGGAAGGCGCCCGGATCATCGCCGACCGGCTGAACCAGTCGGACCTCTCCGACGCCGGCGTCAGCGTCCTGACCGGCGGCACCGATGTGCACCTGGTCCTGGTGGACCTGCGCAACTCCCAGCTGGACGGCCAGCAGGCCGAAGACCTGTTGCACTCGGTCGGCATCACGGTCAACCGCAACGCCGTCCCGTTCGACCCGCGCCCGCCGATGGTCACCTCCGGCCTGCGGATCGGCACGCCGGCCCTGGCCACCCGCGGCTTCGGAGCCAAGGAATTCACCGAGGTCGCCGAGATCATCGCCACGGCGCTCAAGGCAGGCTCGGCAACCGACGTTGAGGCGCTCCAGACCCGCGTGGACAAGCTTGCCGAGGACTTCCCGCTGTACCCGCAGCACGAGCAGTGGTGATTCGATGACTGCCACTGACTCCGTACGCGAGCACTCCGAAGCCGGGACACAGACCGCCCGGATCCTCGACGGCAAGGCCACCGCGGCCACCATCAAGGCTGAACTGACCGAACGCGTCGCCGCGCTCAAGGCCAAAGGCGTTGTCCCGGGCCTCGGTACCATCCTGGTCGGCTCAGACCCGGGCAGCACCTGGTATGTGGGCGGCAAGCACAAGGACTGCGCCGAGGTTGGCATCACCTCGATCCGCCGCGACCTCCCGGAAGACACCACCCAGGAGGAGCTGCTGGCCGTGGTCCGGGAACTCAACGAGAACCCGGAGTGCACCGGGTACATCGTCCAGCTCCCGCTGCCCAAGCACATCGACCAGGACGTCATCCTGGAGGCGATGGATCCGGAGAAGGACGCCGACGGACTGCATCCGATGAACCTCGGCCGGCTCGTGGCCAACGTCAGCGGACCGATGAAGTCCCCGCTGCCCTGCACGCCCAAGGGCTGCGTGGAGCTGCTGACCCGGCACGGGATCGACCTCAAGGGCAAGCGCGTCCTCGTGGTGGGCCGCGGCGTCACGATCGGCCGGCCGGTGGGCCTGCTGCTCACCCGCAAGGACGTCAACGCCACGGTCATCCTGGCCCACACCGGCACGGTGGACCTCCCCGCCGAACTCCGGCAGGCCGACGTCGTGATCGCCGCCGCCGGCCAGCCGCACATGATCAAGGCGGCGGATCTCAAGCCGGGCGCCATCGTGCTCGACGTCGGCGTCAGCCGCGTCGACGACGGCTCGGGCAAGGCCGTGGTCACCGGTGACGTGGATCCGGCCGCGGCCGATGTCGCCGCCTGGCTCTCGCCGAACCCCGGGGGAGTGGGCCCGATGACCCGCGCCATGCTGCTGGCGAACGTGGTGGAAACTGCGGAACGCCAGCTGGAAAGCGGACACACCTCCGGCCTCTGACCCAACTGACTCGCAGTAGTTGTCGTTTTGAGCCCTCAAAACGACATCTATTGCGAGTTACTTGGGTGGCGGAAGCGGAAAACTCCGAAGTTTTTACGAAAAGACTCTTTCATAGTTTGCGCGGACTGACTACCGTGTTCCGGGTGTCTGAACTTGTGTCGAAAGAATCTCCCGGGAGCAGCCCCGCCGGAAGCAGCGAACCGCAGTACGTCATCACCGCCGAAAACCTCACCAAAAGCTACGGCGACGTCACCGCCGTCGACGGCATTTCCTTCCGCGTGCCCGCCGGCGAAGCCTTCGGCCTGCTCGGCCCGAACGGCGCCGGAAAATCCACCACCATGAAGATGATCGGCGGGGTCTCGCAGCGGACCTCCGGCAGCCTGAGCATCATGGGGCTGGACCCGGAACAGCACGGTCCCGAGGTCCGAGCCCACCTGGGCGTTGTTCCGCAGCAGGACAACCTCGACGAGGAACTCAAGGTCCGCGACAACCTGCTGGTCTACGGCCGCTACTTCGGCCTGCCGATGAGCTACCTCAAGCCCAAGGCGGACGAACTGCTGGAGTTCGCGCAGCTGACGGACAAGGCCAAATCCAAGGTGGATGCGCTTTCCGGCGGCATGAAGCGACGCCTCACGATCGCCAGGTCCCTGATCAACGAGCCGCGGATCCTGCTGCTGGACGAACCCACCACCGGGCTCGACCCGCAGGCCCGCCACATCCTCTGGGACCGGCTGTTCCGGCTCAAGGAACAGGGCGTCACCCTGATCCTCACCACCCATTACATGGACGAGGCCGAGCAGCTCTGCGACCGCCTGATCGTGGTGGACAAGGGAAAGATCATGGCCGAGGGGTCCCCGGCCAGCCTGATCCGCGAGTACTCCACCCGCGAGGTCCTCGAACTGCGCTTCGGCTCCGAACGCAACGCCACCGTCGGCGCGGAGCTGGAAGGGATCGGCGAGCGGATCGAAACCCTGCCCGACCGTGTCCTCATCTACGCCCACGACGGCGAAGCCGCGCTGGAGCAGGTCTCCGCCCGCGGGCTGCACCCGGTCACCTCGCTGGTGCGCCGCTCCTCGCTGGAGGATGTCTTCCTGCGCCTGACCGGTAGGAGCCTTGTTGACTAAGGAAGCAGAGTTGACTGAGTCCATTCAGTCGGCGACGGCGGCGCCCCGCCCGGCCGCGGGCCGGGCGCACTCGCCGGCCGTCTCGGCCGCCCGGGCCCGGCGTTGGGGGGCGTTCTACTACGCCGAACAGGTCCTGCGCGTGATGAAGGGCTACGGCTGGACCATCGTCATGTACGGCGTCGGCCAGCCGGTCGCCTACCTCTTCGCCATGGGCGTGGGCCTCGCCACGCTCGTGGACACCAACTCCACCGCGGCTTTCGGCGGCGTGAGCTACCTGGCCTTCATCGCCCCCGCGCTGCTGATCTCCGCCGCCGTGATGACAGCTGCCAACGAGTTCACCTTCCCGGTGATGGACGGCTTCAAATGGCGCCGGGTCTACTACGGCCCGCACGCCTCGCCGCTGACTCCGGAGCAGATAGCCGCCGGGCAGATCATCGCCGTCACGGTGCGGTTCGTGCTGCAGTCCGCCATCTACTTCGGCGTCGTGGCGCTCTTTGGCGCGTCCCCGAGCGGCTGGGGCTGGGTCTCGATCCTGGTGGCCACGCTGGCCGGCCTGGCCTTCGGACTGCCCTTGATGGCCTACGCCGCGACCATCAAGAACGACAAGGGCCAGTTCGCCATGGTCATGCGCTTCATCGTGATGCCGCTGTTCCTGTTCTCCGGAACGTTCTTCCCGCTGGATACCCTGCCCCTGGCGGTCCGCTGGATCGGCTGGATCTCACCAATCTGGCACGGCACCGAGCTGGGCCGGGTGTTCAGCTACGGCTACCAGGAGGAGCCGCTGCTCACCCTGGTCCACGTTGTTTTCCTCCTCGGCCTCGCGGTTCTCGGCTGGGTCCTCACCCGGCGCCAGTTCGCCAAAAGGATGGCATCATGAGCACGCTCGCCAGCCGCCCCGGCGCCAGCCACCACGACAAACACGACGACGGCGGCCTGAGCGTCACCGACGCCGCCCGGAACCGCCGCTTCGGTCCGCTTTACTCACGCAACGTGCGCGCCGTCGTCGCGCGCGGGCTGATGGCCACCAAGAGCAGCAACTGGATGGTCATGGTCTCCGGTTTCTTCGAACCCGTGCTGTACCTGATCTCGATGGGCGTGGGGCTGGGCGCAATTGTCGGCGCCGTACAGGGCCCCGGCGGCCAGCAGATTTCCTACGCGGCCTACATCGCCCCGGCCCTGCTGGCGGTCTCGGCGATGAACGGCGCCGTGTACGACTCCACCTGGAACGTCTTCTTCAAGATGAACTTCGCCAAGCTCTACCAGGGCATGCTCTACACCTCCCTGGGCCCGATCGACGTCGCGATGGGTGAAATCTTCCTCGCCCTGCTCCGCGGCCTCATGTACGCCACCGGGTTCACCGCGGTGATGGGCGTGATGGGCCTGATCACCACGCCCTGGGCCATCCTGATGATTCCCGCCTCGGTGCTCATCGCGTTCGGTTTCGCGAGCTTCGGCATGGGCATCACCAGCTTCATGAAGACGTTCCAGCAAATGGACTGGATCAACTTCGTGATGCTGCCGATGTTCCTCTTTAGCGCCACCTTCTACCCGTTGAGCGTGTACCCGCAGTGGATCCAGTGGCTCATCCAGGCCATGCCGCTGTGGCACGGCGTGGAGCTGCTGCGCCAAATCAGCGTGGGCGTCTTCACCCCCGCCACCGCGGTGCACATCGGCTACTACCTCGTCATGATCGTGCTCGGCGTCGCCCTCACCACCGGCCGGCTCCGCCGCCTGTTCCTGAAGTAACTGTTCCTGAAGTAACCCCCCCGGACCTAACTCCCCAAGGAGCCCCATGATCGGCAAATGGCATGCCCTCGTCATCGACTGTGAGGACCCGGACCTGCTGGCGGGTTTCTACCAGGAGCTGCTGGGTATGGTCCGGGTGGAGGAGGACCCGGACTGGATCACCATCGGCGACGCCGCGGACCGCCCCGCCGTCGCCTTCCAGCGCGTCGACCGTCTGGTCCGGCCGCTATGGCCGGATGCCGAGCACCCGCAGCAGATGCATATCGACGTCATGGTTCCGGACCTGGACGCCGCCGAAGCCGAGGTGCTGAAGCTTGGTGCCGCCAACCTGAACGCCGGCGGGAAGTCCTTCCGCGTCTACACCGACCCCAGCGGCCACCCTTTCTGTCTGGTGCTGTCCTAGCGCCGCCGTTCGCCCGGGGTGGAAGCGCCGCCCCGGGTCCGGACGGTTTGCGATAATGGGCTCATGCGCTCTCTGGACAACCCTTCTGCCAAGCCGTCCGCGTTCAACGCGGCCACCGGAAAATTCTCGATGTTCCGCATCGGCGGACTCGGGATGACGGTCTTCATCATCGCCTTCCTGGTGGCCGTCATCTTCGCGGCAAACCAGAACGACGTCGTGGGCTGGGTTGTCGCGGTCATCGCCGCCTTCTGGCTCGCACTGGCGTCCTTCGTGGTGTTCAGCATCCAGCGGGCCGCCAAGAAGGCCGGGGCCAAGCTGAATGAGGCGCAGAACGCGTTCAACTCGGCGGTGGGCCGGGCGCCGTCGTCCGGCAGCGCCGACCATGGCGGCACCCGGCTTGTCGGCGACCGCCGCGAAGACGACGAGATCCGCGATATGAAGCTTGACCACTCCTTCAAGATCGTCCAGGTGCAGGTCCGGGTAGTGGAGCAGGAGCGGGCCAAGGGGGACGCATCGGACCAGGACACCATCCGCCGGGCGCTGGAAACCATCGAGATCACTGCCACCAATGCGCGGGACATGCTCAAGTCCGCGGGCGGCACCGACGAACCGGTCCACGGAACCATCATCGACTAGAGTGGAACGGGTGAGCTCGGCATTGAAGAAGGACCACCTTCGCATCGCATCGGTAAACGTCAACGGCCTCCGCGCCGCCTACAAAAAGGGCATGGCGGAATGGCTGGCGCCGCGGGAGGTCGATATCCTCTGCCTGCAGGAAGTGCGCGCCCCTGATGCGATCGTCCGCGAGCTCCTCGGCGAAGGCTGGCACATCCTGCACGCCGAAGCCGAAGCCAAGGGCCGCGCCGGCGTCGCTATCGCCTCCCGCACCGAGCCCGTCGCCACCCGTTCCGGCATCGGCGACGACTACTTTGCGACGGCCGGCCGCTGGGTCGAGGCCGACTACATCGTCCGCGACGCCGCGGGCCAGGCCTCGCAGCTGACCGTCGCAAGCGCCTACGTGCACTCCGGCGAGGCCGGGACCCCGAAGCAGGACGACAAGTTCCGCTTCCTGGATGTGATGTCCACGCGGCTGCCCGAGCTGGCCAAGCACAGCGACCATGCCCTCGTGGTGGGCGACCTTAACGTCGGCCACACCGAGCTGGACATCAAGAACTGGAAGGGCAACGTCAAACGTGCCGGCTTCCTGCCCGAGGAGCGTGCCTACTTTGACCGCTTCTTCGGCGAGGAAATTGGCTGGAAGGATGTTCACAGGGGCCTGGCGGGTACCGTCGACGGCCCCTACACTTGGTGGTCGCAGCGGGGACAGGCCTTCGACAACGACACCGGCTGGCGCATTGATTACCACATGGCCACGCCCGCTCTCGCCGCTGCGGCGGTGTCAGCAGTTGTTGACCGGGCGCCGTCCTGGGACACACGTTTCTCCGACCATGCCCCGCTGGTAGTGGACTACCGGCTCTAAGTTCGAAGGCTTTTATCAACATGACTAGCTCAACCGCTGCTGCACCCAAGAAACGCATCCTCTCCGGTGCCAAGCCGACCGCGGATTCCCTGCATCTGGGCAACTACATCGGTGCCGTGCGCAACTGGGTGGACATGCAGTCCGAATACGACGCCGTATTCTTCATCCCGGACCTGCACGCCATCACCGTCGACTTCGAACCCTCCGAACTGGCCAAGCGGACCCGGGTTGTGGCCGCCCAGTACATTGCGGCCGGGATCGATCCGGACAAGTCCATCTTCTTCGTGCAGTCGCACGTTCCCGAACATGCCCAGTTGGCCTGGGCATTGAACTGCATCACGGGCTTCGGCGAGGCCTCCCGCATGACGCAATTCAAGGACAAGACGCAGAAGTTCGGAGCAGAAGCCGCGACCCTGGGCCTCTTCGCCTACCCGATTCTGATGGCCGCCGACATCCTGCTGTACCAGACGGACCTGGTCCCGGTGGGCGAGGACCAGCGCCAGCACCTGGAGCTGACCCGAAACCTGGCCCAGCGCTTCAACACCCGCTTCGGCGAGACCTTCACGGTCCCAGAGGCCACCATCCTCAAGGCCAGCGCCAAGATCTACGACCTTCAGAACCCGGCGGCCAAGATGTCCAAGACCGGCGAGTCGCCGAACGGGTCGATCCAGCTGCTGGAGGACCCCAAGATCGCCGCCAAGCGCATCAAGTCCGCCGTGACGGATGCCGGGACGGAGATCCGGTTCGATCCGGAGGAAAAGCCGGGCGTGTCCAACCTGCTGACCATCTACTCGACGCTGACTGGCAAAACGGTGGCGGAGCTGGAGACCGAATACCAGGGCAAGATGTACGGGCACCTGAAGACGGACCTGGCCGAGGTGATGGTCGACTTCATCACTCCGCTGCGGAACCGCACCAACGAGCTGATGGCCGATCCCGCGGAGCTGGACAGGCTGCTGGCCCAGGGCGCCGAGCGTGCCCGCGAGATCGCCTCGGTCACGCTGGCCCGGGTATACGAGCGAATGGGGTTCCTGCCGTCGCTCAGCTTGGCCGGAGTCCACTAGCGCAATGTCGTCCTCCGCCAGCAAAGTCACCGCCAACGACACCGGGCGCGCCGTCCACCACGCCGCGCGCAAGGGATCAGGCGCCGCGCGCCACCAGAGCGCGGCGGCCGGCAACGGCCAGACCCCGGACGAGGGCATCAGCATCGGCGTGATCCTGGGTTTCCCGCCGGAAATCGCCGAGGAGCTGCAGCGCTGGCGGGCCTCCTTCGGTGACCCCATGGCCGCGTCCATCCCGGCGCACATCACGCTGGTCACCACCACCATGACGCAGGACTGGGAAGCCACGCGCGACCACGTCCGCGAGGTGGCGCGGCGGCAGGAACCCTTCACCGTGACGATCGCGGGCACCGGTTCCTTCCGGCCGGTGTCGCCGGTGGTCTTCCTGAACGTCGAGGCCGGCTTCGGCGAGTGCGTCAACCTGCACCGGCAGCTCCAGACCGGGCCGCTGGAGCGTGAACTGCCGTTCGCCTACCATCCGCACGTCACCGTGGCCCACGACGTGGCTCCGGAAAGCCTCGATGAGGCCGAAACGGTGCTGAAGGATTACAGGGCCAGCTTCCCGGTGGCTAGCATGGGACTTTACGAGCACGACGACAACGGCATCTGGCAGCTACGGGAAGAGCTTGACTTTGGCACCGAACCTGACGACCACCGAGGCGCGGCCGGCGCAGCAGGCACCCGCTGAACCTCCGCTTCCCACCGACCTGGCCCAGCTGAGGCTGGAAGTCATCCGGAAACGGGTGGACTGGGGCAAGGCACGGCGTTCGTCCGGCGGTCCCTTGGCGGCACCACTTGCCATGGTCCAGTGGCTGCTAGCCCGGCTCAATGCGCTTCGGCCGATGCGATCCTTCCGGCACTACAACCTGCAGCACGGGCCGCTGATGAGCGCCGGCATCGGCTTCAATATGTTCTTTTCGATTACCGGCCTGCTGGCTACCGGCTTTTCCGTGGCGGGTCTGCTGCTGCGCGGCCAGCCGGCCCTGTTGGACAGGGTGATCAGCAGTGTCGCCACCAGTGCCCCGGGACTGCTCAAAGTCGACGGCCGGGAGGGGCTGGTGGATCCGCAGGAGCTGCTGAACCCCAACGGCCTGGGCTGGACGGCGGTGATCGCTGCCGTCGTCACCGTGGTGACCTCGCTGGGCTGGATCGCCGGCCTGCGTGAGGGACTGCGCGGCGTGCTGCGGCTCGGCCCGCTGAAGATCAACCCGGTCCTGCTGAAACTGCACGACGTCGGCACCCTGCTGCTGCTGGGCGTGGCCCTGGTGATCAGTGCCGGCGCCTCGCTGGTGTTTGGTACCGCCGCGGGCTGGGTGGCCGATCAGCTCAACCTCGACCCACTGGTGGCGGGTCCGCTCACCACGTCCATCAAGATCGCGGTGCCGCTGGTGCTGGGCTGGGTCACCGCGCTGATCATGTTCCGGCTTGCCGGCGGCCTCAGGCTCCAGCGCCGGGCATTGCTGGAAGGCACCGTCCTGGCTGCGGTGGGCACCAGCATCCTGCAGATCTTCAGCGCCGAACTCCTGGCCAGCGCCGGCCGGAACCCGATCCTCGCGCCCTTTGCCATCATCATCGGCCTGCTCATCTGGTTCAACCTGGTCAGCCAGGTCTACCTCGTCTCGGCCTCCTGGTCTGCGATCCGGGAAGAGGACCTCACCGCCGCGCCCTCAGCCAAGACTGCCGGCTGGGGAGCCCGCCAGGTCCAGCCGGGGAAGACTCCGGCTGAGCCGCGGGAGCGGCGCCGCCCGGCGGCTAGTTTCCGGCGTCGAGGTACTGATCGGCCCACGCCGAAATAATCTTTGCCGCCCGCGCGGCCTGGCCCTTGCCGGTGAGCAGGTGGTCCGAGCCCTCCAGCGAGACAAAGCTGCGCGGGTGCCGCGCGGTCTGGAAGATGCTGCTGGCGTTGTCAATGCCCACCGTGTTGTCGGTGGGGGAGTGCAGCACCATCAGCGGCTTGTGCAGCCGCCGGATGCAGTCGGTCAGGTCCGCGTTTTCGAGGTCCTCAACGAAGTGCCGGCGGATCTCCACGCGCTTGCCGCCCAGGTCCACCTCGGCGCTGCCCTCGCTCAGGATCCGGTCCAGCGCCGCGTCGAAGACGTGCGCGACGTGCTTGGGCGAGAACGGCGCGCCCACGGTGGCGACGGCGTCGAGTTCCGGGATGCTCCCCGCTGCCGCCAGCACCGCGGCCCCGCCGAAGGAGTGCCCCACGAGCAGCGACACGGCCCGGCCGGAGTCCCGCATGAATTCGGCCGCCTTGACCGTGTCCGCGACCTTGTGGCTGAAGGAGCCCTCGGACCAGAGGCCGGCGGACTCGCCCAGGCCGAGGTTGTCGAAGCGGAGCATGCCCACCCCGTTGTCCGCCAATGCCTTGCACATCCGGGACGCGGACGGGCTGTCCTTGCCCAGCGTGAAGCCGTGCGAGAACACGCCCCAGCCCTTCACCGGCCCCTCCGGGAGGTCGATGATGCCGGACAGCAGTTCGCCGGTGGATCCTTCGAAGGAGACTTTCTCGGAGCGGGACACGGTGTCTTCTTTCAGTTGGTGACAGAGACGACGGCGGCGCCCCCACCGGAGGGTGGGAGGCGCCGTCGTCGTTGGAGCTGTTAGCAGCAGTGCGTTAGATCTTGCGGGCCAGGATGGCCTGCTTCACCTCGGCAATTGCCTGCGTGACCTGGATGCCTCGCGGGCAAGCCTCGGTGCAGTTGAAGGTGGTGCGGCAGCGCCACACGCCTTCCTTGTCGTTGAGGATCTCCAAGCGCATGTCGCCGGCGTCATCTCGGGAATCGAAGATGAAGCGGTGCGCGTTCACGATCGCCGCCGGGCCGAAGTACTGGCCGTCGGTCCAGAACACCGGGCAGGACGAGGTGCACGCGGCGCAGAGGATGCACTTGGTGGTGTCGTCGAACCGTTCGCGGTCCTCGGCGGACTGCAGGCGTTCCTTGGTGGGCTCGTGGCCCCGGTTGATCAGGAAGGGCATGACTTCGCGGAAGGACTGGAAGAACGGCTCCATGTCCACGATCAGGTCCTTTTCCACCGGCAGGCCCTTGATCGGCTCGACCGTGATGGGCTTGGTGGTGTCCAGGTCCTTGAGCAGGGTCTTGCAGGCGAGGCGGTTGCGGCCGTTGATGCGCATGGCATCGGAGCCGCAGACGCCGTGGGCGCAGGACCGGCGGAAGGAGACGCTGCCGTCAATTTCCCACTTGACCTTGTGCAGGGCGTCCAGGACACGGTCCGTGCCGTACATCGTGACGTGGAAGTCGTCCCAGGTGGACTCGTCGGAGACCTCGGGGTTGTAGCGGCGGACGCGCAGGTGCACGTCGAAGGAGGGGATGTCCCCGCCGCCGCCGACGCCGGCGGGCAGTTCGATCTTGGAGGCTGGCTCAGCGAGTTCAGCGGTCATCTTAGTACTTCCTCACCATCGGCTCGTAGCGCGTAAAGACCACCGGTTTGGTGGCAAGCCGGATGCCCGCGATCGCCTCGGCGGAACCGTCCGCCGGTGCGTGGTCATCCTTGTACGCCATGGAGTGCTTCATGAATTTTTCGTCGTCGCGGTCGGGGAAGTCCTCGCGGAAGTGTCCGCCGCGGGATTCCTCGCGGTGCAGGGCCGCCACGGTCATGACCTTGGCGAGTTCGAGCAGGAAGCCCAGTTCCACGGCCTCGAGCAGGTCCAGGTTGAAGCGCTTGCCCTTGTCCTGGACGCTGATGCGCTGGTACCGCTCCTCGAAGGACGCGATGTCCTTCAGGACCTGGTTCAGCGTCTCGGCGGTGCGGAACACCTGCATGTTGGCGTCCATGGTGTCCTGCAGTTCCTTGCGGATCTGGGCCACCTTCTCGGTGCCGTCGGCGGTGCGGACGTGCTCCAGCAGGTTCAGCGTGTACGCCTCGGGATCGGCGGGCAGCTCGACGAAGTCAGCGGTCTTGGCGTATTCGGCGGCGGCGATGCCGGCGCGCTTGCCAAAGACGTTGATGTCCAGCAGCGAGTTGGTGCCCAGGCGGTTGGAGCCGTGCACCGAAACGCAGGCGACCTCGCCGGCGGCGTAGAGGCCCGGGACCACCGTGTCGTTGTCCTGCAGGACCTCGGCGCTGATGTTGGTCGGGATGCCGCCCATGGCGTAGTGCGCCGTCGGGAAGACCGGAACCGGCTCCGTGTACGGCTCGACGCCGAGGTAGGTGCGGGCGAACTCGGTGATGTCCGGGAGCTTGGCGTCGATGTGGGCCGGCTCCAGGTGGGTCAGGTCCAGCAGGACGTAGTCCTTGTTCGGGCCGCAGCCGCGGCCTTCACGGACTTCGTTGGCCATGGAGCGGGCCACGATGTCGCGCGGGGCGAGGTCCTTGATGGTGGGGGCGTAGCGCTCCATGAAGCGCTCACCCTCGGAGTTGCGCAGGATCGCGCCTTCGCCGCGGGCGGCTTCGGAGAGCAGGATGCCCAGGCCGGCCAGGCCGGTCGGGTGGAACTGGAAGAACTCCATGTCCTCCAGCGGGATGCCGCGGCGGAACGCGATGCCCATGCCGTCACCGGTGAGGGTGTGGGCGTTGGAGGTGGTCTTGAAGACCTTGCCGGCGCCGCCGGAGGCGAACACCACGGACTTGGCCTGGAAGACGTGCAGTTCGCCGGAGGCGAGGTCGTAGGAGACGACGCCGGCAACGCGCTTCTGCTTGTACGGGGTGCCGTCCTCGCGGACCGCGTCTTCCTCGACGGTGAGCAGGTCGAGCACGTAGTACTCGTTGTAGAACTCGACGTTGTGCTTGACGCAGTTTTGGTACAGCGTCTGCAGGATCATGTGGCCGGTGCGGTCCGCGGCGTAGCAGGCACGGCGGACCGGAGCCTTGCCGTGGTCGCGGGTGTGGCCGCCGAAGCGGCGCTGGTCGATCCGGCCTTCGGGCGTGCGGTTGAACGGCAGGCCCATCTTCTCAAGGTCCAGGACCGCGTCGATTGCTTCCTTCGCCATGACCTCGGCAGCGTCCTGGTCCACCAGGTAGTCGCCGCCCTTGATGGTGTCGAAGGTGTGCCACTCCCAGTTGTCTTCCTCGACGTTGGCGAGGGCTGCACACATGCCGCCCTGGGCCGCGCCGGTGTGGGAGCGCGTGGGGTAAAGCTTGGTCAGTACTGCTGTTCGCGCACGCTGACCGGACTCGATCGCGGCGCGCATGCCAGCGCCACCGGCACCGACAATGACGACGTCGTACTTATGGACCTGCATACCAGATGCTCTTTCTCTCAAAATTCGCTGTAAAACACCGCCGGCGGAGCCTGCGCAGTGAAATCTTGTGATCCGCTATCCCCGCGGGCAGGCGGGGATGAACGCCCGAAGGCGGGGTCGGCTACGGGGCGGGGCAGAACCCGCCGGGCAGTTGCACGCCGTCTACCACGGGGCACGGGTTGAAGGTGAAGATCACCAGCGTGCCGAGGATGACGATGGCTGCGGCCGCGGCGTAGAGCACAATCTTCAGCCAGAGACGTGTCGCGTCCTTTTCGGCGTAGTCGTTGATGATGGTGCGCACGCCGTTGGTGCCGTGCAGCATCGCGAGCCAGAGCATGGCCAGGTCCCAGACCTGCCAGAACGGGTCGGCCCACTTGCCGGCGACGAAGCCGAAGTCGATCGCGTGGATGCCTTCGCCCACCATCAGGTTCACGAACAGGTGGCCGAAGATGAGGACCACCAGGACGACGCCGGAGAGCCGCATGAACAGCCATGCCAGCATCTCGAAGTTGCCCTTGGACGAACCGCTGCGGCGGTACTGCGGAGCGATCCTGCCGCTGCCCACCTGGGGGCTGCGGGGGCTCTTGATCTCAGTTGCACTCATGGCTTAGTGACCTCCGAGGGCGAGGGACAGGTGGCGGATGGAGAAGCCGACCATGACGACGACCCAGAGGGCCAGGACCGTCCACAGCATCTGGCGCTGGTACTTCGCGCCCTTCTTCCAGAAGTCGACGGCGATGATCCGCAGGCCGTTGAAGGCGTGGAATACGATCGCAGCGACGAGGCCCGTTTCACCCAGGGCCATAAGGGGGTTCTTGTAGGCACCGATCACGGCGGTGTAGGCCTCGGGGGACACACGCACCAATGAGGTGTCCAGCACGTGGACCAACAAGAAGAAAAAGATCACTACACCGGTAACGCGGTGTCCAACCCAGGACCACATGCCTTCACGGCCGCGGTACAAGGTGCCAGCTGGTTTTGTCGGCACTGAATAAACCTCCCTGCAACACAGCGGCGCTGGCATGGGATCCACGCGGGGGGAACGCCTGCTGCGAGAGCACTCGTAAGCTCAAGCCTAAATCTAGGCTTCGCTCTCAGCTTATTCAATTCAGCGGATCGATGGTGACGGCGCCCGGCGCGGTTTTCGACGGGTTTTGAGACGAACGCCACATTCGCGCGCCCCGTCCCCGGCTCCGCTGCCGTGTGCCGCGTGCCAACTCCGGGGTGTTCCGGCGGCGTTCCGCTAAAGTAGCCGTGATGACTACAGACAATATGGACAGCCACGATTCACCCCAGGGCGCTGCGGCGGACTCCCCGCTCAGCCGTTTCATCGCGGTGATTCCGGCAGGCGGTGTGGGGACCCGGCTCTGGCCGCTGTCCCGGGCCGCCGCCCCCAAGTTCCTGCACGACCTCACCGGGTCAGGCAGCACCTTGCTGCGCGCCACCTACGACCGGCTGGAGCCCCTCGCCGGCAGCCGCGTGCTGGTTGTCACCGGAACGGCCCACCGCGACGCCGTGTGCCGCCAGTTGCCCGAGGTGGGCGAGGCGGACCTGGTCCTCGAAAGCGAACCCAAGGATTCGGGGGCGGCGATCGGCCTCGCCGCGGCCATCCTCTTTGAACGCGATCCGGACACCATCATGGGCTCCTTCGCTGCGGACCAGGTCATCAGCCCGGATGCGCTGTTCCAGGACGCCGTCCGCGAGGCCATCCACACCGCCGCCGCCGGCAAGATCGTCACCATCGGCATCAAGCCGACGCACCCTTCCACCGGCTTCGGTTACATCCGCGCCGGCGACCGGCTCAGTGTGCCCGGCGCCCCGAGCGCCCACACGGTCGTCGAATTCGTCGAAAAGCCCAGCGAGGAAGTCGCCCAGCAGTACCTGGACAGCGGCGAATACGTATGGAACGCCGGCATGTTCGTGGCCCCGGTCTCGCTCATGCTCAAGCACCTGGAAGCCAACCAGCCGGAGCTCTTCGCGGGCCTGCAGGAGATCGCCAAGGCCTGGGACACCCCGCTGCGCGACGAGGTCACCGCCCGTGTCTGGCCCACGCTGCCCAAGATAGCCATCGACTACGCCGTGGCCGAGCCGGCCGCGGCCGCCGGGGACGTCGCCGTCGTGCCCGGCACCTTCCGCTGGGACGACGTCGGAGACTTCGCCTCCGTGGGCCGGCTCAACAGCGCCAAGGAAGTCGACGACGTCACCGTGATCGGCGAGGGCGCCCGCGTCTTCACCGAAAACGCCAGCGGCGTGGTGGTCTCCGACACCAAGCGGGTGATCGCCTTGATCGGCATCGAGGACGTGGTGATCGTGGATACCCCGGACGCGCTGCTGGTGATGACGAAGGCGCACTCGCAGCGGGTCAAGGCCGCCGTGGACGCGCTCAAGGCCAGCGGCGACACGGACGTGCTCTAGGCCCGTCCGCGTTCCGGGCGGCCCTGCGTAACCCGCCGACTGCGATGCCGCTATTCATCTGACTCTCGCTAGAGTGATTGTGTGCGCAATTACACTACTGAAGCTGAGCCAACCACCCTGGTCGGGCCGTGGCTGGAGCCACTCCTGCCGGAGCTGATCGCCTTCCGCCGTGACCTGCACGCGCACCCCGAGCTGTCCTTCAAGGAGTTCCGCACCACGGACAAGCTGGCCCAGCGGCTCGAGGCCGCCGGACTGCAGCCGCGCCGCCTCGAGGGCACCGGGCTCACCGTTGATGTGGGCGAAGGTCCCATCGCCACCGCGCTCCGCGGCGACATCGATGCCCTGCCCATCATCGAAGAGACCGGACTGCCGTTCGCGTCCAAGAACCATGGCGTGACGCACGCCTGCGGCCACGACGTGCACACCACCACGATGCTGGGCATCGCGCTGGTCCTGCAGCGGATGCATGAGTCCTCGCCGCTGGGCGGCACCGTCCGGATCATCTTCCAGCCGGCCGAGGAGACCATGCCCGGCGGCGCGCACGCCTGCATCGAGCAGGGCGTGCTGGAGGGGGTGCCGCGGATCCTGGCGCTGCACTGCGACCCCCGGATCGAGGTCGGCAAGATCGGCACCCGGATCGGCGCCATCACCTCGGCCTCGGACACCATCAAGATCGAACTGACCGGCCGCGGCGGACACACCTCCCGCCCGCACCTGACCGAGGAACTCGTCTTCGCCCTGGCCCAGATCGCCGTCAACGTCCCGGCCGTGCTCTCCCGCCGGGTCGACGTGCGCAGCGGCGTGTCCGTGGTCTGGGGACATATCTCGGCCGGCTCGGCGCCGAACGCCATCCCCGCCAGCGGCTACATGGCCGGCACGATGCGCTGCCTGGACCGCGACGCCTGGCACAGCGCGGGGGAGATCCTCGACGAGGTGGTGCAGCAGATCGCGGCGCCCTACGGCGTGGACGTGCACCTGGAGCACACCCGCGGCGTCCCGCCGGTGGTGAACTCGGAGCACGAAACTGCACTGATCGAGGCCTCGGCCCGCGCCGAAATCGGCGAGAGCTCCGTGGTGCTGACGCCGCAATCCATGGGCGGCGAGGACTTCGCCTGGTTCCTGGCCGACCTGCCCGGAGCGATGATGCGGCTGGGTACGAAGACACCCGGCGGCGAGGAGTACGACCTGCACCGCGGCGACTACATCCTGGACGAACGCGCGCTGGGCCTGGGCATCCGCGTCCTCACGGCAGCGGCTCTGCGCACCCTCCGCGACCTCGAGCAGTAGCAGCGGCGCCTCCCCCCACCGCCGAATCTCCCCACCTTTGCCGCCCCGGCGCCGCGACGCGCCGTCGGATCCCACGGACACGCCGCACGACGACGTCGAACGTGGGGAAAGTCCGCGCGGTCACCGCGGTCGTCGCATTAGGTTGTACACAATTGAATTGTGGGCTACGCTTTTGGAGTGGCAAAAACCGATCCCCTCAACGACGCCCGGCCCGATGCGCCCAGGCTTGAGGCCCCCCGCCTCGACCGGCAGGTGTGCTTCGCCATGTATTCGGCGTCCCGTGCCGCCACGGCCGCCTACCGCCCCATGCTGGACGAACTCGGGCTGACCTACCCGCAGTACCTCGTGATGATGGTGCTCTGGGAGGACCAGCCCCGCAGCGTCCGCGAACTGGGCGAGGAACTCGGACTGGACTCGGGCACGCTCTCGCCGCTGCTGAAGCGGCTGGAATCGCTAGGATTCGTGGAACGACGGCGGTCCGCCGAGGACGAACGGCGCGTCGAGGTCTTCCTCACCGAAGCGGGCGCCGCACTCAGCGCCCGCGCCGCCGGAATTCCGCAGCGGCTCGCGGACGCCGCCGGACTTTCCGCCGCGGAACTCGACCAGCTCCGCGAGACACTGGCCCGGCTCACCGCTGCGTTGCACGCTGGGCGCTGAGCGCCGCGCCCGCCCCACGAACTTCCCCGACCCCCAACAGATTGGAAACCCCATGAAGACCCTCTACACGGCCGAGGCACTGGCCTCCGGCGAAGGGCGCGACGGCAACGCCCAGACCAGTGACGGCAAACTCAACGTCACCCTGGCCAGCCCGGTTGAACTGGGTGGCAACGGGGAAGGAACCAACCCGGAGCAGCTCTTTGCCGCCGGCTACGCCGCCTGCTTCCACTCGGCGCTGCGGCTCGTCGGCCGCCAGCAGAAGGCGGACCTCACGGATTCCGCCGTCGCCGCCCGGATCCACCTGGGCGCACTGGACGGCGGCAACGGCTATGGCATCGCCGCGGAACTCGAAATCGCCCTGCCCGCCGTGGACCGCGAAACCGCCGAGTCGCTCGTGGCCAAGGCCCACGAGGTCTGCCCCTACTCCAATGCCACCCGAGGCAACATCACCGTAGACATCAAGATCCTGGAGGTCGCCGCATGAGCACCCACACCGAGAACACCACCCTGCCCGCAGCCACCCGCGAAATCCGGCTCGCCTCCCGGCCGCACGGCCGGCCCGTGCCGGAGAACTTCCAGCTCGCCGAGTCGCCGCTGCCCGAGCTGCAGGAGGGCCAGGTCCTGGTCCGCAACCAGTTCATCTCCGTAGACCCCTACATGCGCGGCCGGATGAACGACGTCAAGTCCTACTCCGCACCTTTCGAGCTGGACCGTGCCATGGAGGGCGGGGCCGTCGGTGAAGTCATTGCGAGCCGCTCGGCGGACCGCAAGGTGGGCGACGCCGTCGTGCACTCCCTGGGCTGGCGCGAATACGCCGTCCTCGACGCCGCCGCGACCTCGCCCATCCGCACCGACCTGGCGCCGGCGTCGGCCTTCCTCGGCGCACTCGGCATGACCGGCCTCACCGCCTGGGCCGGGCTGCTCAAGGTTGCCGAGTTCAAGCCCGGCGAGGTCGTCTTCGTCTCCGGCGCGGCCGGTGCCGTGGGTTCGCTGGTGGGCCAGATTGCCAAGGCCATGGGCGCCTCGCGGGTTATCGGCAGCGCCGGCACCCCGGAGAAGGTCGCACGCCTGCTGGACCTGGGCTTCGACGCCGCATTCAACTACCACGACGGCCCGGTTCGTGAGCTGCTGCAGCAGGCGGCGGGGGAGCGCGGCATCGACGTCTACTTCGACAACGTCGGCGGCGAACACCTCGAAGCTGCCCTGTCGGCGCTCACGGTAGGCGGCCGGGTGGCGATGTGCGGCGCCATTTCCCAGTACAACTCAACCGAACCCACCCCCGCACCGAGGAACCTCATGCAGGCCATCGGCAAGCAACTGACGCTCAAGGGCTTCCTGGTCGGCGGCTACTGGCAGCACATGGGCGAATTTGTCGAGGCCGTGTCCGGCTGGCTGGCAGATGGCACCATCCGCTACGACGAGACCGTGGTTGACGGCCTGGAGAACGCCCCGCAGGCCTTCATGGACCTGCTGGACGGCGCCAACACCGGAAAGATGCTCGTCCGCATCTAACCTGCCCTCGAATACATAGCGCGAAGCTGCCCGTAAGGCCCCGATTTCTCTGATTTCGGGGCCTTACGTGCGCGCTCAGGCAGGCAGGGAGCAGCGGTTGGTAACAAGTTCTCAACAATCTGGGAAACGGCTGTGAAGTGTGTTACTCGACGTGTTCCATGACACTAAAGTAGCTTCCATCAGTGCGCCTCGGCGCAGTGCTGCGAATCCGTCAGTGACAACAGTGTTTCGGGGGAAAACCGGAAGCAGACACTCATTGAACTCCCGTCGTAGCGCCTATCTCTTTCTTCCTGGAGGAACTTTGAAGAACTCACTGCGCGCAACTTTCAAGCGCGGTTCAATGGCCGGCGTCGCCACCGCAGGTGCAGCCGCCCTGATGCTCACCGGTTGCGGGGCTGCCCCGACCGCCAGCAGCACCGCCAGCGCAAGCGCCAGCAACTACACGGGCTGCATCGTGTCCGACTCCGGTGGATTCGATGACCAGTCCTTCAACCAGTCCTCCTACGAGGGTCTGAAGAAGACCGAAAAGGACCTCGGCATCAAGGTCAACCAGGTCGAGTCCAAGACCAACAACGACTTCGAGCCGAACCTGCGCGCCATGGTCACCGCAGGCTGCAACCTGACCATCACGGTCGGCTTCCTGCTCGGAGACGCCACCAAGGCCCAGGCCACGGCGAACCCGGACAAGCACTTCGCGATCATTGACTTCGGCTACGACAAGCCGATCGCCAACGTCAAGCCGATCATCTACGACACGGCCCAGGCAGCCTTCCTGGCCGGTTACCTCGCAGCCGGCACCACCAAGACCGGCACCGTTGCAACCTTCGGCGGCATCAAGATCCCCACCGTCACCATCTTCATGGACGGCTACGCCGACGGCGTGAAGTACTACAACGAAAAGAAGGGCAAGAACGTCAAGGTTCTTGGCTGGGACAAGGCCAAGCAGGACGGCTCCTTCACCGGTGACTTCGAGAAGCAGGACAAGGGCAAGCAGTTCACCCAGAACTTCCTGGACCAGGGTGCGGACATCGTCATGCCCGTCGCCGGTCCGGTCGGCAAGGGTGCAGGCGCAGCCCTGAAGGAAGCGAAGGCGGCCGGCAAGGACGTCAAGCTCATCTGGGTTGACTCCGACGGCTTCCTGACCGCCCCGGATTACAAGGACATCATGCTCTCCTCCGTGATGAAGCAGATGGGCGAGGCCGTTGAGACCGTCGTGAAGGAAGACAAGGACGGCAAGTTCTCCAACACGCCGTACGTCGGCACCCTCGCGAACGACGGCGTGCAGCTGGCTCCGTTCCACGACATGGAGTCCCAGGTTCCGGCCGAGCTCAAGACCGAGCTTGACCAGATCAAGAAGGACATCGCCGACGGCAAGCTGAAGGTCGAATCCGCAGCGAGCCCGAAGGCTTAACTTCCGCCGCCAAGCGCCACGGCCCGGACGGTCCCAGACCGGACGGGCTGTGGCGCTTTTCGTTGCGGCGGCCCCGCCTGCCACGCTGGCGCAGGCACTAGGCTGGTTCTGCAGCCCCATCACCGGCTCCGGGCCCTGACCCGGACACACTTCGAGATTGGTCAGAGTTTTGAAACTTGAACTCAAGGGGATCACTAAACGCTTCGGCTCCCTGGTAGCCAACGACCACATTGACGTGGTGGTTGAACCCGGGCAGATCCACTGTCTGCTTGGCGAGAACGGCGCCGGCAAGTCCACGCTGATGAACGTGCTCTACGGGCTCTACGAACCCACCGAGGGCGAAATCCTCATCGATGACAAACCCGTCAGCTTCCGCGGCCCGGGGGATGCCATGGCCGCCGGAATCGGCATGGTGCACCAGCACTTCATGCTGGTCCCGGTCTTCACGGTCGCCGAAAACGTGGCCCTCGGGGCGGAAGCCACCAAGGCCGGGGGCTTCCTCAACCTCGATGACACCCGCCGGAAGATCCGCGAGATCTCCGACCGCTACGGCTTCGACGTCGACCCCGACGCCCTGATCGAGGACCTGCCGGTAGGCGTCCAGCAGCGCGTGGAAATCATCAAGGCCCTGGTCCGGGACGCAAAGGTGCTCATCCTGGACGAGCCCACCGCAGTGCTGACCCCGCAGGACACCGATGAGCTGCTGGACATCATGCGCCAGCTCAAGAGCCACGGCACCTCGATCGTCTTCATCTCGCACAAGCTGCGCGAGGTCAAGGCCGTCTCTGACACCATCACGGTGATCCGCCGCGGCAAGGTCGTCGGCACGGCCAGCCCCACGGCTTCGACGACGGAACTCGCCTCGATGATGGTGGGCCGCGCCGTCAACCTCACCCTGGACAAGGCACCGGCCAAGCCGCAGGAAACCACGTTCCAGGTCAAGGACCTCACCGTGATCGCGCCCAGCGGCCAGCACGTCGTGGACGGCATCAGCTTCGACATCGCCCGCGGCGAGATCCTCGCCGTCGCCGGCGTCCAGGGCAACGGCCAGACCGAGCTGACCGAGGCCATCCTCGGCCTGCAGGACCGGGTCCACGGCTCCATCCTGCTCGACGGCGAGGAACTCCTCGGCCGCAGCGTCAAGGACGTGCTCAAAGCCGGCGTCGGCTTCGTGCCCGAGGACCGCTCGGTGGACGGCCTGATCGGAACCTTCTCGATCGCCGAGAACCTGATCCTGGACCGCTACGACCAGGAACCGTTTGCCAAGGGCATCAGCATGAGCCCCGCGAAGGTGCTGGAAAATGCCAAGACCAGGATCGACGAGTTCGACGTACGCACCCCTTCCGGCTCGCTCGCCGCGGGCACCCTGTCCGGCGGCAACCAGCAGAAGGTGGTCATGGCCCGCGAGCTCTCGCGACCGCTGCGCCTCTTCATCGCGTCCCAGCCCACCCGCGGCGTGGACGTGGGTTCCATCGAGTTCCTGCACAAGCGGATCGTCGCGGAACGCGACCACGGCACGCCCGTGATGATCGTCTCCACCGAACTCGACGAAGTGATCGAGCTGGCAGACCGGATCGCCGTGCTCTACAAGGGCAGGCTGGTGGGCATCGTGCCGGCCGGCACGGGACGTGACGTCCTGGGCCTCATGATGGCCGGCCTGTCACCCGACGAGGCCCACGCCGACACCACCAAGACCCCGGCAACCGCGGACGCTGCCCMGGCGCCCGCCGCCCAGCACGCGCAGGAGTCCACCTCCGGCGCCGTAGGAGAGCTCCATGACTGAAACCAACCGGCCCCGCCACGCGGCTGAAGCGGATCCGGCGGAAACGCCGGCAACCCAGGAGCCGGCGGCAGCCCCGGCAACGGAAACGCCGAAGACCTCCGACGTCGAAGCCGCCGAAACCGCCGAAACCGCCGACGCCGCCACCGCCACCTCGCTCGACACCGCAGGCGGAGCGATGCGCCCCTCCGCCGTCCCGGTCTCCGGCCAAAGCGGCGTCGTCCCCGGCGGCCCCGATTCCCTGCTGCGCAAGATCTTCACCGGAAGCGGCATGGTCTCCGTACTGGCCGTCCTGCTCGCCCTGATCCTCGGCGGCCTGCTGATCGCCAGCACGGACAAGGACGTCAGCGCCAGCGCGGGCTACCTCTTCGCCCGCCCCAGCGACTTCTTCACCGCCGTCTGGTCCGCCGCGACCCGCTCCTACGTGGCCCTCTTCCAGGGCTCCGTGTTCAACCCGCGCGGCAGCGGCGCGGCCGGGCAGTTCGCCCCGCTGATGGAAACCCTCACCATCGCCACCCCGCTGATCACCGCGGGCCTCGGCGTCGCCCTGGCCTTCCGCGCCGGCCTCTTCAACATCGGTGCGCAGGGCCAGATCATCATGGCCGGCATCCTCGCCTCATGGGTCGGCTTCGCGCTGCACCTGCCGATGGGCCTGCACCTGCTGCTGGTCCTCGTGGCAGGCATCGTCGGCGGCGCCCTCTGGGCCGGGCTGGTCGGCTTCCTCAAGGCCCGCACCGGCGCCCACGAAGTGATCCTGACGATCATGTTCAACTACATCGCGCTGTATTTCCTGCGCTACCTGCTCAACACCCCGGCGTTCCAGCGGCCCGGCGAAACGAACCCGATTTCGCCGATCCTGGACCCCAGCGCCGTCTACCCGCAGATCCTCGGCACCCAGTACCGGCTGCACCTGGGCTTCCTGCTGGCGATCGCCGCGACCGTCTTCGTCTGGTGGGTACTGAACCGCTCTACGATCGGCTTCGAATTCCGGGCCGTCGGCGCCAACCCCAAGGCCGCCCTGACCGCCGGCATCAACGTTCCGCGCGCCACCATCCTGGTGATGGCCATCGCGGGTGCCCTGGCCGGCATGTCCGGCGTCGCCCAGGTAGCCGGCACCGAAAAGGTCCTCACCGATGGCGTCGCCGCCACCTACGGCTTCGACGCCATCACGGTTGCGCTGCTGGGACGCTCGACGCCGTGGGGCACCTTCGCCGCGGGCCTGCTCTTCGGTGCCTTCCGCGCCGGCGCAGTCCAGATGCAGATCCAGACCGGAACCCCGATCGACATTGTGCTGGTGGTCCAGTCGCTGATCGTGCTGTTCATCGCCGCGCCGCCGCTGGTGCGGGCGGTGTTCGGCCTGAACCCGCGCAAAAAGAAGGCCGCCAAGGCCACCAAGTCCAAGACGGCAGCAACCACCGGAGTAGCAGCATGAGCACAACAGCAACGTCGCCCCAGCCGGGGAAGCCGCAGCCTGCCCCCGTCGACGGGGGAGCCCGGCCGGCCGACCACCACCCGACGGCTGTGACCGCCAAGCCCGTGACCTGGAAGCTCCCGGTCACCCTGCTGGTGCTGGCTGTCGTGGCGTTCATCTTCTTCGGATTGATGGGGCCGCACCAGACCGCTAAGTTCGGGATCTCCACCGGCAGCGACTTCTTCCAGCTGCCGGCCCTGGAGGTTCAGGCCTTCCTCGGCGGCATTGTCCTCTCGGTGATCATGCTGGTCCTGGCCGGCTACGCCGTGTTCCTCAAGACCCGGAACCAAAAGGCTCCGGCCTGGCTGACCATCGCCTTCATTGCGCTGTTCGTCGCCGCGTTCCTGATCTGGGTGGTCGGCGGCGCCCGCACCACCAGCATTTCCCTCGCCGGGCTGATCGCAGGCTCCGTCACCCTGGCCGTGCCGCTGGTGTTCGGCTCCCTCTCCGGCGTGCTCTGCGAACGTGTGGGCGTGGTGAACATCGCCATCGAAGGCCAGCTCCTGGGCGGCGCCTTCACGGCGGCGATCATCGCCACCCTGACGCACAACCCCTTCCTGGGCCTGCTCGCGGCGGCCGTCGCCGGCGCGCTCGTGTCCATGGTCCTGGCCCTGTTCAGCATCAAATACGTGGTCAACCAGATCATCGTCGGCGTCGTGCTCAACGTCCTCGTCTCCGGCGTCACTGGCTTCCTGTTCAGCACGGTCATGCAGGCGGACAAGGACAAGTTCAACTCGCCGGCGCACCTGGACCCGATCACCATCCCGGTCCTGGGCGACATCCCGCTGATCGGTCCGATCCTGTTCAAGCAGTCCCTGATCGGCTACCTCATGTACATCGCCGTGATCGTGGTCTGGGTGGGCCTGTTCAAGACCAAGTGGGGCCTGCGCGTCCGCGCCGTCGGCGAACACCCGCAGGCCGCCGACACCATGGGCATCAAGGTCAACGCCACCCGATTCTGGAACGTCACCCTCGGCGGCGCCATCGCGGGCATCGGCGGTTCCTTCTTCACCCTGGTCGCGATCGACAGCTTCACCAAGGAGATCTCCGGCGGCCGCGGCTTCATCGCCCTGGCCGCGCTGATCTTCGGCCGCTGGAACCCGATCGGCGCCTTCTTCGCCGCGCTGCTGTTCGGCTTCGCCGACAACCTGCAAAGCATCGTGACGATCATCGGCACCCCGGTTCCGAGCCAGTTCATGGCAATGCTGCCGTACCTCGTGACGGTGCTCGCCGTCGCCGGACTCGTGGGACGTTCGCGGCCGCCGGCGGCCAGCGGCATCCCGTACGTCAAGGGCTGACCATGGCGGATAACACAGGCAACACAGCCCCGGCCTCCGTCCAGGCCTCCGGCGTCGACTGGGCGGCCCTCGAGGCAGCAGCGGTCGCGGCGATGAAGAACGCCTACGCGCCGTATTCGAAGTTCGCGGTGGGGGCAGCAGCCCTCACCGCGGACGGCCGGATCGTCAGCGGCTGCAACGTCGAAAACGCCAGCTACGGGCTCACGCTGTGCGCCGAATGCGCGCTGGTGGGCAACCTGCACATGACCGGCGGCGGCTCACTCCGTGCCTTCTACTGCGTCGACGCGGACGGCAACGTGCTGATGCCGTGCGGGCGCTGCCGGCAGCTGCTTTACGAATTCCGGGCCCCGGACATGGAGCTCATGACCACGCAGGGCATCAAGACGATGGACCAGGTGCTCCCTGACGCATTTGGCCCCCAACACCTGGAGGAAACCCGGTGACCCACAACACCCAGAACGCAGAAACCTTCGACGCCGTCGACATCATCCGCATCAAGCGGGACAAGGGCGTGCTCAGCGCCGCCCAAATCGACTGGACGATCGACGCCTACACCCGCGGTGCGATCGCCGACGAGCAGATGGCCGCCCTCAACATGGCCATCCTGCTCAACGGGATGGACCGTGCGGAGATTTCGCGCTGGACCGCTGCGATGATCGCCTCCGGCGAGCGGATGGACTTCTCCAGCCTGCGCCGGCCCGACGGCGGCATGAAGGCCACCTCGGACAAGCACTCCACCGGCGGCGTGGGGGACAAGATCACCCTTCCGCTGGCACCCCTGGTGGCCGTCTTCGGCGTCGCCGTCCCGCAGCTCTCGGGCCGCGGCCTGGGCCACACCGGCGGCACCCTGGACAAGCTTGAGTCCATCCCCGGCTGGCGCGCGGAGCTGAGCAACGAGGAAATGCTGGCCCAGCTGCAGGACGTGGGCGCGRTCATCTGCGCCGCCGGCACCGGACTGGCCCCGGCGGACAAGAAGCTCTACGCGCTGCGCGACGTGACCGGGACGGTCGAGGCCATCCCGCTGATCGCCTCCTCGATCATGAGCAAGAAGATCGCCGAAGGCACCGGATCGCTGGTCCTGGACGTCAAGGTGGGCAGCGGCGCGTTCATGAAGGACGAGGCGCGCGCCCGAGAACTGGCAGAGACCATGGTGGCCCTGGGCAAGGACGCCGGGGTCAACACCGTGGCGCTGCTGACCAACATGAACACCCCCCTGGGCCTCACCGCGGGCAACGCGATCGAGGTCGAGGAATCCGTGGAGGTGCTCGCCGGCGGCGGCCCGGAGGACGTCGTCGAACTCACCGTCCGCCTGGCCGAGGAGATGCTGGCCTGCGCCGGCGTGCACGACGCCGATCCGCGCGCCGCGCTCAAGGACGGCCGCGCGATGGACGTTTGGAACCGGATGATCGAGGCCCAGGGCGGCGACCCGCGCGCCAAGCTTCCGGTGGCCAAGGAATCCGAGACCATCTACGCGCCGGCTGACGGCGTGCTGGTGGAACTTGACGCGATGGCCGTGGGCGTTGCGGCCTGGCGCCTCGGCGCCGGACGCGCCCGCAAGGAGGACCAGGTCCAGGCCGGCGCCGGTGTGCGGATGCACGCCAAGCCCGGCGCCACGGTCCGCGCCGGGGAGCCGCTGATGACCCTGCTGACGGACACCCCGGAGAAGTTCGAGCGTGCCAAGGAAGCACTCGAGCACGCCGCGGTGATCGCCCCGGAGGGCTCGCGCCCGGCCCAGCAACTCATCATCGACCGCATCGCCTAGGTCCCACCCCCCGTTGCTCTCTCACTTGTGGCCCTCAAACCCTGGGTTTAGGGACCATGAGTGAGAGAGCAACCGGGGCCGGGACCCGGCAGTACACTGGCACCACAGAATTCCGGGAGAAACCGGGCACCGCCGTGCGTTAGGAAACCGTGCAGGCAATCAACGACTTCATCCTTGCCGCCGCAGGCCAACCCTGGGTCCTGTTCCTCGTGTTCGCCTGCTGCCTGATTGACGGCTTCTTTCCTCCGGTTCCGAGTGAATCGGTGGTGGTGGGCCTGGCCGCCGTTGCCGCGGCGGCGGACGTGCCCAACCCGCTCCTGCTGGCGGTCGTGGCAGCCGCAGGGGCTTTCTCCGGGGACAACATCGCGTACTTGATCGGGCGGGCCACCGGAACCGGACGCTGGGCGTGGATGCGCGGGTACCGGGCGCAACGGGCCTTCCTGTGGGCCGGCGGCGAACTCCGGAAGCGGCCCGCCTCGCTGATCATGGTCGCCCGCTTTGTCCCGATCGGCCGGGTGGCTGTCAACCTGACCGCCGGCGCCACCAACTATGCGCAATCCCGCTTCGTCGGCCTGACGGTGCTGTCCGCGCTGCTGTGGTCCGGGTATTCCGTGGGCATCGGCATGTTCTTCGGGCAATGGTTTGAAGACAACCACCTGCTCGGCGCCACCATCGCGATCATCTGCGCGATCATCCTCGGCATTGCCATCGATCTCATGCTCAGCAAGCTCCGCGGCCGGGTGCCGGGGGGGACTGCTGGCGGATGATCGGGACCAGTCCGCACCGCCGGCCGACGGCTAGGCCCCGCGCCGGGAGGGCCTTGCGCCATGGGCGGAATCATCGCTGCAGTGCGTAGCGCTGGATGGCCGGCCCGTGGGACACTTAGGTGCGATTCGCGTCACGTCTGTGCCGCGGCCGCTCATCCGTCACTCTTGTCCGTCCCGGGTACGTCCCCACCCCTGAAGTTTCTAGGAGCACAGCCCGCGTGGAGTTCATTAATGAAGCCGTGCTCCATGCAGCCGGCCAGTGGTGGATCTATCCGCTCCTGCTGGTGTTCTTCTTCGTCGACGGCTTCGCCATGGTGGTCCCCAGCGAGACGCTGATTGTGGCCCTCGCGGCGTACTCCCGGCACAGCGGAGAGCCCAACCTGTGGATTTTGGGCCTCACCGCCCTTGTCGGCGCCATCGCCGGCGACAATATGGCCTACCTGCTGGGAAGCAAGATCGGCCTCGAACGGTTCCGCTGGATGCGCAAGCCCAAGGTCCAGCGGGTCTTCGCCTGGGCCCGCTACGAACTTGAAAAGCGGGGCGCGGTGCTGATCTTCACCGCCCGGTACATCCCCTGGGGCCGCGTGGCCGTCAACTACGTCGCCGGCACCACCGGATTCCCGCACCGCAGGTTCTTCCTCCTGGACGCGTTCGCCTGCGTCACCTGGGTCATCTACTCCATCGGGATCGGCCTCCTGGCCAGTTCCTTCCCCTGGCTGCACCACAATCCGCTCCTGAGCGCCGGGATCGCCGTCGTCTTCGCGATTGTCCTCGGCGTGGCTGTGGACCACGCACTGCGCTGGTGGCACAAACGCCTCGCCCGGCACGACGAGCCGTCCGCCGAAGAGGCCGCGCCGGCTAACGAAGCGGCGGTCCCAGGGACCGAGCCGGCGCTGGCCGCCCGGTCGGAAGAATCCGGCGCTTCCCGCAAGTAGCGCACCGGGCCGTCCGACCCTAAGGTTGGAACGTGACTGAGACTATTCTTGACGCTGCCCCTGACCTCGAATTCGACCTGAAGGGCCTTCCCAAGGTTTCCCTTCACGACCACCTGGACGGCGGACTGCGTCCGGCCACCATCATTGAACTTGCCGAAGCTGTCGGCCACACCCTGCCCTCCACCGACCCGGTCGCCCTGGGGGAGTGGTTCCGCGAGTCGGCGGACTCCGGCTCGCTGGTCCGGTACCTCGAAACGTTTGACCACACCATCGCCGTCATGCAGACCAAGGAAGGCCTGGTCCGCGTCGCCAAGGAGTTCGTCGAGGACCTCGCGGACGACGGCGTTGTGTACGGCGAGGTGCGCTGGGCCCCTGAGCAGCACCTGCAGCAGGGGCTGTCCCTGGACGACGTCGTTGAAGCTGTCCAGGCCGGACTCGATGCAGGCGTCGACGCCGTTGCCGAGACCGGCCGGGAGATCCAGGTGGGCCAGCTGATCACGGCCATGCGCCATGCCGACCGCGGCCAGGAAATCGCCGAACTCGCCGTCCGCCACCGCTACAAGGGCGCCGTCGGCTTCGACATCGCCGGCGCCGAGGACGGCTTCCTGCCGTCCCGCTTCAAGGACGCCTTCACCTACCTCGCCCAGCACAACTTCCCTGCCACGATCCACGCCGGCGAGGCCGCCGGGCTGGAGAGCATCCAGTCCGCACTGGTGGACGGCCGGGCACTGCGCCTGGGCCACGGCGTGCGGATCGCCGAAGATGTCAGCGTCGAGTTTGAAAAGGCCGACGCCTCGGACGTCGACCCGGACAGCGACGAAGTCGACGACAACATCGGCCTCGTGACGCTGGGGGAGCTTGCCAGCTGGGTCCGGGACCGCGGCATCGCCCTCGAAATCTGCCCCTCCTCCAACCTGCAGACCGGCGCCATTGCCGGTTTCGGCGAGGGCATCGAAAGCCACCCGGTGGACATGCTCTACCAGCTGGGCTTCAACGTCACGATCAACACGGACAATCGGCTGATGAGCGGCGTGACCCTGACCGATGAGTTCGAACTGCTCGTCGAGACCTTCGACTACGACCTGGATGACCTGCTCGAGCTGACCCTGAACGCCGCCGAAGCCGCGTTCCTGCCGCTGGAGGAGAAGGAAGCCCTGGTCGAATACATCAACGAGGCCTACGCCGACCTTGGCTAAGGACTCCAACCCGGTGGACGCGCCGCTCGGGGACTTGTTGCGAACCATCGCCGAGTTGCGCGTCCACTGCCCCTGGATGGGCGCCCTCAGCCACGAGTCCCTCGTGGAATACCTCCTCGAGGAGGCCCACGAGGTGGCCGAAACCATCGAGTCCGGCGGCGGTGACGCCGAGTTGCGCGAGGAACTCGGCGACGTCCTGCTGCAGGTGGTGCTGCACGCCCGGCTCGCCGAGGAGCGCGGCGCCTTCGACTTCGACGACGTCGCGCGCGGCTTGCGGGACAAGATGGTCCGGCGCAATCCGCACGTCTTTCGTCCCGACGGCTCCCTGCAGGATTCCTTCCCGGCCACGGTGCAGGAGATCGTGCTGAAGTGGGATGCCGTCAAGAAGGCCGAGAAAGCCGGCCGAGGCCACGCCTTCGACGGGGTCCCCGCGGCGCTGCCCGCGCTGGCCCGCGCGCAGAAGCTGCTGGACCGGGCCGAACGCGCCGGCCTGGCCACCGTGCTGCCGCCCGCTGACGGGACACCCGCCGTCGTCCCCGCTGCCGGAGCGCCCGCTGAGATGGCGCCCGCCCCGGTGCCCACGGCTCCGGCGACCGAAGAGGAGCTCGGAGAACTGCTGTTTGGCATCGTCGCGGCCGCCCGCCGTGAGGGCCTGGACGCCGAACGCGCCCTCCGCGCGGCCAACCGCCGCTTCCAGGACAGCCAGTCCGGCGGCAGCGGCGCCGGAGCCGGGACCGGAGTACAGCGTCCGGGGACTGGATAGCTTTCCGTAACTTAGCCCACTCTGGACTAGGCTAGGGGCGACGAGGACGTCGGTTTCCAGCTTGATCCACCGCTAGATTTCCAGCAGTCAGAATCCCAGCAGACCGCTTCACCCAAAGGAGCATATCCATGGCGCTTATCGATGCCATCCACGCCCGCGAGATCCTCGATTCACGTGGCAACCCGACCGTAGAAGTTGAAGTCCTGCTCTCCGACGGCCAGATCGGCCGCGCAGCAGTTCCCTCCGGCGCCTCCACCGGCGAGCACGAGGCCGTAGAACTCCGCGACGGCGACAAGGGCCGGTACCTCGGCAAGGGCGTCCAGAAGGCCGTCGACGCCGTCATCGACCAGATCGCCCCGGCCCTGATCGGCTTCGACGCGACCGACCAGCGCAGCATTGACCAGGCGATGATCGACCTGGACGGCACCGCCAACAAGAGCAAGCTGGGCGCCAACGCGATCCTGGGCGTCTCCCTCGCCGTCGCCAACGCCGCGGCCGCCTCCGCTGACCTGCCCCTCTACAAGTACCTGGGCGGCCCCAACGCGCACGTGCTGCCGGTGCCCCTGATGAACATCCTCAACGGCGGCTCGCACGCCGACTCCGACGTGGACATCCAGGAATTCATGGTTGTCCCGCTGGGCGCCGAGACCTTCTCTGAAGGCCTGCGCTGGGGCGTCGAGGTCTACCACGCGCTCAAGGCCGTGCTGCAGTCCAAGGGCCTGGCTACCGGCCTGGGCGACGAGGGCGGCTTCGCCCCGAACCTGCGGTCCAACCGCGCGGCGCTGGACCTGATCCAGGAAGCCATCAAGAACGCCGGCTACACCCCGGGCAAGGACATCGCCCTGGCCCTCGACGTCGCCTCCTCCGAGTTCTTCAAGGACGGCTCCTACCAGTTCGAAGGCAAGACCCTCAGCTCCGCCGAGATGAGCGCCTACTACGCCGAACTCGTGGCCGACTACCCGCTGGTTTCCATCGAGGATCCGCTGGACGAGAACGACTGGGACGGCTGGAAGACGCTGACCGACTCGATCGGCGACAAGGTCCAGATCGTGGGCGACGACCTGTTCGTCACGAACCCGGAGCGCCTCCAGACCGGCATCGACTCGAAGACTGCCAACTCGCTGCTGGTCAAGGTCAACCAGATCGGTTCGCTGACCGAGACGCTCGACGCCGTGTCCCTCGCCCAGCGCGCCGGTTACACGACCATCACCTCGCACCGCTCCGGCGAAACCGAGGACACCACCATTGCTGACATCGCGGTTGCCACCAACGCGGGCCAGATCAAGACCGGTGCCCCGGCCCGCTCCGAGCGCGTCGCCAAGTACAACCAGCTGCTGCGCATCGAAGAGGAACTCGACGAC
This sequence comes from Arthrobacter sp. 01T414, assembly GCF_056398965.1. Lineage (NCBI taxonomy): Bacteria > Bacillati > Actinomycetota > Actinomycetes > Micrococcales > Micrococcaceae > Arthrobacter > Arthrobacter sp. 01T414. Next base: position 295,024 of record NZ_JBFTQK010000003.1, on the reverse strand, counting down.
GCCGCACGCTACGCCGGACGCAGCGCGTTCCCGCGTTTCAAGGGCTAGTACCCGCGAAAACCAGATACCGGTGGCTATGGTGGAATGACCATGGCCACCGGTTCTGTTTTGACCGGTCTCTGTTCTGGCCTGTTTGAAGGAGTGACATGGCAACCCGCCGTCCCAAGGTTCCACGGGCCGCTGCTGCGGCCCCGAAGTCTTCGGCCACCGGCCGGGTGGAGGCCGACGGCGGCGACCTCATCAGGGCCGACTTCGGCGGACCCTGGCACGGCACCGAACCGGCCGGCCACGCACCCGCACGCAACGCCGGAGCAGCCGCCCCTGACGCGCCGGGCGCCGGAAAATCCAGCCCCGCAGGGCATTCCGCTGCTCCCGCGAAGACCGGATCCGGGAAGACCGGCGCACGCGGGGACAGCCCGGCCTCGCCGGCCGCCGGCGGGGGAGCGGGCCAGAAAACCGGACATTCCGGGCAAACCGAGGCGCTCGACCCCGTCCCGGCCAAGGCCTTCTCCGGACGCCTGTTGGCCCTCGGCGTCGTGATGATTGCCATCACCATCATGCTGGCGCCCACGGTCCGGATCTTCCTGGAAAAACGCGCCGAGATAGCCGCGCTTCAGGCCGACATTTCGGCGCAGCAGGCGAAGCAGGCCGACCTCAAGCGCGAAGTCTCGCGCTGGCATGACCCGAACTACGTGAAGCAGCAAGCACGCGACCGCATTAACATGGTTATGCCCGGCGAAACCGGCTACTGGGTCTACGGCAGCGATCTTCCTGTCGCAACCTCCGGTGCCGGCGCCGCAGCAGGAACAGCCACAGACCCGGCCAATCTGCCGTGGGTGGATTCCCTCTGGGAGTCCATCAGGCGATCGGCAACAGACTAGGAGCGGCGCCCGCCGCCGGATTACCGCAGGCCGGTAATTCCAACAGGGCAGGAAGGTGCCGCGCCAGTGGACGAGAACCAAGCGGTCGATTCCCTGTCAGGGAACCCCACCGAAGCGACCCCCAAGAACGCGACGCCGGCGCCGGAGGATTCACGCCAGCCGTCGGCCCGCGACCTCGACGTGCTCAGCCGCCAGCTTGGGCGGCCGGTGCGCGACGTCGTCGAGATCCCCGCGCGGTGCGTCTGTGGAAACCCGCTGGTGGCGGCCACCTCGCCGCGGCTGAGCAACGGGACACCGTTCCCCACCACCTTCTACCTGACCCACCCGGTCATCACTTCGGCCGTGTCGCGGCTGGAAGCAGCCGGGCTGATGAACGAGATGAACGACCGGCTCGGCGCCGATGAGGCCTTGGCGGCGGACTACCGTGCCGCGCACGAAGCGTACCTGCAGTCCCGCGCAGAGATCGGCGCCCGCTCCGGCATCGGCGCCGTGCCGGAGATCGACGGGATCTCCGCCGGCGGCATGCCCACCCGCGTAAAGTGCCTGCACGTCCTCGTGGGGCATTCGCTCGCCGCGGGGCCCGGCGTAAACCCGCTCGGAGACGAAGCGATCGCCGGCATCAGCGAGTGGTGGACCCGGGACCGTTGCTACTGCGACGGCGCGTGGGACACCGGCGGAGAAGCCCCCTCCCGGGACCTGAGCCGGCACGGGCCCCAGGGCCTCCCGGAAATCGTTGGCCGGCCTGCCCCGGTGCGGAAGTCGCGCACCGCCGACGCCGCAGGCGAGGATGCAGCCGCCGACGCCGGAGCCGGCCAGTGAGCCGCGTGGCCGCGATCGATTGCGGCACCAACTCCATCCGCCTCCTGATCGCCGACGTGGCGGACGGCGGCGGCGCCTCGCCCAAACTCACCGACGTCGTGCGTGAAATGCGCGTCGTCCGACTCGGCCAGGGCGTCGACGCCACCGGGGAGTTCGCCCAGGACGCGCTGGACCGCACCCTCGAGGCCACACGCGACTACGCGGAACTGATCCGCCGCCACGGCGCCGGGAAGGTCCGTTTCGTGGCGACCTCGGCCACCCGGGACGCCCGGAACCGGCAGGTCTTCATCGACGGAGTCCGGGAGCTGCTCGGCGTCGAGCCCGAAGTGATCAGCGGCGACGAGGAAGCCGCGCTGTCCTTTGCCGGCGCCAGCAGCGTGCTGCCGTCCCGCGGCAAGGACCCTGTGCTCGTGGTGGACCTGGGCGGCGGCAGCACCGAATTCGTGCTTGGCGACGCCGACGGCGTCATCGCCGCCAAATCGGTCGACGTCGGCTGCGTCCGGATGACCGAACGGCACCTGCAGGACGATCCGCCCACGGCGGAGCAGGTCGCCGCGGCGGAGACCGACGTCGACGCCGCCATCAGCCACGCGGCACTGACCGTCCCGCTGGACCAGGCCACCGCCGTCATCGGCGTCGCGGGATCCGTCACCACGATCACCGCCCACGCGCTGAAGCTGCCGGAGTACTCGCCGGCGGCCATCCACGGCACGGAACTGGACCTGGACACCGTCCGCGAAGCGTGCACCTCGTTGCTCGAAATGACCCGGGACGCGCGGGCCGCCCTGCCCTACATGCACCCGGGACGGGTGGACGTAATTGGCGCCGGCGGCCTCGTCTGGCGGCGCGTGCTGGAACGCATGGCGGACGTCACAGAGGGCCGGATCACGACGGCCGTGACGAGCGAACACGATATTCTTGACGGAATTGCCCTGAGCATCAGCTAGCTCCGCGCCCGCCCGAGCCCACCGGCCCTGTCCGGCCGCCCACGGCGCCGGCCAGCCGCCACCCGCCGCCGCAGCCCGAGAGCCGCCGCAGCCGCAGACATACCGCCGATTGGACCCGAATGACCAGAGCAACAGCCCGGTACCGCCGGACCGCCTCCGTGCTGATGGCCCTCGCCCTCGCCGGCGGCAGCGTCGCGGGAGCGCTGTCGACGGCCCCCGCCGCGCAGGCCGACGCCACCCGCGACAAGGAGTACTGGCTCACCGAGTCCGGCATCAAGAAGGCCTGGCAGGTCTCCAAGGGCGCCAACGTCAAGGTCGCAGTCATCGACAGCGGCGTGGACGGCAAGCATCCGGACCTCAAGGGCGTGCTGACCGGAGGCACGGACGTGTCCGGCGCGGGCGCCGCCGACGGGCGGAAAAGCATCGGCGCCAAACCCGAGCACGGCACCCTCGTGGCGACCATGCTCGCCGGCCGCGGGCACCAGCCCAAGAAATCGGGAAAATCCACTGCCAGCCCCTCCGCCGCAGCCGGCGTGGGCCCTGACGGGATCGTCGGCGTTGCCCCCGAAGCAGAGATCCTGTCCGTCTCCACCTGGCTCGGATCGGCCAATCCGGGCGGAAAGAGTGACCAGGACCAGATTCCCGCCGCGGTCCGTTGGGCCGTCGACAACGGCGCCCGCGTCATCAACATCTCGCTCGGCAGCACCTCCCCGGAGTGGCCGCAAAGCTGGGACGCGGCGTTCCTGTACGCCGAACAGAAGGACGTGGTCATTGTCGCCGCCGCCGGCAACCGGGTGGGCGGCAACATCCAGGTCGGCGCCCCGGCAACCATCCCCGGCGTGCTGACCGTGGCCGGACTGGACCGCAAGGGCGCCGCCAGCATTGACTCCTCGTCCCAGGGCATCAGCATCGGCGTGGCGGCGCCGGCCGAAGACCTGGTCGGCGGCCTGCCCGGCGGCGGCTACGCCGAATGGGCCGGCACGTCCGGCGCGACCCCCATCGTTGCCGGCGTCGCCGCCCTGATCCGCTCGAAGTGGCCGGAGATGTCCGCCAACCAGGTCATCAACCGGATTGTCAGCACCGCGAAGGATGCCGGGGCTCCCGGCAAGGACCCGCTCTACGGCTTCGGTGTGTTGAACGCCGAGGCTGCCCTCAAGGCCGACGTTCCCGAAGTCACGGGCAATCCGTTGGGGTCGATCTCCGATTGGATCCGCGTCCACCGGCGGGGAAACCCGGTGCGGCCCGCACCCGCCGTCGTGCCCAGCCCCTCGAGCGCGGCGCCCACGCTGCCCAAGGCCACCGTCCCGGTCGCGGAAGCCCCCTCACCGGCTGACAGTGCCGTCCCCGCGATGGTGGTGCTCGGCTTCGGCGCGCTGTTCATCTGCATCATCGCCGCAGCCGCCATCCAGCTGCGGCGGGCCGTACGCGGACCCGGCGCCGCAACTGCCCCTGACTCGGACGCCGCCCCAAGTGCCGACCCGGGCCCTGAGGAGGGCGCGGGGGCCGTCCCCGCTCCAGGCTCCGTTCCAGGACCCGTTCCAGGACCCGGGGAGCAGGGGGCCGAGGCGCGCGATTCCGCGAGGACCAAAGCCCCGGAGTAGTTAGTGAAGTTTTTCACAAACTACGGTATTCTGGATCCATGGCATCCACTCCTCAGCTCCAGGACCGTCCCAGGGTACTCGTCGTCGGCGGCGGGTACGTCGGCCTGTACGTAGCCCTCAAACTGCAGAAGAAGATCGCGAACGCCGGTGGCATCGTCACCGTCGTTGATCCGCTGCCCTACATGACCTACCAGCCCTTCCTCCCCGAGGTAGCCGGCGGCAACATCGAGGCGCGTCACGCCGTGGTCTCGCACCGCCAGCACCTGAAGCAGACCGAACTGATCGAGGGCCGCGTCCTCTCGATCGACCACGAGAACCGCACGGCCGTGGTGGCACCGACCGACGGCGGGGAAAACTTCGAGATCCCCTACTTCGACGTCGTGCTGGCCGCCGGTGCGATCACCCGCACGTTCCCGATCAAGGGCCTCGCGGAGAAGGGCATCGGCCTCAAGACGATCGAGGAAGCCGTCGCCCTGCGCAACGGTGTCCTTGAGCGCATCGAGACCGGTTCGCTCATGACCGACCCGGTCGAACGCGCCCGCGCCCTGACTTTCGTCGTCGTCGGCGGCGGCTTCGCCGGCATCGAGTGCATCACCGAAATGGAAGACCTGGCCCGCGCCGCGGTCAAGAACAACCCGCGCGTCAAGCAGGAGGAAGTCCGCTTCGTCCTGGTTGAAGCCATGGGCCGCATCATGCCCGAGGTCACGGCCAAGCAGGCCGAGTGGGTCGTCGAGCACCTGCGCAGCCGCGGCATCGAGGTGCTGCTGAACACCTCGCTGGACAGCGCCGAGGGTTCGCTCAAGCTCATCAACCTGCCGGACAAGACCCCGGCGCAGGAATTCGAATCCGACACCCTGGTCTGGACTGCCGGCGTGCAGGCCAACCCGATGGTCCGCTCCACCGACTTCCCGCTCGAACCCCGCGGCCGTGTCCGCGTCCTCCCGGACCTGCGCATCTCCGGCGACGAAGGCATCGTCGAGAACGCCTGGGCTGCCGGCGACATCGCGGCCGTGCCGGACCTCACCGGCAGCGGCCTGCCGGACGGCACCTGCGTCCCGAATGCCCAGCACGCGCTGCGCCAGGCCAAGCGGCTCGCCAAGAACCTGTGGGCCTCCCGCTGGGACAAGGAGCTCAAGGACTACAAGCACAAGAACCTGGGCGCCGTCGCCGGCTTCGGTGAATGGAAGGGCGTCGCCAACATCAACCTGGTCGGCCGCATCGGCCTCAAGGGCCCGCTCGCCTGGCTCGCGCACCGCGGTTACCACGGCCTGGCCATGCCGACGGTCGAGCGCAAGATCCGCGTGATCTCCGGCTGGTTCTGGCAGCTCTTCCTGGGCCGCGACACCACCCAGCTGATGGACCTGGACAACCCCCGCGGCGCCTTCGTGGCCGCGGCGACGCCCGCCCCGAAGCCCGCAGCGGCTCCGGCCGCTCCGGCTGTCGAAAAGCCGGCCGAGGCACCCGCTAAGGAAGCTGCCCCGGTTAACTCCAAGTAGCGCACAGCAGCACGACGACGGCGGCCGTTCCCCTCGCAGGGGAGCGGCCGCCGTCGTCGTTGGTGCCGCCGCTGGCTGCTGCCTGGAATGTTGGGCGGATTGGCCGGATGGCTGGCCGACCTGCCTAGACTGGGCCCATGACTCCCGCCGAAAAGGACCTGCTCACGCTGCTCGCGACCATGCGGCCGGTGATCCGCGAGGGCGAATACGTCTACGCGCTGTGGCCGCACGGCAAACCCCTGGCCGGACACATTGCGGCCGCGGTCCGTGAAGCCGAGGGGCTGACCGTGGTGCTGCCGCGGGCCGATGCCGATGACCTGGGCCTCAAGTACGACTTCGTGGCCGCGTGGATCACCCTGCAGGTGCACTCACCGCTTGAAGTCATCGGGCTGACGGCTGCGGTCAGTGCCGCCCTGACCGAGGCCAAGATCAGCTGCAATGTGCTGGCCGGTTTCCACCACGACCACCTGTTGGTCCCGGTGGCCGACGCCGAGCGTGCGCTCGAGGTGCTCCACGAACTTTCCGCCGAGAGCCGCACCGCCAACGGCGGTGGGCCGTCGCCCGCGCCCACGCTGGTGCTGCGGAGCGAACAGCCGGTGGACCGGCCGGCGCTCCTGGCCCTGACCGCGGCGGCGTTCGCCATCTCGCCGGTGACCGGCGAGCGGGTTGAGGGGGAGCCGGAAGAAGTGGAGCTTCTGGCCCGGCTTTTCGAGTGCGGGGAGTACCTGCCGGACTTCAGCATCGTCGCCGAGCTCGACGGCGAGGTGGTGGGACACGTCATCAGCACCCGGGGCTGGGCGGGGGAGCTGGAGCTCCTGGGCCTCGGCCCGATCGGGGTGCTGCCACGGCTGCAGCGGCATGGAATCGGATCGGCGCTGATGAAGGAAACCATCGACCGGGCGAATGCTGCGGGGGAGCGGGGCATCGCACTGCTCGGCAGCCCGGAGTACTACGCACGGTTTGGCTTCGTGCCCTCCACGTCGCTCGGCGTGCAGGCACCGGATCCGTCCTGGGGCGAGCACTTCCAGCTGCTGCCCCTGGCGCTCTGGCCGGGCGGGGTCAGCGGCACGTTCCGGTATGCCAAGCCCTTCGACGCCCCGGCCGCCGCGTCCTAGGGGCCCTCCGGCGGAACAACCTCCGGCGGGATACCATGTAGCGGGCGCCCCAGTAGCCCAATTGGCAGAGGCAGCGGACTTAAAATCCGCGTGTTCAGGGTTCGAGTCCCTGCTGGGGCACTTCATAATTGCCGCGCCGCGCGCCACAATTGCCGTCCGCGGCCCCGGGGAACGCCGCGCGCCCCAGGGCAGTGGTAGCCGCCAAAGTGGCCTCCCGGCCCGCCGTGGCGCCAATCACACCGTCCTGGCCACAGGCTGATTTCCTCTATGCAACGAGTGTTATAAGGATGTGACCGTAGTCACTTATGTTCGGGCGGAAATTGCATTAGCTTGAATCTAAATCAGGAACACCTGATCTTTCGCATCAAAGGCCGTTCGCACACCTTTAGATCGAGGAGATTTCTCTATGACTTCACTCCCCCAGGCGGCGCCGCGCATTGCTAAGCTCACAGTGCTTAGCCTCGGCGTCGCCCTTCTGGCTACGGCTTGTGGCGGTTCGTCCACCGCGCCGGCGTCCAGCGGATCGGCATCCGCCCAGGCCGCAGGCATCGCGTGCCCGGCCCCGAGCGCAACCGGCGGCGCCACCAGCTCGGCCAGCGCGGCTGGCTCCGTGCCCGCGTCCTCGACCACCACGGACACCCCGCTCAAGATCGGCTCGCTGCTGCCGACGACCGGTTCCCTGGCCTTCCTCGGCCCGCCCGAAATCGCGGGCGTGAACCTGGGCATCAAGGAAGTCAACGACGCCGGGGGCGTCCTGGGCAAGCCCGTCCAGGTCATCCACCGCGACTCCGGTGACACCAAGACGGACATCGCGACGCAGTCCACCACCGCTTTGCTCGGCCAGGGCGTCAGCGCCATCATCGGTGCCGCCTCTTCGGGCGTCTCCAAGACCGTGATCAACCAGATCACGGGCGCCGGTGTCATCCAGTTCTCGCCGGCCAACACCTCGCCGGACTTCACCACCTGGGATGACAAGGGCCTCTACTGGCGTACCGCTCCGTCGGACGTCCTGCAGGGCAAGGTTCTCGGCAACTACATGGCTACCTGTGGCGCCCAGACCGTTGGCATGATCGTATTGAACGACGCTTACGGCACGGGTCTCGCCAAGAACATCAAGTCCTCGGTGGAGGCCGCCGGCGGCAAGGTTGTCGCGGAAGAGCTCTTCAACGAAGGCGATTCCCAGTTCAGCAGCCAGGTGGACAAGGTCCTCGCGGCCAAGCCGGATGCCATCGCCCTGATCACCTTTGACCAGGCCAAGAGCATCGTTCCGCTCATGACGGGCAAGGGCGTCAAGCCCACCCAGATCTTCATGGTGGACGGCAACATGTCCGACTACAGCAAGGACTTCAAGCCTGGCACCCTGAAGGGCGCCCAGGGCACCATCCCGGGCACCTTCGCCAAGGATGACTTCAAGAAGAAGCTCCTCGCGATCGATCCGGCGCTCAAGGATTACAGCTACGCAGGCGAGTCCTACGACGCCGTGAACCTGATCGCACTCGCGGCTGAGGAAGCCAAGAGCACCAAGGGCGTGGACATCGCCAAGCACCTCAAGGATGTCTCTGAGGGCGGCGAGAAGTGCAACAACTTCGCCTCCTGCGTCACCCTGCTCCGCAATGGCAAGGACATCGACTACGACGGCCAGTCCGGCCCCGTAACGTTCTCCGACGCCGGCGACCCGACGGAAGCCTACATCGGCATCTACGAGTACCAGGATGACAACAGCTACAAGCCCGTCAAGGAAGAATTCGGCAAGCTCTAAAGGCCGCTTCCCAGACAATCAAGAGACCCCCGTCCGTTCCGGACGGGGGTCTCTTGCGTTGAGGGCCTCGGCCGCGTCCGGTTGAGCATCGATCGCCATCGGCTGCACGGCCCCTACCGATGAGAAAAATATGCTCGACAAGGTGGCCGCCGATGCCGAATAATTTGAAGTGGGCCGGGCGGATGGTCCCCCAATACAGCCGCCCGGCCCTTCCATGTCCAGCGCTGGAGTGGCCGTCCCTAGGCTGGCCGAAGCGCCGACGGGGGGTGACGCGACCCCGCTGTTCAAACGTTGCCTGCGACACCCGACAGAGACCCATCTTCGGCTGGGCGGTCCACGAACCACCTCCAAAGGCCTTGCCCGGCTGTGGGCGTGCCTGTCAGGGAGGGGCTTCGATGCAGGAGAATGATCAACAGGCTTTGACCGCCGCAGTAGTGAAGGAACTGGGGATCAACCCCCTGGTCCTGTGGATCCACTTCGTCAGCCTGGGCGGAAGAGCCGAGCTCACCTCGGTCCTGAAGTATCTGGCGGATGCGGGACCCCTTCCGGAGCGGGAACGGGACGTGCTGTCTTCGGCCGCCAACGACTTTACCTTGCAGCCTCCAGGCCGGGCCCGGGCGCCGCATTCCCACGAGGACTGACCGCGCCTCCGGGCACCGCCCCCGAGTCGGCGGACGAGCGCAGGCTCCTGAGGCCGGGTATGCCGCGGGTATGGCCCACCCCCAATGCGTCTTTTCGTGTGGGCCATCCCCGCGGTAGCTTATGGGTTTCCGCGCCGCATAACGCCGTTTCCAACAGCGGGGCAGAGCGCAGATGGCGGGCGATGTGGCGCGGCGACCATGCGGCCGCTCACGCCGCCAATCGCGGTTCGCGGCAGCGGGCGGCCGTGCTGAAGGCCCCGGGTGCGTCGGCGGTCAGTACCGCAGCGCTTTGCCGCAGAAGGTGGAGGGCATCCGGGGCCGCTGAGCGCAAGTGCTCGAGGTCCAGCCGGACGGTGAAGTCGGGGAGCGCGCGTTCGGCCCGGTCGACGACGGCCAGCAGGCCTCCGACGTTTTGGCTGTTGAGCGGGCCGGCCACGCGGATGGTGACGGAGGTGAGATCCAAATCTACGGCGACGGTGACGGAGAGCTTAGTGGTCACAGAAGTCTTCCTCTAAGAGCGATGAAGAAGGCCGTCTGCATGACCTCACAAACAAGGATAAAACTCCGGGCAGCGGGCGATCAACTTAAATGTGATCTGTGTTACTCCAGGTTGACGGGTGGCCGAAGTGGCTCCGAAGGCTGCGCGGCCGTCCGGAGCGGGGAGCCCGGATGACCTCAAACCCAGCCGTGCCCGGGCACGCAGAAGGGCCGCCACCGGTGTGGTGACGGCCCTTCAAGGCAACGCTGGGGGACTACTCGACCGTGTCGGCCAGGGTGCCCAGGTACAGCTGGATGACCTTGGGATCCTTCATGAGTTCCCGGCCGGTTCCCGTGTACGCATCTTTGCCCTGGTCCAGGACGTAGCCGCGGTCGCAGATCTGCAGGCAGCGGCGTGCGTTCTGCTCCACCATGATCACCGAGACGCCGGCGCGGTTGATCTCGTGCACCCGCAGGAAGGTTTCGTCCTGCTTGACGGGGGAGAGGCCCGCGGAGGGCTCGTCCAGCAGCAGCACTGCCGGGTCCATCATCAGGGCACGTCCCATGGCGACCATCTGGCGTTCGCCGCCGGAAAGCGATCCGGCGCGCTGGGCCCGTCGCTTGGCCAACTCCGGGAACAGCTCCGCGACGAAGTCGAACCTCTCGGCGAAGTCCTTCGGCCGCTGGAACATCCCCATCTGGAGGTTTTCCTCGATGGTCAGGGCCGCAAAGACGTTGTTGGTCTGCGGGACGAAGCCGACGCCCCGGCTGACCAGCTTGTTCGCCTTCAGCCCGGTGATGTCCTGGCCGCGGACCACCACGGAGCCGGAGTGGACCTTGACGAGGCCGAACATGGCCTTCAGCAGGGTCGACTTGCCGGCGCCGTTGGGACCGATGATGCCGATCAGCTCACCCTTGCGGGCCTCGATGCTGCAGCCGTTGAGGATGTTCACACCCGGGATGTACCCGGCTACGAGGTCGGTGACCTTGACGACCGAATCGCCCTCGTATGCGTTCTTGGCGGCGGCTGCCGCACTCGTGGCGCTCATTCTGTGTCCTTCTCTGTCCGGTTCGGCTCAACGCGGTTCGGCTCAGCGCGGTGCGGCTCCTCGGCGCTGCGCCGGCCGTGCGCCGCACCGTTGGCGGTCTCGGTCCCGGACGTCTCAGCCGCGATGACGTCGGTGGAGATGATGCCGGCGTTCTCGGTGCCGATGATTGATTCCTCGTCGGCCTCAAGCTCGGCGGCGAGCACCTTGATGCCCTCCGAGTCTCCAAGGTCCACGTCGTGGTGGGCGCCCAGGTAGGCGTCGATCACGGCCGGGTTCTTCATGACTTCGGCGGGCGGCCCTTCGGCCACGATCTTGCCCTCGGCCATCACCACGACCCAGTCGGCGATGTGGCGGACCATGTGCATGTCGTGCTCGACGAACAACACGGTCATGCCCTCGGCCTTGAGGTTCTTGATGTGGTCCAGCAGGGACTGGGTGAGCGCCGGGTTGACGCCTGCCATCGGTTCGTCCAGCATCACGAGCTTCGGCCGGACCATCAGCGAACGCGCCATCTCGAGGAGCTTGCGCTGGCCGCCGGAGAGGGACGCTGCGTAGTCGTCCTTCTTGGCGTCGAGCTTGAACTTCTCCAGCAGCACGTTGGCTTCTTCGGTGATCTTCTTTTCCTGGCCGCCCCAGATGCCCCTGAACAAGGCCTTGGAGAGCTTCTCGCCGGACTGGTTCGAGGCACCCAGGCGCATGTTTTCCATGACGGTGAGCTTGCCCATGACCTTGGTCAGCTGGAAGGTGCGGACCATGCCCATGCGGGCCACCTTGTAGGAAGAGACGCCGGCAAGGCTGTTCCCTTCGAACTGCCATTTGCCCGTGTTGGGCGTATCGAAACCCGTCAGCAGGTTGAACAGGGTGGTCTTGCCGGCACCGTTGGGGCCGATCAGGGCCGTGATCTTGTGCCGCGGGATCTCGAGGTATTCGACGTCGACGGCATTGATGCCGCCGAAGCTGCGCGTGACGTTCTCCGCCACCACAATCGGGTCGCGCTTCTTACAGCCGGGAGCAATCTCCCCGGCCGCAATCGGACGGGTGTCGGTCATGTAGTCGATGGTGTCCGCGGCCCCGGTGGTGCCGGCGCCGGTTGTGGGTTCTTCGCTGTGCATGCTCATGCGAACGCCAGCTCCTTCTTATTGCCGAAGACGCCCTGAGGCCTGAAGATCATCAGCAGCATCAGCGCGATGCCGACCAGGATGTAGCGCAACTGGCCGGCCTGGACCGTGTTCAGCCACGTGACGGCGCCCGATTCGATCAGGCCGTACAGCACACCCTGGGTCAGGGACAGCACGACCCAGAAGATCATCGCCCCGACGACCGGACCCAGCACCGTACCAAGGCCGCCGAGCAGCAGGCAGGTGTAGAGGAAGAACGTCAGCTCCGTGCCGTAGTTGGCCGGCTGCACCGCACCGCGGGGGAGGGTGAAGACCATGCCCGCGAGGGCACCGAGCACCCCGCCGATCACGAGGGCCTGCATCTTGTAGGAGTAGACGTTCTTGCCGAGCGAGCGGACCGCGTTCTCGTCCTCGCGGATGCCCTTCAGGACGCGGCCCCACGGGCTGCGCATCAGGAGCCAGACCAGCAGGCAGCAGACCGCAACCAGGGCCCAGCCGACCACGCGGATGAAGAAGTCGCGGTTGTTCATCCCGAAGTAGGACCCTTCGGGGAACGGGTTCATGGCATAGAAGTCGCCTTCGAAGGCGGCCAGGCCGTTGGCGGAACCGGTCACCGAGGTGAGCTGGTTGGTGGTGACGATGTAGCGGACGATTTCCGCGGCCGCGATCGTCACGATGGCGAGGTAGTCGGCCCGCAGCCGGAGCGTGGGGATGCCCAGCAGCAAGGCGAAGATCGCCGAGCAGACGACGGCGATCAGCAGGCCTACGAAGAACGGCACGTGCAACGTCAGGGTGGAGATGGCGAAGCCGTAGGCTCCCACCGCCATGAAGCCGGCCTGGCCGAAGTTCAGCAGGCCCGAGTAGCCGAAGTGGACCGCCAGGCCGAGTGCGGCAAGCGCGTACGCCGCCGTCGTCGGGCTGAACAGCTCACCGGCAGCGCTGGAAAGAATAAATCCGAAGTCCATGTCTGTCTCCTAACCCACGCGCTCGCGGCGGCCCAGGATGCCCTGAGGCCGGAACAAGAGGACAACGATCATGATGAACAGTGCTCCCACGTACTTGAGGTCGGCCGCGAGGCCGAAGACGGTGGTCAGCTCCACGAAGATGCCGACAATGATGGATCCGAACAGGGCGCCCCAGACCGTGCCGAGGCCGCCAAGGGTCACGCCGGCGAAGATGAGCAGCAGGATCTGCGAACCCATGTCGAAGGTGACGCCGGGACGGTAGTACGCCCAGAGAATGCCGCCGAGCGAGGCGAGCATGCCGCCGGTGACCCAGACGATCCTGATGACCGAATCGACGTCGATGCCGGAGGCCGCAGCCAGTGCCGGGTTATCGGCGACCGCGCGGGTTGCCTTGCCCAGCCGGGTCTTGAGCAGCACGACGCCGAGGACGGCGATGACAACGACGCTGATGAGCAGGGACCAGAGGTTGTTGGGCGAGATGGAGACGGGCCCGATCTGGATTTCCGCGCTCTGGGCGTAGGGCAGCTGCTGGGTGGCGCCGCCGAAGTAGAACTGGATCACGTAGCGGACGGCGAGGGCGAGGCCGATGCTCACGATCATCATCGGGACCAGGCCGGTGCCGCGGCGCCGCAGCGGCTTCCACAGCCCGGCGTCCTGGACGTAGCCGAAGAGACCGCCGCCTAGGAGCGCGAGGATGATGGAGAGCCAGAACGGCAGGTTCATGGCGTTGAAGCCGAAGACCAGCACGGCGCCGAGCGTGACCATCTCGCCGTGCGCGAAGTTGGTCAGGCCGGTGGTGCCGAAGATCAGCGACAGTCCCACCGACGCGAGGGCCAGCAGCAGGCCGAAGCTCAGTCCCGCGACCAGGCGGTTAAGCAGGTTCTGGCCGAAGTCTTCCTGCTGGACCACGATGCCTTTGCCGAAGGCGAAGATCACCGAGAGGTTGGACGTCTGGCTGAAGGTGACCTTGCGGGGGTTTTCCTGGCCCTCGGCAAGCTTGATGCCCTCGGGCAGGGTCTTCACGTCCAGTTCGACCTCGTACGTCCCCTGGGTGGGGACGCCGATGTTCCAGGAACCGTTGGGACCCGACTTGGTAGTTCCAGTGAAGTCGCCGCTCTTGGCGGTGATGGTGACGCCGGCGAGCGGGGCGCGGTCATCGCCGCGCAGGAAGCCGCTGATGCTGTTTTGGAACGAGGTGCTCGACGGGGATGGTGTCGGCGAGGGGGTCGCGGCCTGGGATGCCGGGGCGACGATGAGCAGAAGGGCGGCCACGGCGGCGAAAAGGGCCCCCACAGCTTTCAGCATTCTGCCGCGCCGTCTCTGCGACTGGCCTCTCGGTGTGCTTCTCAAATTGAAAACCTCCACATGGGGGTGGTCTGGGTTGCGCCGTTGCAACCGCTGCGAACGGTCAGGGGACGGGATAGAGCGGATACTGCGATGCGATAGAGCGGTTCGTACTTGTGATGTTCGTCACCCTGTTGGGCCAATGTTACAGGCCGGGAGGGGTAACTAATGCCGCTGCGAGCAGGGAGAACGTCGCGATCGCGTAACAACCGTGAAGCCGGCGTCGTGGACTGATTTAGCCAAGCTAAAGAAAACTTTTGTTGATCCCGAGGATTCCTAAACAGTTCCCGGACAGCCGGTCCCGCCGGGGCTGACACCGGCCGGCGGCCGCGCGAGGTCACGGTTTCGTTGCGGCCGGATCCCGCGGGGAACTATCCCTGCCCGCCGGGCGTGGGAATTGGTAGCGTGAGTCTTAACGATCCGCATGTTCGATCATCATCTACCCCCCTTAATTTGGAGGACACCAGCAATGGCACTTGGCGGAAACCCGATCTTCAACGGAAAGAACTTCCGTGGAGCCACCCAGGCACCGCCTGCCCCGCACGCGCCCTACGGGCAGGGCTACGGCCAAGGCCAATTCGGCCAGCCCCAATACGGACAGCCCCAGTATGGCCAGCCCCAGGCGGGCTGGAACCCGGCGCAGCAGGCGATGAGCAGCGACCAGCTGCAGGACATGTACAACCGCCCTGCCGCCGGACCGGCCGACAGCGGCCGGATGACCTTTGACGACGTCATCATGAAGACGGCCGCCTGCCTCGCCGCCGTGATCGCCGGCGCGGCCGTCACCCTCGTGGTGGCGCAGGGCCTGGCCTCCATGCTGATGATTGTCGGTGCGCTGGGCGGCTTTGTGCTGGCCATGGTCAACACCTTCAAGAAGCAGCCCTCGCCCGCGCTGATCCTGGCCTACGCCGCCCTCGAGGGCTTCTTCCTCGGCGGCCTGACCCGGATCCTCGACGGGATGTTCCCGGGCGTCGGACTCCAGGCTGTGATCGGGACGCTCTCCGTCTTCGCCGTCACCCTGGTGCTGTTCAAGAGCGGCAAGGTCCGGGCCACCCCCAAGGCCATGCGCTTCTTCATGATCGCCCTAATCGGTTACGCCGTCTTCGCGCTCATCAACATGGTGATGATGTGGACCGGTGCCGTGCAGTCCCCGTTCGGGCTGCGTACCCAGGTGGAAATCTTCGGGATCCCGCTGGGTGTCTTCATCGGCCTGCTGGCGATCGGCCTGGCCGCGTTCTCCCTGATCATGGACTTCACCAGCATCGAGGCCGGCGTCCGCAGCGGCGCTCCGCAGCGCTTCTCCTGGACCGCGGCGTTCGGCCTCCTGCCGGAAGGCAGGGCCCGCTTCGTGCGTTCCGCCAAATTCCGGCCGTTAGGCCAGCCGCATTGCTCCCGCCGCCGGCCGGACCGAAAAGATGTCCGGAGCCGCGTAGCCGGCGCGTGCGAAAGCCCGGGAGACATCGGCGCGAACCTGCTGCTCCGCTTCCGCCGGGGTAAGGGCGATGGCCGAGCCGCCGAAACCGCCGCCGGTCATCCGTGCGCCGATGGCCCCGCCGGCACGGGCTTTGTCCACCGCGAGGTTCAATTCGTCGCAGGAGATGTCGAAGTCGTCCCGCATCGAGGCATGGGAGGCGTCCAGCAGGGCGCCGATGGCCTGCGGTCCGGCGCTCTCGAGGAGTTCCACGGTCTGCAGCACACGTTCGTTTTCGGTGACGACGTGCCGCACCCGGTGGAACGTTTCCGTATCCAGCAGACCGGCAGCTTCCTCAAGGTCGCCGACCCCGACGTCGCGGAGCGCCCGGACGCCAAGGACGTCGGCGCCCAGTTCGCAGGAGGCACGCCGGGCCGCGTAGCCGCCGTCGGCGTGCGAGTGCGCGACCTTGGTGTCGATCACCAGCAGGACCAGGCCGGCTGCCTCGGCGTCGAACGGCACCAGCCGGACGCTCTGGTCGCGGCAGTCGAGGAACACTGCCCGGCCCGCGGCGCCCCGGAGCGAGGCCGACTGGTCCATGATCCCGGTGGGGGCGCCGACGAAATCGTTCTCCGCGCGCTGGGTGGCAAGGACCATGTCCTCGGCGCCGAGCCCGGCACCGGTCAGATCGTTGACGGCCGTGATGACGGCGCATTCGATGGCATGCGAGGAGGACAGCCCGGCTCCACGCGGCACATCGGAATCCAGCAGGAGGTCCATACCGGGGACTGTGAGTCCACGTTGTTCCAGGGCCCAGAGCACGCCCAGCGGATATTTGGTCCAGCCCCTGGCCGTGGCCGGGTCCAGGGCGGCTGCGTCGGCCGAGGTCAGCCCCTGGTTTCCGAAGGTGGACAGCATCCGTACCGTGGAGTCGGGCCGGACCCGGACGGCCACCCGGGCGGTCCGGTCGATCGCGAAGGGCAGTACGAACCCCTCGTTGTAGTCCGTGTGTTCGCCGATCAGGTTGACCCGGCCCGGGGCCTGCCAGACGCCGTCGGGGGCGGCTCCGAAAGCCTCCTCGAACCGCGACCGAAGCTCAGCGGTGCCCAGTGGGATGTTCATGGTCGGCCGGCGGCAAGGGTGCCGCGGGTGGTCCTGTTGGCGCGCATCCCATCATTCGATCAGACTTCACGAGTTTCCGGCAAAGCCCCGCCGTGTACGGGCGGGTGCGCTGTTCGGTACCGTGGTGCCCATGGACCTCCCAGCTACCGCCGCTTCCCCTTCCGCCGCCGTCGCCTCCGAAGCCGACGGCGTGGCGTCCTCCGCCCGCCGTTACGCGAGCGGCAGGCAATACGAACTGCGCCGGGGCGACGCCCTGGCCGTGGTGACCGAACTTGCCGCCGGCCTCCGGCTTTACAGCCGCGCGGGCACCCAGCTGACCGAGAGCTACGGGGACGCCGACATCCCGCCCGGCGCCACGGGCATCACCCTGGTGCCCTGGGCAAACCGCGTGGAGGACGGCGTCTGGTACCTCAAGGGGAAGAAGCAGCAGCTCGACATCACCGAGGTGTCCAGAAACAACGCCAGCCACGGGTTGCTGCGGAACGCTGCCTACGAGCTGGTGGACGAATCGGAATTTTCCGTGACCCTTGAAGCGGCTGTGTTTCCGCAGCACGGCTACCCGTTCCTGTTGCGGCACCGGGTGCGCTATGAACTGGATGAAGCCCTGGGGCTCACCGTGCAACAGACGCTGGTTAACGACTCCCAGGAACCGGCCCCGTTCGTCCTCGGCGCACACCCGTACCTGCGGCTGGGGGAGGTGCCGAGCGAGGAGCTCACCGTAAGCGTCAGCGGCCGCACCCGGCTGGTGACCGACGAGCGCCTGATTCCGCGCAGCACCGAACCGGTCTCCGGTGAATTCGATCTCCGGGCGGGCTCGCTGGCCGGCGACCTGGACCTGGACTGCGCGTACACGGACCTGGATTTCGACGGCGGCAAGGCGAGCAGCACGTTGCGCGCCGCGGACGGCCGCAGCGTGAGCCTGTGGCAGGACGAGCACTGCCGCTACGTCCACGTGTTCGTCACCGACAAGTTCCCTGGCCGGGCCACGGCCGTGGCGCTCGAGCCGATGACGGGACCGGCCAATGCCTTCAACAGCGGCGACGGCCTGCGCTGGCTGCAGGCAGGGGAGTCGTTCACCATGAGCTGGGGGATCACCGCCGAACTGGGCTCCTAGCGCCACGCCGACCAGCGGCCCCCGCAGCGGTCACGACGACGGCGGGAGGCGGGGGAACCGCAGCTGTGTCCCCGTTTCCTTTCCTAGCCAAGCTAGGGAATTATGGGGTAATGACGCCAGCTGATGACGCCCGCTCCGACCAGGCCGTGCCCGACGCCACCCTGCCGGGCTACGCCGACCCCGAACTCTCCGCCCCGCCCGCCGGGCAGTCTTCCCCGGCGGCCGACCAGGCTGCGCTCCGTGAACGGGCCGGAGGGACGGCCACCCGTCCCCGCAGCGACCGGGAACTGGACGAGGACATCCCCTACGGCGTGCGGATCGCGGCGTCCTGGGCGTGGCGGATCGGCCTGATCCTGCTGGTCACCGGGGCGCTCGTGTGGCTGCTGAGCAAGATCAGTTTCCTGATCATCCCGGTCATGGTGGCCGCGCTGCTGGCCGGCCTGCTCAGCCCCGTCACGCGCTGGCTGCGCAGGCGCCGGGTCCCCAACGGCGCGGCGGTGGCCATCACCCTGCTGGGCTTCATCGGCGTGATCGTCGGCGCGCTCGCCCTGGTCGGCCGCCAGCTCACCGCAGGCTTCGGCGAGCTTTGGAGTCAGGCGCTCACCGGCGTCCAGCAGGTCCAGACCTGGCTCGCCGACGGCCCGCTGCACCTCACGGCCGCCCAGATCGACACCTACATCCAGGACGCCACCGCAGCGCTGCAGAAAAACAGCAGCAGCATCCTCAGCGGTGCCCTGACCTTCGGCAGCACCGCCGGTCACTTCGCCGCGGGACTTCTGATCGCCCTGTTCGTCACAATCTTCTTCCTGCTCGAAGGCGAACGGATCTGGAAGTTCCTGGTCCGGCTGATGCCCCGCAAGGCCCGGCCCGCCGTCAACGGCGCCGGCCGGCGCGGCTGGACCTCAATGGTCAGCTACACCCGGATCCAGATGTTCGTCGCGTTCGTTGATGCCCTCGGCATCGGCGTCGGCGCCGCGATCATCGGCGTCCCGCTCGCCCTGCCGCTCGGCGTACTGGTCTTCATCGGCTCGTTCATTCCCCTGGTCGGCGCCCTCGTAACCGGCGCCATCGCGGTGCTGCTGGCCCTGGTGGCCAACGGCCTGGTCAACGCGCTCATCATGGTGGGCATCGTGCTGCTGGTCCAGCAGCTCGAGGGCCACATCCTGCAGCCCCTGGTGATGGGCAAGGCTGTTTCGCTCCACCCCGTCGCCGTCATCCTGTCCGTGGCCGCCGGTTCCTACCTGGCCGGCATCCCGGGGGCCCTGTTCTCCGTCCCGATCCTCGCCGTAGCAAACTCGGCCATTCGCTACATTGCGGGCAGAACGTGGGAACATGATGGAGAGCTGGCAGCCGCGAGCACGCAGGGAGCCCCTGCGCTTGCCGGCGCCGGTGAGGACCCGGGTGCCAGGGAGGTCCACCTTCCGGGCGCCGACGCCGGAACCCCCAAAGGAGACTAGTTCGTGAATACCCTCGAGAGCCTGCCCGTCACGCTGGACGATGTCCTGGAGGCGCAGAAGCTGCTCGACGGGATTATTACGCGGACCCCGGTGGAATCATCCCGGGCCCTTGGCGGCCTCGCCGGCGGCGAGGTCTACTTCAAGTGCGAGAACCTGCAGCGCGCCGGCTCGTTCAAGGTCCGTGGCGCCTACGTCCGGATGGCCAAGCTCTCCGCCGAAGAGAAGAAGCGCGGCGTCGTCGCGGCCTCGGCCGGCAACCACGCCCAGGGCGTGGCCGTGGCCGCGAAGGCCCTCGGCATCAAAGCCCGTATCTACATGCCACTGGGCGTGGCCCTGCCCAAGCTCGCTGCGACGCGCAGCCACGGCGCCGAAGTGGTGCTGCACGGCCACAACGTCGACGAGGCGCTCGCCGAGGCCAAACGCTACGCGGACGAAACGGGCGCCGTCTTCGTGCACCCCTTCGACGACGTCGACGTCGTGGCCGGCCAGGGCACCGTGGGACTGGAAATCCTCGAGCAGATCCCGCACGTTGACACCATCCTGATGGGCGTCGGCGGCGGCGGGCTGCTGGCCGGCGTCGCCGTGGCCGTGAAGGCACGGGCCAAGGAACTCGGCCGGGAGATCCGGATCATCGGCGTGCAGGCCGAAAATGCCGCCGCCTACCCGCCCTCGCTCGCCGCGGATGCCCTGGTGCCGCTCAAGCGCGTCTCCACCATGGCGGACGGCATCGCCGTCGGCCGGCCGGGGCAGCTTCCCTTCAGCATCATCCGCGAACTCGTCGACGACGTCGTCACGGTCAGCGAGGACGCCCTGGCCCGGGCACTGATCTTCCTGCTGGAACGGGCCAAGATGGTGGTCGAACCGGCCGGCGCCGTGGGTGTGGCAGCCCTGATGGAAGGCAAGATCGAGAACCCCGGGACCACCGCCGTCGTGCTCTCCGGCGGCAACATCGACCCCATGCTGATGCTCAAGGTCATCCAGCGCGGCCTCTCCGCCGCCGGGCGCTACATGACCGTGCGGATGATGCTCGATGACCGGCCCGGCTCGCTCGCGACCATCGCCCGGATCATCGCCGAAAACGATGCCAACGTCACCGGACTGGACCACACCCGGGTGGGCGGCTCGATCAGCATGGGCGATGTCTCCATCACCGTTAACCTGGAAACCAAGGGCCACGAGCACTGCGAGCAGGTCCTTGGCGCGCTCCGGGCCGAGGGATTCCAGCCGATCGTGGTGCACTAGGGACGCCGCAGTGCTCGAAGCATCCGAGCAGGAGCGCCGCGATACGCCCGCCATCCGGGCCCGCCGGGGGCTGCTGGTGGTGGGCTCCTTCGTGCTGCTGCTCTACGCGATCGAGATCGTCAACTCCCTGACGATGCACTCGCTGAACGCGACCTTCGGGCTGCGGCCGCGCTCTGCCGACGGCTTGCTGGACATCCTGACGTTTCCGTTGCTGCACGCCAGCCTGGCGCATCTACTCTCCAACACCCTTCCGCTGATCATCTTCGGGTTCCTGGTGTTCCTGTCCGGAGTGCGCGTGTTCGCCACGGCGCTGGCCTCCAGTTGGGCGGGCTCGGGAGCGCTGGTGTGGCTGATCGGCGGGCACAACATCACGGTGGGAGCGTCCGGGCTGGTCTTCGGGCTCTTCGCCTTCCTGCTGGTACGGGGATTCTTCAACCGCCACTGGGGCCAGATCCTGCTCTCGGTGGTGCTCTTTTTGGCCTACGGCGGCATCCTCTTTGGCATGCTCCCCTTCGTGGCCGGCTACGTCTCCTGGCAGGCGCACCTGGGCGGGGCCGCCGGCGGCGTCATCGCGGCCCTGCTGCTCAGCCGGCGCCGCTAAGTTAAACGACGACGCCGGCCGCCCCATTGCAGGGGAGGCCGGCGTCGGGCGCTGGTGCTATTAGCCGACGTACGGCTTGGCGGAGATGATCTCCACCGCAATGTCCTTGCCGTTCGGAGCGGTGTAGCTGAGCTTGTCGCCCTCCTTGTGCCCGACGATGGCGGACCCCAGCGGGGACTTCTCGCTGAACACGTCCAGGTCCGAGTCGCCGGCTATTTCGCGCGAGCCCAGCAGGAACGTCTCTTCGTCCCCGGCGATCTTCGCGACCACAAGCATGCCCGGCTCGACGATTCCGTCGTCGGCGGGCGCCTCGCCCACGTGCGCGTCGCGCAGCAGCACGGTCAGCTGGCGGATGCGGGCCTCGATCTTGCCCTGTTCTTCCTTGGCCGCGTGGTAGCCGCCGTTCTCCTTGAGGTCGCCTTCCTGGCGGGCAGCTTCGATCTTCTGAACGATGTCTGCACGGCCGGCGCCGGAGAGGTGGTCCAGCTCTGCCTTCAGGCGGTCAAAAGCTTCCTGGGTAAGCCAAGCTGCAGTTGCGCTGTTGGTGGTCGACACGGACTTCTCCTTTTGATGGTCAAACAAGCTGGTCAAACAAGCAAAGACCCCGCCACGGTGGCCACTTTTGGATCTCAGCAACCAGCTCAGCGGGGTAGAGGTATTGATCCATTGTAGTCAATGCTGTGGATAAACCCAAGAACCGCTGCGGCGCAGATCACACCGTGTTACGTGCGGTGGCTACTTCGAGGCGTCCGGAATCCAGCAGTTGTCGACGACCGCTGACACAGACTGGGACTCGGTGCGGATCGTGACACGGTGCACGGTGGTGCGGCCGCCGTCGGCGCCAGCATCGGCGGCGTTGGGGCCGACGTCGACCACTTTCCAGCCGACGACGGCAAACTTGGAGTCCAATGCCTTGACCGCGCACTTGGCGGCCGTGGCCGGGTTCTTGGTGACCTGGAAATCGGCCTCGGCCACGGTGGCGTCGGTGGTGCTGTAGCCGATGTCCTTGAAGCTGACGGATTCGGTGGCCGCCGAGGTCGAGATCCAGGCCATGAAGCCGATTCCGGCCGCCAGGGCAGCGATCAGGATGTTCCGCTTGGTCTTGCCGCCCAGCGCGTGCTTTTGGCCGCCGTAGCGATTGGCTAGGCTGGTAGGTGCCGGCGTGGGCGCGGCAGGCTGCTCCTCGGAAGTCACCAGTCCAGTTTAGTGTGGATCGGGCAGGGGAATTTCCGCGCCGCCGTTCCGTCCCCCAGCACCGACCCCGGAGAAGAAAGAGGAGCCGTCCAACGATGACAGCGTCCCCCAGCCCGTCAGCCAAGCTTCGGCTGCTCGCCGTCCACGCGCACCCCGACGACGAGTCCAGCAAGGGTGCCGCGACGATGGCCATGTACGCCGCCTCCGGCGTGGAGGTCATGGTGGCCACCTGCACCGACGGCTCCCGCGGCGACATCCAGAACCCGGCGATGGAGAGTGCGCCGCAYCCCAAGCGGGACATGGCGGGCGCCCGGCGGCTGGAGATGGACAACGCGGCCAAGGTTCTCGGTATCCGCCAGCGCTGGCTGGGGTTCGTCGACTCCGGCCTGCCCGAGGGCGACCCGTTGCCGCCGCTTCCGGTCGGTTCCTTCGCCACGCTGCCGCTTGAGCGGGCCGCCGCCCCGCTGGTCCGGCTGGTCCGCGCCTTCAAACCCCAGGTCATCCTGAGCTATGACGAGAATGGCGGCTATCCGCACCCGGACCACATCATGGCCCACAAGGTCGCCGTCGAGGCCTTCGAAGCCGCCGGGGATCCGGCACGCTATCCCGGAACCGGCGAGGCTTGGGAACCGAGCAAGCTCTACTACGACCGCGCCTTCAGCCCCGAACGCTTCCGCGCCCTGCACTACGCCCTGGAGGAAGCCGGGCTGCAGTCGCCGTATGCCGAGCGGCTCGCGGCCTGGCTTGAGGCCGACGCCGAGGGCCATACCCCGCCCGCGCCCACGCACCCCACCACCACCCAGATTGAGTGCGGTGACTTCTTCGAGGCCCGCGACGACGCCCTGCGCTCGCACCGGACGCAGATCGACCCGGAGGGCTTCTTCTTCGCCGTGTCCCCGGCGATGCAGCGGCAGACCTGGCCGTGGGAAGACTACTCGCTGATCCAGTCCCGGGTCCCCGCCGACGTGCCCGAATCGGACTTCTTCGCCGGGCTAAGATAGTTCCAGCAGGGATTTCTATGCCGCGTAGAAGAGTGGCAGCGGAAGACCCGCAATAGACGCTCCCCACAGAAGGTTTTCCACCGTGCATTCCTTGCTCATCGCCCTGGCGACTTCCCCGGCGCCCACCCCGACGCCGTCGCTGCGCCCGGGACTCGACCAGGACCAGGTCACCCCGGGCCTGCTGGGCTTCCTGCTCACCGCGTTCATCGTGGTGCTCACGGCGCTGCTGATTGTGGATATGGTGCGCCGGATCCGCCGGGTCCGGTACCGGGCACAGGTGGAGGAAGAGCGCGCCGCCGCCGAGGAAGCCGGCCTGGACGACGCCGGCCAGTGGAGCGGCATGGACCGGCCGGCCGGTGAGGGCACGGACCTGCGCCCGGAAGCTAACGGTGATGCAGGACCCGGAAACCGCTGACCGCGGCCCCTCCGATGCCTCACCCGGGGCGGCCAACGCCCTGGGCGGGGAGCCCTCTGCCTACCTCCGCCAGCACGCCGGCAACCCCGTGCACTGGCAACCCTTCGGCGATGAAGCGTTCGCCTTCGCCGAGGCCCGGGACGTCCCGGTGTTCCTGTCGATCGGTTACGCAGCCTGCCACTGGTGCCATGTCATGGCCGGCGAATCCTTTGAGGACAAAAACACCGCGGATTACCTGAACGCCCATTTCGTCCCGGTAAAGGTGGACCGGGAGGAACGCCCCGACGTCGACGCCGTCTACATGGCCGCGACGCAGGCGATCAGCGGCGAGGGCGGCTGGCCGATGTCCGTCTTCCTGCTGCCGGACGGCCGGGCCTTCCACGCCGGCACCTACTATCCGCCCCGCCCGATGCCCGGCAGGCCCTCCTTCCGCCAGGTGCTGGAAGCGGTCAATGAGGCCTGGCTGGAACGCCGCGGCGCCGTCGAACAGAACGCCGCCACACTGGCGCGCGGCGTCGCCGCCGCGCAGTCCGCGTCCGCTGTCCGGCTGGATGCGCCCGCGCCCGTCCTGGAGGCGTCCCTGCTTTCTGCGGCCGTGCGCGCGCTGGCCCGCTCGGAAGACGCCGACGGCGGCTTTGGCACCGCCCCCAAGTTCCCGCCGTCGGCCGTCCTGGAGTTCCTGATCCGTCATGCCGCCGTCGCGTCCGACACCGCGGAGGCGGCCCGGGACCTGGCCGGCCGCACGCTCGCTGCGATGTCACGTTCGGCCTTGTTCGACCAGCTCGACGGCGGTTTTGCGCGGTACTCCGTGACGCGCGACTGGTCCGTGCCGCACTTCGAAAAAATGCTCTACGACAACGCCCAGCTGCTGCGCGTCTACGCCCACTGGGTCCGGCTCGGCGGAACGGACGGCTACCCGGCCGCGGAAGCCGCCGCCGTCGCCGGCAGCACCGCGGACTGGATGATCGACGCGTTGGGACTGGGCGGCGCCGTGGGCCGGGAACCTGCGGGTGCCGCCGGTGGTGCCGCCGGCGCTTCAGTGGCGCTGGCATCGTCGCTGGACGCGGACACCGTGGTGGACGGAGTACATTCTGAGGGCGCCAGTTACCTGTGGACCCCCGCGGAACTTGCTGCGCTCCTGGGACCTGCGGACGGCGCGGCGGTGGCCGGCCTGATGAATGTCCGTGCCGCGGGCACCGTGTCCGAGGCCGGTTCACCGCTGCATCCCGGTCGCACGCTGAACGGCCCGGAGGTCGGTCTGTGGCAGCGGGTTCGCCCGGTGCTGCGCCGGGCACGGGCGGCGCGGCCGCAACCTGCCCGGGATGACAAGGTGGTGGCCGGATGGAACGGGCTGGCCGTCGCAGCCTTGGCCGAGGCCAGCGCCGTGTTGGAGCGTCCCGACTTCCTCGACGCGGCGGAGCGGATCGCAGGCTACCTGGAGCGGGTGCACTGGAGCCCCGGCCGGGACGGGGAGCCCGGCCGGCTGCTCCGGGTATCCCATGACGGCACGGCCCGCGGGATCGGCGGCCTGCTGGAGGACTACGCCTTTTGCGCGGAGGGCCTCTTTGCGCTTTACGCCGTCAGCGGCCGGACCCGCTGGTATGCCCTCGCCGAGGCGATCCTGGCCGCCGCCTGTGCACGGTTCGCCGCCGACGGGACGCTGCGCGACGCGGCCGGGGAGTCGGCCCAGGTCCTCAAGGCCCAGGGCGGCCGCGCCGGAATGGATCCCTTCGACAACGCCACCCCCAGCGGTGCCGCCGCGTTTGCCGGGGCCCTGCTGTCCTCTGCCGCGCTGGGCGGATCCGCGGAGCGCCGCGCGATGGCCGGAAACATCCTGTCCCTGCTGCCGCCCCTGGCTGCCAACGCGCCCCGGGTGGCCGGCTGGCTGCTAGCCACGGCGGAGGCCGCGCTGGCGGGCCCGGTGGAAGCCGCCGTCGTCGGGGCAGACACGCCGCAGCGGGCCGCGCTGCACCGAGCGCTGCTGCACTCGCCCAGCCCGGGGCTGGTGGTTGCCCTCCAAGACCAGGAAGCTGCGCCTGCCGATGCCGTTCCGCTGCTGCAGGGGCGCGGCCTGGCGGCGGACGGCGGACCACTGGTCTACCTGTGCCGCGGCATGGTCTGCGATCTTCCGGCGGGTTCCGTCGCGGAGCTCCGGGCCCGGCTGGCTACCATGGCTGAATGACTTTTACTCCGGCGGACCGGGATTCCTTCGAACTGGTGGTTTTTGACTGCGACGGCGTCCTGGTGGATTCCGAGGTGATCGCCGTCCAGATCGACCAGCGGGTGCTCGCCGACCTCGGCTGGGAACTGGAGCGCGAGGAAATCATCGAGCGCTTCGTCGGCAAAAGCGAGGCCAACTTCATCGCCGGCATCGAAAAACATCTGGGCATCGAGCTGGGGGAGGGCTGGGACCGGAAATACCAGCACTGGTACCACGAGGCCCTTGAGCGGGACCTCACGGCCGTCGACGGCGTGGAGGAGGCCCTGGACCGGATCCGGCTTCCGCACTGCGTGGCCTCAAGCGGCAGCCACGCGAAAATGCAGCGGACCCTGGGCAAAACCGGGCTGCTGCAGCGCTTCGCCGGCCGCATCTTCAGCGCCACGGAGGTTGCCAACGGCAAGCCCGCCCCCGATCTTTTCCTGCATGCTGCCGGGACGCTTGGGACGGCGCCGGAGGCCTGCGCCGTCGTCGAGGACAGCGCCTATGGAGTGCAGGCTGCGCGGGCAGCGGGGATGCACGTCTTCGCCTACGCGGGCGGGGTCACCCCGGCGGAACGGCTGGCGGGCCCCGGAACCACGGTCTTCCACGACATGCGTCTGCTGCCGGAACTGATCGCCGCCGGCCGGCCGGGCTGAGCGGTAGCGCCGGCCGCACGAATTTCCCCAACTTCGACGACGGCGCCAGGCGTGTCGCGCCGGACGCCCGGTGAGTCCCGGCGTCGGGCATTCAAAAGTGGGGAGAGTCGGGGCCGCCCGACGACGGGTCAGCCCAGGACGGCAATCGCGATGGCGATGTAGTGCGCGGCGAAGGCGAACACCGTGAAGGCGTGGAAAAGCTCGTGGAAGCCGAAGTGCTCGTAGCTGAAATTCGGCTTCTTCAGTGCGTAAAACACGGCGCCGGCAATGTAGAGGGCTCCGCCCACGCAGACCAGCACCGCGGCCGGGACGCTGGCGGCGAAGAAATCGGGCAAATAGAACAGGGCGCCGCAGCCCAGCGCGATGTAGATCGGCACGTAGAGCCAGCGCGGGGCGTTGGTCCAGAGCAGGCGAAAGAGCACCCCAAGTACGGCGCCCGACCAGATCACCCACAGCAGCAGCACGGCCTTGGGCCGGTCCAGAAGGGCCCACGCAAGCGGCGTGTAGCTGCCGGCGATCACCAGCATGATGTTGGTGTGGTCCAGCCGTTTGAGCACCATCTTGACGCCGGGGGACCAGTTCCCGCGGTGGTAGACGGCGCTGACGCCAAAGAGCAGCACGCCCGTGATGGCGTACACCGCCGAGGCGGTTTTCAGCTCGGCTGTCGGCGCCAGCAGAACCAGGACCAGGCCCGCGGCAAACGCCAGCGGCGCCGTGACGGTGTGGATCCAGCCCCGCCATTTCGGCTTGATCATCAGAAGCTCAGCGATCCTGATGGCGGCATCGTCCACCGGACTGTTCTCCCGGCCCGTCGGGGTGTTTCCGCCCTGCGCGGGCCGCTCGGAACCGGGATCCGGACTGGTGCTCTCCATGCCGCCATAATAACTTACGGTCCGGTAAGTTACTGGCGGGTAACAGGGCTGCGGAGGAAATCGCAACCACGGTGCGCGCGGTACCGGCCCTCCGGCGGGTAGCCTAGGAATGCACTGCCGTCAGACCCCAAGGAAGCCAGGTGAATCTCCGGATGGAACTGCCCGGGTTCCTGTATGGCTTCTACGAGCGCAGCCTCCAGCGGTCCCTGGACCCGGAGCGGGTCCCCAGGCACATCGGCGTCATGGTCGACGGGAACCGGCGCTGGGCCAAGCAGTTCAACGCGCCAACGAGCCAGGGACACCAGGCCGGCGCCGACAAGATCCATGAATTCCTCGGCTGGTGCCAGGAGCTGGGGATTAAAGTCGTCACGCTCTACATGCTCTCCACGGACAACATGAACCGCTCCGGCGAAGAGYTGGACCTGCTGATGGGCATCATCGCCAACACCCTGGACCGCCTCGACGAGGACGCCGACATCTCCGTGCACGCCATGGGCGCTCCGGAACTGCTGCCGGACTACCTCGCCGAGAGGCTCAACAAACTCACGGCCCGAACCCCCGTGCACGAAAAGATCCACGTCAATGTCGCCGTCGGCTACGGCGGCCGGCGGGAAATCGTCGACGCCGTCCGCGAACTCCTGCACGACGCCGTCGCCCGCGGCGCCGACATCGGCAAGCTGGCCGACGAGCTCAGCGTCGACGACATCTCGCGCTTCCTGTACACCCGGGGCCAGCCCGACCCCGATCTCGTGATCCGCACTTCCGGGGAGCAGCGGCTCTCCGGCTTCCTGATGTGGCAGAGCGCCTACAGCGAGTTCTACTTCTGCGAGGCCCTCTGGCCCGCGTTCCGCAAGGTGGACTTCCTCCGCGCGCTGCGCGACTACGCCGGCCGGCAGCGCCGCTTCGGTTCCTGACCCGGTTCATCTTGCCTTCACCTGATGGCAAGAAGAATCGCCGAGAAATAGACCGGCAATGCACGGGCCGTGGACGTACGTTAATCCCATCGGCAGGCAATCGGCCGGCCGATCGGGGAGGCCAGTACATGGAGCGGAAGTTCGCACCGGATGTATGGGAGGCCGCGCCCGGCCTCAAGGCCGAGCCGCCTCACCAATAACAATTCCGGGCCAGCGGCCCGGGGCTGGAGTCGATGTGGCTATTTCTGCAGAACTGCCCGGCGTCATTTCCGACCAGGGCAAGAAAGCTACCTCTCGCGCCAAGCGAGCCCCCGCCAAGACCGGCGCAGCGCATTCGGACGCTGCCGCCGGTCTTGCTGTTTCCGGGGAAGGAACAGCAAGCCGGGAGAGCGCCCGAAGCTACGTAATCGACACCTCCGTGCTGCTCTCGGACCCGCGCGCGCTGCTGCGGTTCGCCGAGCACGAAGTGATCGTGCCGATCGTCGTCATCACCGAGCTGGAAAGCAAGCGGCACGACCCGGAACTGGGCTACTTCGCCCGGAAGGCCCTGCGCCTGCTCGACGATCTCCGGGTGGAGCACGGCGGCCTTGACCGTGCCATCCCGCTCGGCAACGACGGCGGCACCCTGATGGTCGAGATGAACCACATCTCCGCCGAGGTGCTGCCGGCCGGCTTCCGCGGCGGCGACAACGACAGCCGGATCCTCGCCGTCGCCAAGAACCTCGCCAACGAGGGACGCGACGTGACCGTGGTGTCCAAGGACCTGCCGATGCGGGTCAAGGCCTCCGCCATGGGCCTGCTTGCCGACGAATACCGCAACGAACTCGTCAAGGACTCCGGCTGGACCGGCATCGCCGAGATCGAGGCCGCCGAGGACGAGGTTGCCACGCTCTACGGCCACGAGCCTGTCTTCATCCCGGATGCTGCCGAAATGCCGGTGAACACGGGCCTGGTGCTGCTCTCCAGCCGAGGCTCCGCCCTGGGCCGGGTCGGAGCAGACAAGCAGGTCCGCCTGGTCAAGGGGGACCGGGACGTSTTCGGCCTGCACGGACGCTCGGCCGAGCAGCGGCTGGCGATCGACCTGCTGATGGACCCGTCCGTGGGCATCGTGTCCCTCGGCGGCCGCGCCGGCACCGGCAAGTCGGCGCTGGCCCTGTGCGCCGGCCTCGAAGCCGTGCTGGAACGCCGTGAGCACCGCAAGGTGATCGTGTTCCGGCCGCTCTACGCCGTCGGCGGCCAGGAACTCGGCTACCTGCCCGGCTCCGAGTCCGAGAAGATGAACCCCTGGGCCCAGGCCGTCTTCGACACGCTCGGCGCGCTGGTCAGCCAGGAAGTCGTGGAGGAGGTCATGGACCGCGGCATGCTCGAAGTCATGCCGCTCACGCACATCCGCGGCCGCTCCCTCCACGACGCCTTCGTAATCGTGGACGAGGCGCAATCCCTCGAGAAGAACGTGCTGCTCACCGTGATGAGCCGGATCGGCCAGAACTCCAAGATCGTGCTGACCCACGACGTCGCCCAGCGCGACAACCTTCGGGTCGGACGGCACGACGGCGTGGCCGCCGTCGTCGAAACCCTCAAGGGCCACCCGCTCTTCGGCCACATCACCCTCACCCGCTCCGAGCGCTCGCCGATCGCCGCGCTGGTGACGGACATGCTCGAGGGGGCGGAGATCTAGGTCTGTCTTTCGACTCGCCTCGGCGAGGGGCCGTGGTTGGGTTCGCCGGGCCGCGGCCCCTTCCGTTTGGGCCGTGGTTGGGTTCGCCGTGGTTGGGTTCGCCGGGCCGCGGGCCCTTCGCCGTCGCTTAGACACGTCCCATCGGCCCCCGTCGGTCGCTGGGCGACCTCTGGGGGCCGATGTGCCGCGATGCGCGACTACGCGAAGGACCCGCGGCGCGGCTTGCAGGCCCCCACCTTGGGTGCGCTTTCACGCGAAGGGCCCGCGGGGAGGCTTGGGTCCGTTTCGCGAGGTCCCTGCCGCAGCGCTTGAGAGGCGGCCACCTACGCGGGGCTGCGGTGGACCGCTAAGGAGCGCATCGCCGACCAGAGCGAAGCGAAGGTCGCCCAGCGACCGCAGTGCAGCGACGGGAGGTGTCTAAGCGACGGCGGTGCGCCGCCGCCCCGCAACGGAGCGTGCCCGCCACAGCCAGCCCGTCACACGACGTGATTTGGGCGGGTTGGGTCCTACAGAATGCCGAGGTACTTAGCCGTGGGGTTGTGGCCTTGGACTTCGAGGGTCCAGTCGGGGCGTTTGAAGGTGGCGGGGGTGAGGCGGACGCGTTGGGAGTCCTGGAGCTTGCCGCCCCAGTTGGCGCGGGTGACGCCGTTGAGCTCGTAGCCGAGGGAGCGGGAGACGCCCAGGGACTGCTGGTTCCAGGCTGCAGCCTCGGACTCGGCGACCTCGGCGCCGAGCCAGTCGAAGGCGTAGAGGGCGACGGCGGCCCGCATTTCCTTGCCGAGCCCGCGGCCGTGGACGCTGCGCCTGAGCCAGGAGCCGGTGCCGACCGTCTTCAAGGTGGCGAAATCCTTTGCCTCGATGTCCTGGCAACCGATGAACTCGCCGTCGTGCCAGATGCCGAGTAGCAGGGTCCATTCCTGCGGCGACATATTTCCGCGGCAGCGCCAGTACCACTGCGCCATATCCGGGCCGAGCTTCTCGGCGGGGGATTCCGCCCACGGCCGGCTGAACGGGCTGCGGCCGGGTTCGTGGACGCCGCTGAGGGCCGCGTCGACCGCTGCCGGGATGTCCTCGTCCCGGATGGGCCGCAGGGTCAGGCGCGGTGTGGCCAGCGAAAGGGCGAACGGGGGCCAATAGGAGTCCGGTGCAGTCATCCCGGAAGCCTAGCGGCGCGGACCGGCGGCCGCCAGTCACGCCCATGGGTGCCGGAAGCGGCGCGTTCGGGTCAATATCCAGTAGCATCCGAGGGTGATCCAACGTCTCGGCGAACTCGGGGGAGCCGCCCCGCTGGCCTTTTGGCTGGTGCTCCTGGCCTGCGCGTACTTCGCCGTTATGGCCGCGCGCCTGACCGTCATCGACGTGCGGCACCATTTATTGCCCAACCGGATCATCTTCCCTTCCTACGCGGTGGCCGGCGCCCTGTTGCTCTGCGCGGCGGCGGCCGGCGGCGGCGCCGGGCTGGCCGGGGTGCCCGGACTCCGGGTGGTGGCGGGCGGCGCGGCACTCTGGCTGTTCTACTTCCTGCTGCGCGCCGTGTACCCGCCCGGGATGGGGTTCGGCGACGTGAAGCTCGCCGGCGTCCTCGGCATGTACCTGGGCTTCCTTGGCTGGGGGCATGTTTTTGCCGGGACCTTCGCGGCGTTCCTGTTCGGCGGCCTGTGGAGCGTGGCCCTGCTGGCCACCCGGCGCGGGACCCTGAAGTCCGATATCCCGTTCGGCCCCTTTATGCTGGCGGGCACCGCGGCGGCACTCCTGCTGTTGCCGGCGGGCTAGGCTGGCCGGATGGCCACTCCTGAATTCATCCTGGCGCTGCGCGAAAAGATCGGCCACGACCCCCTCTGGATTCCCGGCGCCTGCGCCGTGGTGTTCAACGACGACGGCCGGGTGCTGCTCGGCCAGCGGGCGGACACCGGCCGGTGGGGCCTGATCACGGGGATCCTGGAACCCGGTGAGGAACCGGCGCCGGGACTGTTGCGCGAGGTCCTGGAGGAGACCGGCGTCGTAGCCGCTGCGGAGCGGCTGGTCTCGGTCGACGCCGTCGGGACCACCACCTACCCCAACGGGGACGTCTGCCACTTCCTGACGCTCGTGTTCCGCTGCCGCTACGTCTCCGGCGAAGCGCGCGTCAACGACGACGAATCCCTCGCAGTGGGCTGGTTCGGGCCGGGGGAGTTTCCCGACCTGCCTCCGGCGCACCTGCGGGCGATCGAACGGGCCGCCGATCCCGACGGCGCGGCACTCTTCCACAGCTGACAGATTGCTCGTTCCGCGCAAGAGTCTGCCGCCGGATTGACCGGCCCCGGACGCAGCAGGGGCGCCGCAACCCCCAAAGATTGCGGCGCCCCTGCTGTAGCCGGGAAAGTCAGTTGCGCAGGCGCGCCAGATTGTCAGCGGCCCGTTCAGCCTCAAGCCGCTCGGCTTCCTCGCCGCCCACCGCCTCGCCCCGGGCCACCATCCCGGCCGTGTCGGAGAGCGGGATCTGCTTCAGGGTCAAGGCCAGGAGGAGCGCGACGCCGAGGAAGGGCAGCAGGTACCAGAAGACCGGAGCGAGCGAATTCGCGTAGGCGTTGACGATCGCGTCCTTGAGCTGGGCCGGAAGCTGGCTGAGGGACTGCGGATCCAAAGTCTTCGTGGCCTGCGACGCGTCAGCGCTGGATGCCCCGGCACCCGTGAAGGCCTTGGTCAGCGACTCAGACAGCCGGGAAGTGAAGATCGAGCCGAACACCGCGACACCCAGGGATGCTCCGACCTCGCGGAAGTAGTTGTTGGTGCTGGTGGCGGTGCCGATCTGTTCGGCCGGCACGGAGTTCTGTACCACCAGGACGATCACCTGCATGATCGAGCCGAGGCCTGCGCCAAAGATGAACAACTGGATGCAGATCACCCAGATGGGAGTCGCCGCCGTCAGTGTCGTCAGCCACAGCATGGCGGCGATCGTGAGGACCCCGCCGAGGATCGGGAACATCTTGTACTTGCCGGTCTTGGAAATCCGAATGCCGGAGAAGATGGCCATGCCCATCAGGCCCACCATCATGGGCAGCATCAGCAGGCCGGACTCCGCGGCAGACGTTCCGGAGGACATCTGCAGGAAGGTCGGGACGAAGGCGATCGCGGCAAACATTCCGAGGCCGAGCGTGAACCCGATAGCCGTCGCATTGACGAAAATCGGATTCTTGAACAGGCTCAGCGGGATGATGGGGTCCTCGGCCCGGCGCTCCACCAGGACAAAGGCCGCGGCGCTGAGGACGACGCCGGCGCCGAAGGCCCAGGTAACCGGTGAGTCCCAGCCCTGGTCCTTTTTGCCGCCGAAGTCGGTGAAGAAGATCAGGCACGTGGTGGCGGCGGAGAGCAGCAGCACGCCCAGGATGTCGATCCGCTTTTCGGCCTTTTTGTTCGGCAGCGTCAGGGTGAACCAGGCGATGGTGAACGCGGCAATGCCGATGGGGATGTTGATGTAGAAGGCCCATTCCCAGGTCAGGTGGTCCACGAAGAAACCGCCAAGCAGCGGGCCGGCGACGGCGGAAAGTCCAAAGATCGCGCCGAGCGGACCCATGTATTTGCCGCGGTCCTTGGCGGGCACGATGTCCGCGATGATGGCCTGCGAGAGGATCATCAGGCCGCCGCCGCCGAGGCCCTGGACGGCGCGGAAGATGACGAAGCCCCAGAAATCGGTGGCGAAGGCGCAACCGACCGAGGCCAGGGTGAACAGGGCTATCGCGACCAGGAAGAGGTTCCGGCGGCCGAGGATGTCGCCGAACTTCCCGTAGATCGGCATCACGATGGTGGTGGCCAGCAGGTAGGCCGTGGTGATCCAGGCCTGGTGCTCGACGCCGCCGAGCTTGCCGACGATGGTTGGCATGGCCGTGGACACGATGGTCTGGTCGAGGCTGGAGAGCAACATTCCCGCGATGAGGGCGGAGAAGATGATCCAGATGCGTTTTTGGGTCAGCAGCAGCGGGGCACCCGCTTTGGTGCCGGGGGCGGTGGTCATGGGCGTCCTTTTGCGGATATGGGTTCTGTGAAGTTCTGCGTGAAGAGCTGCCGGGCAGCCGAAATGTTGGCGAGCAGGAGCTCCGCGTACGGGCGGGTATTGCCCTCAGAGAAAAATGCCATGCTGGTTTTCCGGGCGATATTGGAGAGCAGCACGATCGCCATCTGGACCACCGGGTGGTCCGGGGCCACGCCTTCGCGGCGGGCGAGCACGGCAGCGAATTCCCGCTCGCGGTCGTCAGTGGCGCCAATGATTTTCAGTATGAGCTGGGGTTCCTTCTTGATCACCCCGATCAGCTGACGTGTTTCCTCCGGGGAGGCCGCCATGTTTTCTGACAGCTTTAGGGAAAGCCCGATGAGGTCCTCGAACAGGTTGGGCGAGATTTCACCGGGCGCGGATGACTCGCCGCCGCGGATGAAGTCCGCCAGGACGTCGGCGGGAATCTCGTCGTCGGCATGGCCGATGATCGCGTCTTCCTTGGTGGGGAAGTAGTTGAAAAACGTCCGGCGTGAAATCTCCGCGCGCTCACAGACTTCTTCCACGGTGTACCCGCTCAGGCCATGGACGGCGGTCAGGGAACGCGCAACGGCGGTAATGGCGGCTCGGGTGGCGGCCCGCTTGCGCTCGCGGAGGCCGCCCTCGATTGGTGCACTATCTATCACAAAGTAAATTTTTGCACTCTCGTTTGCTTAGTGCAAACAATTCCAATGTGGCGTTAAACACCAGCGGCGGCCGGCGACCTTCGCTGGGAAGGTGCCGGCCGCCGTCGTACTTGGCGGGAAATTAGGCCTTGTGCGGCGGCCGAGTCATGGACATGACGTTCAGGGCGGTGTCGAGCTGCTCTTCGGTCAGCTCGCCGCGCTCGAGGAAGCCCATTGCCACGACGGTCTCCCGGATGGTCAGGCCCTCGGCGACGGCCTTCTTGGCGATCTTGGCGGCGTTCTCGTAACCGATGAACTTGTTCAGCGGCGTGACGATCGACGGCGAGGCCTCGGCGAGGAAGCGGGCACGCTCGACATTGGCGGTGATCCCGTCGATCATCTTGTCCGCCATGACGCGGCTGGTGTTGGCCAGCAGGCGCACGGATTCGAGCAGGTTGGCCGCCATCACCGGGATGCCGACGTTCAGTTCGAACGCGCCGTTGGTGCCGGACCAGGCGATGGCGGTGTCG
The DNA here is from genome assembly GCF_056398965.1 of Arthrobacter sp. 01T414. NCBI lineage: Bacteria > Bacillati > Actinomycetota > Actinomycetes > Micrococcales > Micrococcaceae > Arthrobacter > Arthrobacter sp. 01T414. The sequence goes on along the minus strand of NZ_JBFTQK010000003.1, from coordinate 259,773 downwards.
TTGCCGATGACCTGGGCGCAGACCATGATGGAGGCTTCGCAGATGACCGGGTTGACCTTGCCGGGCATGATCGAGGATCCGGGCTGCAGGTCCGGGATCGCGATTTCGCCGAGGCCGGTGTTGGGGCCGGAGCCCATCCAGCGCAGGTCGTTGTTGATCTTCATGAAGGAGATCGCAATGTTCCGCAGCTGGCTGGAGGCCTCGATCAGGCCGTCGCGGTTGGCCTGGGCCTCGAAGTGGTCGCGGGCCTCGGTCAGCGGCAGGCCGGTGTCGGCGGCGAGGAGTTCGATGACGCGCTCCGGGAAGCCTGCCGGGGTGTTGATGCCGGTGCCGACGGCGGTGCCGCCGAGCGGGACCTCGGCGACGCGGGGGAGGGAGGCGTTGATGCGCTCGATGCCGTAGCGGACCTGCGCAGCGTAGCCGCCGAACTCCTGGCCGAGGGTGACCGGGGTGGCGTCCATCAGGTGCGTGCGGCCGGACTTCACGACGTCCTTGAACTCGGCTGCCTTACGTTCCAGGGACTCCGCGAGGTAGCCCAGGGCCGGGATCAGGTCGTTGATCAGGGCGGACGTGGCCGCGACGTGGACCGAGGTCGGGAAGACGTCGTTGGAGGACTGCGAGGCGTTGACGTGGTCGTTCGGGTGGACCACCTTGTCGCTGCCGGCGGCCTTGAGCGCACGGGAGGCGAGCTCGGCCAGGACCTCGTTGGTGTTCATGTTCGAGGACGTTCCGGAGCCGGTCTGGAAGACGTCGATCGGGAAGTCGCCGTCGTACTTGCCGGCGGCAACCTCGTCGGCGGCGTCGGCAATTGCCTGGGCCAGCTCACCGTCGAGCACCCCCAGCTCTGCGTTGGCCTGCGCGGCAGCCTTCTTGACCCGGGCGAGGGCCTCGATGTGGGCGCGCTCCAGGGTCTTGCCGGAGATCGGGAAGTTTTCGACCGCACGCTGCGTCTGGGCACGGTACAGCGCGTTCACTGGAACGCGGACTTCGCCCATCGTGTCGTGTTCAATGCGGAACTCTTCAGTGTTCAAATCTGCTGTGGAAGTCATGGGGCCAGCTTATTCGGCCCGAGCGTCCCACCGAAAACCATGAACCGGCGCCGAAGCGGAGCTACTGGAGCTCGCCGATGCCCGAAACTAGGTCCGCGCGGCCCTCCGCGAGCCGGTAGGCAAGGCCGATCACGGCGGTGCGGCCGCTCGCCACGGCGTCGGAAATCACCCGGGAGCTGTCCACCAGGCGCTGCGAGGTCTGCTTGACGTTCTCGACCACCATGTCATTGACGTCCGGCTGCTCGTTGCGCATCGAGGTCAGCACAGCGGGCGTGATGCGTTCGACCAGGCTGCGGATGAAGCCCGTCGGCATCTGGCCGGTCTCCACCGCGTCCTTGGTGGCGATGACCGCACCGCAGCTGTCGTGGCCCAGGACCACGATCAGCGGCACGCCCAGGACGCCGATGCTGTACTCGAGCGAGCCGAGCACCGCGTCATCGATCACCTGTCCGGCGGTACGGACGACGAACGCGTCGCCGAGGCCGAGGTCGAAGATGATCTCGGCGGCGAGGCGTGAGTCGGCACAGCCAAAGATGACGGCAAAGGGGTTCTGGGTTTCCACCAGCGAGGACCGCCGCGAGGCGTCCTGGTTGGGGTGGGAGGATTCACCGGCGACGAAGCGTTCGTTGCCTTCGCGCAAGCGGCGCCAGGCCAGGGCAGGAGTCAGCGTAGTAGTCACCCTGCTTACTTTACGGCGCCGGAGTGGCCTTCGCGGAACTTGTTGCCGCCGGATTACGCTCCAACGACGCCACCACGGCCGCGGCCAGCGTGGAGAACTCCTCCAGCGACGCGGGCCCGGACAGGATGACGGTGGTCCCACGGTAATCGAGCACCATGCTCTTCTCGCCCTTGCCGGTGTCGCGGAGCTGCCAGTCGCGTCCGCCGGCGTTCCGCGTTCCGGTGACCGGCGCATTCTTGGTCTGCTGCAGCAGCCAGGTCGGGTTGGCCTGCCGGGTCTGAACCAGGCCGATGAAGGACTCCTTGGGCGTGAGGTACCCGACCTCCCAGGTCGCCACGCCGCTGCCGGTGCCGGACTCCCAGCGGGCGTAATTAGGTCGGAATGTGTCGCCGGTTTCCGGGGCCACCGGCGTGAATCCCGCCACACCTGCGGCGTTATTCGCGATGGCACTGACGTTGATGTCCGGGCGGTACCCGTCGCTCTTCGGCGAAGGGTTCATCAGGACGACCGGTAGGAACGCTCCGATGCTCAGGACCAGGGCGATGATCATGCCGATCACCGACGCGTTGGCACGCTTTGCCGCGGCGGCGCGGATGACGGGCTTGACGGGCGGCTGGCCGGCGGCACTGTCCGTGGCTGCCCCGCCGGCCGGAGATTCGGGCGCCCCGGGCGACGTGTCCTGCAATTCATTCACCCCTCTATAGTCGCCCATTTCGGCCCGATCTCACATTCGGCGGGAGGCTCCCGCGGAATCCCGGCGGCTTCACGGTTTGGTCATCCATGACCGATGGAGGCCGCCGCGACTATGATCAGTAGCAGACGAATCACCGCGGTGGCCGAGAGCGGACGCCGCGGGTTCAATGATCGCCACTCGAAGAAGAGGTTCACGTGTCACCAGCGTCCATGACCCAGAAGTACTCCACGCTTTCCCCGTCGCTCGCCGTCGGCATTGACGAGCCTGACCGCAACCTTGCCCTGGAACTGGTCCGCGTCACCGAAGCCGCAGCCATTGCCGGCGGCCACTGGGTCGGCTTCGGCGACAAGAACAAGGCCGACGGCGCCGCCGTCGATGCCATGCGCTCCTTCCTGCAGACTGTCCACTTCAACGGCGTTGTGGTCATCGGCGAAGGCGAAAAAGACGAAGCCCCCATGCTGTTCAACGGCGAGCGTGTCGGCGACGGCACCGGTCCCGAGTGCGACGTCGCCGTCGACCCGATCGACGGAACCCGGCTGACCGCCCTTGGTATCAACAACGCCCTCGCCGTTCTGGCCGTTGCCGAGCGCGGCTCCATGTTCGACCCCTCCGCCGTGTTCTACATGGAGAAGCTTGTCACCGGCCCGGAGGCCGCGGACATGGTGGACCTGCGCCTGCCGGTGAAGCAGAACCTGCACCTCATCGCAAAGGCCAAGGGCGTCAAGGTCAACCAGCTCAACGTCATGATCCTGGACCGCGACCGGCACCGCCCGCTGGTGGAGGAAATCCGCGAGGCTGGCGCCCGCACCAAATTCATCATGGACGGCGACGTCGCCGGCGCTATCGCCGCCGCCCGGGCCGGAACCGGTGTGGACGCACTGATGGGCATCGGCGGAACGCCGGAAGGCATCGTCGCCGCCTGCGCCATCAAGTCCCTCGGCGGCGTCATCCAGGGCCGGCTCTGGCCCACCAGCGACGAGGAGAAGCAGAAGGCTATCGACGCCGGACACGACCTGGACCGGGTGCTCTCCACCAACGACCTGGTCTCCAGCGACAACTGCTACTTCGCGGCTACCGGCATCACCGACGGCGACCTGCTCAAGGGTGTCCGCTATTCCAAGGACAAGGTCCTCACCCAGTCCATCGTGATGCGCTCCAAGTCGGGCACTATCCGGTTCGTGGAGGGCGAGCACCAGGCCAGCAAGTGGGAAGGCTACGCCCGCAAGAGCTAGCAGCAGCCAGACTCAAGAGATCCCGGGACGCGCCCTGCGTCCCGGGATCTCTTGTTTGGGGAGCATTCGACGTGGCCGTAACGTGCTCCCGCCGGCATTGGATAGGGTGGAGCCATGACTTGGCTTGTTACTGGCGGCGCAGGATATATCGGTTCCCATGTAGTCGCGGCGTTGCGCGCGGCGTCGATGCCCTCGGTGGTGGTGGATTCACTGTCCAGCGGGCACCGGGAATTCGTCCCGGATGACGTGCCCTTTGTGCACGGGAACATCCTCGATGCCGAGCTGATGGCCCGCACCATGCTCGACCACGTTGTGACCGGGGTGATCCATCTCGCGGGCTTCAAGTATGCGGGTGTCTCCGTGCAGGAACCGCTGCTCACCTACGAGCAGAACGTCACCGGTACCGCGCAGCTGCTCAAGGCGATGGAGCTCGCCGGCGTGGACAAGCTCGTCTTCTCCTCCTCCGCAGCCACCTACGGCACGCCGACCGGAGACATCGTCACGGAGGACACGCCGACCCGGCCGGAATCCCCCTACGGCGAGAGCAAACTGATCGGCGAGTGGCTGATTCGCGACCAGGGACGGGCCCGCGGCCTGCAGCACACCTCGCTGCGCTACTTCAACGTCGTCGGTTCCGGCTCGCCCGAGCTGTACGACACCAGCCCGCACAACCTTTTCCCGATCGTGCTCCGCGCACTGACGTCCGGGCAGACACCCAGGATCAACGGCATCGACTACAACACGGAGGACGGCACCTGCGTGCGCGACTACGTCCATGTAGCAGACCTGGCGACCTCCCACGTGGCGGCCGCCAAGGCCCTCGCCGCGGGCCGGAAGCTGGAGCCGGTCTATAACCTGGGTTCCGGCGACGGGCTCTCCGTCCGGCAGATCATGACAGCCATGGCTCAGGTCACCGGCATCGACTTCGAGCCGGAAATCGGACCCCGCCGGCCAGGGGATCCTGACCGGATTGTCGCCGACGGCACCTTGGCAGCCCGCGACCTGGACTGGCAGATGCGTCACTCCGTCGACGACATGGTCGCCAGCGCCTACGCGGCGCAGAAGCGCGCGGCTTCGGCCGGAAACTAGGCCCCGAGCCCGGCGGCGACTCGCCGCCGGCGGGGGACTCGTCGGCGGCAGTGCCCGCCGACGACCCGCCGCCGGCGGACCCGTCCCTACTTACGTAGCTTGGCGCGCAGCCCCTTGAGGAGCTGGGCGCCCTTGCGGGCAAGCTGGTAGGCCCCGTAGCGAAGTTTCTTCACCGGCAGGTCCCAGGTTCCGGGGTACGCAATTTCACGGCCCCCGAAGGATTTCTTGAACGCCGTGAAGCCGGCCCACTTATGGCTGGGCTGGTCCGCGGGCGCCACTCCCCAGAGATCCACGTGCGCCAGGCCCTTTTCCTTGGCGTCGGCCATCAGCGTGACCAGCAGCGGAATGCCCGCGCTGAGCTTCCGGTGCGTGTCGTCCAGCGCGGCGTGCGCATAGGTGCGGGTGTCCGCGGAGTCGTAGGCAAGGGCGGCTGCGATTGGCGTGCCCTCGAGCTCGGCGATGAACAGCGTTGCGGCGCCGGCCGGCATCAGCGTCCGGGCCACCTGGCTCAGGTACTCGTCACTTTGCGGTTTGAAGCCGTTGCGGGCCGCGGTCAGGTGCAGGAACTTCAGCAGCACGGAGATCTCCGCGGGATCCTGGCTGGACCGGAACGTCACGCCCTTCTTGTGGATATTGCGGTACAGGTTCCGGTTGGCCGGCTTCATGTCCGCCAGCACTTCCTTGAAGTCCCGGTCGAGGTCCACGATCCAGCTCAGCTCCGGCTGCAGGTTCGCCGGCGCGGGCCGCAGGCGGCGGCTCCGCAGCACGGTGCCGGCGTCGGCGGCCGCAAAGCCGGCGCTGACCGGTTCCAGGCGGACGCAGACCGCCCCGATCCGGCGCGCAAGCGCCGTCAGGGATTCCAGCGCGGCGTCGAAGGCCTCGAGGGACTCGGCAAGCGGCCCGTACGGGGCGTAGAGCACCTTCCCGGCGGGGTTGCTTTCCTCCACTGCGAGGAAACGCCAGCCCTCCCCGGCCTGTTCGTGGACGGTGCGGCCCAGGCCGCGCTGGACATCGGCCCAGTGCGGGCCTTGCAGGAAGTAATCCACGGTTCAGGCCTTCATTCCGGTAGTGACGGCAAAGGCCACGGCGGGCCCGGTGGCACCGGTGACGGGGTGCACGTTAACCGGCGCCTCGGCGGCCGGGAGGAACGCGGACGCGCCCCGTTCCAGCTGCAGATCGCCCTTGGGGGAGTCCAGCAGTACTGCGCCGGAAACCACGATGATGACCGCGGCCCCGGACTGCGCCAGCGGAACCGGTTCCGCGCCGGGGCGCAGTTCCACCCGCTGCAGCGCGAATTCCTGGAACGGCGGCCGGTAGAGTTCCTGGCCCAGCATCGTCGTCTCGGCGCTGAGGGTAGGCACTCCGACGGCCTCGAACGCGATCGTCTTCAGCAGCTCCGGCACATCGACGAATTTCGGTGTCAGGCCGCCGCGGAGCACGTTGTCGGAGGACGCCATCACCTCGATGCCCAGTCCGTGCAGGTAGGCGTGCACGTTGCCGGCCGGGAGGTACACCGCCTCGCCGGGGGCGAGGGAGATCCGGTTCAGGAGCAGCGAGATCAGCACGCCGGGATCCCCGGGGTAGTCGTGGTTGAGGTTCACCACCGTGGTCAGCTCCGGCACGTGCGATGCCATCGGCGCGCCGGAAACCAGCGCCTCGACGATGGCGGCGGTCGCCGCGGAGACGTCTTCGCCGCCGGCGATCAGCCGCTCGAAGGCGGAACGCAGGGCTGAGCGCTCCTCGGACTGGGACAGGTCCTCGAGCAGCCGGGGGAGCAGGGCAGGGACGTCCAGGCCCATAAGTTCAAAGCACTGAACCAGTTGCAGGAACACGGCCCTGGACTCGGCGGCGGGCCGGAACCCGCAGAGCGCCTCGAACCGGGTCAGGGCGAAGATCATTTCCGGCTTGTGATTGTCGTCCTTGTAGTTCCGCTCCGCGGCGGCACGGTCGACGCCGGCAGCCTCCTCGCGGGCGAACCCGGCCCGGGCCTGTTCCAGCGTCGGGTGCACCTGCAGGGACAGCGGGCGCTCGGCGGCCAGGACCTTGAGCAGGAACGGCAGGCGCGGACCAAAGCGGTCCACGCTGTCATTGCCGAGATGGTGTTGCGGGTCGCCGGCGATCAGCTCATCCAGGGCCAGCCGGCCGCCGTCGTCTCCGTCCCCGCGGGGCGCGGAAACGTCGGCGGAGGTGACAACCAGCGACGGGGAGTCCGGATGGGCCCCGATCCACAGTTCGGCCTCCGGGCCGCCGGAAGCAGGACGGCCGAGCAGGCCGGCAATCGCGGTGCTCGATCCCCAGGCGTAGGGCCGAAGGACGTTCTCAAGTTCGTACACGGGAAACCTATCTGCTCGTGGCGAGCTGGTGGCGGGAGCCGGCGGTAGGGACGGAACGGACGCCGGGACCTAGAGCGGCGCGCACTGGCCGTTGGTTGCCACCAGGTTGCGGATGGACTGCTCGTCACCGTTGCGCTTGAAATCATTAAGCATCTTCTCGGTGATCGGCTCGCCCTCCGGCGTCGTGGTCACCGGAGTGAAGTCAGAGGACGACGGCGACGGTGCGGGCTTCGTGCCGGGCTCGGCCCGGGAGACCCCGCCGGCCGCGGAAAGCGGCCCCGGAACCAGGGAAGGCTGGCGGATGGAGTCGTCGGCCGCCCCCGCCGCGGGAGCAGGGCCGAGCAGCTTGTCGACTGCCCGGTGGATCTTGTTGAAGTCCGGAACCGTGGAGAAGGTGGCGTCGAAGTCCGGCGGCCCGATCGTCAGCCGGCTCACCGGCTGACCCTTGGACTTCATCGCGAGGTCCACGAAACTGCCGAGTTGGCTGGCGGAAATATTGGAGTCGACCACCTTGGTGCCGGCCTTGACGATGTCTTCGAACTTCGAGAGCAGGGTGGCTGGATCCATCTGCTTGAGCATTGCCTGCTGGACGCATTGCTGGCGGGCAATACGGGCGTAGTCGTCGACGAACTCGCGGGAGCGGCCGTACCAAAGGGCGTGGAAGCCGTCCAGTTTGTTGTCGCCGGCCGGGATCCAGCCCAGCGGCATGCCGTGGATTCCATGGGCTTCGTCGATGGTGGGTCCGCTGATCGGAACCCAGCCGCCGGCCTTGATCCGGATGCCGCCCATGGCGTCGATGAGTTTGGCGAAGCCATCCATGTCCACGAGGACGTAGGCCTGCACCTTTATACCGAGGGTTCCCGAGACCGCCTCGAGGGTGGCTTGGGCGCCTGGATCCTGAACGCCGGGGTAAAGCTTCTTGTACTTGTTGGTGACCTCGGTATTGATGGCGTTGATGAGGCACTCATCGCCGCAGTCGTAGCCGTCCGGGTAGATCTTCCGCATCGGTGAGCCCTCGCTGAACTGTGCGTTCTGGAGGTTGCGCGGGATTGAGATGATCGCCGCCTTGCCGGTCTTGGCGTCCACACTGATCACGGAAAGGCTGTCCGGGCGGCGGCCGGTGCGGTCTGCCCCGGCGTCGCCGCCCATCATCAGGAAGTTGTAACGGCCCTCGGACGGCTCCATCGCCGGGCCGTTGGCGAAGATCGTTCCGATTGCGTCCCGGCCGACGTTCAGGAGGTAGGCCGCGTAGCCCAGGCTGCCGCTGCTGAGCAGCATCGCCAGCACCAGGGTGATCACGACGGCGGCGCGCGTCCCCGGCTGGAGCAGCACCGGGCGGATCAGGCGCAGCGTGTTGAGGAACAGGACCGCCCAGCCGAGGGCGAGCAGCGCAAGCACGATGACCAGCACGAGCGAGGTGGCTGGATTGGCGATGAAATTAATCAACGTCGGCCGCGACACCATGAGCAGGACGAGGGCCGCAATGATCAGGACCCAGGCGGTGAGCGTTATACGCAACGCTAACCGGCCCAGCCGGCGGTTGCCGGCGACGGTCTGGGCGCTGCCCGGGACCAGCAGTGTCATCAGGATCAGCAGGAAGGCACGCCGAGCCAGGACCGGCGACGCGGCTCCGGAAGGGTAGCGGACCGGGTCCGTCAGGGCACCGCGTGGCGGCTGCGTCTTTTCCTGCGCGGCGGCGAATCCTTTGCTCATGTGCGGACCCTACCGGCCGCTCCGCGTGATGCTGTTTTCGTCGGAGAAGACTTCGGCCACCTTGCTGCGCAGGTTAGCGCCCTTGCGGGTGGCGGCGTCGTTGAGGTCCTGGGCGAACCGCACCAGTTCGGACCGCAGCTGGGCCGCAAGCTCATCCGTCCCCGAGGCCAGCATCCGCACCGCGAGCAACCCGGCGTTACGGGCGCCGGCGATCGAGACCGTGGCCACCGGCACGCCGGCGGGCATCTGCACGATGGAGAGCAGCGAATCCATCCCGTCCAGGGTTTTCAGCGGCACGGGCACGCCAATCACCGGCAGGGGAGTCACGGACGCGAGCATGCCGGGGAGGTGTGCTGCGCCTCCGGCGCCGGCGATGATGACGCGCAGGCCTCGTTCATGAGCGGTCTGCCCGTAGCGGATCATCTCGGTGGGCATCCGGTGGGCGGAGACGACGTCGGCTTCGAACGGGATGCCGAATTCGGCCAACGCCTCAGCGGCAGCCTCCATCACGGGCCAGTCGGAGTCGGAGCCCATCACGAGCCCGACGATCGGGGCCGCCCCGTTTCCGGAGTTCCGGGAAGCGGAGTCTTGGGCTTCGGTGCTGGCGTTCACGCGTTCTCCTCGGGGTGCACCGGAGCGGCGCCGGCATGCGCCCGGCCGTCCCGGATGATGTTGGCGACGGTCGCGGCACGCTGCCGGACGGAATCGACGTCGGCGGCAGAGGTTCCGACCAGGTTGACGTGCCCGATCTTCCGGCCCGGCCGCACGGCCTTTCCGTAGCAGTGGACCTTGGCGGCCGGCTCGCTGGCGAGGGCCGCGGGGTAGGCGGAGAACAGGTTCTGGTTCGCGCCGCCGAGGAAGTTCTTCATCACCACGACGGGGCCCAGCAGGTCGGTGGCGCCCAGCGGCAGGTCCAGGATGGCGCGCAGGTGCTGTTCGAACTGGCTTGTCACCGAGCCGTCCTGCGTCCAGTGGCCGGTGTTGTGCGGGCGCATGGCGAGTTCGTTAATCAGGAAGCCGGAACCCACGCCGGGGGTTTCGAACATTTCCACGGCCATGACGCCCGTGACGCCGAGTTCGTTGGCGATCCGGACGGCGGCGTCCTCGGCCGCGGCGGCAACCTCCAGCGGGATGTCCAGGGCGGGGGCGATGACCTCGTCACAGACACCGTCGACCTGGACGGTGTGCACCACCGGCCAGGCCCGGGATTCGCCGCCGGGCGTACGCGCCACCATGGCCGAGAGCTCGCGGCTGAACTCCACCTTGGCTTCGGCCAGGAGCGGGGACATGGCTTCGAACCAGTCGGCCGACTCCGCGGCGTCCTCTGCTGAGGCGACGATCCGCACGCCCTTGCCGTCGTAGCCGCCCCGGGGCGTCTTGAGCACCACCGGCCAGCCGGCGTCATCCCCGAAGGCCACGAGTTCGTCGACACCGGCCACGGCGGCCCAGCGCGGATTCGGCAGCTCCAGCCGGTCGATCGCGGCGCGCATCACCAGCTTGTCCTGCGCGTTGACCAAAGCATCGGGGCCCGGGTGGACGTTGACACCGGCGTCGATCAGGGCGCGGAGGTGCCCGGTGGGGACGTGCTCGTGGTCAAAGGTCAGCACGTCCAAGCCGCGGGAGAACTCCAGCAGGTGGTCAAGGTCCGTGTAGTCGCCGACCGGAGCCTTGGCCACGGCCGCGACGGCGGAAACGTCCTCAGCCTCGGCGAGGACACGGAGTTCGAAGCCGAGGGCGGTCGCGGCAGGGGCCATCATGCGGGCAAGTTGGCCGCCGCCAACCACGCCGATTACAGGAAAAGTCACATCTCCCAGCCTACCGAAAACCTCCGCGGAACCGGCCCTCGCGCGCTCGGACCGCGCAAACAAGCGTTTTTTGGCTCCCGGATTGAGCCCCGGATCAGAGTTGGATTGCCGGGCGGCGGGCCGGATTGACGACGGCCGGGGGCGCGCACCCGGGAAACGGCGCTAAAATGGGCCGTTGGCCATGTGGCCGCCAGCTTCCCCAGATACAAATGCCCACGGAGGGTCATGATTAACACACTTGCAGATCGTGCGCGCGGGCTTGCCTCGCTCTTCTGGCGTGAAGTGGCCAAGTTCGGCGCCGTCGGCGGTGTCGCCTTCATCATCGACAACGGTTTGACGTATTACCTGATGCACGGCCCCATGTCCGACAGCGAGGCGAAGGCCCGCTTCGTCGGCGCGACCGTCGCCACGATCTTCTCCTGGATCGCGAACCGCTTCTGGACGTTCCGCCACCGGCGCCAGGAGAACGTGCTGCGCGAATTTGCCATGTTCGTCCTCATCAACGGCATCGGCATCGGCATCTCCACCGGCCTCACCGCCCTCGCCAAGTACGGCATGGGCATCACGGACAAGAACATGCTCTTCTTCGCCGGCGTCGTGGGCATCCTCGTCGCCACGGTGGTGCGGTTCTTCGCCTACCGCTTTCTCGTCTTCAACAAGGAACTCGACGACGAGCCGGAGTTCTCCCACGACCACGAGATCATCGAACGGCAGCCGCACGGCCACGACGCCGCGCGGGTCCCGGGGCATGCCGTCCAGGATGAGGACGTTCCCGGCGGCGACAACCGCTGAGCCGGCCCCGACTCTGAGCTGGCCCCGCCCCTGAGGTGGGCCGGCAGGGTCAGCTTCGGCTGATCCGCTCGTCACTTAGCAGCCGCTCGGTCACCGCAACGTCCGGGTGTACCAGCACCACGGAGCCATCCTGCTGCCATGCCCCGAGGGACTGCGCCAGCACCGACTCCAGGCCCTCGGCGGCACGGACCAGCAACCGCTCCCCGCCCTCCGCGGACGCCGCGGGGGAGTCCTTCGCCGGGGCCGCGAAACCCTGCAGCAGCTCGTCATGGCTGTACGCGTCCCCGTCCGCGCCCTGCACGGCCCGGCGGCCGGCTTCGGGATCGACATGCGGCATGAAGAAGTCGCCATGGGAGCGCACCTCGGCGGCATAGTCCACGGCGCCGGAGGGCAGCTCGCCCGGCCAGCGCATCGCCAGCGCCGGCAGCGCAACGGCCACGACGGCGTCGAACGCGCCTTCAGCGGCCGCCGGACCCGGCTCCGCCGTGGCGAGCAGCTCGGCCTCCGCGGCATCGAGTACCACCTCCATGCCCAGCTGCCAGGCGGCCAGGGCAAGCACCACGGACTTCCAGTGCGCCGGCAGGTCCAGCCGTAGCCGCGTTCCCGGTTCCGCATCCAGCTCGTCCTGCAGGAAATTGCTGGTCTTGGCCACCCAGTTATCCAGCACCCGGCCGGAGAGTTCCACACGCTCGGCGTCCGGGCCGTACCAGGTCAAACGGGGAGAGGTCGACTGGCCGGACCGCAGGGCTGTCATCAGTTGGAATGCCGGGATGCTCATGCCCTCATCTTGCCACGGCCGGGTTTGCTGTGATCTCGGTCACGACCATACGTCCGAGGCGGCGGCTGTGGCCCCGGGGCGGTGGAGGGCGGCGGCCGAAAACCAGCGCAATCACAGGAGAATCCCAGGAAAAAGGCCGGGAAATGCTCAGTATGCTGTCAAATCCGCGCCGATAAGCGCCCGAGCCGCTAAAACTCCCGGGCGTGGCGTGTCCGGAGATTCTCACGGAAATTGATTATTATCTCCGCTGCGGCTTGACTCCCGGATACTTACACACGTGTAATTAGGTATCGAAAGCCACTGCGCATCAGGCGGCACACAACCGAGTGTCCGAGGGTCAGGCAGGGGCTGCAAAAATCAGAGAGGGAACGCCAATGGGGCTTGCAGAGCGTATCCATGAAGATGAAATTGTCGCCGGCCAGGCGACGGCGAAATACCGTTCACGCGGGGTGCCGAGCGACTGGTACGTAGACCCGGCCGATCCGGACGCCGCGGAGCGGTACAACGAACACACCCAGGATTCGCTGCAGGACCAGGCCACTGCCTTCCTCGCAGCCCATGAAGCACTTCTGGCGGGAAACCCGGAGCAGGACAACGATCCGCTCGACCCGCCAATGGAACTGCAGACCCTGCACTCCGGAACCACCGCCCAGCCGGTGTGGATCGGGTTGCCGTCCCGGCAGGACTTCGATGATGAAGGCGAGCTCGGATGGCAGACAGATGCGCTCTGCGCGCAGACCGACCCGGAGGCCTTCTTCCCTGAAAAGGGAGGCTCCACGCGGGACGCCAAAAAGGTCTGCGGTGCATGCAATGTACGTTCACAGTGCCTCGAGTACGCCTTGTCCAACGACGAGCGCTTCGGCATCTGGGGCGGCCTCTCCGAGCGGGAACGCCGCCGGCTTAGGAAGCGGGCAGTCTAATTCTTCAAGAAGTACGAGTCACCGCCGTTGTGGTAGCCCACAACGGCGGTGACTATCTCCCCAGGACCCTGGCGGCATTGGCGGCTCAGACCCGTCCGGCGGACGCGGCCATCGGAGTTGACACCGGTTCCCGTGACCACTCGGCGGCCCTGCTCGAGCAGGCGCTCGGCAAGGCCAACGTCACCGTCTTCGACCAGTCCCGGAGCGGCATGGGCGGGGCCGTCCAGGCGGGCCTGAACGCACTCGCGCCCTGGCGCGGGGACTCCGGACAGGCCAGCTCCGACTGGATCTGGCTGCTCCATGACGACGCCGCACCGGCCCCCGAGGCCCTTGCCGAGCTGTTGCATGCCGTGGAGCGGGCGCCCTCGGTCACGGTGGCCGGCTGCAAACAACTGGACTGGCATGCCGGTCGGCGGCTGATCGACGTGGGACTCTCCATCAGCCGATGGGCCGAGCGCCTGACACTGATCGAGGCCGACGAGCTCGACCAGGGCCAGTATGACGGCCGCAGCGACACCTTCGCCGTGAACTCGGCCGGCATGCTGGTGCGCCGCGACGTCTGGGAGGACCTCCGCGGCTTTGACCCGGCCCTTCCGGGCAGCGGCGACGACGTCGACTTTTGCTGGCGCAACCGGCTCGCCGGCCACCGCGTCGTCGTGGTTCCGAGCGCCCGGATCTTCCACGTTTCGCACCGGCCGCAAGCCCTGGGCAACGCAGCCGCCGCCCGCAAGGCACAGGTCCATCTGCGGCTCAAGCACGCCGCGCTCTGGAAAGTTCCGCTGCACGCCGTCGGCGCCCTCCTGGGTAGCCTCTTCAAACTTGTCCTCAGCATCGCCGTCAAGGACCCCGGCCACGGGTTCTCCCAGCTGCTGGCAACCCTTGGCGCACTCGGAAGGCCCGCAGCCGTGTACCGCGGCCGGCGCAATGCGGCCCGCACGCGCCGCATCCGGCGTTCTGTCATCAAGGGGCTGCAGACGCCGCGGCGGGAGGTCTGGGCGCACCGGCGGTCGCTGATGGAGGCCCTCGGATCCGACGAAACCGACGCGCTTTCCCAGCGCGATCCGCTCGCCGAACAACCCAGCGGGGACTCCGCCGACGACTTCGCCGCGCTGGGCACCACCGAGCGCGGCTGGGTGGGAAACGGCGCCCTGCTGGCCCTGCTGCTCACCGCTGCGGCCTCCCTGGTCGGCCTGCTGAGCCTCTTCCGCGCCGACGCCGTCACCGGCGGCGCGCTGATCCCGGCTTCGGCACGGCTGGACGAGATCTGGAACCACGCCTCCGGTTGGTGGATTGCGCTGGGCGCCGGGCTGCCGGGCCACGGCGACCCATTCGGCTACCTGCTCTGGGTCCTCGGCGTCCTCGGCGCCGGCAACGCCAGCGGCGCTGTGGCATGGCTGCTGGTCCTGGCCATGCCGTTGTCTGCACTGGGCGCCTGGTTCGCCGCCGGGGCGCTGACACGCCGGCGCCGGCTGCGGCTCGCCGCCGCGCTCGTCTGGGCCGGAGCTCCCGCCCTTCAGGTCGCGCTCAACCAGGGCCGTCTCGGCGCGCTCATTGCACACGTGATGTTCCCGTTGCTCGTCCTGGCCCTGCTCCGCGCCACCGGCTCCGTTCCCGGTCGCGGACGCTTTGCCGTCCCGCTGCCGGGCGAGCGGCGCTTCACCGAAATGCCCCCGGCCAAGCCCGGTATCAACGGCACCCCATCCTGGACCGCGGCAGCCGCGGCAGGACTGGCGCTGGCAGTCGTGACCGCGGCGGCGCCGTCGTTACTGCTGCCGTCCTTCGCCGTCGTCATACTGTGCGGCGTGCTGCTGCGGGGCCGCGGGCGCACGCTCTGGTGGTCGCTTCTTCCCAGCGCTGCCCTGTTCCTTCCCTTTGCAATCTCTGCCCTCGACCGGCCGCGCGCCCTGCTGGCCGATCCGGGACTGCCGCTTGGCTTTGACGCCGCGCCGCTCTGGCAACAGGCGCTGGGCCAGCCGCTGCGCTTCGAGTCAGGCGCCGGCTTGGCCGGACTGTCGGTCTTCGGTCCGGGAGCCGTGCCGTGGGCGCTGTTGCTGGCGCTGCTGCTTGGCCTGCCCGTCCTTTTGCTGGCCCTTGCCGCGCTCTTCCTCCCGGGCCGGCGCGGAACCGGCCGTCGGCCACGGCTGGCCCGGAGCTTCTGGGCCGCCGGGGTAGTGATGCTGGCGGGCGGCTGGCTGGCCGGGCACGTTGCCACCGGCGCCAGCGCCGAGGTATTGGTCACGCCGTTCACCGGGCCTGCGGTATCGGCAGCGGCGTTCGCGCTGCTGGGCGCGGCGCTGCTCGGCGCCGATGCCCTGCTCGACGCTGCCGACGCCACTGCCGTGGCCGCGCCGGGACGCAGGTTCCTGGCTCACAAAATCCTCGTCCGCGGAACGGCCGTCATCGCAACCGTGCTCCTGCTTGCCGGTCCGCTCGCCGGGCTCACCGCGTGGGCCGCACACAACGTGCTGCAGTCCGACCCGCCCGCGGCCTCAGCGGATAGCGACGCCGCACCGGGTAACGACGCCGCGCCGGACGCCGCCGGCACCGCCGGCAGCATCCCCGGGGCAGATGCGGGCACCGACGCCAGCCAAGGCAATGCTCCGCTCGGCACCCGTCGGCTGGTGCAGGCCAGCAAAGCCCGCACGCTCCCCGCGACGGCCATCGACCGGGGGGAGGGGCCCGAACAGACCCGGACCCTGGTCATCTCCGCCAAGGACGACGGATCGTTCGCGGCAGCACTCATGCGCGGCGACGGCACCAGGCTGGACGAGCTGTCCGCCGTGGCCACCGCCCGTCCGGTAACGGGTGATCCCGGGAAAGAGAAAGTCCGGGACGACGACGCCGTGGCAGCATCCCTGCGCAGCGTGGTGGCGACAATCGCCGCGGGCCAGGGCGTGGACCCACGCCGGCAGCTGGAACAGCTCGGAGTCGGTTTCGTCGTACTGGAGGCCAGCGACAGCTCGGCGGAACTGACGGCCAGCCGGATCGATGCCGTACCCGGCCTCGTGGCGGTCGGCCGGACTGACGTCGGCTGGCTCTGGCGGATCAGCCCGTTGAACGAGACGGCAGCCAAAGCCGCCGACGTCGCGCACCGCGTCCGGATTGTCAACGCTGCCGGCGCCACTGTCGGACTGTTGCCGGCAGGTGTGGTCTCCGCCGACGCGTCCGTGCCGGCCGGACCGGAAGGCCGGCTGGTGGTCCTCGCAGACCGGGCCGATCCGGGCTGGAGCGCCTGGCTCGACGGCCGGCGCCTGACCGCCACCAGCTCGGACTGGGCGCAGGCGTTTACCCTGCCGGCCCAGGGCGGCCAGCTCAGCATCCGCTACGACAACCCGTGGGCTCTCTGGACCGGCATTGTCCAGGCCGTCGTGATCGGCCTGACGATCCTGCTGGCCATTCCGATGCCCGCCCGCCGTCCGAACACCGGGCTCTCCAGGGACGAAGGCTCCCTGCGTAAGGAACATCAGCATGCATGACGACCACGACGGCGTAACGCCGGCCAAGCAGCCTGAACCGGCCAAGCAGCCCGCGGCCCCGGCCGCCGAGAGTAAGCGGGACCGAAGCGCGCGGGGCGCCAACCCGCGTCCCGCCGCGGGGGTTCCCGCGCTGGCCCGGCTGAAGAGCCTCTCCGGCGCCATCGGGGGAGTCCTGTCCGCGGCAGTGCTTGTGGCTGCCGGCGGCGGCTTGGTCGCGGCGGCCGCGCTCGCCCCGCAGGCTCCCGGCAGCCGGCCGCTCAAGGCGCCACTGGCCGCGGTTCCGGCCGGCAGCAGCGTGGGCGTCTGCCCGGGACCGGCACGGCTGCTCCAAGGCACCCCTGTCGGCACGGACCCCCAGTTCAGCCCCGAATCGGCGACCGCCAAAAGTGCGGTCAACGCCGTCGTCATCAGCTCCAGCGCCGGCGACCTTCCAGGCAGCCGGCTGGCCACGCTCACCGGCAGCCCGCTCGTGGAACTCGCCAAAGCCACTCCCACCGCCGCGGCTCCGACGAAGACCCCGGCCCCGGGTGCGCCGGCGACTGCCCTGCGTGCCGGCGTCGTGCCGCAGCGCGGTGTCGACGCCGTCACCGTGCTCAGCGCGGATCCGCACGGCAACCAGCAATCCTCGGCCGGGGCCGTAATGAGCTATACGGCCGCGGACGGGGACCTCCGCGGCGCGGCCGCCGCCGCCTGCCAGGATCCGGCCAACGACCTTTGGCTGGTCGGGGCGAACACCGCACTCGGCCGGACCGCCGTACTGAATCTCAGCAACGCCTCCGGGACGCCGGCGACCGTCAGCCTGGACCTCTTCGGCGCCAAGGGCCCCATCCAGGCACCGGGCAGCCGCGGCCTGCTGGTCGCGCCGGGCAGCACCCGCTCGATCATTCTTGCCGGCCTGGCACCCGGGCAGGAGCAATTGAGCGTGCGGGTACGCAGCACCGGCGGCCCGGTAGCGGCCGTCATACAGCAGAGCGTGCTCCGCGGGCTGACCCCCGGCGGGGTTGATTTCATTTCGCCGGGAACGGCCCCCGCGACCCGGCAGGTCATCTCCGGCATCGACATCCAGAGCCCGGACGCGCTGGCGGCACTGGGCGCGAAGACCGGATTCGCCGACGCCAAACCCGCCTTGCAGATCACCGTCCCCGGCGCAGCCGACGCCGTGGTGGAAGTGAAACTTTCCGGGCACGACGGGCAAAAACCGCTGCCCGGCGGCGGTGTGGTCACCGCCAAGGCAGGCGCGGTTACCGAGGTCTCCCTCGCGGGCGTACCCGCGGGGCACTACACCGTCAGCGCCAGCTCGGACGTTTCGTTCGCCGCCGCAGCCCGGGTCACCCGCGGGCTCAAGGCCGAGGCTGCCGCCGACTTTGCCTGGGCGCCGTCCGCCGCGAGGCTCGGAAGCCAGCACGTGGTCCCGGTGCCCCGTTCGGGGGAGCGCTTCCTGACGTTTGGCGCACCAGACGGCCGCGCCACGATCAGCTACACGCCGATTACGGCCGACGGCAAGGTCCGGGCCGCGGCCACGGTAGACATTGCCGGCGGAACCACCGCTTCCATCAATGTTCCGGGGGACGTGGGTGGCTCGCCGCTGGTGGGCTACCTGGTCTCGGCGTCGGGGGATGCGGCCTACGGGGCCGTGCTGCTGGAGCAGGGCGGCAAGTCCGACATTGCCAGCGTCCCGGTTACCCCCGGCGCGGCCGGCCAGGAGCAGCTTCCGGTCACCCTCGGGTACTAGTCCCGGCTGTTAGCCGGAGCGGCCTGCGCGTTGCACCGGGCGCCTAGTAGCGGCGGCGGTACACCGGGTCCAGCGACTCGGGCGGGACGCCGAGCATCTCGGCCGTACGCTCCACGACTACGTCATGCACCAGGTCCTGGAGTTCTTCGCGGCTGCCGCAGGCCTGCTCCACAACCCGCCGGTACAGCGTGATCACGGGGCCCTCCTCCGCCGTTGCCGGAACGTAGGAGCCCATCGGCGCGGGCGTGCCGTCAGCGACAAGTTTCTCGAGCCCGGGCGGGATTTCCTCGACCGCGAAACGGACGCCGTCCAGCGGTTTGCCCCAGATGTCGTGCAGGCGCTGCGCCGAATCCAGGACAAAGTCATCAAAGCGGTCCGACCGTGTCCGGTATCCGGGCAGGGTGGGAAGCATCAACTCGCCGCGCAGGCCGCGGCCGTGCCGGTTCCTGCGGCGCTGCCGAAAGCTCTTCCCCTTGGCGGCGACGCCGTCGCCGGGGTCAGCCAACCGGACCGTAAAGCCGGGATCATGGTGCGATGACTGCATACCTTGACTCTAAACCCGGCGCCTGATTTCTGCGATATGGCGGACGGGAGGCGCGTTTCAATGCGCGGGAGCAGGGGACGAGGGGAGTAGTCTGTGATGTCGTGGGTGCAATTCGTCAGTGTTCAAGGTCCGCCTGCCGCAATTCGGCGGTGGCCACTTTGACGTACGTCTATGCCGACTCAACGGCCGTCCTCGGCCCGCTGGCCACCTACGCCGAACCCCACTGTTACGACCTCTGCGAACAGCACGCCAATACCCTGACCGTTCCGCGGGGCTGGGAAGTCCTGAGGCTCGCGATGCCGGCAACCCCGGCCGGTCCCGGCCCGGACGACCTGCTGGCCCTCGCCCACGCGGTCCGCGAGGCCGCTGCCCGGCCCGGGCCCGCGGAACCCGCCCAGAGCCAGCGCGCCGCGCATCCGGCCCTCGAAGCCCCTGCTGCTGCCGACGGCACCCGCCGGGGGCATCTGCGCGTCCTGCGCGAACCCTCCTGAGCCGCGAACTGGCGGTAGGCTGGGAACAGAAATTTCCGTACGCCATCGGCGCCACCGGCGTCGCCCCCAGGGAGCCTTCACCATGCCACTTATCAGTCCCGAACTGTTGTCTGTCCTGCGCTGCCCCGTGACCGGCTCGGCCCTGGTGCAGGAAGGCGAAGAGCTCGTCGCCGTTTCCCCCGACGCCAACGGCCAGCAGCTTCGCTACAGGATTGAGGACGGCATCCCGCTGCTGCTCCCGCCGGAACTGCTGGCCGCCGCCACCGCGGCGTCCTCGGATCAGCACGACGGCGGCCGGAACGACCGCGTGCCCCGCCACGCAGCAGAGTAGCCCGCCCCGGACGGCGGCGGGAAATTCCGCGGCCGGCCCATCGGAGGGCGTCCCGGCGCCGAACCACCTGCAATTACTTCAGCTTCATTCCGGCTATCACAAAGGATCCCCATGACCTTCGATTACAAAATTGCCGACATTTCACTGGCCGAGGCCGGCCGGCACCAGATTCGCCTGGCAGAGCACGAGATGCCGGGGCTGATGGCCCTGCGCGAGGAATTCGGTGCAAGCCAGCCGCTGAAGGGCGCCCGGATCGCCGGTTCGCTGCACATGACGGTTCAGACCGCCGTGCTGATCGAAACCCTCACCGCCCTCGGCGCCGAAGTCCGCTGGGCGTCCTGCAACATCTTCTCCACCCAGAACGAGGCAGCCGCAGCCGTTGTGGTCGGCCAGGGCACGGTCGAGGACCCGCAGGGCGTCCCCGTGTTCGCCTGGAAGGGCGAGACGCTCGAGGAATACTGGTGGACGGCAGAGCAGATCCTGACCTGGCCCGGCGCGGACGCCAACCCGGACCTGGGCCCGAACATGATCCTCGACGACGGCGGCGACGCCACCATGCTGGTGCACAAGGGCGCGGAGTTCGAAGCCCTCGGTGCCGTGCCAGCAGCCGGCGATGACGAGTCCGAGGAAGGCCGCGTCTTCCTCGATGTGCTCCGCGCCTCGCTGGAGAAGGACCCGCAGAAGTGGACCCGGATCGGCTCGCGCCTGCTCGGCGTGACCGAGGAGACCACCACGGGCGTCCACCGCCTCTACCAGCTCGCCGAGCAGGGCAAGCTGCTGTTCCCGGCGATCAACGTCAACGACTCCGTCACCAAGAGCAAGTTCGACAACAAGTACGGCATCCGCCACTCGCTGCCGGACGGCATCAACCGCGCCACCGACGTGCTGATGGGCGGCAAGGTCGCCGTCGTCTGCGGCTACGGCGACGTCGGCAAGGGCGCCGCGGAAGCGTTCCGCGGCCAGGGCTCGCGCGTGATCGTCACCGAGATCGACCCGATCTGCGCGCTGCAGGCGGCGATGGACGGTTACCAGGTGGCCACCCTCGAGAGCGTCCTGGCCGAGGGCCACATCTTCATCACCACCACGGGCAACAAGGACGTCATCATGGCCGAGCACATGGCCGGGATGCGCGACAAGGCGATCGTGGGCAACATCGGCCACTTCGACAACGAAATCGACATGGCCGGCCTGGCCCGGATTCCCGGCATCAAGAAGGTCGAGATCAAGCCGCAGGTGCACGAATGGGTCTTTGACTCCGGCACGGAGGAGCAGCGCTCCATCATCGTCCTGTCCGAAGGCCGCCTGCTGAACCTCGGCAACGCCACCGGCCACCCGTCCTTCGTGATGAGCAACTCCTTCGCGAACCAGACCATCGCGCAGATCGAACTGTTCACCAAGGCAGGCCAGCCCGAGGGCGAACGCGAGTACGAAAAGCAGGTGTACGTGCTGCCGAAGATCCTCGACGAGAAGGTGGCCCGTCTGCACCTCGACGCCCTCGGTGCGCAGCTGACCGAGCTGACTAAGGAACAGGCCGCCTACCTGGATCTCGACGCCGCCGGCCCCTACAAGCCGGAGCACTACCGCTACTAAACACCGGCTGTAGACGGCACACATGCCAGCTAAGAGGGGCCCCGGACTGCCGTCCGGGGCCCTTTTGTGACCGTATCGTGGCGCAAACCAGGGCGGGGCGCACCGGAAACTCACTTATGCTTTCAAGGTAACGTCTGGAAGGACCCGAGTATCGTGATCGTCCCGAAAACCTGGAGCACCGGCCGAAAAGCCGCCGTCCTGGCGGCGGTGTGTGCCCTGGCAGCGGGCGGCGGAGTCTTCGCCGCGGCAGGTCCGCTGGCCCACCCGTCCTTTGCCTCCGAATCAGGCTCGCCGGAGCGATCCACCCAGGGCCTGGCTTTCCCGGTCGTGCCGCCGCTCCAGCTGGCCGCTGCGCCGGCCGACGCCGCCAGCCAGGTCAACCCGGCTGCGCCCGTGACCTTGAAAGTCGCTAACGGCAAGATTGAGCGCGCGGCCCTGACCAGCGAATCGGGCCAAGCCGTGGACGGAACGCTCAGCGCCGACGGCACCAGCTGGTCCGCCGCGGGACCGCTCGAATTCAATACCCAGTACACCTACAGCTACTCCGTGGTTGACGGCGCGGGACGCACCACCGACAACACGCGCAGCTTCACCACGGTCACCACCGCCAACGAAGCCGACGCGGCCATTTATCCGCTGGACGGCATGAAGGTCGGGGTCGCGCAGCCGCTCCAGCTCACCTTCAGCGAGCCGGTGCTGAACCGCGCCGCCGTCGAAAAAGCCATCAAGATCAGCTCCACCTCGGGGCAGGTCGGGGACTTCCACTGGTACTCCAACTCCATGGTCCGGTACCGGCCGCAGAATTTTTGGGCGGCCAACAGCACCATCACCATGGACATCAAGCTTTTCGGTGTGAACCTGGGCCGGGGCCAGATCGGCAACTTCAATAAAAAGGTGACGGTCCACATCGGGGACAAGAAGGTCGCCGTGGCCGACGCCAAGGCCCACACGTTCACGGCCTCGATCAACGGCCGGCAAGTCGGGAAGTGGCCCGCCACCATGGGTGACACCCGATTCCCGTCGGCGCGCGGCTACCTTGTGCTGATGGAAAAGTACCGGGTGGAGCACATGGACGCCTCCACCATCGGGCTCAAACCAGGCGATCCGGCTTACTACGGCCAGCTCGACGTCAATTACGCCACACGCCTGACCCCCAGCGGCGAGTTCATCCACCAGGCCACGGCCTCGGCGATGCCCTACATCGGCAAGGTGAACCTCTCACATGGCTGCGTCGGCCTCGGCCCGGCGGGCGCCAAGTGGGTCTTCGACAACATGACCACCGGTGACGTGGTTCAGGTGGTCAACACCGACGGGGATTACGCTGCGTACGACGACGGCTTCGGGGACTGGAACATCCCCTGGGCCAAATACGCGAACTAAGCCCGGGCCCCGGGGAACTTGTGCCGGGAACTTGCAGCGGGGGATATGCAGTTGGGGGATGCAGGATGGACAAGACGGTAAGGCCGCGCACGCGGGGTAGAAATACCGGCAAGATGCTGGCCGTGGCCGGAATCTGCCTGGCCATCGGTGCCGGCGGAATCGGCGTCGCCACAGGCCCGGTCTGGGCGGACAGCGATCTGCCCTCGGAATCGGCGTCTCCGATGCGCAACGTCTCCGGCCTGGTGGCACCGGTCGTGAAGGCGGTCGAACTGGGGGTGACGCCGACCGACGGCGCCCGGGACGTCAACCCGGCCGCGCTGCCCTCGGTCAAGGCCGTCAACGGGGTGGTCAAGGACGTGGTGCTGCAGCCCGAATCAGGCGGCGCGCCTGTCCCCGGCACCACGAGCGCGGACGGTGCCACCTGGACCGCTGCGGATCCCTTGGAGTTCGACACCCGTTACCGGTACAGCTTCACGATCGTGGACCTCGCCGGCCGGGAGACCAAGAAAGTCCAGAGCTTCTCGACCGTCGCCACGGCCAACGAAGCCGACGCCGCGGTCTACCCACTCAACGGCAGTACCATCGGTGCCGGCCAGCCTATTGAGATCGTGTTCAGCGAGCCGGTCATCAACAAGGCAGCCATGGAGAAGGCCGTAAAGGTCACCGTCTCCTCCCGCCAGGCCGTCGCCTGGCGCTGGTACTCCGACCGGCGCGTCCGGATCCGGCCGCAGAACTTCTGGGCCGCCAACAGCCGGATCAGTGTGGACCTGAAATTGTTCGGCGTCGATTTCGGCAACGGCATGGTCGGCAATTCCGATGTCCCGGTGTCCTACAAGGTGGGCCCGCAGCGACTCGCCGTCGTGGACGACATCACGAAGACCATGAAGGTCTACTTCGACGGACGGCTGGTCAGGACCGCCCCGGTCACCCTTGGCGGGGAGGACTGGCTTTCCCCGTCCGGCTACGCCGTGATCATGGAGCAGGAGCGCCGCTCCAAGTTCAACGCCGGCAGCATCGGCCTCAAGCCCGGCGACAAGGGCTACTATCCGCCGCTGACGGTGGAGTACGCCAACCGGCTGACGACGTCGGGCGTCTACGTCCACCAGGCGCTGGAATCCGCGTGGGGTGCGGTGGGCCGGTTCAACGTCTCGCACGGCTGCGTCGGGCTGCTCCCGGCGGACGCCGAGTGGTTCTTCACCAACATGAAGACCGGCGACGTGGTGCAGACGCTGAACACCGGCGCGGCGCCGGTGGAGCCGCTGGAAGGCTTTGGCGACTGGAACATCCCCTGGGCCCAGTACGCCAAACGCTGAGCCGCTGCGGCAAACGCTGAGCCGCTGCGGCCGGCAACGGCCCCGCGGTCAGCGGGCCCGCTGGTGCGGCAACCTGCTCAGCCGGGCGCCGAGGCGAGCGCTGCGTTCCCGGCTGAGCCGCAGCCGGTCCAGTTCACGGCGGCTCCGCTCGCCCAGCACCGCGGCCAGGTATTCCTCCGGTCCGGTTCCGGCTGGCGGCGGGGGAGCGACGTGCGCCGCCAGCTCGGTGGCCAGCGACTGCGCCATCGCCACCCTGGAACCGGGGGCCATGCGGTGGGCCTGGCGGATGAAGAGCGAGGCGCGGCGGGCCGCGGCGTCCGGGATCCGGCCGATGTCCGCGAGTGAAACCCAGGGCTGCAGCGGGTACGGCACGCTGTGCAGGATCGGGGCTTCGGCCCGGACCCGGCGCCGCAGCGCGTAGGTTCCGGCCACCAGGTCGCCGAGCCGCTTGGACTTGCCGTTGAAGAGCGCGACGGCGATCGCCAGACCGCCCACCGTCGCGTAAATCTCGACGAAACCTACCAGCCCCCGGATCAGGGCATGCCGGAAACGGATCGCACCGCCGTCGTCGCGCACAATCCGCAGCCCGGTGGCCAGTTTTCCCAGGGACAGGCCGCGGCTGAGGGTTTCCACCGTGACGGGCAGCACCACGAAACAGAAGACGACCGCGACGGTGACCAGGGCTCCCATGGCGGCGGGGTCCAGCTCGGGCGCGGCAGCACCGACCACCACCATCAGGCCCCAGAGCACGGCGGCGTGTGCCAGTACGTCCAGCAGCAGGCCCAGCGCCCGGGCCGCAAACGACGCCGGCCGCAGCTCAAGGACCACGCCCTCGCCTGTGATGATGGAACTCAAACCGGACCCCCGCTTCTCTGCCAATCAGGCACAGTCTAACCACCGTCCGGCGCGGTTCTGGGCGGGAACGGGCGCGCGGGCACAACTGGGGGTCCGCGGGCGTTAGGGTGGTGCCGTGGACATCGAGGCGTTCTCCCTGGTGAACGGGGACAAATGGGCGCGGCTGCACGCGCTGGCGCACCAACGCAGGCTTAGCGGGGCCGACTCCGACGAGCTGCTGCGGCTCTACCAGGGCGCATCGGCCGACCTCTCGCTGCTGCGCTCTGTCGCGCCCGAGAGCGGTCTCTCCGAGGCACTGTCAGCTAGCCTCGCCCAGGCCCGCACCAGGTTCACCGGTGCGCGATCGAACTTTATGGAGGACCTCGCGCAGTTCTTCGTCGTGGCGCTGCCCGCCGCGCTGTACCGGATCCGCTGGCTGACGGTCTGGTGCGGGCTCGCGTTCTGCCTCGTCGCCGCCGCCTACGCCCTCTGGATCGGCAACTCCCCGGACGCCTTGCGGGCCTTGGGCTCGGATGCCGAGGTCCGCCGCTACGTGGAGCAGGACTTCATCAACTACTACTCAGAGAATCCTGCCGCGTCCTTCGCCGGCCTGGTGTGGACCAATAACGCGTGGATCGCCGCCCAGGCCGTGGCGCTGGGGATCACCGGGTTCTGGGTCCCGATGATCCTGATCGGCAACGCCCAGAGCGTCGGCGTCGCCGCGGGGGTCTTCGCCGGCGCCGGGAAGCTGGACGTGTTCTTCAGCTACATCCTGCCGCACGGCCTGATGGAACTGACGGCCGTCTTTGTGGCCGGCGCGGCCGGGCTGCGTATCTTCTGGGCAGTAGTGGCTCCCGGGCCGCGCCGTCGTTCGCAGGCGCTCGCCGCGGAAGGCCGCTCGCTCATCACGGTGGCTCTCGGGCTGGTCCTGGTGCTGCTGGTTTCGGGCGTGGTTGAAGGGTTTGTGACGCCCAGCGAGCTGCCGGTGTGGGCCAAGATCGCGATCGGCGCCGCCGTCCTGGCGTCGTACTGGGCGTACGTGCTGGTGGTGGGCGGGCGGGCACACCGCTCCGGCGCCACCGGTGACCTCGGCAGCCGGGACGCCGGCTACGCCGAAATTTCCGCCTGAATCGGCCCGGCCACGGGGTGGCACCTCGTCGGGGCTGAGGCCCGGACGGTAGGCTCGGTGTCAGATATGTGGCGTTGCCGGACCGAGGCCCGGCGGCGCGGAACCCTACGGAAGCGAAGCTGCAGTGACCGAAAAAAGTCCCACCCCTCCGAATCGGCAGGATCCGCACCTGGATCCGGCCGACGACGCCGGCGAGCCTGCCTTCGAGTGGATGAAGCCGGCCGGCACGGGCAAGCGGGCCGACGCCGCCTCCGGAACTCCCGAGACCGAGCGGACCGCCGCTGCGCCGCAGACTGAGCGGACCACCGCGGCACCGGCCGCTGAGCGGACCGCCGCTGCGCCGGCCGCTGAGCGGACTACCGCGGCACCCGAGGCGGAGCGGACCGCCGCTTCGCCGGTCCCGGGGGAACCGGCCCGGGCCAGCGCCGGGGGCGAACGCCAGGGCCGACGCGCCGAGCGGAGGGCCGCCGAGGACACAGCGGCCGGCGCAACGTCCGCCGGCGCAGCCGAAGCCACGCCGGCCGCAGCCACGCCTGCCGCCACCGGGGACGGAGCTTTCAACGAGCCGCTGCCCACATCTGCGCTGCAGGTCCGGCCGCCGCGCGAAGAAGTGGACCGCCGCAACGCCGAGCGAGAACAGGCCGCCAACGCCAAGCCTGTCGCCCCCCGGGTGATGCAGGTGCTGCTTGCGGTCTGCTACCCGGTCATCCTGTTGGTGCTGGCCGTCCGCGCGGTGACCAGCCCGCTGTTCCTCTGGGTGGAGTACAACCGACCGGGGTTCCCGGGAGACGGCTACGGCTTCAACACCGACGACCGGATGACCTACGGCTCCTACGCCGTCGACTACCTGAGCAACTGGTCCGGCCCCCGCTACCTCGGCCAGCTCGTCAACCGCTCCGGAGAACCGCTCTTCAAGGACGGCGAGGTCAGCCACATGGCCGACGTCAAGCTCGTCATCCTTTCCGCCTTCGGCGCCGGCGCCCTGCTGGTGCTGCTCAGCCTGGTGGCCATCCTGTACCTGCGCCGGCGCAGCACCGGGGGAGTGCGCCGCGGACTGTTCGCCGGCTCGATCGCGACGCTGGTGATCATCATCGGGCTGGGCGTCCTCGCGTTCCTGGGGTGGGAGCAGTTCTTCACCGATTTCCACCGCATCTTCTTCGCCAACGGCAGCTGGACGTTCTCCCTGGAGGACACCCTGATCCGGCTGTTCCCGGCCCAGTTCTGGGTCGACGCCGGGATCGTGATCGGCGTGCTTGTCCTGCTCGCCGCCCTCGTCACCCTGATCCTCACCTGGCCGACCCGCAAGCGCCGCGGGCTCCCGCCCCGGACCCGTACTGCCTCCGCCGCCGAGGAAGCCGGGGACAACGCCGCGGATCCGGCCGAACTCAAGGGCCGCCGCTTCAAGCGCAGCCGGAACGGCGACGCCGGGATCCCGGCCGGAACCCCGGCCGGCGAGGATGGGGCCACCGTGTCCGAGGCGGCCAGCCGCGAGGAGGCGGCCTCCCGCCGCGAGGGCGCTTCCTAAGCCTGGGAAACCCCGAATAAAAAACCCGAATAACAAAGCGGCCGGCACGAAAGTGCCGGCCGCTTTTGTGTGCGCCGCGACGGGCGCATCGGGTCCTAGCCGTAGATCCGGTTGATGTGCGCCGAAAAGTCGCGCACGACGGCGGAACGCTTGAGCTTAAGCGACGGCGTGAGGTGTCCGGATTCCACCGTGAAATCGGTGTCCAGCACCACGAAGGTGCGGATCGACTCCGCCTTGGAGACCAGCGTGTTGGCGTCGTCGACGGCGGCCTGGATGGCGGCGCGGACCTGGTCGTTCGCCGCTGCCTCGGCGGTACCCATGACGGGAATGCGCTGCGCGGCGCACCAGTTTTCCAGGCCTTCCGGGTCTAGGTTCACCAGGGCTGAGACGAACGGCCGCCCGTCCCCGACCACCACCGCCTGGGCCACGAGCTGGTGCTCGCGGATTTTTTCCTCCAGCGGCCCGGGCGCCACGTTTTTTCCGCCGGCGGTGACCAGCAGGTCCTTCTTCCGGCCGGTGATGGTCAGGAAGCCGTCCGCGTCCAGGGAGCCCAGGTCGCCGGTGCGGAAGAAGCCGTCCACGAACGCCTCGGCGTTGGCCGCCTCGTTGGCGTGGTAGCCCTTGAAGACGCCGATGCCCTTGACGAGGATCTCGCCGTCGTCGGCGATCCGGATCGTGGTGCCCGGGATCGGAATGCCGACGGTACCCACCTTGGTGCGCGACGGGATATTGGCCGTGCACGGCGCCGTCGTCTCCGTCAGCCCGTAGCCTTCGAGCACCGGCACGCCGGCGCCCCGGAAGAAGTGCGCGTCGTGGGCGCTCAGCGGGCTCGCCCCGGAGACGCTGTAGCCAAGGCTGCCGCCGAACGCCTGGCGGAGCTTGGGATAGAGCAAACGGTCGAAGAGGCGGTGCTTGGCGCGCAGCCCCCAGCCGGGGCCGGGTCCCTCGCCGCGGGCGGCGGCGTCAAGGGCCTGCGAATACCCGATCGCGACGGCGGCGGCCGCGCCGAAGAGGCGTTCCTTGCCGGCCTGGGCCGCCTTCTGGGCGGCGCCTGCGTAGACCTTTTCGAAGATCCGGGGCACCACCAGCAGGAACGTGGGCTTGAACGTGCCCAGGTCCTCGAGCAGTTCCTTGGCGCTGGAGGTGTGGCCCAGCGTGGTGCCGGCGCTGAGGCAGACGACCTGAACGGCGCGGGCCAGGACGTGGGCCAGCGGCAGGAACATCAGCGTCCGGGTCCGGTCCTGCAGCAGGATTTCCTGCAGGAACAGGACAATGTTCTTCGCGACGAGGGCGAAATTGCCGTGCGTGATCTCGCAGCCCTTGGGCCGGCCCGTGGTGCCGGAGGTGTAGACCAAGGAGGCGACGTCGTCGAGCCCGGCCGTGCGGCGCTGCCGCTCCAGCTCGGCGTCGCTGACGCCGCTGCCGGCAGCCGCGAGGCTGGCCAGGTTGGGGGCGGCGCCGTCGTAGTCCATCCGGACGACGCCAAGCACCCGGCCCGCGAGCAGCCCGGAGCCGTCCAGGACGCCCCGGACCAGCGTGGCCTTCACCTGGTCTTCGACGAAGACCAGGCGCGCGCCGGAGTCGTGCAGGATCCACTCGACCTGGCTGGGGGAAGACGTCTCGTAAATGGGGACGGTCACCCCGCCGGCGAACCAGATGGCGAAATCCACCACGGTCCATTCGTAGCGGGTGGCGGACATGACGGCGACCGTCTCGCCCGGGGCAAGCCCGCCGGCGATCAGCCCCTTGGCAAGGGCCCTGACCTGTTCCAAGAACTGCTGGGCCGGAATGTCCGTCCAGCCGGATGGGTCCTTCCGGGAGTAAAGCGCATGTACCGGGTCCTTGGCGTGCTGCTCCAGCAGCAGGTCCGTCACATTGCTTTCCGGATCCAGCTCGACGAGCAGTCCGGTGCTAGCTTCTCTCACAACCCATGTCTCCCGTTCCCGACAGCGGCCCGGCGGACGCGGGCTCCGCTAGTAATCCTGCCCTAGATCCAGGACGGCATCCACATTCGCAACCGCCAGTCCTGGTAGGTAATCAGTTCCGCGGTCCATACCGGGTAGAAGAACGCCGAGAGCAGTACGGCCGCAATGACGAACAACGCGACGAGGTAGAAGCCGGAGCGCCGCCGCCAGAGCGGGTCGGTGCGTCGGCCCAGGACCAGCCCCAGGCAGTAGACGAGGGCCAGCACCAGGAACGGTTCGAAGGACACCGCGTAGAAGAAGAACATGGTGCGTTCCGGGTACATGAACCACGGCAGGTAGCCGGCACCCACGGCGGCCAGGATGGCCCCGGCGCGCCAGTCGCGCCGGCCCGCCCACCAGAACAGCAGGATGCCGAGGCAGACCGCCGCGCTCCACCAGATCAGCGGGTTGCCGACCGAGAGGATGGCCGAGGTGCAGCTGGGCAGCTCGCAGCCGGCGGTTCCCTGCTTGGATGACTCATAGAAGAACGACGTCGGCCGGCCCATCACCAGCCAGCTCCAGGCGCTGGCCTCGTAGGGATGTTCCGCACTGAGGCCCTGATGGAACTTGTAGGCCTCGAGGTGGTAGTGGGCAAGCGAGCGGAGCGAATCGGGCAGCCAGCCCCACTGCTCCGAGGGGTTGGTCTCGGCCCAGTGCCGGAAGTACGCGTTGCTGGAGCGGAACCAGCCGGTCCAGGTGGCCGTGTAGACCAGCGCCGCCACCGGCACAATGCTCAGGAACGCGCCGATCCCGTCCTTCAGGATGCCGCCGGTGATCCAGCCGTGCACGCCGGCGATCCGGCGCGCGCTGAGGTCCCACAGGACCGTCATCAGCCCGAAGCCGGCCATGAAGAACAGGCCGGACCATTTGGTGCCGACCGCCAGGCCAAGGCAGGCACCGGCGGCCAGCCGCCACCAGCGGATCCCCAGCCACGGTCCGGCGGCAAGCTGCAGCCGGGAGGGACGGCCATCCGCGGAGGCCGCGGCCTGGCCGGCGAGCCGGGCCGCGAGCCGCCGGCGGCCGTCGTCGCGGTCCATCAGGAGCGCGCCGAAGGCAGCAAGGATCCAGAACATCAGGAAGATGTCCAGCAGCGAGGTGCGCGACATCACCAGGTGGTGGCCGTCCACCGCCAGCAGCACCCCGGCCACGGCGCCCAGGGTGAGCGAGCGGAAGAGCTTCTGCGCGATCAGGGCGAGCAGGAAGATCGAGAGGGTGCCGGTCAGGGCCGCCGCGAAGCGCCAGCCGAACGGGTTGTCCGGTCCGAAGAGCCACATCCCGGCGGCGATCATCCACTTGCCCAC
This sequence comes from Arthrobacter sp. 01T414, assembly GCF_056398965.1. Classification (NCBI taxonomy): domain Bacteria; kingdom Bacillati; phylum Actinomycetota; class Actinomycetes; order Micrococcales; family Micrococcaceae; genus Arthrobacter; species Arthrobacter sp. 01T414. The sequence continues at coordinate 229,079 of NZ_JBFTQK010000003.1, read as the reverse complement.
CGGCGGATGGACCACGTACTCGGGGCTGTCCAGCAGCACCCCGGGGTTGCCGGCGATGAAGGAGTCATTGGCCTTGTCCGGCCACGCGCGCTCGTAACCGCTGACCAGGAGGGAGTAGCCGTCCTTGACGTAGTAGGTCTCGTCGAACACCAGGTTGTGCGGGGTGTCCAGCCGGACGAAGCGCAGGATACCGCCGAGCACGGCGGTGAGGACCGGGATGAGCCAGAACCACAGGCGCAGGGACGGCGGATAGTCGCGCCAGCTGCGGATGCTGCCGATCAGCCGTTCCGTGAGGTCCTCGACGTCGAAGGCCTCGCCGGGACGGCTGATCCAGCGGTGCCCCTCCAGGTTGCGTCCGGTACCGGACAGGTGCGGCCTCCGGGAGAGGCGGCGGGTGCTGTCCGGGCTGCTGTCGGCGGGCACGGATGCGGCTGAACCGGCCTCGGCAGGCCGCATGGGGGTCTGCGTCACGTTGCCCATGCTACCGTTCGCGGCCGTGATCGTCGGTCCCGCGCGCCCGCCGGCAGTACGCTGGTGGGGTGGATCCCGAACAGAGCACGTCCCCAGGCAATTCCCCGGCCGCTACCGTCCCCGACGCAGTTTTTGTCGCGGACGCAGAAGCGGCGACGCCGGCCGGGAGGGCCGAGACGGCCGCAGGACCGGGCCGGATCGTGCTTGCCGCCACCCCGATCGGCAACGTCGGCGACGCCTCCGCCCGGCTGATCGAACTGCTTGAAACTGCGGACATCGTCGCCGCCGAGGACACCCGGCGCCTGCACCGGCTGGTGCAAAGCCTCGGCATCACCGTAGCGGGCCGGGTGATCAGCTACCACGAGCACAACGAGGCGGCCAAGACCGGTGAACTCCTGGACCAGGTGCGTTCCGGGAAGACGCTGGTCATGGTGACCGACGCCGGCATGCCCTCCGTCTCGGATCCCGGCTTCCGCCTGGTCGAGGGCGCCGTCGCGGCCGGCCTCACCGTCACCGCCGTTCCCGGCCCTTCCGCCGTGCTGACCGCCCTGGCCCTGTCCGGGCTGCCGACGGACCGTTTCTGCTTCGAGGGCTTCCTGCCGCGGAAAGCGGGGGAGCGGGCGTCCAGGCTCGCGGACCTCGACGCCGAACGCCGCACCATGGTCTTCTTCGAGGCGCCGCACCGGCTGGAACCGATGCTGCGGGCCCTGCACGAACGCTTTGGCGCCGACCGCCGAGCGGCCGTGTGCCGGGAACTCACCAAGACCTACGAAGAGGTCATCCGAGGCAACCTGCGCGAACTGCTGCAGTGGGCCGAGACCAACGAAGTCCGGGGCGAGATCGCCGTCGTCGTGGGCGGAGCACCCGAACGGGAGCCGGGCAAACCGGAGGACCACGTCGCAGCCGTGAACGCGCTGATCGCACAGGGCATCCGGCTGAAGGAAGCCGTGGCGGCGGTCGCCGAGGACGCCAGGATCAGCAAGCGCGAACTGTATTCCGCTGTCCTCGCCGCACGCTGACGGGGCGCTCCGGAGCCAGCTTTCCGGAGCGTGCAGCTCTTGTGCAGCTGCACAGCAGATCCGGGATGGTCTAGTGCGCACATGCGTAGACACCCCGGAGATCCCGGCAGTACCGTGGCAGTAGTCCGGCCACGCGGCGCAAGCCCTTGCGGGGCCGATCAAATTTTCCGAACCCATTGCTGACGAGGGAGTCATTGTGACTGTAACTGCCCAGCCCACCGTTACCGCGGAGCGCGAGGCCGCACTGCTGGCGTCCGTGCCGACAGGCCTGCTGATTGACGGGCAGTGGCGTCCGGCCACGTCCGGCAAGACCTTCGACGTCGAGGATCCCGCCACCGGCAAGGTGCTGCTGAGCCTCGCCGACGCCGGCCCCGAGGACGGCGCCGCGGCCCTGGACGCTGCCGCCGCCGCGCAGGAGTCCTGGGCAAAGGTCCCGCCGCGGGAGCGTGGCGAAATCCTGCGCCGCGCCTTCGACATGGTCACCGAACGGGCCGAGGACTTCGCGCTGCTGATGACCCTGGAGATGGGCAAGCCGCTGGCCGAAGCCCGCGGTGAAGTTACTTACGGCGCCGAGTTCCTGCGCTGGTTCTCCGAGGAAGCCGTCCGCGCGTTCGGCCGCTACTCGGTCTCACCGGACGGCAAGTCCCGGCTCCTGGTGACGAAGAAGCCGGTGGGCCCCTGCCTGCTGATCACGCCCTGGAACTTCCCGCTGGCGATGGCCACGCGCAAGATCGCCCCGGCCGTTGCCGCGGGCTGCACCATGGTGTTGAAGTCCGCGAACCTGACGCCGCTGACCTCCCAGCTCTTTGCTGCCGTCATGCTCGAAGCCGGCCTGCCCGCCGGCGTGCTGAACGTCATCCCGACCTCCACCGCCGGCGCCACCACCGGCCCGCTGATCAAGGACTCCCGGCTGCGTAAGCTCTCCTTCACCGGTTCCACCGAGGTCGGCCGCCGTCTGCTGGCGGATGCCTCCGAGACGGTGCTGCGGACCTCGATGGAGCTCGGCGGCAACGCCCCGTTCGTGGTGTTCGAGGACGCCGACGTCGACGCCGCAGTGGCCGGGGCGATGCTGGCGAAGCTGCGGAACATGGGCGAGGCCTGCACCGCGGCGAACCGTTTCATCGTGCACGAGTCCGTGGCCGACGAGTTCGCGGAGAAGTTCGCCGCGAAGATGAAGGACATGACCACCGCGCGTGGCACCGAGGCCGAGTCCAAGGTCGGGCCGCTGATCGACGCGAAGAGCCGCGACAAGGTCCACGAGCTCGTCACCGACGCGGTGAACTCCGGCGCCGTGACAGTGCTGGGCGGCGCCGCCGTCGAGGGTCCCGGCTACTTCTACCAGCCCACGATCCTCAAGGGCGTCACCGAGGGCACCCGGATCCTGGCCGAGGAAATCTTCGGCCCCGTCGCCCCGATCATCACCTTCGACACCGAGGACGAAGCCGTCCGGCTCGCGAACAACACCGAGTACGGCCTGGTGGCGTACGTCTTCACCAAGGACCTCAACCGGGGCATCCGGATGGGCGAACGCCTCGAGACCGGCATGCTGGGCCTCAACGCCGGCGTGGTGTCCAACGCGGCGGCCCCGTTCGGCGGCGTGAAGCAGTCCGGCCTGGGCCGCGAGGGTGGCCTCGAAGGCATCGAAGAGTACCTCTACACGCAGTACATCGGCATCGCGGACCCCTACGCCGGCTAGCTCCGACGCAGACGGCGCACGGCGTCGCGGATCCTGGACCAGGATTCCGCGGCGCCGTTTCCAGTTGCACCCGCAGGCTTTGAAACGGACGCCAGCGGGATCCAGGCCAGGCGCCGCCAGCGGGCCGTGAGCGACGGCGGCAGCCAGGTTGCGCGCATGCGGGTCCACCACGATGCGTGGGCCCGCAGTGCCTCCCGCACCAGTTCGATCCGCTCCACGGGGGAGTCCTGCAGCGTGGTTTCGGGCAGCTCACTCCCGGAGAGGGAACCCGGGCCGGGGCGGCCGTACCGCTGCCGCTCGAAGTCGCCGCTTAGGGAGGCCACGGCGGCGTGCGCCGGGGCGTCCACGCCGTCCGGCCCGCCCAGGGCCGAGGAACCGCGGAACCGGGCGGAAAAATGCCGTGGGGTTTCGCTGCCGCGCGGCGGGACGCCGAAGTCGGTGGCGAGATCCTGCAGCTCGGCCCAGGCCGGCGCCGCTGCCCCGGGCAGGCCGGTGCCGGCTTCCTTGAGCCGCCGCCGCCGGATGCCGCCGCGCGCCAACGCCGGGGATGCCAGCAGCAGGAGCACCAGCACCAGCCCGCCGGCGCCGGCCAGCGCCGGGCCCAGGTTGCTGCCGGACCCGGTCCCGCCCGGGGCCGCGGGCAACGGCAGCGGGGCCGGGGCGGGGGCCGCAGTCGGCTTGGGGTCGCCCTCGGGGATCAGTCCATCGTTGTTCTCGTTGGTGCTGGCGCCGCTGCGTGCGGCAGGCTCGGTGGCATAGCTCGGCACCACGCCGCGCGAGGGCGTCGGCTCGAACGCCACCCAGCCGATGCCTTGGAAAAACAGTTCGGGCCAGGCGTGGGCGTCCCGGGCGTCCACCTCATACTCGGGAAGTGCCCCCAGGCCCGGGATCGTCACCGTGGAGCCCGTTGCGCGGCCCGGAGCGTAGCCGACGGCGATCCGGCTGGGGATCCCMTCCAGCCGTGCCATCACGGCCATGGCCGAGGAGAAATGGATGCAGTAGCCGCTTTTCTGGGCCAGGAAATCCGCCAGGACAGACAACCCGTTGCCGTCGTAGCCGCCCTGGACGGGGGACTGGAGCGAATAGCTGAACTCCGCCGAACGCAGGTACTGCTGGATCGCCATGGCCTTGGCGTAGTTGCTGCGGCTCCCCGCGGTGACGGTGTCCGCGGTTTGCCGGACGATCTGCGGGACGTTGGCGGGGATCCGGGTGAAGGTGTCCGGCACGGCCTGGGTCCTGCCCGGGGACTCAGCCAGGACGGCGCGGGTGAGCTTTGGCGCCACCGACTCGACGACGTACTGCTGGTTGCGGGAGTTGGTGTCCACGCCCTTGATGGTCAGCGTGGCCGGATCCCAGCTCCACCGGCCAGTGAGGCCCCGCACCGTCTCGGGGGCGTAGGGAGCGGGCAGGTACGGGCTGGTGAACTGGCCGGCGTTGACGGCCGTGACCACCCGGAGTTGCTCCTCCACGCCGGGGGAGGCGCCCGCGTCCATCTTCGCGGTTCCCGTTTGCCGGCTGGCGTCTCGGTCGTCGGGGGACCACGCATCGCCGTCGAAGTTGTCCACCGTGACGGAGCGCAGGTAGGGCGCCTGGGCGGCGTTCGTGGCGTACGTGATCCGTCCGTCGCCGCTGGGGCTGCGCAGGCTGTTGCCGAGGCTGATCATGGGATTGAGCCCGCTGGCCGGTCCCCAGGGATTGAGCCGGGATCCCTGCGGGAAGAGGCCCTGGTCGAAGCCCGGGATGGCCAACTGGAAGAGCAGCGTCAAAACCAGTGCCACGGCTCCGGTCAGCGAGGCGCGCTTGAGCTGGCCGGGATTGCGGGCCGTGTCTGCCCGGGTTCGGGAGTTTGGATGGAACCAGTGGCTGGCGGCCAGGATCATGAGATAGCCCGCTGCGGCGCCGGTGAAGCCGAGCCAGCCGACACTCTGCGGTTTCACCATGGCAGGGACCACCAGGATGGCCAGGATGCCCAGCCCGCTGGTCGCGGGCAGCGCGAGCGGGACGGCGAGGGCATCGACCAGGATCACCAGCAGGCCGAGCACTCCGCAGACCAGCAGGACGATCCCGGCGTTCGGTGCCACCGGGGAACTTTCCGCCAGCACGGTCTCGCTGGCCCGCCGCAGGTACCGCGACAGCTGGGACAGGGTGTCGGCGGAGGGGATGAAGCCGGCGATGCTGTGCTGGCGGAAGAAGGTGAAGGTGAGGACCAGCGCCAGCGCCGCGAAGCCTCCCGCTCCGACCAGGACGCCGCGCAGCCGCAGGGCCCGGAGTCCAGCCATCGCCAATGCGACGGTGAGGACCGTCGTGATGACGGCCGGGTACCAGGCCCAGCCGCGGAGGACGCCGTTAAGCCCCAGTGCCGCGCCGCCGACCGCCACCGCGACGGCGAGTCCCATGGCCCAGGGTTCGACACCGGCACCCTTCGGTCCGGCGGCGCCGCGGGGTGCCGGCGCGCCGGGTCCGCCGGCGTGGGGCGCGGACGGTCCGGGGGCCATACTGCGCTGCGGTGCCAGGGTCATCGCCGGCCTCCCGCGAGGGGCCGCGCTTCGGCGGCAGCCGGCAGCCCGGCGCTCCCGTCTTGGTCGAAAGCGGACCAGGCGGCGGGCAGCGGCGTGGCTGTGGAGACGGCGACGGCGCGCCAGCCGCCACGGCGCAGGATCTCGAGGACCTCGCCGGCGTCGGCCGCACGGTCGGTGACCAGGAAGGCAAAGGCATTCGCCCCGAATCCCGCCGCGGGTGCCAGGGCGCGTGCCTCGGCCGGTGAGAGCCGGCCCAGGATCGCGAGGATGGGCCCCCGCAGGCGGTGGGCGGAGAGCTTGTTCATCAGCCGGTCATCGAAAGGCTGCGGGCCGGTGTCGGCTGCGCCGTGGCGCGGGCCGCTGAGCGCGATGGCGGCGAGGCTTTCCGCGATGGACTGCAGCCCGCCGGCGCCGGAGTACTCGTCGGTCCCGGGCTCCGGCGCCGAGGGCGAATTCAGGAAGGCCGGGTCCCCGGCCGGGTCGAGGCAGCGCAGCGCATAGTTGCGCTCGCCGAGGTGGGTGCTGATGGACATCGCGGCCGTGACGGCCCATTCGAATGCGTCGCTGGTGACAAGTTCGTGCCCGTCCGCTGCCGCGCCGCCGGATACGTAGCCGGTGCCCTGGGCATAGGCGTGAAAACGCTGGTCCAGGATGATGGTGGCTTCCGGTGTTGTGACAGATTCTTCCTGCCGCACCATGAGGGAGCCGTGCCGGGCGGTCGCAGCCCAGTGCACGCGCCGCATCGGATCGCCGTGCCGGTACTCGCGGGTCATGACGTCGTCGTCACTGGGGTTGGCGCGGATCCGGGTCGCGGTGACGCCGTCGTGGCCGCGTGCGCCCGCAAGCCCGGTCGGGGGGAGTTCGACGGCGGCCGGGGTCACCGTGAGGACGTCACCGGCGTCGATCGCGTGCCGGTGCACCGAGAGCCCGAAGGGGTCGCTGAATTCGGCAGTGACCGGCCCGATCAGGAACTGGCCGCGTTTCGCGCTCCGAAGCTGGTATTCGTAGCGGCTGGTCCCTCCGGCGGAGGTCCGGGCCGGGAAGCGGAACACGGGGGAGTGCCCGAACCGGGGCGGCAGCTGCTCCTCCATCAGGGCCAGCCCGCTGCCCGGACCGGTGCGGGCAACGGCCAGCCGGACAGTGGTCGTGGCGGAGGTCTCCACCGGGGACGGATTGAACTCGCGGTAGACCCGGAACCGCGGCTTCAACACACGGGTGCCGGCCAGGGACAGCAGCGGCAGGACCAGCAACAGGAGCGCCAGGGCCAGCAGGTCGCGGCGGCCCAGGATCTGGGCGGCCAGCAGTGACAGGACGCCCGCGGCCAACAGGCCCCAGCCGCGCGAGCTGAAGATGTGCCTCGGGAACCGGTCCAGCAACGCCACAGCCGCGTCAGCCCCCTAGCGGCCGGCGGGGAGCGTCGACGGCTGCGCGGCGGAGCGGTCCCGTCCGGCCGCGGCCGGCGCCGTGTCCTGGCCGACCGGCACCCGCGCGAGGATGGACCGGATTACGCTCTGCGGCGTCTCGCCGGTGCTGGCAGCCTTGCGGTCCAGGATGATCCGGTGGGCCAGCACCGATTCCGCCACGCTCACGACGTCGTCGGGCAGCACAAAGTCCCGGCCCTCGAGGGCGGCGGTGGCTTTTGCCGCACGCAGCAGCTGCAGCATGGACCGGGGGCTCGCACCAAGCCGGAGCATGGCGCTTTCCCTCGTGGCGCGGCCGAGCGCCACGGTGTATTCCTTGATCGGGCGGGATACATAGACCTGCTGGACGGTGGCGATCATGGACGCCACCTCGTCCGCGGTGACCACGGCTGTCACCCTGGTCAGCGGGGACGACGCCTGGTGGGTCTCCAGCATCTCCATCTCGGAATCCCGGTCCGGGTACCCCATCGAAATTCGGGCCATGAAGCGGTCCCGCTGCGCCTCCGGGAGCGGATAGGTGCCTTCCATCTCGATCGGGTTCTGCGTCGCCACCACCATGAAAGGTTCGTCCAGCTTGTAGGAATTCCCGTCAACCGTGACCTGGTGTTCCTCCATGCATTCCAGCAGCGCGGACTGCGTCTTGGCGGAGGCCCGGTTGATTTCGTCGCCGATCACGATGTTGGCGAACACCGCGCCCGGACGGAACTCAAACATCCGGGAGGCCTGGTTGTAGATGGATACGCCGGTGACGTCGGAAGGCAGCAGGTCCGGGGTGAATTGGATCCGGCTGACGGAGCAGTCGATGGTCCTTGCCAGCGTCTTGGCCAGCAGCGTCTTGCCCACGCCCGGAACGTCCTCGAGTAGCAAGTGGCCCTGGGCGAGGAGCACCGTCAGGGCCAGTTTCGCGGCCTCTGCCTTGCCGTCGATCACCGTGTTGATGGCCCGCAGGATGCGCTCGCTGGCGGCATGGAAATCCGCCGCCTCCATCGGCGCCGGCATCACACCGGTTCCGCTCACACCGGCACGTGCCGGGAGCTCCTGCGGTTCCGGCTGCGGCTCCGGCAGCGCTTCGTCAACGGAGGTGCTTCGGTGGTAGTCCATCGGCAGCCTTTCAGCCCTGGTGCGGGTCCGGGCGGAGCGGCGGGAAAGCCGGATCCCGCCCGTCCCGCACGCCTGTCTTGGTATCAGCGTACTAACACAACTGACAAATCAGGCAGAGAGTTCCGGGTAATTCTCGGCCCGGCCCCCGGCTAGGCTGGAAGGATGTGCAACCCGCTGATCCCCGCCCCCTTCCGCGCGCCCGCCAGCGACGGGACAGACGGTGCTTCGACCGGTTCAGTCCCGTCCGGACGGAAGCCGTACCCGCCGGCGCCGGAACCGCTGCCCGTCCCGGTGATGGACAACCACACCCACCTGGATTTCCCGGACGCTGATTATGCCAACGGGAGCCCGGCAGTCAGCATCAAGGACGCGCTCGACGCCGCAGATGCTGTCGGCGTCCAGGGCGCCGTGCAGGTGGGCTGCGACCTTGAGTCGTCGCGTTTTACCGTCCGTGCAGTGGATGAAGACGCCCGGTTGCTGGGCGCCGTCGCGCTGCACCCCAACGACGCCCCGGCGTACGCCGCCCGCGGCGAACTGGAGGAGGCGCTGGCCGAGATCGAGGCGTTGGCGGCCCACCCACGGATCCGGGCCATCGGCGAGACCGGGCTGGACTTCTTCCGCACCGAAGGGGAGGGACTGGCCAGGCAGCGGTACTCCTTCCGCCGCCACATCGACATCGCCAAACGGCTGGGCCTGACACTGCAGATCCACGACCGTGACGCCCACGATGACGTCGTGCAGGTGCTCCGGGAGGAAGGGGCTCCGGAGCGGGTGGTCTTCCATTGTTTCTCCGGCGGTGAGGAGCTTGCCCGGACCTGCAACGCCGAGGGCTGGTACATGTCCTTCGCCGGCACCGTGACCTTCAAGAACGCGGCCAATCTGCGTGCCGCGCTGGCCGTCGCCGAGCCCGGGCGGATCCTCGTCGAGACCGACGCCCCGTTCCTGACTCCGCACCCGCACCGGGGGAGGCCCAACGCGAGTTATATGGTTCCCTACACGGTCCGCGCGATGGCGGAATTGACAGGCCGCGACCTCTCCGAGCTCTGCGCCGGGCTGGCCGAGAATACCCTGCGTGCATACGGATCCTGGGACTAAAACGGGCATCCGTCGTCACTCTGGCAACACCCCTCGCAACATACCGGGTATGCACAAAATCTTGGCTGGTTTATAACGCTACGGTTACAGTGGACAACTATTAGCCGGGGTCGGGGAAGGCCTTCGGATAATTTCACTACCTCAGGGCGCGCATAGTGGCACAAGATCCACGTGTGCGCTCTCGTTTGGAAGTGTGGCGGTGCCCGCGTTTTCCGCAAATATCCGGAGCTGTTCCGGAGCTGCCCTTTGGGGGTGTTTGCGCCGGGGAAACGTGTGCGCTTTTCCCCGTGCCCGGATGGTCCAAAAGATATGGGCAATCGTGGTCAAGTTCTTCACATCGGACGGCAAGGTCAGCTTCGTCAAGGTCGGCGCACAACTCGTGGTGCTCGTGGCACTCGTGCTCGGCCTGGTCGCCTTCGTTGGCAACAACAAGACGGTCACCCTCAACGTCGACGGAAGAGTCAGCTCCGTGCAGACCTTCGGCGGCACCGTCGGCCAGGTGGTCCGCGGCGCCAAGGTCGAGTTGCAGGCGGCCGACAAGGTGTCCCCCTCTGCCGAATCCCATGTGCAGGACGGTTCCGTCATCAACGTGAACCTCGCTAAGGCCGTAAAGGTCAGCGTGGACGGTGCTGAGCGGACCATCACCACCACCGCCCCCACCGTCGAAGGCCTCGTGACCGAGCTCGGCGTGGCCTCCGCCTCTGAGGTCTCGGTGCCGAAGGACTCGCAGCTGGCCGTGTCCGGCTCCTTCGTGAGCATCTCGACGCCGAAGGCCGTGACCCTCGTGGCCGACGGCAAGGCCACCAAGACCACGACGACCGCGGCGACTGTCGCAGGCGTCCTGGCCGACGCCCGCATCAAGCTCGGCGCCAGCGACCGCACCTCGCAGCCCGGCAACGCGCCCGTGGTCAACAACATGGTCGTCAAGGTCTCCCGCGTCGACACGTCCAAGACCGAGGCCACCACCGAGGCGGTACCCTTCGAGACGCTGACCGCCGAGGACGCGGCGCTGCCGAAGGGCGAACAAAAGGTCACCCAGGCCGGTGCTGCCGGCAGCATCAGCAAGAGCTTCAAGCTGGTCCTCGTGGATGGCCGTGTGGCCTCCCGGACGCTGGTAGCGCAGAAGGTCACCCGCGAGCCGGTCACCGAAAAGGTCAGCATCGGCACCAAGGAAAAGCCCAAGGTGGAAGCTGCCCCGGCAGCCGCCAACACCGGCGCCGCAGCCCCGGCCATGATGAACGAGGCCATGTGGGACAAGATCGCGCAGTGCGAGTCCGGCGGCAACTGGTCCATCAACTCCGGCAACGGTTACTACGGCGGCCTCCAGTTCGACATCCAGACCTGGCTGGGCTCCGGCGGCGGCGCCTATGCACCCAACGCCAGCCAGGCCAGCAAGGCCCAGCAGATCGCCATTGCCAACCGCGTCTACGCGGAGCGCGGCCTGTCTCCCTGGGGCTGCGGCTGGGCAGCGTCCAGCTAACACACTGTTCCGGCCTGCACGACCGGCCAGGCAACCACGGTTACCGCATCGGCTGACCACCAAAGCGGCGCACCTTAGAAGGCCGGTCCCGGATCCCCGGGACCGGCCTTCGCCGTTGCCGCCGCGGGATAGGATACCTAGGTGACTGAACCGACCCCCTCCGCCCCTGTCGAACCTGCCGGGACGCCGTCCGGGACCCTGCCCGCAGGTGCCCCGGCGCAGCTCCTGGGCGCCTCCGACATCCGCAGGCTGGCCGAGGAGATCGGCGTCCGTCCCACCAAGACCCTGGGCCAGAACTTCGTCATCGACGGGAACACCATCCGTCGCATTGTCGCGGTGGCGGACATCGGCGCGGACGAAACCGTCCTGGAAGTCGGACCGGGCCTCGGTTCCCTGACGCTGGGCCTGCTGGACGCCGCCAGTGCGGTCGTCGCCGTCGAGATCGATCCCGTCCTCGCCGCCAAGCTCCCCGACACCGTGGCCCGCTGGCGCCCCGACGCCGTCGCGAACTTCCACCTGGTCCTCGCGGACGCGATGAAGGTGACCGAACTGCGGGTGCAGCCCACCGCGCTCGTCGCCAATCTTCCGTACAACGTGGCCGTCCCCGTGGTCCTGCACCTGCTGCAGCACTTCCCGACCCTGCGGCACGGGCTGGTCATGGTCCAGGACGAGGTCGCGGACCGGCTGGCCGCCGGGCCGGGCTCCAAGACCTACGGCGTCCCCTCGGTCAAGGCAGCCTGGTACAGCGGAATGCGCAAGGCCGGGGTGATCGGGATGAACGTCTTCTGGCCGGCACCCAAGATCCATTCCGGTCTCGTCGCCTTCACCCGCCGGGAACCGCCGGCCACCAGCGCCACCCGGGAAGAGGTCTTCGCCGTCATCGACGCGGCCTTTGCCCAGCGGCGCAAGACCCTCCGGGCCGCGCTGGCCGGCTGGGCCGGAAGCGCCGCCGAGGCCGAACGCTGCCTCCGGGCCGCCGGCGTCGACCCCACTGCCCGGGGTGAAGTGCTCGATGTCGCCGCATTCGCCCGCATCGCCGAAGCCCACGCGCAGCCCGGCTCCTGAGCGCTGCGGCCGACGGTCCTGCTTGGAGCCTTAGCCTGCCATGCCATAGCGTGGAGCCATGAACGCAGTGAGAGGGCGCTTTTCCGCAAGGACCGTCCGGGTCAAGGCACCCGGCAAAGTGAACGTCTCACTCGATGTCGGACCGCTGCGCGCAGACGGCTACCACTCGGTGGCCAGCGTCTACCTCGCGGTCTCGCTCTATGAAGAGGTCGCCGCCACCAGCACGGAAGGCGGCGGCATCACGGTCAGCATCAGCCCCGCCAGTACCCTGGACCTCGACGGCGTCGACATCCCGCTCGATGAACGCAACCTGGCGTACAAGGCAGCCGCCATCATGGCCGACGTCTCGGAGCACTCCACCGGGGTCCACCTCGAAATCACCAAGCGCGTTCCGGTTGCCGGCGGCATGGGCGGCGGCTCGGCCGACGCCGCCGCGACACTGCTGGCCTGCGACGCGCTGTGGAACAGCGGACTTTCGCGCGACGAACTCGCCCACCTCGCCGCCGAACTCGGCGCCGACGTGCCGTTCTCGCTGCTGGGAGGCACCGCCGTCGGCCTCGGAGTGGGCGACGACCTTTCGCCGGCACTGGTCAAGGCGCAAACGGACTGGGTCCTGGTCACCGCGGACTTCGGGCTGTCCACCCCGGAGGTTTTCCGCACCCTGGACCGCCTGCGCGCGGCCGAGGGCGTCGAGATCGAGGAGCCGGTCGCGGTGGATCCGCGCGTCCTGACCGCCCTCCGCAGCGGGGACGCGGACGCCCTCAGCCGGGTCCTGGTCAACGATCTGCAGCGCGCCTCCATTGAGCTGGCGCCCGGACTGCGCGATGTGCTCGGACAGGGGGAAGCCTGCGGAGCGATCGCCGGGATTGTGTCCGGATCGGGGCCCACCGTGGCGTTGCTGGCCCACAGCCCTGCCGCGGCCGAGGGGCTCGCGGGGGAGCTGCGCCACCACGGCCTCGATGCCCAGGCTGTGCACGGCCCGGTGCACGGCGCACGGATCATTTCCGATACGCTCCTTTAGTAACTTCGACTGTATATACGTCGTGGATGCGCCAGTGACACGTGAGCTCGGCCGCGTCTCCAGTTTGACCATTTCATCTAGGAAAGCAGTTCCCAGTGGCACACCTGCTCGGCGGCGAGAACCTCACGGTCTCGTATGCAACCCGCACCGTCCTTGACGGCATCACCCTCGGCCTTGAAGAGGGTGACCGGATCGGCATGGTGGGCCGCAACGGCGACGGCAAATCAACCCTGATGCGGCTGCTGGCCATGCGCTCCACCCCGGACTCCGGCCGGGTGACCAAGCGCGGCGACGTCAACATCGGCTACCTCGACCAGAGCGACGTGCTCGACGGCGACCTCACGGTCGGCGCTGCGATTGTCGGCGACCAGGCCGACTACGAATGGGCCCGCAATCCCCGGATCCGCGAAATTATGGGCGGCCTGGTGTCCGACGTCGACTGGCACGCCAACGTCCACGCCCTTTCCGGCGGCCAGAAGCGCCGCGTCGCGCTGGCCAAGCTCCTGATCGAGGACCACGACGTCATCATGCTCGACGAGCCCACCAACCACCTCGACGTCGAAGGCGTCGCGTGGCTGGCCCGGCACCTGAAAACGCGCTGGCGGGCCAACCAGGGCGCCTTCCTCGTCGTCACCCACGACCGCTGGTTCCTCGACGAGGTCTGCAACAAGACCTGGGAAATCCACGACGGCATCATGGACCCGTTCGAGGGCGGCTACGCCGCCTACGTGCTGGCCCGCGCCGAACGCGACCGGACGGCCGCCGTCGTCGAAAGCAAGCGGCAGCAGCTGGTCAAGAAGGAACTCGCCTGGCTGCGGCGCGGCGCTCCGGCCCGCACCGCCAAGCCCAAATTCCGGATCGAGGCGGCCAACGCCCTGATCGCCGACGTCCCGGAACCGCGTGACTCGACGGCTTTGAGCAAGATGGCCACCGCCCGGCTCGGCAAGGATGTCCTGGACCTCGAGAACGTCTCGCTCGACTTCCTTGGCGGGGACGCCGGCCAGAAGCTCTTCGACAACATCACGCTCCGGCTTGCCCCCGGCGAGCGGCTGGGCCTGGTGGGCGTCAACGGCGCCGGCAAGACCACCCTGCTGAAGCTCCTCAACGGCGAGATCGAGCCGACGTCCGGGAAGGTCAAGCGCGGCAAGACGGTCGTGACCGCAGTCCTGAGCCAGGAGGTCAAGGAGCTCGACGACGTCAAGGACCTGCGGGTCATTGAGGTGATCGAGCGCGAGAAGCGCTCCTTCAATGTCGGCGGCAAGGAATTCACCGCCGGCCAGCTCGTGGAGCAGCTCGGCTTCACCAATGAGAAGCAGTGGACCCCGGTCAAGGACCTCTCCGGCGGGGAGCGCCGCCGCCTCCAGCTGCTGCGCCTCCTGGTGGGGGAGCCCAACGTGCTGATGCTCGACGAGCCCACCAACGACCTCGACACCGACACCCTTGCCGCCGTCGAAGACGTGCTGGACGGCTGGCCGGGCACGCTGGTAGTGGTCAGCCACGACCGCTACCTGCTGGAACGCGTCACGGACCACCAGATGGCGCTCCTGGGCGACGGCAAGATCCGCGCCCTCCCGCGTGGCGTGGACCAGTACCTGGAGTTGCGCGAGGCGGCCCTGGCCGGCTCCACCATCACCGGCGGCGGCAACCCCGTCACGGCCGCCGGCGGCAGCTCGGCCCCTGCAGCAGCCGGGCCGTCCGAGGCCGAAAAGCGGGACGCCCGCAAGGCGAAGAACCGGATCGACCGCCAGCTGGGCAAGCTCAAGCAGCAGGAAGACAAGATCCACGCCCAGATGACCGCCGGAGCAGGTGACGCCTCCAAGTTCGACGAGCTGGCCGCCCTGAACGCCAAGCTCCAGGAACTCGCCGGAGAACGCGAGGCCCTCGAACTCGAATGGCTTGAAGCCCTCGAGGTCCTCGGCGAGTAGGCCTTCGCGGTGGCTGGGTTGGGTGCCGGAGTCGGCCCTTCCACGTCGCTTAGACACAGCGCATCGGAGCCCTCCGGTCGCTGGGCGACCTCCGGACCCCGATGCGCCGCGATGCGCTCCTTTCGGAAGGACCGCCTCCGGCTAGGACGGGCACCTTGGGGCTGTGGCAAGCGCGCACGGGCAGACTTAGTCCTCGCTGCGGAGCTCAGGTTCCTTGCGCAGTCCGGTGAGGCCGTTCCAGGCCAGGTTCACGAGGTGCGCGGCGACTTCGCGCTTGTCCGGGGTGCGGCTGTCCTGCCACCACTGGCCTGTCATCGCGACCATGCCGACCAGCATCTGGGCGTACATGGCGCCGTCGGCGGCGCTGAAGCCGCGGCGGGCGAACTCGTCGGCCAGGATGTACTCCACGCGCGCCGTCACTTGGGAGAGCAGGGTGGAGAACGCGCCCTCGGGCTGCGACGGCGGGGCGTCCCGCATCAGGATGCGGAAGCCGTCCGTCCGGTCCTCGATGTAGCCCAGCAGCGCCAGGGCCGCCCGCTCAACCAGGACGCGCGGCTTGGCGTCCTCGGAGAGCGCCTCGTTGATGGAATTGAGCAGGATCCGGAATTCGTACGCCACGACCTGGGTGTACAGGCCTTCCTTGGAGCCGAAGTGCTCGTAAATCACCGGTTTGGAAACGCCGGCAGCGGCGGCAATCTCTTCGAGGGTGGTGCCGTCCAGGCCGCGGAGGGCGAATAGGCCTCGGCCGATGCCGATCAGCTGGGTGCGGCGCTGCGGCCCGGTCATTCGCGGCCTCGGGGTGTAGCCGGGAGACCGCACCGGCCTGCCGGTGCGGTGGTCCGCCCCTCCGGACACCCCTG
Organism: Arthrobacter sp. 01T414; assembly: GCF_056398965.1. Lineage (NCBI taxonomy): Bacteria > Bacillati > Actinomycetota > Actinomycetes > Micrococcales > Micrococcaceae > Arthrobacter > Arthrobacter sp. 01T414. The sequence continues at coordinate 213,406 of NZ_JBFTQK010000003.1, read as the reverse complement.
CGCTGTTGCTCACAGCACCATCATGCCTTACCCCGCTGCCCGTCCCCGGGGGCCGGGTCGCACGAGCAACATCCTTCGTGGCAGAATTGTCTCTTGTGCCACCGGCTCGCTGCCGTGGCATGGTCCGCTCTGGTGTAATGGCAGCACCCCGGCCTTTGGAGCCGTGGAGTATAGGTTCGAGTCCTATGGGCGGAACTCTCGCGGGCTCCCGCGGCCGGAGCAAGCAGTCCGGGCGGGCGGGGGCCGGCGGTAGTCCAGTAGGATGAAGAGCACGCCGCGACCGGAATGCGGTCCGGCACGGCCGCGCGGAGCCGGCAACAAGGTAGACCACCTGGCTGTCGCCCCGGGTCAACCGAGATCGACCGAGCAGCGGCACTGAGTCAGGCCACTGAGCAAGGAGAGCCCGTACGTGAGCCCCGAGAACACCGGCCCCGCCGCCGTCATTGTCCTAGCTGCAGGTGCCGGTACCCGGATGAAATCCCGTACCCCCAAAATCCTCCATGAGATTGGTGGCCGCTCCCTCGTTGGCCACGCCCTCCATGCCGCCCGCGCCATCCGGCCGCGTGAACTGGCCCTCGTGGTCCGCCACGAACGCGACCTCGTCGCCGGCCACATCGCCGAAATCGATCCGCACGCCCTGATCGTGGACCAGGACGACGTTCCCGGGACCGGCCGCGCCGTCGAGGCCGCCCTCGAGGCCCTCGACGCCCTCCACCCCGAAGCCCGGCTGAGCGGCACGGTCGTCGTGACCTACGGCGACGTCCCCCTGCTCACCGGCGAACTGCTGTCCGAGCTGGTGGCCGTGCACGAGGCGGACGGCAACGCCGTCACAGTCCTGACCGCCGTCCTGGACGACGCCACCGGCTACGGCCGCATCCTCCGCGGCGCTGACGGCACCGTGACCGGCATCCGCGAACACAAGGACGCCAGCGACGCCGAACGCGAAATCCGCGAGATCAACTCCGGTATCTACGCCTTCGACGCCGGCGTGCTGCGGGACGCCCTGGTCCACGTCACCACGGACAACGCCCAAGGCGAGAAGTACCTCACCGACGTCCTTTCCCTGGCCCGTGCCGCCGGAGGCCGCGTGGCCGCTGTCGTGACCGAGGACCGCTGGCAGGTGGAGGGCGCTAACGACCGCGTCCAGCTCTCCGCCCTCGGCGCCGAACACAACCGGCGCATCGTCGAGGCCTGGATGCGTGCCGGCGTCACCGTCGTCGACCCGGCCACCACCTGGATCGACGCCACCGTGACCCTCGACGAGGACGTCCGCCTGCTGCCCAACACCCAGCTGCACGGCGCCACCACCGTGGCGCGCGACGCCGTCGTCGGCCCGGACACCACGCTTACCGATGTACAGGTGGGGGAGGGCGCCAAGGTTATCCGCACCCACGGCTCCGGCTCCACGATCGGCGCCCGGTCCAGCGTCGGCCCCTTCACCTACCTGCGCCCCGGCACGGTCCTGGGCGAGACCGGCAAGATCGGCGCCTTCTACGAGACCAAGAACGTCACCATCGGCCGCGGCTCGAAGCTCTCCCACCTCGGCTACGCCGGCGACGCGGAGATCGGCGAGGACACCAACATCGGTTGCGGCAACATCACGGCCAACTACGACGGCGAGAAGAAGCACCGCACGGTGATCGGCTCCGGCGTCCGCACCGGCTCCAACACGGTCTTCGTGGCTCCGGTCCAGGTCGGCGACGGCGCCTACAGCGGCGCGGGCGCCGTGATCCGCAACGATGTGCCCGCCGGCGCCCTCGCCTTGTCCCTGGCCAAGCAGCGCAACTCCGAGGGCTGGGTCGTTTCGCACCGCCCGGGCTCCATTTCCGCCACGCTGGCCGAGGCCGCCGGCGCCACCTCATCATCTTCCAGTACTTCGGCATCGACAGAAGAGGGCTAGCAAACATGAGCGAAATTACGGCACACGGGGAGAAGAAGCTGGTGCTCGCCGCCGGGCGCGCACACCCGGAGCTGGCGCGCGAGATCGCCAAGGAGCTGGGCACCGAGCTGTTGCCCCTGGACGCTTACGACTTCGCCAACGGCGAGATCTACGTCCGGGCCGGCGAAAGCGTCCGCGGCACCGACGCCTTCGTCATCCAGGCGCACCCGGCGCCGCTGAACAACTGGCTCATGGAGCAGCTGATCATGATCGATTCGCTCAAGCGGGCCTCCGCCAAGCGCATCACCGTGGTCTCGCCGTTCTATCCGTACGCCCGCCAGGACAAGAAGGGCCGCGGCCGCGAGCCGATCTCCGCCCGCCTGGTCGCCGATCTCTACAAGACCGCCGGCGCCGACCGCATCATGAGCGTGGACCTCCACACCTCGCAGATCCAGGGCTTCTTCGACGGCCCCGTGGACCACCTCATGGCGATCCCGCTCCTTGCCGACTACATCCGTACCCGGGTGGGCTCGGACAACATCACCGTCGTGTCCCCGGACACCGGCCGCGTCCGCGTCGCCGAACAGTGGGCCGAACGCCTCGGCGGCGCGCCGCTGGCCTTCGTGCACAAGAGCCGCGACCTCACGGTGCCCAACCAAGCTGTCTCCAAGACCGTGGTGGGACAGATCGAAGGCCGCACCTGCGTCCTGATCGACGACATGATCGACACCGGCGGAACCATTTCCGGCGCCGTCCAGGTGCTCAAGAACGCCGGCGCCAAGGACGTTATCATCGCGGCGACGCACGCCGTGTTCTCCGATCCTGCCTCGCAGCGCCTGGCCGAGTCCGGCGCCCGCGAAGTGGTGGTCACCAACACCCTGCCGATCTCCGCGAACAAGCACTTCCCGCAGCTCACCGTGCTCTCCATCGCACCGCTGATCGCCCGGGCCATCCGCGAAGTGTTCGACGACGGCTCCGTCACCAGCCTGTTCGACGGCAACGCCTAGCAACCGCCCTGCCGGGCCCCGTTTTCGCGACGGGGCCCGGCACTGCTAAACTCGTTCCGATACCTTGGCGAGGGAGAGCGCCGGCTGGAACAGCCGGAATGCTGGTCTCCGTTATCGACTGGGTCTGAATCTCCCTTCGGAAGGGCGGCCCGGCCGCCCGGCGTTGAAGGTCGCTGACAGACCTCCGCCCTTGCTGAACACCGCTAGTCCTAGAGGAGACACCCATGTCTGAGCAGAAGCTCGCAGCAGAAGTACGCACCGAATTCGGCAAGGGCTTTGCCCGCCGCGCCCGCATGGCCAACCAGATCCCGGCCGTCATCTACGGCCACGGCGCCGAGCCGATCCACATCACCCTGCCGGCCAAGGCCACCACCCTGGCCGTCCGCACCGCCAACGCCCTGCTGTCCCTGGACATTAACGGCGAAGAGCACCTGGCCCTGGTCAAGGACATCCAGCGCAACCCGATCAAGCAGATCATCGAGCACCTCGACCTGCTGACCGTCCGCAAGGGCGAGAAGGTCACCGTCGACGTCCCCGTGCACGTCACCGGTGAGGTTGCCCCCGGCAACGTCCACAACCTCGAAATGACCACCGTCTCGCTCGAGGCCGAGGCCACCCACCTGCCGACCGCCATCGAGGTCAGCGTTGAAGGCCGCGCTGCCGGCGAGCACGTCCTCGCGTCCGACCTGGTGCTGCCGAAGGGAACCCTGCTGCTGGCCGACGCCGACGCCCTGGTTGTCAACGTCTCCGAAGCCGTCGAGATCCCTGTCGAGGAAGAAGAGACCACGGAAGAGGCTGCTGCTGCCGAAGGCGCGGAAGCCGAAGAGTCCTCCGAGGCTGCTGCCGAGTAATTACGGCGTATTCTCAGGTGGCCGGGTCCCTACGGGGCCCGGCCGCCGTCGTTTCCGCCTCCGCCCCGCCCCACGCCTCCCCGAAGGATGGATCCATGTCTGACACCTGGCTGATCGTAGGCCTCGGCAATCCGGGTTCCGAGTACGCCCACAACCGGCACAACGTCGGCCAAATGGTGCTCGACGAACTGGCGCACCGGGTCGGCGGCGGCTTCAAGTCGCACAAATCGCGCGCCCAGGTCCTGGAAGGACGGCTGGGCATCGGTGGCCCCCGGGTGGTACTGGCAAAGCCGATGAGCTACATGAACGTCTCCGGCGGTCCGGTGTCCGCGCTGGCGAAGTTCTACGACGTCGACCCGGACCGCGTCATCGCCGTCCACGACGAAATCGACATTCCCTTCAATACCATCAAGCTCAAGATCGGCGGCGGCGAGGGCGGCCACAACGGCCTCCGCGACATCTCCAAGGCGCTGGCCACGAAGGATTACCTGCGGGTCCGGGTGGGGGTGGGCCGGCCACCGGGACGGATGGACACCGCCGACTTCGTGCTGCGGGACTTCGCCGCGCCGGAGAAGAAGGAGCTTCCGTTCCTGATCGACGCGGCGGCCGACGCCGTCGAGGCGCTCATCCGCGACGGACTCCAGTCCGCGCAACAAAAGTTCCACCCGGCAAAAGCCCAGTAAGCGCCGCAGCCGCGCCGCGATGCAACCCCGGCGGCACTGTGCCGACGCCATCCGCGGCGTCTCACATGCCGGTTTTCCTTCCCAAGTGTCCCGGCTTGCCGTTATGCTCTGTCTACTTGTCGGGGGATAGAGTTACGCTACCTTCTAGGCGGACGGATCCAGGTTTGCCGTCCGCAGAGCGGTACGAAGGAAACTACATGTCGAGGGATTCACTGGGCTGGGGGAATGTTTCCACTGCATTGGCACCGGCTGAAGTTCAACGGCCTGCGGGGCCGGTGAACAGACACGCGTGGTCGGGTCTGGCACGCGGCGCCGACGCCGAACGTGTGCGGAACGCCCTCACCGCGCCCGGCAGCATGGGCGTGGTGATCACGGGAGACCGGGGCGTCGGTAAATCGCTTGTCGGACGCAGTGCCCTCACCGGTTTCGGTCCCGATGTCTACACCCTCCAGTTGCGAACGTCCGGATCCGGCTCCGCCACGCCCTACGGCTGCCTGGCGTTCACCCTGGCCCGGCTCCCGCAGAGCGCCCTCGGATCGCCCACCGCGATCCTGCACGGGATCACCTCACTGATCCGCAACGACGCCGCGGGCCGGAAGTGCGTGATCCTGCTGGACAACGCGGGGTCCCTCGACGAACAAAGCACCGGCGTCCTGCTGAACCTGCTGCAGACCGGAACGGCCCGGCTTGTCGCCACCGCGCCGCGCGCCACCGACCTGCCGCCCGACTTCTACTGGCTGATCACCTCCGGACAGCTGGCCGAGGTCCGGCTCGAAAGCATGACCGAGATCGAAACCCGCGAAGTGCTCCAGGCCGCGCTCGGGCACCGGGTGTCGACCGCCCTGGCAAGCCAGATGCACGAACTCGTCGGCGGCAGCCCCGCGCTGCTGCAGGCAGTCGTCTCGGAGCAGATCGAACGGGGCAACCTGGTGCTGGCCGGCTCCGTCTGGACACTGGTGGACGAGGTGGTGCTGGACGGGAAGACGGCCCTGGAGGATATTGTCAGGGCACGCTACGCCAGGGAATCGCCTGCGGCGCGGGAAGTGATCGAGGTGCTTTCCTGCGCACGGTGCATGTCCCTGTCCCGGCTAGCGCGCATGTATGGACCGGGACTCATTGCGGACATGGAGGACGCGGGACAGATCGTCGTCGACCGCACCGACCAGCACTTGGTGACGCTCGGGGACCGCTACCTTGGCGACATCGTGCGGAACTGGCTGAGCGTTGAGCGCCGGCTGGAGCTCCGCGACAAGGTTCCGGGCCACCAGGAAAACGAGCTGGCGGAACTGACCGTTGAGGACCTGCTGGCCTACGCCGCCTGGACGCACGACTGCCATGCCGAGCTGGCGCCCGCCCACGCGCTCGCGGCAGCGCAGGCCGCCGTCCGCCTCTTCGATCCGAAGTTCGCGCTCAAGTGCGCCGGCAGCATCAGCTCCGGCGACAGTGAATGGCCGGCGGGCCAGCTTCAGAAAGCCGCCGCGTACCTGCAGCTGGGGCTTCCGCTGCAGGCCATGTCAGCCCTCGATGACGTTTCCGAGGCGCAGATCAGGGGGCTCGAGCCGGAGGCCTTCGCCGAACTGGTCGCGGCCCAGGCCGACTGCATGGCGTGGTTGGAGGACCGCAGCGGAAAGGTGCCGGAGCTGATCCGGCAGGCGCGGCTGCGGCTGCAGGAATTCCGCCAGGACGACTCGCCTGCCGGTGAGGAAGCACTGGCGCGCGCCGGCCTGTGCCTGGACCTGTGCGAGTTCAACTACCTGTCCTTCATCGGCGACTATGAGCCGATGATGGACCGGCTCCGTGCCGCCGCCACGACCGCCGACGCCGACACGCTGGTGCCCGTGCACCGGCTCCGCGCCTCGATCATCCTGATGGAAGCACTGTGCGTGACGGGCAAAGAGCTCGAGGCCCGCCAGCTGATGCGCGAGATCGGCGGGAAGCTGAGCGATTGGTCCAACGTTCCGCGGATCCGTGAGAACTTTGCCTGGCGGGCGTTCAACGTCCTGCTGCTTTCCGGCCAGTGGCGGCAAAGCATCGACATGCTCAAGGACGCCAGCGGGCGGGCCGGCCACGGCCTGCATTCGGGCAGCGCGGCCACCGACCTCGCCGTCGGGCTCGCCTACGTGTACGCGGGCCGGGGCCACATGGCCCTGGACCCGCTGCTGGCTGCCATCGCGCAGCTCGAAGTCAGGACCAGCCTGCATGCGCTGCGGCAGGCCTACGCCGCCACGGCCTTCGCCTACGCGCAGATGGGCAACTCCGTGCAGGCCACCGTCTATCTGGATCGCGCCCGCTCGGCCGACGGGCCGGCACGATTCGTGGTCAGCAGCTCGGCTGAATTCTGCATGGATATGGCCTCCCGTTGGCTCGGCGATCCGGGGGCGAAGGATCGGCTGGTTGCTGCCGCGGAGCGGCACTTCAGAAGCGGCCGCTACACGCTGGCCGGGATTTGCATGCTGGGCGCCACGGTCAACGGCAGCGTTAAAGACTTCCAGTTCATGGAAGAAATCGCGGCGCACCGGCAGGGTCCCCTGGCGGAGCTGTCCCGGTTGGTGGCCATAGGCAGCCGGAAGAAGGACGCCGTCGTCATGCTCGAAGCCGCCGGACAGGCCGCAGCCTTGGAGCTCGACGCCGTCCAGGCCAGGTGCGCTGCCCTCGCATTCGACTTTGCCAAGGCGGCCGGGCTCGCAGGGAACGCGACCGCGGCGCACAACATGCTGGAGGTCCTGTCCGAATCGGTGCCGGCGCTGCCGATCTTGCCGCGGACCAAGGGACCCCTGCTGACCGATCGCGAGCGGCAAATCGCGGCCCTCGCAGGGAATGGAGTTTCCAACAAGGACATCGCCCAGGACATGGGTATTTCGGTTCGAACGGTGGAGGGGCACTTGTACCAGGTATTCACGAAACTCGGGGTGTCCTCGCGGAGTGATCTGCTTGGCCTCATCTAGGACGCGGGCGGAGGCCAGCGTCGAGGGGGAGGGCCGCGTCCTCACCGGCCGCTCCGAGGACGTGAGTTCCGCGGTGGAAGCCCTGCAGGGAACGCGGGCGGCGGTGCTGCTGCTGGGAGACCACGGGATCGGCAAGTCAACGCTGATGGAGACCGTAGCGGCCCGGCTCGACGGCGAGGTGACTCCGGTGCGCCTGCACGGCAGCCCGGCCCTGAGCCACGTGCCGTACGGTGTGCTTGCGCCGTTCATCGTAGAGCTGCCCGTCGAAGAGGCCACCTCCCAGCTGGCTGTGCTGCGGATCTTCTGGAGCTACCTGGAAGGCCAGCGGCGGGCTACCCAGAAACCCCTCCTGTTGATTGTCGACGACGCCCACGACCTGGATGAGGCGACGGCGGGTGTGCTGGTGGAGCTCGCCGCCGCCGGCTGGGCAAAACTGCTCGTCAGTGCGGCGGCCCGGCCCGGCCTGCCGGAGCCGCTCCTGCAGCTCTGGTTCGAGGGCATTGCCGACCGTCACGACCTGCGCCCGCTCACGCGGGATCAAACGGCCGAAATCCTGGCGCAGCAACTGGGTCCCCAGGTCCTGCCCAACGTTGCCGAGGTGCTCTGGGAGGCGTCCGCCGGCAATCCGCTGCTGCTGAGCTGCCTGGTCGACGACGCAAGAAGCGACGGGACGCTGCTGCAGCGCAACGGCGTGTGGCTACTCAGCCGCCAGCTGAACAGCCACGGCGAACGGCTGACCGACGTCGTCCGCCGCCAGCTCCTCCAGCGCTCAGCCGAAGAGCGCAAGGCCCTGAACCTCGTCGCGCTCGCCGAGCCGGTGTCCCGGAGCCTGATCGAAGCCATCGTGGACGAGTCCACCGTCGCGGCGCTGATCGAAGAGGAACTGCTCCGGGTCTCGGACGCACCCGAGCCTGAACTGCGGTTGTGGCATTCGGTCTATGGCGACACTCTCCGCAACCTGATCTCCCCTGCCCGCAGCCTCCAGCTCCGGCAAAGCCTGCTGCGGCTGATGGACCGGGAACCGGCGTCGGCCGAGGGGCTGCTCCGCCACGTGAGCTGGTCGCTGGAATGCGGCGTCGAGGTCGAGGACCGGCAGCTGCTCCGGGCGGCGGTGCTGGCCAGCAGGCTCTTCGAGGACGAACTGGCCCGCAAGGCCGCCTCCCAGGTCAAGGACCCGGAGCTGCAGATGGCCGCGCGGTCCGTGATAGCAAGGACGCACTACAACACCTCGAACCATCAGGCTGCCCGGGAAATCCTCGAGGCGGATTTTGCCCAGGGACGCACGGTGGCGAGCCTGCTTACCGGGTCCCTGCTGTGGGCCGCGGTCCTGTCAGCACTGGGCCATTCCCCGGCCGACATCATCGCTCGCACTGACGCGTTGCTGCGCGCCGGCGAGCGGCTGGCCGCTGAGAACCCCGGCGATGCCGATGACATTCTTGCCGCGACCCGGGACCGGGTGCGGATCATCCGCAGCATGGTCCTGGCCATGGCCGGCGATGGCGGCGGGGCTGAGACCGCGGGCGCCCAGGACACGGGCACCGTCGGCGAAGTTTCCGGCCGCGGCGGTGACCGGCTCCCGGCCGACAGGCTGGACAGGGCCTTCAGGCTGGCGCTCGAATCGGAGCAGCTGCTGGTCCAGGGCAAAGCGGACGGCGCCTACGCGGCGGCGGCGGCAGCCCTGGAGGCAGCCGGGGCCGACCATGACGAGCTGTATTTCCTCACCGACTTCCTGGTGGTCCGCGCCGTCACAGCCGTTATCCATGCGGGGGACTGGAAGGCGGCGGAAAACCTGATGGGCGGGTTCGTGGCGTCTTTCGGACCGAGCCTGATCTCCTTCGGCGGAGGCGTGCACGCGGCCACCGGCATCATTTTGCTCTACCAGGGCAGGGCGGCGGAGGCCAAACGGACGTTGCGTGCGGGGCTTGAGGCCCTGCGCGTCGCCGACCCCCAGCAGCTGTTTTCCGTGACGGCGGCGATGGCCTTCGCCGCCGCCGCAGAAATCGGCGCCACGGAAAAGGCCGCGGGATTGCTGGCGGACTACGAAGCCGCCCGGCCCGCTGTCTCCCGGTACCTGCGGACGCTCTCCGAGATGGCCGTGGTGTACGGCAAGGCCAGGCTGGGCGGCCACCCGCGCGCTTCGGAGGAACTGGAACGACTGGCCACCCCCGACGGCCCCGGGAACACCCCAGGGCTGGAGTTCGACGCGCTGTTCTTCCGGCTGGCCCTTGGCGATACGGACGCCGCCGCGCGGCTCCGGGAGCTCCAGCCGTTGCTGGAAGGACGCCGGGCCTCAGCCGTCTGCGGCTACGCGGAGGCGCTCCGCACAGAGCAGCCCGCGCAGTTGCTCGATGCCGCCAAGAACTGTGAAGAAGCCGAGCTTTGGGGCTTCGCTGCCTTGGCGTACGGTGCCGCGGCCAGCGCCTACCACGACGCCGGCGACACGCTGCGGGAGCGGATGGCAGTGTCGCAGCGGCAGCGCTGCCGCGATCGTGCCGAGAGCCTCTCCGGGCAGGAAGCATCCGGTCCGGACGACACTCTGGGGCTCCTGACCCGCCGGGAACGGGACATCGTGGCGCTGGCAGTCCGCGGCCTGAGCGACAAGCAAATCGCCGCGGAGCTGCAGGTCTCGGTCCGGACCGTTGAAGGCCACCTGTACCGCAGCTACGCCAAGCTAAACATCAGCGGACGCGACGAACTCAGAAAGTTGGCTGCGGAGTAGGGGATTCCTGCTTCGCTCGCTATTCATCACCTGCAGCACTCGCGGACCGCCGCCGACTACTTGGTTTGCCGCCTACAGGTGTCGTGCGATTTCTGAGTACAGGCAGGTAGAGGCGGGAGCGATACCCGCACCGCAATCGAGTACTACCTACGGATGTCTTTGCCGGAGACAGTCCATACCTTGGATATATCACTGGTTAAACATTGATTGCGAAGGTCTCTCCCATGTTTCAGCAAGAAGCCGGCGTGCCTGCTGGCAGCGGTAAAACGGACGCGCTCTTAGCAACACACCGGACAACCCAGGGGCGGCAGGATAAACCATTCACTAGACAGCAAACCGTTTCGGAGATCGTCGAGACCCTGACTTCGGGGGCAGGGTGCGGCGTCGTGATCGTGGGCGAACACGGGGCGGGCAAGTCCTTCATTGCCCAGCGTGCGCTCGAACAGCTCGGCGACGAGTACCTGGTGGTCCAGGTCCGGGGGAGCTCCATCGCTTCGAAGCTGCCCTACGGCGCGTTGAGCGTACTCCTCAACGACCTGGACGCCTCGCACCTGGAGCACCCCCTGATGGTGCTGCGCGGGCTCACCCACTTGCTGCACGCGAAGGCCGAGGGCCGCGGCGTCGTCCTGTTCGTGGATAACGCGCACGACCTGGATGACCTGTCCTGCATGATGGTGGCCCAACTCAGTGCCGGCGGGCACGTGACACTACTTGCGGCCAGCGTGGACCTGCACCACGTAGGCGGGGACATCATGGGGCTCTGGAAGGATGACCTGCTGCGCCGGGTAGACCTGGAACCCTTCGACTTCGCCGAGACTTCGGCCACGCTGGACCAGGAATACGGGGGGCACTTTTCGCATTCCGCCGCTAGGGCGCTCTGGACTGCAAGCGGCGGCAATGCTCTCTTCCTGCATTCGCTGGCGCGGGAACAGATCAAGCTCGGCACTATAGTCCGGCAGGACAGTTCCTGGGTCCTCGACGGCCGTCCGATCGCCCTGACCGGCGAAGTGCGGGACGTGGTCAAGGCCCGGCTGAACAGGCTCAGCCCCGGCCAGCGCGACGTCTTCGAACTGCTGGCGCTCGCCGGAGCGGTTCCGCTGCAGACGCTGATGAGAATCTTCAATCCGCAGGATATGGACAACCTGCAGGAGCGGGCCCTGATCCAGGTCAGCCACGACCACCCGCCGATGGTCAGTGTCGCCAACGCGGTCACCGCGTCGATCGTCGCCAGCGTCGTCCCTCCGGGCCGTAGCGCCGAGCTCCGCCGTCGGCTGACCGCCGTGCTGTCGGACACCGACCAAGAAAAGGACGGGGGAGCCGCGGACCTTGGCTGGGCGCTGGACTGCGGAGAGCCGATCAGCGTCGAAACCGCCGTGGCGGCCGCGCACCGGGCCAACGACGCTTCGGATCCCGTCTCGGCGCTCAGGTACATCCACGAAATCGATCGATCCGAGGCGCTCGCCGCGGCGGCCGTCGAAACGGTTCGGGCCCACCTCGCGCTCAACAACAACGAGCCAGCGCGGAGGGTCCTCCACGGAATTGATAACGCCCGGGAGGACGTCCCGCTGACCGAGTGGATAGCCTTGCAGCTTCTCCGGGCCGAGCTGGAGCGCCGAAGCCCCGCCACTGCGGCCGATGCCCGGGCCAGGCTGCGAACGGTTCGGGAGCGTCTCTCCGCTGAACCGGCGGAGAACCAGACGGCGGAAGATCCGGCCACGCTGGAGCGCGGCCGGCGGCAGCTGCGCCTGGCCGAGGTCAAGCTGGCGGCCTTCGAGGGCCGCTACGACGACATCCTGGCAGTCCGTGCCGACCTTGACCCTGAACTGGGCAGCGAAACCGGCATTCTCACCGCGAGCCTGCTCTGCGAGACGATGGCAGTCAGCGGCAATGTCCTTGGCGCCATGGCGTTGGGAAAACAGATCATGGCCGCGGCCGCAACGGTCCCGCTGGCGGACAGTACCCTGCGCGACATCAGGGGCCGTTTCCTGCTGCTGCTGCTCCTTTCCGCTAAGTTCCGGGAGGCGTCTGCCTTCATCGCGGCCGCATCCGGCACGGTTGAACCGCACGCCCGCCTCGGCGGGATGTTCGAAATCGGCCAGGGCGTCATCGATCTTCATGCCGGGCGCCTGGAGACAGCCATTCCGTGGCTGGAAGCCGGGATGCGGCAGCTCCGGACTCAGGATCCGGACGGGCTGTCCGGCCTGGCAACGGCCGCCTGTGCGTACGCGGCGGCGCTCGCCGGCAACGAGGAGAAAGCCAGCCTGCTGCTCGCCGAAGTGGCGCAGCCGCAGCGCCCTGGCTCCTGGTTGGTGGGCCGGGTGACCCGCTACTTTGAGCTCGGCGCACTGGCTGAACTCGGCCAACGCGCCGCCGCCATCCGATCCCTCGTCGCCGAGGCATCCAGCGAGGCGGACGCCGGCTCCCCGGCCACCGGGCTGCTCTTCCTGTCCGCGGCGGCCAGGCTCGGAGACCGCCAGCTATGCCAGAAGCTTGAGGGCCTCGCCGCCCAGGTCACCGGGCACTTCGCCCAGCTGTGCCTGCGCCTGGCGGAGGGAGTGAAGGACAGCGCCAGCGAGCAGCTGCTGGCGGTCGCCAAAGATGCGGACGCAGCCGGTAACGCTCTCTTCGCCCGCGACGTGGCGCGAAGGGCGGTGTTCTGCGCCAACGAATCCGGTAACCGGATCGCGCTTCGCCTCTCGCAGCGCACCGAACAGTCCCTCGACGACCGGTTCGGAAGCCCGGGGAACGGTCTGCACTCGCTGACCACCTCAACCCTGACGGCCCGGGAGTGCGAAGTGGCTGTTCGGGCCGCGGCCGGAACTTCCAACCGCAAGATCGCGGAACAGATGCACGTCTCGGTCCGCACCGTGGAAGGCCACCTGTACCAGGTGTACTCGAAACTCCATGTTGCGAGCCGGGCGGAGCTTAAGGACGTTATCTCGGCCCCGGCGGCGAGCGCCCGCATCGGCTGAGCGGCACAGAGACAGAACCGGCCTCCGGGACCGGCCGACGACGGCGCGAAAGGCATCGTGTGGAAAGCCTGACTGATTCCGCCACGTTGATCGGTCGATCCGGTGTCGTCCGGGATATCGTCCACTGCCTGCGTGACGAGGGAAGGGCCGGGGCCCTGATTGTCGGCGGCGCCGGGTCGGGGAAGACCGTCGTCGTCAAGGCCGTTCTGGCGGAGCTCAGGCCGCAGGGATCCGTGATCCGCCTCGCCGCGACACCTGCGCTCGCGGCAGTCCGATTCGGGGCGCTGACGCCCTATCTGGCAGGCCTGGCGGACCACGATCTCGATTCCTATGCGGCGGTGCTCGGGGCGGTTACTGCCAGCCTGAGATCCGAGCCGGCCCTCGCGCTGTTCGTGATCGACGACGCCCAACACCTGGACCCGGGGACCGTCCAGCTGATCGCGCAGGCGGTAGCCACGGGCGCGGCGCGGGTGCTGGCCGCCTGCCGCCCGGGCCTTCTGGTCCCGGAGGAGTTCCTGGCCCTGTGGGGCGACGGACTCATCTCAAAGTTTGATCTCGCGGCTCTGAGCCGTGCCGAGGTGCACCAGCTCTGCGAACAAGTGCTGCGGGCCGACGTGTCTCCGTGGGTAAGCGAACTGTTTTCCGCGGTGACCGGAGGCAATCCGTTCATGCTGATCTCGCTGATAGACCATGCGCGCGATACCGGCGCGATCGGAAACCGCCGCGGAACGTGGTTTCTGTTGGCTCCGCCGGACCTTGGCGATGTTCCGGCGGCGGACCTGGTGGACCACCAGCTCCGTTCCATGTCAGCGGAGGAGAGAACCGCCGCGGCCATCGTTTCCCTGGCCGGGCCGCTATCGCTGGGCCAGATTCTTAGGTTCAGCAGTCCGCGGGCCGTTGACGCGCTCGAGATGGCCGGGATCATCACGGTCTCTCGGGACCTGGACCGCATCGTCAGGCCGGCCAGCCCGCTCATCGGCGAAATCATCCGACGGCGCGTCCCCGCGGGCCGGAGCGCCAGCCTGAGATCCAGTCTCCTGGCCCTTCCCTGGGTGGGCGCCGTGCTCCCGGATGCTGCGCTGAACCAGCTCCGCTGGTCGCTGGATTCAGGAGCGGAACTGCCCGCCCCGGAACTGCTCGCGGCCGCTGCGGCCGCCAACGCCGGCCTGGACGCCGAGACCGCGATCCGGGCGGCGGGCTCCGTTCCGGAGGGCCCATTCCTCTCGGAGGCCAAGATCCAGTTGGCCTACTCGAGCTACATCCTCGGACGCCTCGGGGAGGCCGCCGAGCTGCTCGAGGCTGCGCAACCGCTGAAGTACGGCCGGGAGTCCTACCTGGCTGCCCGCCTCGCTGCCCGGCTCGGAACCGCAGCGGAAGGTCTCGATGTGCCGCGCGGGGAAGGCTCCGGGGAACCGGTTCCCGGCGGCCCGGATCAGCCGGCGCAGGAGGAGGCAAGCGTGGGACTCGCCTCCGCGCTCTGGCTCGAGGACTGGGACGGCAGAACCGCCGAGCTCCAGGGGATGCTTCAGGAGCTGATCGTCGCCGCCGGCGTCAATGCGGAAATCCGGATCCCAGCGGAGGCCCGGCTTGCCGAGGTCTGGACCGCCCAGGGCCGGGTGCTGGAAGGACTGGCCCTGGTCCGGGGAGCGTGGCGCGAGGTGCGCCAGGAGGGCCACGCGCTTCCCCTGGTCTACGAGGACGTGTTGGCGCGGTACTGTCTGAGCCTGATCCGGGCCGGGGAGTGGGAGGAGCTCGCGTCGGTCCTGGACGACTATTCTTCGAACATGGCCTCCCGGCTGGTGTACAGCGGCGGAATGCTGCACGTGATGCGCGGCTACTCCCGGCTGCGGCAGGGGCGGGTCCCGGAAAGCCTGGCGGAGCTGCTGCTCGGCATCGAGGAACTCCAGATCGCCGACCCCTGGGAACTGTCCGCCTTCGCAAGCGCACTGACGGCGTACGCCGCCTCCGCCGTCGGGCACGCCGGTGAGGCCGCGGAGCAGGCGCAGGCATTCCGCAGCGCCGCCTACCGGTCGCCGGACACGCTGCGGCTCCTCGCCGAGGCCTACTGCACCGCCGCCGAACAGGGCTCCGGCCGGGCCGCCGACGAGGCGCGCCTCGAACTGGGCCGGCTCGCAGACGAGGCTCAGCGGCAGGGACTCCGGGCCGTCGAGACCGATATCCGCCGGCTGGCCCTCCGCGGCGGCGACACCACAGCAGCCGCTGCGCTCGCCGCCAGCAGCGGCGCCGTCGACGTACCGGAGGCGCGCCTGCTACGGACCTACGCGCTCGCCGTCACGGCCGCGGATTCGGCCGGGCTCACGGCGCTCAGCGACCAGGCGGCGGGCGCCGGGCATCTGCTGCTGGCCCTCGAATCCGCGCAACAGGCCGCACGCCTGCTGGAGAACGATCCGGAGAAGTGGAAGCTCACCGCCGTGCAGCGCAAGGTCCACCGCCGAATGGTCGCGGCCGGCATGTCGGGCCAGCTGAACATGGTCCACGGTGAACACCGCGCCGAACTCACCGCCCGGGAAGCCGAGATCCTCAAGCTGGTGGTTGGCGGAGACACGAACGCAGAAATTGCGGCCAAGCTCACCGTCTCACAGCGGACCGTCGAAGGGCACCTGTACCGGATCTTCGGAAAGCTCGGTGTCAGCCGCCGCGGCGAACTCGTGGAAATCCAAAAAGATCTTGACCTGCCCTGAAATCCGTATCCGCAGGTACTGAGATGATTCACCGCGCAAATCCACGCATTTTCCGCCGGCGCCGCCTGTCCGCGTGCGTATCAGGCGCGTGGGACCGAAGCCGGACGAGTATGGCCAAGTAGTGCAGCTGTCCGGAAAGGGGTAGAAGTCGGGTAAACCCTACTCGTGTGCAGATTGGGCCCTCACGATTGACTTAAGTCAGTCCCGGGAATGACTCAAAAGGTCCTAAAATTAATGACTAAAGGGCGGTATTGGAATGCGGGCAACCGCAGCTGCCACCGGAAACGGTGTTTGCGTCGATCCCTCCCACATCCGAACTCCTTCATTGGAACCGTACGGTGCCGCAACTGGCAGCCGTACCCCATAGACGGAGCCGGCGGCGTCAGAGCCTTCTGAGACCGAGGCTCTCCCCCCAGCCGCCGCCGGCTCCCTTTTTACGGTCTGCAGCACGGAAAGTCGGGGGAACCGCCGGGGCGCGGCAACGAACACCGCGCCGGCCTCCGTAGACGGGGCAAATGTTCAAAGAGGCAACCGTTCGAATCAATGCCCCGCCAGGGCGCCAAGCACCCCGGCGGGGCATTTGATGTCCTGGGACGGGGCCGAAACCCGGTACTTCGGGAACGTGGGATAATTAGGTCTAATCTGCGTGACGTAATAGGGCCGCCCGCTGCGGCGTCCCCGCTACGCCCCAGCGAAAACCGATCCAGGAGTTACTGCCCATGGTTGCCACCCCAGCCCATCTCCTCAGCTCAGCCACGGCGCTGGGCAACGAGGAGGTCACGCGGATCCGCAACGACTTCCCGATCCTGCACCGGTCCGTCAACGGGCACCCTCTCGTCTACCTGGATTCCGGTGCCACCTCGCAGAATCCGCTCAGCGTGCTGGAAGCGGAGCAGGAGTTCTACGAGCAGCGGAACTCTGCGGTGCACCGCGGCGCGCATTACCTTGCGGTGGAAGCCACCGATTCGTTCGAGGACGCGCGCGAGACCGTGGCGGCCTTCATCGGCGCGGACCCGGACGAGCTGATCTGGACCTCCAACGCCACCGAGGGCCTGAATCTGCTCAGCTACTCCTTCCTGAACGCCTCACTGCCCGGCGCCCCGGCTGAGGCCGCCCGCTTCGCGCTCGCCGCCGGCGACGAGATCGTGGTCACCGAGATGGAGCACCACGCCAACCTGATTCCCTGGCAGCAACTCGCGGCCCGTACCGGAGCCGTGCTGAAGTACATCCCGGTGGACGACGCCGGCGCCCTGGACCTCGAAGCCGCCGCCAAGCTGATCGGCGGCCGTACCCGGGTGCTGGCCTTCACCCACGCCTCCAACGTCCTCGGCACGATCAACCCGGTGGACACGCTGGTCTCGCTGGCCCGCAGCGTCGGCGCCCTCGTGGTGCTGGATGCCTGCCAGTCAGCGCCGCACCTTCCGCTCGACGTCAAGGCCCTGGACGTGGACTTCGCCGTGTTCTCCGGGCACAAGATGCTCGGCCCCACCGGGATCGGTGGCCTCTACGGGCGCTCGGAGCTGCTCAACGCGATGCCGCCGTTCCTGACCGGCGGTTCCATGATCACCACCGTCACCATGGAGCGCGCCGCGTTCCTGCCCAGCCCGCAACGTTTCGAGGCGGGCACCCAGAAAATCTCGCAGGCAGTGGCGCTCGCCACGGCGGCCAACTACCTCAGCGAAACCGGGCTCGCGCGGATCCACGCCTGGGAAGCGGAACTGGGCCAGCGGCTCGTGGCGGGGCTGGAGGCCATCCCCGGGATCCGTGTGCTGGGTCCGGCGGCGGGCGAGGAACGGATCGGGCTGGCCGCGTTCGACGTCGCCGGGGTGCACGCGCACGACGTCGGGCAGTTCCTCGACAGCCGCGGCATCGCCGTCCGCGTGGGACACCACTGCGCCCAGCCGCTGCACCGCCGGCTCGGGCTCACGGCGAGCACGAGGGCCAGCACCTACCTGTACAACACCACGGACGACGTCGACGCGTTCCTCGACGCCGTCGCCGGGGTCCGCGGATACTTCCAAGCCTGAGGACGGCACTGCATGAGTCTTGACCAGTTGTACCAACAGATCATCCTGGAGCACTCGAAGGCACGGCACGGCAGCGGCCTGGCCGGCGCCGGCGTGCCCGAGGGCGCCAGCAGCGGCCAGTCGCACCAGCTCAACCCGGTCTGCGGCGACGAAATCACAATGAGGGTCTCGGTGGCCGGCGGAATGGTCAGTGAGCTGCGCTGGGACGGCGAGGGTTGTTCGATCTCGATGGCCTCCGCCTCCGTGCTGACCGACCTCGCCGAGGGCCTGGACCCGGACGAGCTGCACAGCGTGATCGAGAGCTTCCGGGAGGTGCTGCGCTCCCGCGGCAAGGTCCCGGCCGATCCCGAGATCCTGGGCGACGCGGCGGCCTTCGAAGGCGTGTCCCGGTATGCCGCCCGGGTGAAGTGCGCGATGCTCTCCTGGGTCGCCGCCGAGGACGCCCTCGGCCAGGCGGTCGCGGCGCAGGAAGCCGCCGGGTAGGACTGTAACCGCGGTCGCCGGGACGCCGACCGCGTTCACACCTGATCGCTCAAACGCCGAACGCGGCCGCCGGATAACCGGCGGCCGCGTTCGTTTGTAACCGCGTTCGTTTGTCCGCGTTCGTTTGCGGCCTCGCCGCAGGGTGCCCGCGCCGCAGGGTGCCCGCGCAGGCACCCGGCTCAGCCGAGCAGGCCCGCGATCCCGATGGCCGCCGTCGCCGCGCCGAGCAGCATCGAGACACTGACCAGCACGACGTGGACGGTCAGGAACCGGGTGGCCTTGCCGGCGGCGTCGCGCGCCCTCGGGTCTTTCATGACCCGGCGTAGGAACTGGGGCCAGACGGCAAGGGACCAGACGCCGGCCACAATCAGGACGACGGCGAGGGCGGCGGGCAGCTCCATCGCCTAGTGGCTTTCGAGCCAGGCCTGGGCCTGCGTCGACTGGATGTTGAGGGCCTTGCCGACCATCGGCTCGGCCGCGTCGGCGATCTTCCCGCCCAGCAGCGGCACGGACGAGGTGACGGTGCCCTCCAGCTCGATCCGGGTGCTGCCGCCCTCGGCGACGAGCCGCTGCACGGCGTTGACGTCCAGCGGGGCGCCGGCAACCTTCAGCGAGATGTTGCTCTGCCGCGAGCCGTCGGCCTCCGGGGCGCCCCAGCTCTCCAGCTGCGTGACCTTCAGGCTCTCGCCCACGAACTTGCGGGCCAGGTCCGGCATCCGGTTGGTCGGGATGGTGCGGACGGTGGTGGTGTTGAAGGCACCGGCCGGGTCGCCGTCGAGGGTGAACGATTCGAGGGTTCCGCCGACGAGCTCGCTGGTGTGGCGCAGGAAGTCCTCATTGACGAAAACTGCCGTGACGCTCTCGACGCTGTGCGGCAGGGTGGTGGATGCACTCAGGGCCATTGGGGGTCCTCCATGGGGTCTAGCTGGTCATTTCGGGCTCCCAACATCCTACGCGCTGGGCCTCGCCGGTTCCGATTCGGCCTCTGGCCCCGTCGCCGGCCCCCTCTCTCGCTCCGTCTCTCGCCCCCTCTCTCGCTCCGTCTCTGCGAGGCGTTGCGCCGCCGCCGCTATGTTCCGCGACATGGCGGGAAAAATCAGGCTGTGGAACGGCAATACTGCGAGCCAGTAGAGCTTGCCGCTGAGGCCCTTGGGGAAGAAGATGGCCCGCTGCCGGTAGCGGCTGCCGGCGCCCTCGGGTTCCACTGAGAGTTCCAGCCAGGCCCGGCCGGGGGCGCGCATTTCCGCGCGCAGCCGGAGCAGCCGGCCGCGGTCGATCCGCTCGACCCGCCACCAGTCCACCACCTCGCCTTCAGCCAGCAGGTGCGGGTGCCGCCGCCCGCGCGCCAGGCCCGCCCCGCCGGTGAGCTTGTCCAGCCAGCCGCGCACGCTCCACGCCAGCGGCATGGAATACCAGCCGTTGCGGCCGCCGATGCCCTCGATGATGGTCCAGACGTGTTTAGGGTCAACCGAGCTGGAATAGCTGCGCTCATCGACGTAGACGCGGTGGCCGGCCCACTCCGGGTCGCTGGGCAGCGGGTCGGCGTCGGCGCCGGCGTTGGCCCACGTGGTCTCCACCTGCCCGTCCCGTTCCCTGCCCAGGGCCAGGGCCACGGCGCGCCGGTAGGGGGTCAGGCCACCCTCGGGCAACGGGATGTAGGCGTCGATGTCATGCTCCCGCGAGACCGCATCGTGCTGCAGCGACTCCACGAGCGGCAGCGACATGGACAGCGGGATCGGCGTGGTCAGCGCCACCCACATGCCTGCCAGCTTGGGCGCCGGGATGGGGAGGGCCAGCACCACCCGGTGCGGGAGCCCGGCCTCCGCCGCGTACTGCTGCATCATCCCGGCGTAGCTGAGCACCTGCCGTGAGCCGATGTCGAAGGTGCGGTTGATGCTGCCCTCCAGCGAGGCCGCGCCGACGAGGTAGTGCAGCACGTCCCGCACCGCGATGGCCTCGATCTTGTTCCGCACCCAGCTGGGCGCCGGCATCACCGGCAGGGTCTCGGACAGGTGCCGGATCATCTCGAAGGAGGCCGAGCCGGACCCGATGACCACGCCCGCCTGGAACACGATCGCGTCCACCGGTCCGTCGAGGAAGACCTTGCCCACCGCCTCACGTGAACGCATGTGGGTGGAGAGCTCGGCGCCGGAGGGGTGCAGTCCGCCGAGGTAGACGATCCGCTCCACGCCGGCCCCGGCGGCAGCCTTCGCCGCCGTCTGCGCCATTGCCTTTTCCTTGGCCTCGAAACCGGCGCCGCCGGCCATCGAGTGGACCAGGTAGTAGAGCACGTCGACGCCGGTGAGCGCCTCCTGCAGCGCCGCGCCGTCGTCGAGGCTGCTCTGGACCACCTCGACCTGCTCCAGCCACGGGACGCCGGCGATTTTCGCCGGGGTGCGGACCAGGACCTTCACCCGGTGGCCGGCCTCGAGCAGCCGGGGGACCAGCCGGCCGCCGATGTAGCCGGTGGCGCCGGTCACCAGCACGGTCTTCGGATTGGTGGCGTGTGGGCTGCCGTTCATGGGTGGCTCCTTCGTCATTGCGGATATAAGCCATTCGGAGCGCCGGCCCGGCTGGACTGCAAGCCCGGACGGGAGTCCAGCCAACGGCGTCCGTCCTGCCAGCTTAGTCCCGGGTGCCGGGCCCCCGCCGGGTCGCGGTAGGCTGGAAGTACCCGGGATTCTTGCGAATTTCGGGTATTCGTGTTGCCTGCATGTCCGTGATCACTTCAGGAGTTCCCGCCATGAGCCACAACGGCCCTTCTCTTTCCGGTCTGCGGCGTGTCCTCGCCGAGGACGCGACTTTCGCCCGGGTGCAGGCCGCAGCGTCGCGGCCCTTCACGGCCCGCGGCGAGGATTACCAGATCAGCGCCCCGGCAGGCCTGCGCGCCGCGCTGCTCGCGGAGATGGCCGACGGACTCGCGGCGGGTAACGCGTCCGACGGCGGGGCTCCCGACGGCGGCGCGCCGGTGGTGCTGGCCGTCACCGCGACCGGCCGCGAGGCCGAAGACCTCGCCGCCGCGCTGGGCGCCTTCCTGCCGACGGGCTCGGTGGCGGAATTCCCCAGCTGGGAGACCCTGCCGCACGAGCGGCTCTCGCCGCGCTCCGATACCGTCGGCCGCCGCCTCTCCGTGCTCCGCCGCCTCGCGCACCCTGAAGCCGCCGGCGGCGGCGCGCTGCGGGTCGTCGTCGCACCCGTCCGCGCCGTGGTCCAGCCGATCGTGGCAGGGCTCGGCGAGCTCGTTCCGGTGACGCTCAGCGTGGGCCAGGAGGTTCCGTTCGGCGAGGTCGTCAAGAACCTGGCGGCCGCCGCGTACGCCCGGGTGGACATGGTCACCCGGCGCGGGGAATTCGCCGTCCGCGGCGGCATGCTGGATGTCTTCCCGCCCACCGAAGACCACCCGATCCGGGTGGAGTTCTTTGGCGACGAGGTCGAACAGATGCGCTGGTTCGCCGTCGCCGACCAGCGCTCGCTGACCGCGCCCGGCGTGCACCACCCCACCGAACTGCACGCCCCGCCGTGCCGCGAAATCCTCATCACGCCCTCGGTCATGTCCCGGGCCGCGACGCTCAAGGCCGAGCTGCCCGCCGCGGCGGACATGCTGGAGAAGATCGCCGGCGGGATCGCCGTCGAAGGCATGGAGTCCCTGGCCCCGGTGCTGGTCGAATCCATGGTGCCGTTCCTGGACCAGTTCCCGGCGGGCTCCATCTCCGTGGTGATCGAACCGGAAAAGGTCCGCACCCGCGCCCACGACCTCGCCGCCACCAACGAGGAGTTCCTCGAGGCGGCCTGGTCCACGGCCTCCGAAGGCGGGACCGCTCCGCTGGACCTGAGTTCCGCGGCCTCGGCGGCGCTGCACTCGGCGAGCTTCCGCTCGTTCGGCGAAACCCGCAGCACGGCACTGGCCCACGGGGTGTCCTGGTGGTCCATCACCTCCCTCGCGAGCGACGAGGAGCTGCTGCCCGAGATCGACGTGCTGAACCTGCACGCCCGCGAACCGCGCGGCTACCAGGGCGACGTGGCCGAGATGATGGACTTCATCGGCTCGCACGTGCGGGAGCAGTGGCGGATCGTCGTCGCCACCGAGGGCCCCGGCCCGGCGCAGCGCCTCGCCGAGCTCTTCCACGACAACGACATCCCGTGCGCCCGGGTGGAGTCGCTCGACGCCGAGCCGCAGCCCGGCCTGATCGAGGTGACCACCGCCGCCGTCGGACGCGGCTTCGTCCTGGACACGCTGAAGGTGGCCCTGCTGACCGAGGCCGACCTGCTGGGCCGCACCTCCGCCGGCTCCACCAAGGACATGCGCAGGATGCCGTCCAAGCGGCGGAACGCCGTGGACCCGCTGCAGCTGCTGGCGGGCGACTTCGTCGTGCACGAACAGCACGGCATCGGCCGGTTCGTCGAGCTGATCCAGCGCAAGGTCGCCGGCGGGGGCGACGGCGTGCGCGAGTACCTGGTGCTCGAATACGCGCCCTCCAAGCGCGGCGCCCCCGGTGACCGCTTGTTCGTCCCCACCGACCAGCTGGACCAGGTCACACGCTACGTCGGCGGCGACACCCCGGTCCTGAGCAAGATGGGCGGCTCGGACTGGGCCAGCACCAAGTCCAAGGCGCGCAAGGCCGTCAAGGAGATCGCAGGCGAGCTGATCCGGCTGTACTCGGCCCGGATGGCTTCCCGCGGCCACGCCTTCGGCCCGGACACCCCCTGGCAGCGCGAGCTGGAGGAGGCCTTCCCCTATGTGGAGACGCCGGACCAGCTGACCACCATCAACGAGGTCAAGGCGGACATGGAACGGGAGATCCCCATGGACCGCCTGGTCTCCGGCGACGTCGGCTACGGCAAGACCGAGATCGCCGTCCGGGCCGCGTTCAAGGCCGTGCAGGACGGCAAACAGGTGGCCGTGCTGGTGCCCACCACGCTGCTGGCGCAGCAGCACTATGAGACCTTCACCGAACGCTTCTCCGGCTTTCCGCTGCGGGTCAAGCCGCTGTCCCGCTTCCAGGGCGCCAAGGAGGCCAAGGAGACGGCCGAGGGCGTGAAGAGCGGTGCGGTGGACGTCGTGATCGGCACGCACCGGCTGCTGTCCAAGGACTTCGCGTTCAAGGACCTGGGCCTGGTGATCGTGGACGAGGAGCAGCGCTTCGGCGTCGAGCACAAGGAAGCGCTCAAGAAGATGCGCACCAACGTGGACGTCCTGGCCATGAGCGCCACCCCCATCCCGCGCACCCTGGAGATGTCCCTGACCGGCATCCGGGAGACCTCCACCCTGGCCACCCCGCCTGAGGAGCGGCACCCGGTGCTCACCTACGTGGGCCCGTACACGGACAAGCAGACCTCGGCCGCGATCCGGCGCGAACTGATGCGCGAGGGGCAGGTGTTCTTCGTGCACAACCGGGTTTCCACGATCGAACGCACGGCGGCGAAGATCCGCGAACTGGTCCCGGAGGCCCGTGTCGAGGTGGCACACGGCAAGATGTCCGAGGGCCGGCTGGAGCAGATCATCGTGGACTTCTGGGAGAAGCGCTTCGATGTGCTCGTCTGCACCACCATCATCGAGACCGGCCTGGACATCTCCAACGCCAACACCCTGATTGTGGACGGGGCGGATAAATACGGGCTCTCCCAGCTGCACCAGCTGCGCGGGCGCGTGGGCCGCGGGCGGGAACGGGCCTACGCCTACTTCCTCTACCCCTCGGAAAAACCGCTGGGCGAGGTGGCGCTGGAACGGCTCAAGGCGGTCGCGACGCACAACGAACTCGGCGCCGGCATGCAGCTGGCCATGAAGGACCTGGAGATCCGTGGCGCGGGCAACCTGCTCGGTGGCGAACAATCCGGCCACATCCAGGGCGTCGGCTTCGATCTCTACATCCGGCTGGTCGGCGAGGCAGTGGCCGACTACCGCGGCGAGGCCGAGGAGAAGGCCGCTGAGATGAAGATCGAACTGCCGGTCAATGCGCACCTGCCGCACGACTACGTGCCGGGCGAACGGCTGCGGCTGGAGGCCTACCGGAAGCTGGCTGCGGCGCTGAGCAACGAGGCGATCGACGAGGTCGAGGCCGAGCTCGTGGACCGTTACGGCGAGCTGCCGCTGCCGGCGAAGAACCTGGTGGCCGTGGCCCGCTTCCGCGTGGGTGCGCGCGAGGCCGGTCTGACCGACGTCGCCCTGCAGGGCAACTTCATCAAGTTCTCCCCGGCCCAGTTGCCGGAGTCCAAGCTGATGCGGCTGGCCCGGATGTACCCGGGCTCGCAGGCGAAGCCGGCCCTGGATGCGGTGCTGATCCCCAAGCCCAAGACGGCCCGGATCGGCGGCCGCGACCTGCAGGACGCCGAGATCCTGGCCTGGGCCAACGGTGTGATCGAGGCGATCTTCTCAGACGTCCCGCTCTCGGTCGGGTAAGCCGTGATGGGAGGACACCACGCCGCGTCCGGGGCCGCGGCGTGGGTGGCTATTGCCTCGACCGGCCCGTACGCGCTGGGCTGGTATCCGCTGGATCCCACCGGGATCGTGATCGGCGGGATGGCGACGGCGGGCACGGCGCTGGTCTGCGACTGGGACCACCGCTCAAGCACGGTGGCGCACGCGCTGCCGCCGCTCTCGAACCTGATCGCCGTGGGAATCGAGAACGCCTCGGGCGGCCACCGCCAGGGCACGCATTCGGTCATCGGCGCGGCGTTCTTCGTGCTGCTCGCGGCTATGGCCGGGCAGCTCCAGCTGCAGACGGACTGGGGCTTGCTGTCCGTGGGCGCCGGGCTGCTGTGCATGTTCATGATCAACATCGCCGCGAAGGCGTTGAAGCTGTTTCCCAAGTACGGCTGGATCAGCAACTGGGTCTTCGCGCTGGTGATGGCGGGGCTGGTGACCTGGTTCGCGCCGCATCAGTGGTCCTGGCTGCCGGTGTCGATGCTCACCGGCGTCCTGGTGCACATCGTGGGGGACATGATCACCACCGGGGGAGTGCCGCTGCTGTGGCCGCTCGTGGTCAAACCGCCGAAGGTCCTGCGCAGGCTGCCGCTGGTCAAGGACGTCTGGAAAGCCAACGGGGCGTTCTCCATCCCGCTGCTGGGCCGGGCCGGCTCGCGGCGCGAATGGTTCGTGCTGATCCCGGTCAGCGCCTACGCGATGATCGGCATGTTCTCCGCCGGCCTCGCCGTCGCCAAGGGCCACTTCCCGGCCGCGCTCGCGCTGGGGACCGCGCTGGTCAACCGCGTGCTCGCCGTCGTCGGAGGCTAAAGCCCGACGGCGGCGCACGCCGCTTAAATGACTGAAGCCCCGGCGAACCGGGGCTTCAGTTGTTTAAGCGACTATTTAGCTCTCGCCGGCGGAATCCGAGCGGCCGGTGATGGTCTGCGGGATCCAGAACGCGAGGGCGAACAGGATGAGGCAGGCGGCCATCGGCCAGGGGTTGCCCAGGCTGAGGAAGGACAGCGAGTACAGGGCGCCGAAGAACAGGGCCATCATCACGACAAACAGCACGACGCTGGATGCCAGGTTGCTCTCGCCCCGACGGGTCTTGGTGTTGTTGCTGGACATTCGTTCCTCCTCGGCCCCGCGGGGCTCAAAAACTGTGGCGGCAGCGGCTGCGGCCGGCCAGCGGTCAGTACGCGGACGAACCCTGTTCGCCCTTGACGATCGCGATGCCGGAGCTGGCGCCAATACGTGTTGCACCTGCAGCAATCATAGCCTGCGCGTCGGCGAGGGAACGCACGCCGCCCGAGGCCTTGACACCGAGGTCCGGACCCACGGTGCGGCGCATCAGGGTGACGTCTTCCACCGTGGCCCCGCCGCCGTTGAATCCGGTGGAGGTCTTCACGAAGTCCGCGCCCGCTTCGACGGCGGCCTCGCAGGCGAGCACCTTCTGGGCGTCGTCGAGCAGTGCGGTCTCGATGATGACCTTGAGGATGGCGCCGCCGGCGTGCACGGCCTCGGCCACGGCGCGGATGTCATCGACCAGGGCGCCCTTGTCGTTGGCGCGTGCCGCGGCGATGTTGATCACCATGTCGATCTCGTCGGCGCCGTCGAGCACGGCGCCGCGTGCCTCGAAGGCCTTGACGTCGCTCGGCGTGGCGCCCAGCGGGAAGCCGATCACGGAGCAGGTCAGCACGCCGGAACCCCTCAGCGCGGTCTTGACGGCCTTGACCCAGATGGGGTTCACGCAGACGGACTTGAACTGGTATTCGGCCGCCTCGGCGCAGACCTTGAGGACCTCGGCCTCGCTGGCCTCCGGCTTGAGCAGGGTGTGGTCGATGTACGCGGCAATGTTGCCGGCAGTGTTCGCGGCAGTGTTTCCGGCGGTGCCCGCGCGCTCGGTGCCGGCCGCGCCGGCAGCCGTGGTGGCTTCGTTGCTCATGGTGGTCCCTTTCCTGGCGGACCTGGTTCATGCCCGGCCCGGCCTGCTGACACGGCGTGTGTCGTGGCTTCTCAGTGCACCATCTTGCCATAACTGCGCCGGCGGCGGTCCGGCCTATGCCGCCTGGGCGAGGGGCTCCGCGAGGGACGCCTGCAGCAGTGCCGCGGCGCAGACTCCGGCGGCGGAACCGGCGGCGACCAGCAGGCCGAGCCGGACGCCGTCGTACGCCGCCGCGTCGCCGATGGCCCAGATTCCGGGCACCGAGGTGCGGTAGTCCGTACCCACCACGATCCCGCCCTGGGGCGCCGTGGCCAGGCCGGCGGTGGCCGCGAGGCTGTCGCGGGCAATGCGCTCTTCGGCGAGGACCACGAGGTCCCCATTCATGCGGGAGCCGTCCTCGAAGACGATCCCGGCGGCGGGCAGCGCGGAGCCGGCGAGGGTGGGGACGACGGCGGCCGGGCGCAGCGTGGTGCGGACGGGCCGGACGCCGCGGGCCCTGAGGACCGCCTCGGCCTGGCCCGCCGCGGTGCCGGTGCCCACCAGGATGCCCAGCGGCCGGCGCCCCAGGACCCGGGTGACGTCCTTGACGGCGTCGCCGAGGCGGGTGGCGTCATCGATCGTGGAGTAGCTCAGGCAGCGGCCCGCGCCCTCGAGCGGCGCCAGGGCCGGGGTTGAACCGGTGGCGATCACCAGCTGGTCGTAGCTGAACTCGAGGCCGTCCGCGGTGGTGACCCGCCGCTCCACCGCGTCGATGAAGCTGGCTGGCTGCCCGAAGCGGACCGAGACCTGGGGCAGGGCGGCGAGTTCCAGCAGCTCCTCCGGCGCGTCGTCGCGGTTGCTGAGGACCGTGATGCCGCCGGCGAACGGGGTCCGGGTCAGCTGCCGGACCAGGGCCTGGGCCGCCGGGCCGGCTCCGGCAACGACGATCCGCGGCCGGGTCTGGGAGGTGGCGGACACGGTGGAGATGGCGGACGCTTCCGTAACGGACATGTGCTGGCCCTTTCGCTGGTGGGCCGGATGTGGCCCGTGTTCTTGATGTTCCCCAGCGTAGGGGGCCGTTTTTTCGCGGAGGTTACCGCGGTGTTGCGGTATTTTCGAGGTTCGTTCGCCAGTTGTTACCAGTCGGTAATGCCGTGGGTCACAATCGGATCCGGTAGCCGCGCTTGACCACCGTCTCCACCAGGGACCCGTCCGGCAGCGCGGAGCGGAGCCGGCTGACGGTCATGTCCAGGGCGTGGACCGATCCGCGCAGTTCCAGCAGTTCGGAGAGCGCCTCGCGGGACAGCACGGCCCCGCCGGCGCCCAGCAGTGCGCGCAGCAGCAGGAGAGGTGCCGGTGCCAGCTCCACGGCCTCCCCGTCGATCCGCAGCGAGCGGCCGCGCAGCTCCACCGCGCCCGCGGCGGTATCCAGCCGCCGCACGTGGTTCAGGGCCAGGTGTTCGCAGACCAGCCGGATCAGGGCGCCCATCCGGAACCGCTCCGGAACGAGCGGCTGCACGCCGGCGTCGAGCAGCGGCTGGGCGGTGATGGGCCCGACGACGGCGGTGGCCACCGTGGTTTTCAGGCTCTCGATGAGTTGCTTGTAGAGGCCCATCTCATGCGCGGTGCTCCACAGGGCGTCGACGGCGGGGGCACTCGTGAAGGTCAGCACGTCCAGGTTGCCGGCGCAGGCCGCCTCGATCAGCTTCGGCAGCCGGTCCGCGCCGTCGGGCTTGACCCAGCGGTAAGGCGTGACCGTCATGACGTTCGCGCCGGACATCCGCAGCCGTTCCAGCTGGCGGACATCGGTGTAACCGTGCAGCTGCACCGCCACGGTCTTGCCGCGAACGCCCTCGGTGAGCAGCATGTTCACGAGCGTCGCGGTGGTCTCGTCGCTGCTGATCCCGACGTCGGCCAGACCGGCGGCGCGGACGGCGCCGCGGGCCTTGGGCCCGCGGACGAACATCCGGGTGGCGCCGAGGGTTTCCAGCAGTTGCTCGCCGATGCCGAACGTGTCTGCCGCCTCGCACCAGCGGCGCATGCCGTAGGCAGTGGTGGCGATGCAGAGCTCCGGCCGGGCCGCGATGATGGCGCGGGTGTCCTCGATCAGGCTCTGGTCCTCCTGTACCGGGGCGATCTTCAGCGCCGGGGCGTGCAGTACCTCGGCGCCGCGCCGTTCCAGGGCCTCGATCAGGTCCTGGGAGCGGCGGTGGGAGGTTACCCCAATCCGGAAGCCCTCCAGCGGCAGTTCGGTTTTCTCCGCTGCCTCCCCGCCGGCATCTTCCCTGCCCGGAGCGGCGGTGGCGGCCGCGGCTTCCAGTGCACTCACGGCGCTCACGCCCCCGTCAGGGACGCGGCTAGCAGGTCCAGCTCTGCTGCAGCCTCGGCGCAGCCCCGGTTGGCCTCGGCCACCCTCACCACCTCGCCGATCACCAGCACGGCCGGGTTGCTGCAGCCCGCAGCCGCCGTCGTGATGCTGCCCAGCTCGGCGATGGTGGTCCGCTGGCCCGGGCGGTAGCCGCGTTCGACGACGGCCATCGGCATGTCCGGGCGCATCCCGGCGCGGCGCAGGCCCGCGGCGAGGTGGTGTAGCGTGCCGATGCCCATCAGGACCACAATCGTTCCGCCGAGGCCGGCGAGGTGCCGCAGTTCGTCCTCGGTCAGCGGGGCGTGGCCGGAGACCACGGTGAACAGGTGGCTGACGT
Organism: Arthrobacter sp. 01T414; assembly: GCF_056398965.1. Classification (NCBI taxonomy): domain Bacteria; kingdom Bacillati; phylum Actinomycetota; class Actinomycetes; order Micrococcales; family Micrococcaceae; genus Arthrobacter; species Arthrobacter sp. 01T414. Next base: position 184,106 of record NZ_JBFTQK010000003.1, on the reverse strand, counting down.
CCCGGTGCGTGACCGGGATGCCGGCCGCCGCGGGAACCGAGATGGCACTGGTGACTCCCGAGACCACGCGCACGGCTATGCCCGCCCGCACGCAGGCGGACACTTCCTCGCCGCCGCGGCCAAAGACGTACGGGTCCCCGCCCTTGAGCCGGACCACGTTCTTTCCGGCCAGGGCCGCATCGACCATAAGCTCCTCGATGCCCGCCTGGCTGACCTTGTGGTGGCCGGGCCGCTTGCCCACATCCACCAGCTCCGCCGTGGTCAGCGATGGCAGTTCCTGGTACGGGGCGAGGCGGTCGTAGAACACGACGTCGGCGTCCCGCAGCGCCGTCACGGCCGCCACGGTCAGCAGCTCGGTGGTCCCCGGTCCGCCGCCCACCAGGGTGACCTGGCCGGCTGCGCCGGCGGCGGGCTCGGCGGCGACCGGCACCCCGGCCGCGCGGAACCGGTCCAGTCGTGCTGCCCAGCCGGGCTGCCCGTCGTCGACCGCGGCGATCAGGAAGGGCAGGGGACCCACGACCGCCGGGGCATCCGGGCCGGTGAGGCGGCCGACTACGGCTCCGGCGGCCCGGTAGCGCAGGACGGCCTGCCGTGCGGCGGCGTCGGAGCCGGCGACCAGGACAGTCCGGCCGGTGAGTTCGATGCTGAGTTGCATGCTTAGACCCTGCTTTCGGTGGGTTCGCCGGCGGCGGGACCGGCCGACCTGACGGGGATGGTCGTGGCGATCAGCCGGGAGCGCTTCTCTTCCGCAGTGGCGGGGCGCATCTGGCCGCGTTCGTCGGGGACCAAGGTGATGGAATCGTCCTTCTGGTCCGGGGCGTTGACGAAGGACCGGAAGCGGCGCAGCCGCTCGGGGTCTTTCAGGGTGTCGGCCCACTCGTCGACGTAGGTGTCAACGTGCTTGGCCATGGCGGCCTCAAGGTCTTCGGCGATGCCCAGGGTGTCGTGCACCACCACGTCCTCGACGTGCCGGATGCCGCCGTCGAGCTCTTCCTGCCAGCGTGCCGTGCGCTGCAGGCGGTCGGCGGTGCGGATGTAGTACATGGAGTACCGGTCGATGTACCGGACAAGGGTTTCGTCGTCGAGGTCCTTGGCCAGCAGCTGGGCGTGTGCCGGCGTGGCCCCGCCGTTGCCGCCGACGTAGAGGTTCCAGCCGTCCGCGGTGGCGATCACGCCCACGTCCTTGCCCCGGGCCTCGGCGCATTCACGGGCGCAGCCGGAAACGCCCATCTTCAGCTTGTGCGGGCTGCGCAGGCCGCGGTAGCGCAGCTCGAGCCGGATGGCCATGGCCACCGAGTCCTGGACTCCGAAGCGGCACCAGGTGGAGCCGACGCAGGACTTCACGGTGCGCAGGCTCTTGCCGTACGCCTGCCCGGATTCGAACCCGGCGTCCACGAGCAGCTTCCAGATTTCCGGCAACTGCTCCAGCCGGGCACCGAACATGTCGATCCGCTGGCCGCCGGTGATCTTGGTGTAGAGGCCGTACTGCTCGGCTACGGCTGCGATCACGCCGAGTTTCTTCGGGGTGATCTCGCCGCCGGCGATGCGGGGAACCACCGAGTAGGTCCCGTCCTTTTGCATGTTGGCGAGGGCGCGGTCGTTGGTGTCCTGCAGGGTGCCGCGGCCGGCGTCGAGCACGTAGGCGCTGTTCTGGCTGGCCAGGATGTTCGCGATGGTGGGCTTGCAGATGTCGCAGCCGTCGCCGCTGCCGTACCTGGCCATGATTTCCTCGAAGGAGGCCAGTTCCAGGACACGGATGGCGTCGAAGAGTTCCTGCCGGGACAGCTCGATGTGTTCGCACAGTGCCTTGGAGACCTCGACGCCGGACTTGGTGAGTTCGCTTTCGAGCAGCTTCTTGAGCATTGGGACGCAGGAACCGCAGCTGGTCCCGGCACGGGTGCAGCCCTTGAGTTCACCGAGTTCCCGGACCGGGGCGCTGCCCTCGCAGGCGCCGCAGCCGTTGACGGCGTCGCGGATGGTTCCGGCTGCCACGTTGTTGCAGGAACACAGGATGGCGTCGTCCGGCAGTTCGGCCTCCAAGGCTTCGCCCCCGCTGCCGCCGGCCGCGGTGAGGTAGGCGCCCGGTTCCGCGGCCAGCTCCCGGCCGAGCATGGGGCGCAGCGAGGTGTAGGGGGTGGCGTCGCCGACGAAGATGCCGCCGAGGAGCGTCTTGGCGTCGTCCGTGGTGACGATCTTCTGGTAGACGCCGCGGGCCGGGTCCGCGTACACAATCTCGAGCGCATGCTCGGTCTTTGCGAAGGCGTCGCCGAAGCTGGCGACGTCGACGCCGGAGAGCTTCAGCTTGGTGGCGGTATCGAACCCCGGGAAGGTCGCATCGCCGCCGTGCAGCCGGTCCGCGACGATTTCGGCCATCGTGTTGGCTGGTGCCACGAGGCCCAGGCACATGCCGCCGAAGTTGGCCACCTCGCCGATCGCCCAGACGCCGGGTACCTCCGTGGAGCAGTCGTCGGAGATCACGACGCCGCCGCGCGGGCCGAGCTCGAACAGTTGCTGCGCAGCCTCGGCGGCCCGGAACAGCTCGTCGCGGGGCTTGACGCCGATCGCGACGATCACGATGTCGGCATCGATGGTGCGGCCGTCCGCCATCAGGACCCCGGTGACCTGGCCGGCGTCGTCGGCCAGGACCTCGGCGGGAAAGACCCCGCCGTGGACGGTGAAGCCCTTAGCCTCGATGAGCCGGCCGAGCGCCTGCCCGGCGCCCTCGTCCAGCTGGGTGTTCATCAGCCAGGGCGAGCCGTTGATGACGATCGGTACGGCGCCGAGCTGTTCGGTGCCGGCTGCGGATTCGAGGCCCAGCAGCCCGCCGCCGATCGTGACGGCGTTGACCCGGCGGCCAAGCTTTGCGGTGAGGTCCGCGATCGCCTGGTTGATGGCCCGGACGTCCTCGAGGGTTCGGTAGACGTGGGTGAGTTCGGCGCCGGGGATGGGCAGCCGGGCGGCGTCGGAGCCGGTCGCGACCACCAGCTCGTCGTACGGGTAGGCGGCGCCGGCGGCGGTCACCACGGTTTTCGCTGCGGTGTCGATGCCGGTGACGCGCTCGCCGGTCATGAGTGTGAGGCCGGGGTGCTCCCACATCGACGCGCTGCCCAGGGTGAGGTCCACGTCGCCGTCCGTGAGCGCTTTGCTGAGCGCGACGCGGTCGTAGGGCAGGTGGGCTTCCTCGGTGAGGACGGTGACCTGCCAGCCGTCGAGGCCGCGGGCGTGCATGGCCTCGGCAAAGCGGTGCGCCGCGGGTCCGCCGCCGGCGACGACGACGCGGCGGGGGATCTGCCGGGACTCCGGCCGGGGAGAAGCGTTTTCGGGGCTGGCGGTCTGTCCGGTCACGGGTGGCCTTTCGTTGGGCCGCAGGCGGTGCTCTGCAACGGTTCGATCCAGCTGCATCGATGGACGGCTGCGTTCAGCAGCGTCGATCGGCTGGTCCGTTCAGCCTAGGGACGGGCAGTTTCGCTTCAGTTTCCCTTTTGTTTCGTAGTCTTAACTTCTGCATCACGGCTGCGTTTCGGGCCGAGTGAGCTCCCTTTTACGCGCCGGACACATTGGCAGCACGTCGTTGAAACACCGCGGGCCTAGCGTGGGGGCATGGCCGCAGCCGTGGCCAGGAATCTTTGAGAGGGGCCGGACATGACAGCCGTACTGGAAAGCGCAGCCCGCAGCTTCGTGGAGCGAACCGCCGGTGGAGGCAGAACAGCCTGGCACCGGGTGTGCGCGGTCGCGGATTTGGAGCCCGGCTGGGGCGAGGCCGCGCTGATCGCCGGGCACCAGCTCGCCGTGATCCGCACGGCGGCCGGTGCGGTTTTCGCCGTCGAGCATGCCGACCCGGCCACCGGCGCCCACGTTATGGCCCGCGGCATCACGGGCTCGCGCGGGAACCGGCCCACGCTGGCCTCGCCGCTGCATAAGGAGGTCTACGACCTCGGAACGGGGGAGTGCCTGGGCACCCCGGAACTGCGCCTGGGCACCTACGCCGTCCGGATCACGGACGGCTTCGTCGAAGTGGAGCTCTAGAGCCCCAGCGCCTCGCGCACGTCGGCCAGGACGGCGTCCAGGGCCGCGCGGGCCTCGAGCCGCGCCTCCGGCAGTTCGGCGGCGGACCCGACGCTGCGGATCACCTCGAGGTAGCACTTGAGCTTCGGTTCGGTGCCGCTGGGGCGGATGATGACGCGGCTGCGGTCCTTCGTCAGGTAGAGCAGCCCGTCGGTGGGCGGGAGCTGTTCGCTGCCCTCGGCCAGGTCCGCGGCGGTTTCGACGGCGGATCCGCCGAAGGAGTCCGGCGGGCTGACCCGCAGGCGGTTCATCATGGCGTCCAGCAGGCCCAGGTCCGCGACCCGGATGCTCAGCTGGTCGCTCGCATGCAGGCCATGGACGAGGTAGAGCTCGTCCAGCGTGTCAAAGATGGTCTTGCCCTCGGCCTTCGCGGCGGCGGCGAGCTCGGCGATCAGGACCGCTGCCGAGATGCCGTCCTTGTCCCGCACCAGTGACGGTGCCACGCAGTAGCCCAGCGCCTCCTCGTAGCCGTAGAGCAGCCCCGGAACGCGGGCGATCCACTTGAAACCGGTGAGGGTTTCCTCGTGGGCGTAGCCGGCGGCGGCGGCAATGCGGGCCAGCAGCCGGGAAGAGACGATCGAATTGGCGAAGACGCCGGTTGCGGCGCCGGCGCCGTCGTCCGTGGCCAGCCGGGCCACGACGTGCGCACCCAGCAGGGCCCCCACTTCGTCCCCGCGCAGCATCCGCCAGGCTCCGGTGTCCGGGTCCTTCGCGGCAACCGCGGCGCGGTCGGCGTCCGGATCGTTGGCGATCACAATGTCAGCGTCAACCCGCGCGGCCGTTTCCAGCGCCAGGTCCAGCGCGCCGGGCTCCTCCGGATTGGGGAAGTTCACGGTGGGGAAGTCGGGGTCTGGTTCGGCCTGCTCGGCGACCAGCGTGACGTCGGCGAACCCCGCGGCCTTGAGCACGGCGACGGCCGTTTCGCCGCCCACGCCGTGCATGGGGGTCAGCACAATCTTCAGCTCGCGGGCCGGGAAGCGCTCCGGCAGCGCGAGCCCGGCCACGGCGGCTTCATAGTCGGCGGCGATGGAGGGATCCAGCACCGTCCAGCCGTCGGCAGCCAGGTTAATCGAGTCCAGTTCGCCGACGGCGTCGATCCGGGCGGCGATGAGCGCATCGTAAGGCGCCACGATCTGGGCCCCGCGGCCGCTTTCCTCGACGGCGTAGCGGCCGAGGTAGACCTTGTAGCCGTTGTCCTGCGGCGGGTTGTGGCTGGCGGTGACCATCACGCCGCCGTCGCAGTCCAGGGCGCGGACCGCATAGGCCAGCAGCGGCGTGGGCAGCGCGGCCGGCATCAGGAAGGTCTCGATGCCCGCGGCGGTGAAGATGGCGGCGGTCTCTTCGGCGAAGATGTCCGAGTTGTAGCGGGCGTCGTAGCCGACGACGGCGCGCGGCCGGGTCCCCTGGGCGGCCTGCTCGACGGCGCTCCCGAGGAATGCGGCGAGGCCGGCCGCGGCGCGGCGGACCACGACGCGGTTCATCCGGTTCGGCCCGGCGCCGAGGGCCGCGCGCAGCCCAGCGGTGCCGAACTGGAGCGTGCCGCTGAAGCTGTCCGCCAGCTCCTGGCGGGCTCCTGCAATTCCCTCGTCGGCAAGGCGGACCAGCTCGGTCAGCGCGGCGGCGGTCGCGGGATCCGGGTCCTGCGCTGCCCAGGTGCGGGCGTCGCTCAACAGTTGGGCCAATGCGGCATCGGAAGACGTCATGGGTACCAAACTAGCGTCAAATCCGGGACCGGCGCGCCCCGACAAGCGCTGCCGGGGCTTACAGTTCCATCACACCTGGGCATGCTGAGGGGCGCGAGTTGACACTTCGCGGCAGTGTTTCCGGCCTGCACCGCCGTGAACTGTCACCTCGGCGCAGGTCTTCCGAAGGATCGGCTCAAGACCGGCTCGAACGGAGCCGCGGGTCATTGACACCCAATTTTCCGGACACGTAGCGTCTTGAATATGAAAATGGGGCGGGGAGTGGAATGGGCCGTGCACTCGTGCGTCAACATGTCTTGGACGCCCCCGGGGGAGGCCGTGAACAGTGCCCGGCTGGCAGCCCTGTACCAGCTCCCCGCGGCGTACCTGAACAAGCAGCTGCAGGCCTTGGTCCGCGCCGGGATCCTGACCTCGGTCTCGGGCCCGCGCGGCGGCTTCCACCTGGCGCGCAGGCCGGAGAACATCACGGTGCTGGATGTGGTGCTGGCGCTGGAGGGGCATGAACCGGTTTTCCGCTGCGAAGCCATCCTTGGCGACGTCCCGGAGGCTGACCAGGACGAGAACTTTGTCCGGACCTGCCTGATTTCCCAGACGATGCGGCAGGCGGAGCTGGCCTGGCGGCAGGCGCTGGCGCGGCAGACCATTGCCGGGATCGCCGACTCGATGGAGCGTCGGCTCCCCGGCGACCGCGACAAGACAGTCCGGCTGCTCGCGGCCGGACCCGGCTGAGGCTCCAGCAGGCTCCGCCGAAAGGATCAGAGCTTGGCGATGATCTCCGCGAGCAGCTTGGAGATGCGCGGGCCCGCGGCCTGGCCGGCTTCGAGGACCTCGGCGTGGCTCAGCGGGACCGGGCTGATGCCGGCGGCGAGGTTGGTTACCAGCGAGATGCCGAAGACCTCCATGCCTGCGTGGCGGCCGGCGATGGCCTCCAGTGCGGTGGACATGCCCACCAGGGACGCGCCGATCCGCTTGGCGTACTGCACCTCCGCCGGCGTCTCGTAGTGCGGGCCGGTGAATTGGGCGTAGACGCCTTCGTCCAGGCTGGGATCCACCTCGCGGGCCAGTCCGCGGATCCGCGAGGAGTACAGGTCGGTGAGGTCCACGAAGGTGGCGCCTTCAAGCGGTGAGGTGGCGGTGAGGTTGATGTGGTCGCTGATCAGCACGGGGGTACCGGGCGCCCACTCCTCGTTCAGGCCTCCGCAGCCGTTGGTGAGGACCAGCGTCTTGCAGCCCGCGGCGGCAGCGGTGCGCACGCCGTGAACTACCGCGCGGACGCCCTTGCCCTCGTAATAGTGCGTGCGGGCGCCCAGCACCAGGGCGCGCTTGCCCTCGCGGGTGAGGACCGAGCGGATGGTGCCCACATGGCCCACCACGGAGGGGGAGGAGAAGCCGGGGACCTCGTCGGCGGAAAGCGTGGCAGTGGTTTCGCCGATCAGTTCGGCCGCGTCGCCCCAGCCCGAGCCGAGCACCAGCGCAACGTCGTGGCTGTCGACGCCGGTCTCTTCGGCGATGTAGTCGGCGGCGGCGCGGGCGGCGTCGAAGGGATCCGTGTTCAGGAATTCTGTATTACTCACTGGTACAAGCTACCGTGCCGCTACCGCCCAGCCCAGCATCCTTTATTGGTGGCGTCGGTCCGGATGATGGACAATGGATGATTGTGACTACGCATCCCGATTTCAGCGCACCCCGAATCGCAATTCTCGGCGGAGGGCCCGGTGGCTACGAAGCCGCCATGGTAGCCGCCTCCCTGGGAGCCCAGGTCACCATTATTGAGCGCGCCGGACTCGGCGGATCGGCGGTGCTGACCGACGTCGTGCCGTCCAAGACCCTGATCGCGACGGCGGACCTGATGACCCGCGTGGGGGAGGCCGGCGAGCTGGGCGTCAAGTTCGACCTCGACGGCGGCGACTGCACCCCAACGATGCGCGCGGACCTCAAGCACATCAACGACCGCCTGCTGGGCCTGGCCCGGCAGCAGTCCTCGGACATCCAGAAGGGCCTGGAGGGCCAGGGCGTCCGCATCCTGCTCGGCTCCGGCAAGATGCTGGACAACCACACGATCGAGGTCCTCACCGCCGAGGGCACCGAAACCATCGAAGCCGATGCCATCCTGCTCGCCGTCGGCGCCCACCCGCGCGAACTGCCCACGGCCCGGCCGGACGGCGAACGCATCCTGAACTGGGCCCAGATCTACAACCTGGACGAGCTCCCCGAGGAACTGATCGTGGTCGGCTCCGGCGTCACCGGTGCCGAATTCGCCTCCGCGTATAACGGCCTGGGCTCCAAGGTCACCCTGATTTCCTCCCGCGACCGGGTGCTGCCCGGCTCGGACACAGACGCTGCCGAGGTGCTGGAAGGCGTCTTCGAGCGCCGCGGCGTGAAGGTGCTCTCCCGCGCCCGCGCCGAGACCGTGGAACGCACCGACGACGGCGTCGTCGTCACCCTCGGCGACGGCTCCAAGGTCACCGGAAGCCACTGCCTGGTGGCCGTGGGCTCCATCCCCAATACCGCTGGAATCGGCCTCGAGGAGGCCGGTGTCGCGCTGACCGAGAGCGGCCACATCAAGGTCGACGGCGTCTCCCGCACCACCGCGCCTAACATCTACGCCGCGGGCGACTGCACCGGCGTGCTGGCCCTCGCCTCGGTCGCTGCCATGCAGGGACGCATCGCGATCGCGCACTTCCTCGGCGACAGCGTCACCCCGCTCAAGCTGCACCAGGTGGCCTCGAACATCTTCACCTCCCCGGAAATCGCCAACGTCGGCGTCTCCGAGGCGGAGATCGACTCCGGCAAGTACCAGGGCGACGTCGTGAAGCTCTCGCTGCGCAGCAACGCCCGCGCCAAGATGCGCAACCACAAGGACGGCTTCATCAAGATCTTCGCCCGCAAGGGCTCCGGCACCGTGATCGGCGGCGTCGTGGTGGGACCGAACGCCTCCGAGCTGATTTTCGCGATCTCCCTCGCGGTGACGCAGAAGCTGCACGTCGACGACGTCGCCAGCACCTTCACCGTGTACCCCTCGCTCAGCGGCTCCATCTCCGAGGCGGCCCGGCGGCTGCACGTCCACATGTAGCTAGTGCCCTCTTTCGGGCTGGCAAAGGGAGGAACCAGCGGACGCGTCCGCCGGTTCCTCCCTTTTTCGTCTCCCGCCGGCGGGCCCCCGCCAGCAGATGTTTACACGCTGACACTATTTGCATATAGTGTCAGCGTGACCAACCGTTCAGACGAAATCATCGACGCGGCCTATGTGTGCTTTACCCGGCACGGCGCCCGCCGCACGACGATGCTCGACCTGGCAGAGCAGGCCGGCATGTCCCGTCCGGCGCTGTACCAGTACTTCCGCAGCAAGGAGGAAGTCTTCCGGGCGCTGGTGGAGCGGCTGCTGGCGGATGCCCTCGCCGCCTCCGAACGCGCGGCGGCATCCGAACCCCAGCCCACGGACCGGCTGGCCGGAATCCTGCTGGCCAAGCTGGGCTTGGTGATGCGGATCTGGCGGGACAGCCCGGCGCACGCCGCAGAGCTCCTGGGTGTCGACACCCGCGTATCCCTCGAAGCCCTCCAAGGCTACGACCAAGCCATGCTCGAGCTTCTTGCGCGCACCGTCCACGAGTCCTACCCGGCGGCGGACTCGCGCGAAGCCGCAGAGCTGCTGCTGGCCTTCACCCGCGGTCTGGAAGCGGGGGTTTCGGACCCCGCCGCGTTGCCTGACCGCCTCCGCCGCGGCGTCGACGTCTTCGTCGCCGGTCTCAACAGCCTCACCCCTACGAAGGAACAACCATGACTACAGCAATACTGATCACCGGAGCGTCCTGGGGCATCGGCCGGGCCGTAGCCGAACGGCTGCTCCGCCGGCCCGGGTTCACCGTCTACGCCACCGCCCGCCGGCCGGAAACGATCGAGGACCTGCGGGCGGCCGGGGCCAAAATCCTGGCGCTCGACGTCACCGACGAGACATCGATGGCCGCCGCCGTCCGCGCTGTCGAGGAACAGCACGGCCACGTCGGAGTCCTCATCAACAACGCCGGCTACGGCGAATACGGGACCATCGAGGAAGCGGAACTGGACGCTGTCAGGCGGCAGTTCGAGACCAATGTGTTCGGGTTTTCCCGGATGATCCAGCTGGTCCTGCCTGGGATGCGGGCGGCAAAGGCAGGCCGTATCATCAACATCGGCTCCATGGGCGGCCGGGTCACCTTCCCCGTCGGCGGGTACTACCACGCCACCAAGTACGCCGTGGAGGCCATCACCGACGCCCTGCGCTTCGAGACCGCGCCCTTCGGCATCCGCGCCTCCCTGATCGCCCCGGGCCTAATCCGCACCGGCTTCGGTGCCACCGCCGCCCGGACCCTGGCCGCCTCCGGGAAGCCGGCAGGACCCTACGCCGCCCTGCGGGCCGCCGCGGACGAACAGATGGCCACCTCCTACGCCTCGCCGGTCCTCGCAGCCGAACCCGACGCCGTCGCCAGCGCCGTTGAGCACGCCGTGACCTCGCGGCGCCCCCGGGACCGTTACACCGTCACCCCGGCCGCCAAGGCCATTGTCCAGTCCCGGCGTTTCCTGGGTTCGGGACTCTTTGACGCCTACCTCCGCCTGCAGTTCAGGAGCACCAAATGAACCCCGCCAGCCAGTGGCCCGCGCTCTTCGACCCCTCCAAGGCGCGGGTGTACGCCTACAACGAGCTCCGCACCCACCTTTCCCCGGAGCAGCTGTGGCCGGTGCTCGTCGAAGCGGCTGCGTGGCCCAGCTGGTACCGCAACGCCCGTGACGTGGACGTCCACGGCGGCGGAAGCCAGCTCTCCGACGCATCGACCTTTACCTGGACCACCTTCGGCCTGCGCGTGGCCAGCACGGTCCGCGAGTTCGTCCCGTTTAGCCGGCTGGCCTGGGAGGGCAAGGCGCGCGGGTCCTCCGGCTACCACCGCTGGGATCTGCAGCCTGCCCCAGGCGGCGGAACCCTGATCGTGACCGAGGAAGTCCAGGGCGGGTTCCTCGCACGGCTTCTCGGTCCGGCGGTGAAACGCAGCATCGAAAAGCAGCACCAGCACTGGCTCGAAGCCCTTGTCAGCACGGCGGAAACCCGCGCGGCAACCTCCTAGAACGGGTACGGCGCGATGTCCGGGCGGACGGTGAGCCACTGGATCTCGGTGAAGGACTCCATGTTGGCGTGGTGGCCGCCGATCCTTGAGCCGTTCCCGGAGTTCTTCGTCCCGCCGAACGGGGAGTTCGCCTCGTCGGAGACCGTCTGTTCATTGATGTGGACCTTGCCGGAGTCGAGCCGGTCGGCGATGGTCATGGCCATGCCGACATCGCCCAGGATGCCGATCGAGAGGCCGTATTCGTTGTCGTTGGCCAGCGCCACGGCTTCGTCGAGGGTGGAGAACTTCATCACCGGCGCCACCGGGCCGAAGATTTCGTCCTTCCACGCCGGGCTGTCCTCGGCCAGGTCCACCAGCACGGTGGGCTGGTAGAAGCGCCCGTCGTGGGTGCCGCCGGCGGCCAGCCGGGCGCCGGCTTGCACCGCGTCCTGGACGATGCCGTCCACCCGGTGCAGCTGGCGTTCATCAATCACCGGCCCCAGTGCCACGGTGCCGCTCTTCGGGTCGCCCACCGGCAGGTGGCCGGCTTTCTCGGCGAGGGCGGCGACGTAGTCCTCGTAGATGTCCTCGTGCACAATGTGCCGGCCGGCCGCCATGCAGATCTGGCCCTGGTGCATGAACGATCCGAACGCCGCCGCAGACGCCGCCTTGGCCAGGTCGGCGCCGGGCAGCACGATCAGCGCGTTGTTGCCGCCCAGCTCCAGGTGCGCACGCTTCAGCAACCTGCCGGCGGTTTCGCCGATCTTGCGGCCGGCCGCCGTCGAGCCGGTAAAGGCGATCACCCGGACCTCGGGGGCCTCGACGACGGCGGCCCCGATGTCCGCGCCGCCGGGCAGCAGCGAGAGCAGTCCCTGCGGTAGCCCCGCTTCCTCGAAGATTCGCATCACGCTCACGCCGCCGCAAACGGCCGTGCGGGGATCCGGCTTGAGCAGCACGGCGTTGCCGAGCGCCAGCGCCGGGGCGACGGCGCGGATCGAGAGGATCAGCGGAAAGTTGAAGGGAGCGATCACCGAAACCACGCCCACCGGCCGGCGCCGGGCAAAGGACCAGCGGTTTTCGTTGGAGGTGAGCACGTCGCCGGCCGGGAGCGAGGGCAGCGCGGAGGCGTCGTAGCATTCGTTGGCGGCGATGTGCGTTTCCAGCCCGGCTTTGGGCGGGATGCCGCCGGACTCGCGGACGATCCAGTCCTGGATTTCGGCGGCGTGCTCCTCCCAGAGCTGCCCGGCACGGCGCAGCACCGCGGCGCGGTCCTCGGGATTGCGGGCGGCCCATTCCTTTTGCGCCTTGGCAGCGGCCGCAGCGGCCTCCCGGACGTCCGCAACAGAGGCGACGCCGTAGCTGCCTAGGGTCTCCCCGGTGGCCGGTTCGACGGCGTCGCCGGTCCCTCCGCCGCCGGTGCGCCAGCCGTTGAGGTAGATCTTGCCCTCCCAGAGGGCGGAGTCGAGCAGGGACATGTCCTGTCCTTTCATCGTGGGGCTGCGTGGTGCTCTCAGGTGCGGCCGTCCGCGGCGCCGAAAGCGCGCGGGCCGATCCCGTCCATCACATGCTGTGCCGCCGTCGCCGTCAAGACCCTCCGGTGACATTCGGCCCTAGCCGGGCGCCGGCCGGCGCCCGCACTGTGGACTATGGCCAACATTTACCTTCCCTTCGGAACCGTGGAGGGCCAGACCGCCCGGATCGCCGAGTACATCGCCTACGTCATCCGGGAACACGGCCACGAGGCACGAACCGCCGATCTTCAGACCGCGGGCGATGTCCTTCCGGAGGAATACGACGGCGTCATCGTCGGCGCCTCGGTCCATATGGGGAAGCACGAGGCGGCCGTCACCGACTTCGTCCGCACCAACAAGGCCGCGCTGGAACGGCTGCCCTCGGCGCTGTTCTCGGTCAGCCTCGCCGTGCTCGGGGACGAGGAGCGCGCGGAAGGCTACGTGGAGAAGTTCGAGCAGGAAACGGGCTGGCACCCGGCGCACGTTGGCTTGTTCGGCGGTGCCCTGCTGTACAGCGAGTACGGCTTTCTCAAACGGCACCTGATGAAACGGATCGTCAGCGGCCAGGGATCGCCGGACACGGACATGTCCCGCGACTACGTCTATACCGAGTGGGACGGCGTCCGGCGGTTCGCTGAGGATTTCCTGACCGGGTTGCCCGCGGCCGGCGCCTAGACGGCAGCGGTCGGAACGTTCTCCGACATTGTGCCCGCCCGGGCCATCCGGGCCGCCAGCAGGTAGACGGCTCCCGTGACCAGCGGGACCACGCTTGCCGCGGCGAGCGAGGCGATGGGACCGGACCTGCCGAGCACCGTGATCAGCAGCGGCAGCACGCCCACGGCCAGCAGCAGCCAGCCGGCCAGGGCAGTCCGTTTCAGGCCGAGGATGGCGGCCGGGAACGCGAGGGCGACGACGCCGACGGCCAAGACCGGTCCGTTCACTTCCTGGAAGCTGCGCGCCATTGTCGAATCGGCGGCAAACCACACGCAAAGCGCGACGAACGCCGCCGTCAGTGCCACCAGCAGGGGAGCGGCGCCTGCCGGCCAGAACCAGGCGATGGCCGCGAGGAACAGCACCGGCCCCGCCCAGCCCAGGAGCACCGTCAGGCCGGCCGAGCCGCCCGGTTCCTCCATGGCGTAGCCTCCGATGAAGGCCCCGCCGAAGACGGTGAACACGGCCATGAGCACTGCACCCGTCCTCGTCAGCGCTGCCGCCCGCCGCTGCGGGTCCTTCTGCCGCTTACTGACAATTCCCAGCACGACGGCGACCACGACGACGGCGACGACCGCCAGGATGATGGGGACCGACACGGGTGCCTCCTAGAGGGGTGAGAACCTGAGCCCATTGAAGCCGTGAGGTGCGGTGCGGGCCAAGGGGAGAAAGGCCCCGCTTGGGTGTGGGGAAGAAAACGCGCGGCCCGCAGGCCTGAACAGTTGGTCACGCCTTAACACGCCGCATTGCGGCTGTGCCCCGCTGGCTAAAGGGCCAACGGGGCACAGACGAAAGTCCCTGAAGTGGGACCTTAGATATCGGAAAGGCATAACCTTCCCGGCACGTGGGGCTATTTGTCGCAGGCCCAGCCGTCGCGATCTCGGTCCAAGTGCGTGCCATATCCCGGTTGGCCGATGTGAATGGGAGCAGCGCCGGCATTCCTGGCGGCCGTGCAGTTCGCGTAGTAGGGAGCCGCCGGAGGCGCGGGCGGGGCTACAACGACCGGCGGTGCCTTTACAACCGGCGGGGCTTTGACGACAGGCGGAGCTTTCACGACGGGCACGGGTGCCACGAGCTTGGCCGGAACCTTCGTCGGCGTAGGCGTCGGCGTCGGGGTGGGCGTCGGCGTGGCATCCGTCAGATGCCGGACACCCAGCTCCACCGTTGAGCCGTCGGCGACGCTGGCCCCGTCGGCGGGATTCTCGGTGACTACCTGCCAGTTCTTCTTGCTTAGGATCATTTTGCCGTCGTTCACGTCAGTGGCGTGGGCTTTCAGGCCGAGTCCCTCAAGCTGTTCCGTCGCCTTATCCAAGGTCAGGCCCACGACGTTGGGAACGGTTACGGCCGTCGGAGTGACTTCGGCTATAGCGGAGACCTTGGGCGTCGCGACCGATGGGGCGGCGGCCTGCTTGCCGCCGCAGCCGCTCATCATCAGACCGGCAAGCATGACTAAGGCGAGTGTTTTCTTCAAGATTTCCCCCTGCTACGGCGAGGCCAATAACTGTCGGAAGTGCGGATTCTTCCGAAGGGCTCGCTTGGACTAAGCTACCAGCGCTTCGCCGTCAGCTACGCGCACCATGCAGGATCGGAGTTGCGGCCATCAATTTGACGACGGAGGCATAGGTCAAGGCCCTACACCTCTGCCGCCTGGAAATGCTTCTCGATGATCCCCTTGATGTCCTCGTGGCAGCCGCCGCAGCCGGTGCCGGCGCGGGTCGAGGCTGAGACCTCGGCCAGCGTCCCGCAGCCATCGGAGACCGAAGCGGCGATCGCGGTCCCGCTCACCCCGGCGCACCGGCACACCGTGCGCTCCGGATCGGTAACAGCAGAAGCCGCCTGGTCCGGCCCATCGAGGCGCAGCAGCAGCGACCGGTCCGCGGGCAGCTCGGCGCCGCGCTCGAAGAGTTGCACCAGTTCCGCCGCGGTTCGGGGCATGCCCACGGCCACCAGGCCTTCCAACACCCCTGCGCGCGTGGTCATCTTGACGTAGCGGCCGTGCTCGGGATCCGCCCACTGCGCGACCTGCAGCCGCGCGCGGCCGACGGCTGCGCCCGCCGTCAAAGCCTCCTCGTCCCACGGCTCGGCAGACACTTCCCCGGCCACAGCCAGGGTCAGCCCGCGGGCCTTCAGCACCAGCACCCCCGGCTGTTCCGCCGCCAGCGGCGGCAAAGCTGCTGCTTCGGAGGAAGCACCGGCTGCCAGGAGAGCCAGGTAATGAGCCAGCCAATCGGCCTGCCGCCAGCCCGGTCCCACCAGCCCGGACGGGCCGCGTGCGCTCCGGCAGTCCACACATGACGGGTCGGGGCAGCGCACCTCGGCGCAGTCACCGATCGCGTAAACGCAAGGATCATGGTGCGCGTGGAGCCGGTGATCCACCAGAATGCCTGCCGCCGTCGGCAGTCCGCAGCCCTCCGCCAGTTCGATCCGCGGCCGGACACCGCAGGAGAGCACCAGCAAGTCGCCGTCGACCGCGGAACCGTCCGCCAGCAGCAGCGCGGAGAAGTCGCCGTCGGCCCCGGTCTCCACGGCAACCGACCGCGCATTCCCGGCCACCCGCACGCCGCAATTCCGCAGCGCCGCTGTGAGCACGGCGCCGCCTCCGCGGTCGATGTTGCGGCCCAGCGGGTGCGGGCCGTTGTGCACCACGGTCACGGTGGCGCCTTCCTCGGCCGCGGCCAGCGCCGTCTCCAGGCCCAGCACCCCGCCGCCGAGGACCACCACGCGCTTGCCGCCGTCCACCGCCCTCCGGAGCGCGGAGGCATCCGCCAGGTCCCGCAGCGCCGTCACTCCGGCGGGCAATACCGGGGCGGCCGGATCCGGGTTCAGCCCGGTGAGGTTGGGGATCACCGGGCGGGAACCGGTGGCGAAGACCAGCCGGTCGTAGCCGGGGGAGCTGCCGTCGCTGAGCAGGACCCGCTGCCGGGCCCGATCCACCCGCAGGACCCGGGTACCCAGCCGGACGTCCACGCCGTCGGCAACCAAAGCCGCCGCGTCCGCCAGCGCCAGGGCCCCGGCGGAGGTCCGGCCGACGCCGAGGTCCGCCACGAGAACCCGGTTGTACGCGGCTTCCCTCTCCTCGCCGACCACCGTCAGCTCCAGCATCCCGTCCCGCACCGCGGGCAGCAGTTCGTCGATCAAGCGCGCCGCCACCGGGCCGAAGCCCACCACCACAATGCGCTCCGTCATGGGGCACCTTCCATCTGTAGAACTTCGGCTTGCAGTTTTTGGTCCCGGGCGCCAGCCGTGGCCGGCCGCACCCATACTGCGCTGGTCTTGAAGTCCGGCATCCCGGAGTCCGGGTCCGTGGCCGCCTCGGTGAGCCGGTTGGCGCTCTCCAACCCCGGGAAGTGGAACGGCATAAACACCGTTTCGGGCCGGATGTCCGCGCTCAGTTCGGCCCGGCACACGACCTCGCCGCGGCCGTTGGCAACGGCGACGACGTCGCCCTCGGCGATGCCCTGCGCCGCGGCGGCCGCCGGGTGGATCTGGAGCCGGGCCTCGGGCCGGGCGGCGGCCAGGGCGGCCACCCGCCGGGTCTGGGCGCCGGACTGGTAGTGCTCCAGCAAGCGGCCGGTGACCAGGGTCATCGGCGCACCGGCGGGGCCTGCGCCCGCCTCCGCTGCCGGGGACGAACGACGGCGTGGAGCCACCGGGACGAATACCGCCCGGCCGTCCGGATGGGCGAAGCCGTCCCGGAACAGGCGCGGCGTGCCGGTGCTGCCGGAAGGATAAGGCCAGTAGGCTTCCTCGCCGCGGTCCAGCAGGGCGTAGTCGATCCCGGAGTAGTCGGCCAGGCCGCCGGCGGAGGCAAGCCGAAGCTCCTCGAACACGGTCTCCGGATTCTCGCTGAAGGTCGAGGGCGCATCCAGCAGCTCGGCCAGCCGGGTCATGATCCAGAGCTCACTGCGCACGCCGGGTGGGGGAGCGATGGCCCGGCGGCGGCGCAGTACCCGGCCTTCAAGGTTGGTGAGGGTGCCTTCCTCCTCGGCCCATTGGGTGACGGGCAGGATCAGGTCCGCCTCGGCCGCGGTTTCGGAGATGAAGAAGTCGCAGACCATCAGGAAGTCGAGGCTGCGCAGGCCTGCGATCACGGCATTGGCGTCCGGGGCGGAGACCGCCACGTTGGCGCCGTGCACGAAGAGGCAGCGCACGCCGTCGGGCTGTCCCAGGGATTGGAGCAGTTCGACGGCGGGGACGCCGGGGCCGGGAATCGAAGCCTCCGGCACGCCCCAGACGGACGCCACGTGGGCGCGCGCCGCGGGATCGGTGATCTTCCGGTAGCCCGGGAGCTGGTCCGCCTTTTGGCCGTGTTCGCGGCCGCCCTGGCCGTTGCCCTGGCCGGTGAGGGTGCCGTAGCCGCTGAGCGCCGAGCCCGGCAGGCCCAGCAGCAGGGCAAGGTTGACGGCGGCGGTGGCGGTGTCCGTGCCGTCCACGTGCTGTTCCACGCCGCGGCCGGTGAGGATGTAGCTTCCGCCCTGCCGGGCGCCTGCGGCAAGCCGGTGCGCGGTGTCCCGGATCAGCCCGGCCGGGACGCCGGTCAGGGACTGCACGCGCTCGGGCCAGTAGCCGGCGACGCTGCGCGCCAGCGCCGGGTAGCCCGAGGTGCGGTCCGCGATGAATTCCTCGTCCGCGAGACCGTCGTGGATCACCACGTGCGCCAGTCCGAGGAGCAGGGCCAGGTCCGTTCCCGGCAACGGCTGCAGGTGCAGGCCACCGCCATCGGCCGTGAACGCTGCCGTGGCGGAGCGGCGGGGGTCGACGACGATCAGGCCGCCGGCGTCGCGCGCCCCCTTGAGGTGCTGGACGAAGGGCGGCATGGTCTCGGCCACGTTGGAACCGAGCAGCAGGATGGTGCTGGCGGCGTCGAGGTCCCCCAGCGGGAATGGCAGGCCCCGGTCCAGGCCGAAGGCGCGCATCCCGGCCGCGGCAGCGGAGGACATGCAGAACCGGCCGTTGTAGTCGATCCGCGAGGTGCCGAGGGCCAGCCGGGCGAATTTGCCCAGCTGATAGGCCTTCTCGTTGGTGAGTCCGCCGCCGCCGAATACCCCGACGCCGTCCGGCCCGTACGCGGCGCGGGCATCCCGGACCGCGGCGGCGGCACGGTCCAAGGCCTCCTCCCAGCTGACCGGCCGGTGTACGCCGTCGGCGCCCCTCAGCAGCGGCTCGGTAACGCGTCCGGGGTGTTCCAGCAGCGACGCCGAGGTCCAGCCCTTGCGGCAGAGTCCGCCGCGGTTGGTGGGGAAGTCCCGGCCGGCTACCTCCAGCGGTGCCGGCGGCGGAACCTCCGCCGGAGGAGCCTCCGCCAGGGGAGCGGCTACCGGCGCAGCCGCAGCGGTCAGGGTCATGGCGCACTGGAGCGCGCAGTACGGGCAGTGCGTGGCGGCGCCGTCGGCCATCTAGACGTGTCCTTTTCCGTGGCGGGTGGCGGGGCGCAGGTAGCAGGCCCAGCAGACGGCCAGCATCACAAGGTAGGCGGCCACGAAGCCGTAGAAGGCCGGGGTGTAGGAGCCGCTGGCGGTGTTGGAGGCATTCAGGACCTGAGGGATCACGAAACCGCCGTAGGCGCCGATCGCGGAGATCAGGCCCAGCGCGGCGGACGCCAGCCGCTGGGTGTCCACCCTGCTGGCGCCGGACAGAGCTGCCCGGCTGTGCAGGGCGAAGATCACCGGGATCATCCGGTACGTGGCCCCGTTGCCGAAGCCGCTGGCGGTGAACAGCGCCAGGAACAGGACCAGGAAGAGCCAGAAGTTGCCCAGCGGCAGTGTCCAGACCATGGTCAGGGTGATGACGGCCATGGCGGCGAACGCGGTCACTGTCATCCGTGCGCCGCCCATCCGGTCGGCCATCCGGCCGCCATAGGGCCGGGCCAGGGAGCCGACCAGCGGGCCGAGGAACGCCAGGGACAGGGCCACCGTCCCGACGCCGATCGAGGAGAACGCGGGGAAGTAGTCCTTGATGAGCTTGGGGAACACGCCGGCGAAGCCGATGAAGGAGCCGAAGGTGCCGATGTAGAGCAGCGCCATGACCCACAGGTGCGGTTCCTTGACCGCGGCGAGCGAGCCGGCGACGTCGCCCTTGGCGCTGGTGAGGTTGTCCATGTACTTCCAGGCGCCGAAGGCCGCGAGCAGGATCAGCGGGATCCACATCAGCCCGGCCACCGGCAGGTTCACGGTTCCGGCGGCCAGGACGGTGATGGCGACCGGCACGGCGAGCTGGGCGACGGCCGCGCCCAGGTTTCCGCCGGCGGCGTTGAGCCCCAGCGCCCAGCCCTTTTCGCGGGCCGGGTAGAAGAAGGTGATGTTGGCCATCGAGCTGGCGAAGTTGCCGCCGCCGAAGCCGGCCAGGGCGGCCACGAGCAGCATGACGCTAAAGGGGGTGCCGGGGTTGCCGACGCACAGCGCCAGGCCGGTCGAGGGGATCAGCAGCAGCATGGCCGAGACGATGGTCCAGTTCCGGCCGCCGAAGCGGGGAACCATGAAGGTGTAGGGGATCCGGAGCGTCGCGCCGACCAGGCTGGGCATCGAGATCAGCCAGAAGATTTCGTTGCTGGAGAAACGGAAGCCGGCCGCGGGAAGCTGGACCACCACGATCGACCAGAGCTGCCAGACCACAAAGCCCAGGAACTCGGCGAAGATGGACCAGTTCAGGTTCCGCCGGGCGATGCCGCGGCCCAGGGATTCCCACTGGGCCTTGTTCTCGGCGTCCCAGTTCGCGATCCAGCGGCCCGGGCGGTACTCCAGCGCGGGTCCTCCGACGGCGGTGCGTGCGGCGGGCGCTGAGCCTTCGGAGACTATGGTGCGCTCGGTAGCGTCGTGCCCGGCGGCGGCGGTGTAAGGGTTCGGTGAGACGCCGGTAGCGGCGTCTGCAATGCGTTCAGCAGTCACGGGGACCTCCTTCGGGGTGTCCCTCAAAGCTAGGGACGCCGCGTTTCCGGGACCCTCGCGCTTTGTTAACGTGCTGTGACGTTTGCCTATCGGCGCCTTTGTTGCAGCGTGAGGCCGCGGCTCTTCAGCGCTTCAACGACCTGGTCAACGGTGGGCGCGCCCGCATGTCCGCCCGGCGTGGGGTAGATCCGGCAGGCGAGCTCACTGCTGGGCGCCCCGCCGGGGAAGATATCGGCCCCGTCTACGGTGATCGTGGGCGAACCGGCGAATCCGGTTCCGGCGGTGTCTGCCGCGGACTCGATGAGACGCAGGTGGACCGCGACGTCGTCGCGCCCCAGGGCGGCCAGGGCCGCTTTGACCCGTTCGAGCGCCCGCCTCGTGTTGGGGCAGTCGGCGATGTGGAGCAGTTCGAGTCTCATGCTCAGCCGTGCCTTGGCGGCATCGTGAGGGTGACAACTTTCGGTTCGGGACCGGATCCGCAGCCCTCGCAGCAGCCGGCAACATCGCCGGTGGCGGTCGCTACGGCGCCGGCGTCGCCGTCGTCGTCGGCCACGGTGTGGGGGAAGGCGCAGCAGGCGTCCCCACGCCACGCGTTGATGCCTTCGCGCACGGCGATCCCGGCGATGACCAGCGCCGCACCGGCGTCCGCCCACCACCATCCCAGCGTGCTGTTCAGGACGAGGCCGAGCAGCAGGACCGCGGAGAGGTACGTGCACAGCAGTGTCTGCTTGGAGTCTGCCACCGCGGTCCTGGAGCCGAGTTCCCGGCCGGCCCGGCGTTGCAGCCAGGACAGGACGGGCATGATGGCCAGGCTCAGGGCAGCGACGACGATACCCGGCGTGGAATGCTGCGCCTCGCCGCCTCCGGTCAGCGACCTGACCGAGTCCGCGGACACGAACAGTGCCAGGGCGAAGAAGGAGATCGCGATGATCCGCAGGGTCAGGTGCTCGCGCCGTTCCGGGTCTTTCGCGGAGAACTGCCAGGACAGGGCGACCGCGGAAGCGACCTCGATCACCGAATCGAGTCCGAAACCGACGAGGGCGGAGGAGTCCGCGAGGTTTCCCGCCCAGAGCGCGACGACGGCCTCAACGATGTTGTAGCTGATCGTCGCGGACGCGAACAGCCGGATGCGCCGGCTGAGCGTGGCACGCCGGGCGGCGGAAGGGGCGGACCGAGTTGTTGTTGCGGTCATGCCAGGCACGTCCCGTCAGGGGCACAGCAGGCGGGGTCCACTGCCAGCACGACGCCGAGCAGGTCCCTGATCGCGTGGCCCAGCCGGGCGTCGGCGAGTTCATACCGGGTCCGCCGGCCGTCCGGGGCGGCCACTACTAGGCCGCAGCCCCGAAGGCAGGTCAGGTGGTTGGACATGCTCTGCCGGGAGACTCCCAGGGAATCAGCGAGCTCCGACGGGTACGCGGCCGCCTCCGCCAAGGCCAGCAGAATCCGCGCCCGGGTAGGGTCGGAGACCGCGTAGCCGAACCGGGCGAGCACCGGGGCGTGGGTGAGGGTTTCCATCGACCCAAAATACATCTGCGCATGTATTCACGCAATTCTGTATTGACCAGTCTCTTCAGCCGGCGTTGCGCGGCGCGAACATGATGACGGCCACCCCGAGCAGGCAGATTGCCGAGCCGGCGAGGTCCCACCGATCGGGCCGGAAGCCGTCGAAGACCATGCCCCAGGCCAAGGATCCGGCCACGAACACACCACCATAGGCGGCAAGGATGCGGCCAAAGTGGGCATCGGGCTGCAGCGTCGCGGCAAAACCGTAGATCCCCAGGGCAACAACCCCGAGGCCGGCCCACCACCATTCCTTCCCCTCGCGGACTGCCTGCCATACGAGCCACGCGCCGCCGATTTCCGCGACGGCGGCCAGGACGAACAGCAGGATCGTTTTCGCAATGCTCACGCGTACATCATGCCAGCGTGCGGCGGGACGGCCAGCGCCGCCACCGCCCAGGACGACACGAAGCGTCCAAATAATGGAACATTTGTCCATTTCGTGGACAGGGGGAACTATTATCGTACATATATCCATTCCTTAGCCGGACGTCTCTCCGCACGACGGTCCGGTCTTCATGAAAGCGTCACTAAATGTCATCCACTGCCACTTCGACGGAGCATGGGTCCGCCAAGCAGGTGAATTCGCGCGGCCGCGTGATCGTCGCCAGCCTGATCGGAACCACCGTTGAGTTCTACGACTTCTACGTCTACGCCACGGCCGCCGTCCTGGTCTTCCCGAAGCTCTTCTTCCCGGGCCAGAACGAAACCACCCAGCTGCTGAGCTCCTTCGCCGTCTTCGGTGTTGCGTTCATCGCCCGCCCGCTCGGCTCGATCGTCTTCGGCCACTTCGGTGACAAGTTCGGCCGCAAGGGCACCCTGGTCGCCTCGCTGCTCACGATGGGCATCGCGACCTTCCTGATCGGCTGCCTTCCGACGGCGACCGTCCCCGGCTGGACCTTCTGGGCCCCGGCCCTGCTCGTCGTGATGCGCTTCGCCCAGGGCCTTGCGCTCGGCGGCGAATGGAGCGGCGCGGCCCTGCTGGCCACCGAGAACGCCCCGGCCAACAAGCGCGCCGTCTACGGCACGTTCCCGCAGTTGGGTGCCCCGATCGGCTTCATCATCGCCAACGTGATCTTCCTGGTCTTCAGCTACACCCTGACCCCGGCCGCGTTCGAGGCGTGGGGCTGGCGCGTGCCGTTCCTGGTCAGCGCCGTGATGGTCATCATCGGCCTGTACGTCCGACTAAAGCTGATCGAAACCCCCGCCTTCACCAAGGTCATCGAGTCCAACGAGGTCGCCAAGCTGCCCCTGGGCCGGGTCTTCAAGACCAGCTGGCGCCAGCTGATCCTGGGCACCTTCATCATGCTCGCCACCTACGTGCTCTTCTACCTGATGACCACGTTCACCCTCACCTACGGCACCCGCGCGTCCAGCCTGGACGCCGCCAAGGCCGCCGCGGAAAAGGCCGGCAAGCCGATGACCGAGGCGGCAGCAGCCGCGTTCGTGCCGGGCCTGGGCTTCACCCGTAACGACTTCCTCTGGATGCTCATTGCCGGCGTCGTCTTCTTCGGTATCTTCACCCTGGTCTCCGGCCCGCTGGCCGAGAAGTACGGCCGCCGCAAGATGCTGATCGCCGTTACCGCGGGCATCTTCGTCTTCGGCCTGCTGTTCGTGCCGCTCTTCAGCGGTGGCTTCGTCGGCACCATGGCGCTGCTGATCATCGGCTTCTCGCTGATGGGCCTGACCTTTGGCCCGATGGGCGCGCTGCTGCCCGAGCTGTTCCCGACCAACGTCCGGTACACCGGCTCGGCCATCAGCTACAACTTCTCGTCCATCCTGGGCGCGGCGGTGGCGCCGTTCATCGCCGTCTGGCTGTGGGAACTGGCGAAGGGCAGCCCGGTCCTGGTGGGCGTGTACCTCACGCTCATGGCCGTGCTGACGCTGATCGCACTGTTCGTGAGCAAGGAAACCCGCGACCTGGACTACGAGAACAACGTAGCCTGACGCTCCTCCCCAGTTACTGAATCGGATGCCCGGCGTGTGAGGTCAACACGCCGGGCATTTCCGTGTCCGGGGAGGGTGCGGCGGGAAGTAACCGGGGAGGAGCGCACGCACGCGGCGTAGCCGACAGGCGCTACCGGGCGTAGCGCTCCACGAAGTTGCGCAGGATGGCCATCGGCTCGGTGACGTTGTGCTGCCGGGCCTGGTCCATCAGCTCCTCGGCGGCGTCGGGCGGGAAGTATCCGGCATGGCGGTAGACGTCGATCCGCGTGGTGAGGCCTTCGGCGTCGAGCTCGGGGTGGAACTGGGTGGCGTAGAGGTTGGACCGGATCCGGAACATCTGCACCGGGCAGGTCTCGGAGCTCGCCAGCAGCACCGCCCCGCCGGGCAGCACGGTGCATGCCTCCTTGTGGCCCACAAAGGCCGTGAACTGTTCCGGCAGGCCGCGCAGCAGCGGGTCCTGCTGCCCGGCGGAGGTCATGCTGACGGTGACGCCGCCGAGTCCCTCGCCATAGGTCCGGTCAATCACGGCGCCCTGGTGCAGGCCCAGGGTGCCGACGCCGTAGCAGGCGCCCAGGAAGGGGAAGTCCTCGGCCACGATCCGGTCCAGCAGGGCGAACAGTTCGCGCTCCACCCGGTGCTGGACGTCGCTCTTGTGCTCGGCGGGGTCGCTGGAGGTGAACGGACTGCCGCCCACAATCACGCCGGAATACTCGCTGAGTTCCAGTCGGGGCAGCGGCGCGGCTTCCATCCGGACCCGGTGCAGCTCAGTTTCGGTGAGCCCGGTGTAGCGCAGGTAGGCGAGGTATTCGTCGTCGGCGGCGGCATCCTCGGCGCGGGAGGCGAGGAGCAGAAATGGCTTCACGTAACTAAGTCTGCCCCGCCGCCGGCGACGCCGCTATTCGGCTGCCTCGCCGTCCTCGATCATGGCGATAACAGCGCCCGCGGAGACCGTCTCGCCGGCGGATGCGGAAAGCCCGATCACGATTCCGGCGCGGTGCGCGGTGAGCGGCTGCTCCATCTTCATGGCTTCGAGCACGACGACGAGGTCGCCTTCGGCCACCCGCTCGCCCTCGTTGACGGCAACCTTGACGATGGTGCCCTGCATGGGGGAGGTGAGGGCGTTGCCGCCGGCGGGCGAGGCCGCCGCCGCGCTCCTGGAACGCTTCTTGGCCTTCGCCGGCTTGCCGCTGCCGCCGCCGGAGACGGTGCCCAGCGACGCCGGGAGCACCACCTCGAGGCGCTTGCCGCCGACCTCGACGACGACGCGCTGGCGTTCGCCGGCGTCGGCCGCTTCAGCCGCGGTTCCTGCGGGAGTCCATGCGGGGATGTCGTTGACGAAGGCGGTCTCGATCCAGCGGGTGTGGACCTTGAACGGACCCTCAGTGGGGGCGAAGTCGGGGTTGCTGACGACGGCGAGGTCGAACGGGATGACGGTGGGGATACCCTCCACCACCATCTCCTCCAGCGCACGGCGGGAGCGCTGCAGCGCCTGGGTGCGGGTAGCGCCGGTGACGATCAGCTTGGAGAGCATCGAGTCGAAGTTGCCGCTGATGACGTCGCCCTGCTCCACGCCGGAGTCGACGCGCACGCCGGGCCCGGTCGGGTTCTTCAGCCCGGTGATGGTGCCGGGTGCGGGCATGAAGTTGCGGCCCGGGTCCTCGCCGGTGATGCGGAATTCGATCGAGTGGCCGCGGACCTCGGGGTCGCCGTAGCCGAGCTCCTCGCCGCGGGCCAGCCGGAACTGCTCCCGGACCAGGTCGATCCCGGTGACTTCCTCGGAGACGCAGTGCTCCACCTGGAGGCGGGTGTTGACCTCGAGGAAGGAGATGGTGCCGTCCTGGCCCACGAGGAATTCGCAGGTGCCGGCGCCGAGGTAGCCGGCCTCCTTGAGGATGGCCTTGGAGGATTCGTAGAGCCGCTGGTTCTGCTCCTCGGTGAGGAACGGGGCGGGCGCCTCCTCCACGAGCTTCTGGTTGCGGCGCTGCAGCGAGCAGTCGCGGGTGGAAACGACCACGACGTTGCCGTGCGCGTCGGCCAGGCACTGGGTCTCGACGTGGCGCGGGGCGTCAAGGAAGCGCTCGATGAAGCACTCGCCGCGGCCGAACGCAGCCGTGGCTTCGCGGACGGCGGATTCGAAGAGCTCGGGGATTTCCTCACGGGTGCGGGCCACCTTGATGCCGCGTCCGCCGCCGCCGAAGGCGGCCTTGATGGCAACGGGAAGGCCGAACTTGTCCACGAATTCGAGGATTTCCTCGGCGGATTCCACCGGATCGGCGGTACCGGGCACCTGCGGGGCACCGACCTTCTCGGCAATGTGCCGGGCCTGGACCTTGTCGCCGAGGGCGGAGATGGCCTCGGGGGAGGGCCCGATCCAGGTGATGCCGGCGGCAATCACCTTGGCGGCGAATTCGGCGTTTTCGGCGAGGAAGCCGTAGCCGGGGTGGATGGCGTCGGCGCCGGAGCGCAGGGCCACCTCGATCAGCTTGTCCATCACGAGGTAGGACTCGGCAGCGGTGTTGCCGCCCAGCGCGTACGCTTCGTCCGCGAGCTTGACGTGGAGGGCGTCGCGGTCCGGATCCGCGTAGACGGCCACGGAGGCGATGCCTTCATCGCGCGCGGCGCGGATGATGCGCACGGCAATTTCGCCGCGGTTGGCGATCAGCACCTTGCTCAGGCGGTGGGTGCCCGGGGTGGTGGCGGCGGGCACTGACGTTGCGGACTGCTCCGAATTTGCTGACAAGGCGTCTCCTTCTTTCCTTCAGGGAGCCTAGCGCGGTTTTGAGGGTTCCGCCGATATTACTTGCGGATCCCGCGCGTAAATGGCCGATCCTTTGTGGGGTTCCTACAAGGTGGTGCGAAATGGCTCACTCGGCGCGGATGTCGGCCGGGTTGGCGGCGCCGCCGGTCCAGAGTTCGGTGACGACCACCTTCGCCTGGCCGAGCAGGCCGCGCAGGGTAGAGATGGAGAGCCCGACGACGGTGTGCGGGTCGCCGTCGACCTTGCGGATGAAGGCCCCGCCGTAGCCGTCGATGGTGAAGGAACCGGCGCACTGCAGCGGCTCGCCGGTAGCGATATAGGTATCGATCTCGTCCTCGCTCATCTCCATGAAGTGCACCTCTGCGGAGGAGACGGAACCCAGCGTCGCGCCCGTGCCGGGATTCTCCTCGGCGTCGGTGTACCGGCAGTCCACGAGCCAGTGGCCGGTGTGCAGCACGCCCATGCTGCCGCTCATCCTGAGCATCCGTTCCTTGGCGACGTCGGCGGTGTACGGCTTGCCGTGGGCTTCGCCGTCGAACTCGAAGACCGAGTCGCAGCCGATCACCAGGGCGCCCTCGGCCTCCGGCAGGGAAGCGACGGCCTCGGCCTTGGCGCGGGCCAGCAGCAGGGCGGTGTCATGCGGGTCGGTCACGCCGTAGCGGGCCTGCACTGCGTCCTCGTCGACATCGGAGACGAGGACGTCGTGCGCGATGCCGGCGTTGCTGAGCAGCTTGGTGCGGGCGGGGGACTGGGAGGCAAGAATGAGGCGGGTCACGGAACCAGCGTAGTTGCTAGGCCGGCATCGTGGGCCACCACAGACGGGACCCGCCCACAACAAAGCCGCCCGCCGATCGCAATGATCGACGGGCGGCTCGGGCGGTTGCTGCTGCGGGCAGCGCCGGCCGCCGGGCGGTTGCTGTTACCGTGCCCCAGCCGCGGCGGGTTCGGCAGCGCCCGCATCGGTGTCGTCGTCGGCTGCCGGCTTGCGCAGCTTGGCGCCTTCGACGTCGACGTCCGGCAGGATGCGGTCCAGCCAGCGCGGGAGCCACCAGGCTTTGCGGCCGAGCAGGTACATGACGGCTGGAACGATCGTCATGCGCACCACGAAGGCGTCCACCAGCACGCCGAACGCCATGGCGAAGCCCAGCGGCCGGACCATGTTCAGGTGCGAGAAGATGAAGCCGGAGAACACGCTGACCATGATGATCGCCGCGGCAGTGACCACCGCGGCCGCGTGGCTGAAGCCGGACCGGACCGCGTGCTTGGCCGTTTCGCCGTGCATGAAGGACTCACGCATGCCGGAGGCGATAAACACCTGGTAGTCCATGGCCAGCCCAAACAGCACGCCGATCAGGATGATGGGCAGGAAGCTCAGCACGGCGCCCGGATTTTCGACGCCGAAGACGGTTCCCAGCCAGCCCCACTGGTAGACGGCCACGACGCCGCCGAACGCGGCGGCGAGGGAGAGCAGGAATCCGCCGGTGGCCAGTAGCGGGACCACGATCGACCGGAACACCAGCAGCAACAGGATCAGCGAGAGACCGACGACGATCGCGAGATACGGCGGCAGGGCGGCGCCGAGCTTGCTGGAGACGTCCACGTTGCCGGCGGTCTGGCCGGTGAGGCCGATGCTGACGCCGGTCGTGTCCTGGATACGGCTCTTTTCGGCGCGCAGATCGGAGACCACCTCGACGGTGCTGGCGCTGGCCGGCCCCTCCTTGGGCAGTACCTGGAACACGGCGGTGCGGCGGTCGTCGCTGAGCGCCAGCGGCACGGCCGCGGCAACGTTGTCCGTCTTGCGCAGGATGTCCGCGACGTCCAGCTGCTTGGCCTGGGCGTCGGCGGTGCTGAGGCCGGCGGGGAAGTCGCCGACCACGATGATCGGGCCGGTCATGCCCTCGCCGAAGCTGCGCTTGGTGACGTCGTAGGCCTTGAAAGCCGTGGAGGCGACAGGCTCGGAACTGGCATCCGGCAGCGCAAGCCGGAGCTGGCTGGCGGGCAGGGCCACCACGCCCAGCAGCACCACGCCGGCCACCAGCGAGAGCCAGGGGTGCCGGGTGACGACGCCGCCCCAGCCGTGGCTGCTGCGGTATTCGTCCCGGGCACGGTCCTCGGCGTCGTGGCCGGGAGCGGCGTTGTGCCGCTCCGCCTTGGCCCAGGCCCGCTTCGACACCAGCTTGCGGCCCACCAGGGACAGCACGGCCGGCGTCAGGGTCAGGGCCACGACGACGGCGACGGCCACCGTGGCGGCGGCGGAGAGGCCCATCACGGCCAGGAAGGGCAGCCCCGGAACCACCAGGGCGGCGAGGGCAATGATCACCGTGAGGCCGGCGAAGAGCACCGCGTTGCCGGAGGTGCCCGTGGCGAGGGCCACGGATTCCTCGGGATCCATGCCGGCGAGCAGCTGGCCGCGGTGCCGGTTGACGATGAACAGGGAGTAGTCGATGCCGACGGCCAGGCCCAGCATGAGGGCCAGCATCGGGGAGATCGAGCTCATGTCGACGGCGCCGCTCAGCGCGAAGGTACCGCCGACGCCGACCGCCACGCCGACGATCGCCATCAGCAGCGGGAGCCCAGCGGCCACGAGGGTACCGAGCATGATGATCAGCACCAGCGCGGCGACGGCGATGCCGATGATCTCAGCGGTGCCGAAGATCTCGGAGATGTCTTCGCTGATTTCCTTGCTGGGCAGGGCCGTCACGTTGGCGGCGGAAACCTCTTTGACGATGTCCTGGACCTGCTGCCGCACCTCCGGCTTGAGGCCGTTGATCGAGGTCTTGAACTGCACCTGGGCGATGGCGGCCTTGCCGTCCTCGGAGACAAAGCGCAGCCCCTTCGAAGCATCGAGCTGGCGCTTGCCGAGGGCCAGCTTGGCATCGCCGGCCTTGAGTTCCTTTGTCCCGGCGTCGAGCTTTGCCTGCCCGGCAGCCAAAGCCGCCTTCTGCTGGCCCAACTGGGCCTCGATCGCCGCGGGGGGCAGGCCGGCGGCCGCCATCTGCTTCTCGGCATCGGCCAATTGGGCCTTGCCGTCGGCGAGCTGCGCCGCGGCCTTGTCCAGCTGGGCCTTGCCGGCGGCGGCCTTCTGCTCTCCGGCCGCCAGGTCGGTGACGGCCTTGTCCAGCTGCGCCTGGGTGGCGAAGGGGTCCACGGTGCCCTGCACGTCGGGGAGGGTCTTCAGCTTGGCCAGGGAAGCGGACACCGCGTCCTTGCCGGCCTGGCTGAACTGGGCATCGTTGGCTTCAAAGACGATGCTCGCGGAACCACCCGAGGAGGACGGGAGCTCCTGCTTGAGCTTGTCCGCCATCTGCTGGGTCTCGGTGCCCGGGATCTGGAAATTGTTGGACAGGGTGCCGTGGAATGCCGCTGCGGCACCGCCCACGGCCACCATCACGGCAAGCCAGAGCGAGATGACGAGCCAGCGGTGGCGGTAGGAGAACTTGCCGAGTCGATAGAGCAAAAGAGCCATGTCAGGACCGATCTGGGGAAGGGGCGGCGGTTGGGTTGGCGGCCGGGGCGGCTGCGGGAGTGGCAAATCCTGAGCCCAGCAGGCTCATGGAATCAATCAGTAGCTGGCGCAAAGTCGAAAGCGATTCCGCGGAGAGGGAGCCTGAGCATCGGGCAAACCAGACATCCATGGCTGCTTTGCCGCAGTAGATGACGGAGCCGGCAAGGGCACGCAGATACAGTTCGTCGATTTCGACGTCGGAGCCCCGGGCGAAGCGCTCGCGGGCGGCGTCGATGATCTCGATAGTGCAGTGGTCCCACGCTTCGAGCTCGGAGCGGTTGAGCTGCGGGTTCGACTGGCCAAGGCTGTAGAGCTCGGCCAGCGGCGCCACCGTCATCGGATCGGCGAGTTCGACCAGGGCGGCCCGGGCGGATTCCAGGATGGGCTCGCCGGCCGGGCGGAGGCGGAATTGCTGGAGCGCCTTGTCCAGGAAGCCGTGCGTTACCGAGGCGATGGCCGCTTCGGTGCTGCCGAAGTAGTTGAAGAAGGTCCTCCGTGAGATTCCGGCGGATTCGGCGATGTCCTCGACGGTGAAGTTGCCCGGCCCCTTGGCGCGGAGCAGGCCAAGCGCGGCGTCGGTGATCGCTTGCCGGGTGGCGGCCTTGTTCAGCTCGCGCCGCGAAGGCGCCGTGCCGCCGTCGTCGGGGCCGGTAAGTGGAGTGGGCATGGCCTTACACTATGTGCATCTTTGCACTCCGGGCAAGTTTATGGCCCTCCAGCGGCACCCTCCCTGCGCGTGCCCGTCAATTGGATCGATTGGCCCGTCGCGCCGGGTTCGCCGTCGCCCAGCGGGATCGCAAACACCGCCGTGCCGTAGGCGCAGATTTCCGTCCAGTTATTGGCCATGTGGGCCGTGTCGAACCGCATCGCGACGATCGCGTTGGCACCGCGCTGCGCTGCCTCGGCGACCATCCGCGCCATCACCTCCTGGCGGCTCTCGTAAAGCACCTCGGTGAGTTCGCGCAGCTCGCCTCCGGCTATGGAACGAAATCCGGCCACGAGCTGGGCGCCGACATCCCGCGACCGGACGGTCAGTCCCATGACCTCGCCGAAGACGGCGTCGATCCGATGGCCGGGAATGTCGTTCGACGTGACGATCAGCATGACCCGAGCCTAGCCACTTTGCGCCCGCGGACAACGGAAAATCGGCCCGGAATCTTTCACAGCAAGATGAAAGGTTGCGAACAGGCCCTGCCGAGCCTGTCGCTGCAGACTGAAGGCACGTCTTGAAAAGACAGCGCAGCAAGTACAGAACCGAGCCGTCGCCGCACGGCAGATCCAGGAGGCAACACATGTCACGTACCAAGAGAATCACGCTCGGCGTTTCCGCCACGGCCCTCGCCCTGGGCGCCGGCATCGGGCTGGCCGGCATGGCTTCCGCCACCACGACGCCGACCCCCACCCCCAGCGCCAGCTCCAGCGCTAGCGCTAGCGCCTCACCGGACGGCAGCAACGCACCGGGCGACGACATGGGCATGCGCGGCGGGCACGGCCACGGCGGCGAACGCGGCTTCGGCGGTGCGAGGGCCTCCGAGCTGGCCACCAAGCTGGGCGTCGACGAAGCCAAGCTCACCGAGGCACTCAAAGCCTTCCGCGACGCCCACAAGCCGACCACCCCGCCGGCCGAAGGTACCCGGCCGGACAGGGCAGCCATGGAGGCGGAGCTGGCGAAGTCCCTCGCCTCCTCGCTCGGCATCGACGAGGCCAAGGTCACCGCGGCCCTGACGGAGCTCCGCACGGCCGAACAGAGCGAACGCGCCGCGGCGCTGAAGACCAGGCTGGACAAGGCCGTCAGCGACGGCACCCTGACGCAGGCCGAGGCCGACGCGGTGACCAAGGCTGTGGAGAAGGGCGTCATCGGCGGCGGCGGCCGCTAGGGCGCAGCAGTTCTGAAGCAAAAAAGTAGTCCCCGGGACAATTGTCCCGGGGACTACTTTTGCGACGCGTGATGCTTAGGCCTTCGTGCCGGCCAGTTCGCGGCCGACGGCAGCCGAGTCGGCGTCGGCGGCTACGACGTCGTCGCTGAACGGGTCACCGTTGCGCGGGGCGTTGTAGAGCGACTCGTCCAGGATGCCCTGGCGCTTGGCCACGATCGTGGGGACCAGGGCCTGCCCGGCCACGTTGACGGCGGTGCGGCCCATGTCCAGGATCGGGTCGATCGCCAGCAGGAGGCCGACGCCGGCCAGCGGCAGTCCCAGCGTGGAGAGCGTCAGGGTCAGCATCACGACGGCGCCGGTGGTGCCTGCGGTCGCGGCGGAACCCAGCACGGAGACGAGGGCGATCAGCAGGTACTGGCTGAACTCCAGCTGGATGCCGAAGAACTGGGCCACGAAGATGGCGGACACGGCCGGGTAGATCGCGGCGCAGCCGTCCATCTTGGTGGTGGCGCCCAGCGGCACCGCGAAGGAGGCGTAAGCGCGGGGCACGCCCAGGGAACGTTCGGTCACGCGCTGGGTCAGCGGCAGGGTGCCCACCGAGGAACGGGACACGAACGCCAGCTGCACCGCCGGCCAAACGCCGGAGAAGTACTGCTTGATGGACAGGCCGTGGGTGCGGACCAGGATCGGGTAGACGACGAACAATACGAGGGCCAGGCCAACGTAGATGGCGACGGCGAACTTGCCGAGCGAGCCGATGGTGTCCCAACCGTAGACGGCCACAGCGTTGCCGATCAGGCCCACGGTGCCCAGCGGGGCGATCCGGATGATCCACCAGAGGACCTTCTGGATCACGGCGAGGGCGGAGGCGTTGAGGGTCAGGAACGGTTCGGCGGCCTTGCCCACCTTGAGCGCGGCGATGCCGACGGCGATCGCGATCACGAGGATCTGCAGCACGTTGAAGCTCACGGCGGTGGTCGCTACGCCGTCGGTGACGGTGGTGCTGGCGCCGAGGCCCAGGAAGTTCTTCGGGAAGAGGCCCACCAGGAAGGCCCACCAGTCACCGGACTTGCCGGTGTACTCGGCCTGCTTGGTGATGCCGGTGCCGGCTCCGGGCTGCAGCAGGACGCCCAGGCCGATGCCGATCAGCACCGCGATCAGCGAGGTGATCGCAAACCAGAGCAGCGTGTTCCAGGCCAGCCGGGCCGCGTTGGACACGGCGCGCAGGTTGGAGATGGAGCTGACGACGGCGGTGAAGATGAGCGGCACGACGGCGGTCTGCAGCAGCGAGACGTAGCTCGAGCCGATGGTCTGCAGCGTGGCGCCAAGGGCGTTGGGGTTCGCCTTGGTGCTGCCCGTGTACTTCGCGAGCAGGCCGAGGCCCAGGCCCACGATCAGGGCGGCGACGATCTGGAAGCCGAACGAGCCGGCCCATTTGGGCAGCTGGAAACCGGGCTTTCCTGCGGTTGCGGGGGTGCTTGTCTGAGTGGTCACCCGAATACGCTAGGACCGGGCCGAATATCACGGCGAACGAACATTGAGAAATGTTACGCGCCCCGGATTCGCCGGCGCGCACAAGAACCCCGCAAAGACGCCGAAAGACTGCCCGTTTGTGAAGTTATTCCAGCCCTAGGTGTGGCGATTGTCTCTCCCGGGAGGGCGGGGGAGCGGGGACCCTGCGCCGAGATGACAGTTCGCGGCAATGTTTTCCTCAAACACTGCCGCGAACTGCTGTCTCGATTGCTCACAGGCGCCTAGAGTGGGCGCCATGGCTATCGCACGCTTCCCGGCCGTCGTCCTCGACTGCCCGGACCCCAAGACCCTGGCACAGTTTTACGGCGCCCTGCTCGACTGGAAAATCGACCAGGACGACGACGGCTGGAGCTCCATCCGCGCGGAATACGGCGATTCGATCAATTTCCAGAAGGTCGACTCCTTCGTTCCGCCGCAGTGGCCCGGCCAGGAAATGCCGCAGCAGATGCACCTCGACCTCGTCGTCGATGACCTCGACGCGGCCGAGGCGGCGGTGCTCGAGCTCGGCGCCACCAAGCACGAGCACCAGCCGGGAACGACCTTCCGGGTCTTCCTGGACCCGGCCGGCCACCCCTTCTGCCTCTGCCTTAGCTAGCCAGGAGCGCCCGCTTCAGGGTGTCCAACCCCACGGAGCCCATGTTGAGCGCCTTGGTGTGGAAGGCCTTGAGGTCGAAGCCCGGCCGGGATTCGAGCTCGGCACGGATCTGCTCCCAGAGCCGCTGGCCCACCTTGTACGACGGCGCCTGCCCCGGCCAGCCGAGGTAACGGGTGAACTCGAACTTCAGCTGGCCCTCGCTGATCGCAAGGTTCTGCTTCAGGAACTCGTACCCCAGATCCGGAGTCCAGGTGCCCGACCCCCAACGCTCGGGCACCTCCAACTCCAGGTGCACGCCGATGTCGAACACCACCCGGGCCGCCCGCATGCGCTGCATGTCCAGCATGCCCATGTGGTCGCCCGGATCCTTCAAATAGCCGAGCTCCTGCATGAGCTTCTCGGCGTACAGTGCCCAGCCCTCGCCGTGGCCGGAGGTCCAGCACACATTGCGGCGCCACTTGTTCAGCAGCTCACGGCGGTAGGTGGCGGTGGCGACCTGCAGGT
This sequence comes from Arthrobacter sp. 01T414, assembly GCF_056398965.1. Classification (NCBI taxonomy): domain Bacteria; kingdom Bacillati; phylum Actinomycetota; class Actinomycetes; order Micrococcales; family Micrococcaceae; genus Arthrobacter; species Arthrobacter sp. 01T414. The sequence goes on along the minus strand of NZ_JBFTQK010000003.1, from coordinate 149,878 downwards.
GGTGGCCCGGTACGCCCTCGTGGTAGACCGTGGTGGTCTCCGCCCAGGTGGTGAACGTGTCCTCGCCCGGCGGAACGGACCACCACATGCGGCCCGGCCGGCTGAAGTCATCCGAGGGGCCGGTGTAGTAGATGCCGCCTTCCTGGGTGGGGGCGATCTTGCACTCGAGCGTCTTCATGGCATCCGGGATGTCGAAGTGCACGCCGGCGAGGTCGGCCACAGCCTTGTCCGAGAGCTCCTGCATCCAGGCCCGGAGGGCGTCGGTGCCCTTGAGCTGGCGGGACGGATCGTTGTTCAGGATTTCCTTGGCCTCTTCGACCGAGGCGCCGGGCTTGATCTCGTTGGCCACACGCTCCTGTTCGGCGATCAGGCGGTCGAGTTCCTGGACGCCCCAGGCGTAGGTCTCCTCGAGGTCCACGGTGGCGCCGAGGAAGGAGCGCGAAGCCAGGGCATAGCGCTCGCGGCCCACGGCGTCCTTCTCCGGGGCGGCCGGCAGCAGCTCGGACTCCAGGAAGCCGGCCAGCCGGGCGTACGCCGCGCGGGCGGCGGCAGCTCCGGCGTCGAGCTTGGCCTGCACCTCTTCGGGCAGCGGGCCCTCGGCGGTCTTTGCCTCGGCGGCCAGCTTGGCGAAGAAGCCGTCGTCCGCAGCGTGCTTGGTGGTCTGTTCGATCACGATCCGCACCTGGCGGGCGGCGGAGACCCGGCCGGCGTCCCGCGCGGTGCGCAGCGACTCGATGTAGCCGTCCAGGGCGGCCGGGACGTTGTGCGCGCGGCCCGCAATGTGGTCCCACTGGGCGGCGGTGTCGGTCGGCATCAGGTCGAAGATCGCCCGGATCTCCTGGGCGGGGGAGGCGATGTTGTTCAGCTCGGCGAGGTCCCAGCCGGACTCGTGGATTTCCAGCTGCAGGCCGAGGCGCTCGCGCATCGCGTCGAGGGTGACGGCGTCGACGTCGTCGGCGGGCTCCAGTCCCTCCAGCGCGGCGAGGACTTCGCGCGCCGCGGCGGCGAATTCCTCGTGTCCGGCGGGGGAGAAGTCCTGGTATTCCGTTTCGTGGCCGGGCAGGCCGAGTTCGGTGGCGAAGCTCGGGTTAAGCCGGATCAGGGTGTCCGTGAAGGCGTCGGCTACGGCGTCGATGGCGGTCTGCGGGCGCGCCGGAACCGGGGTGTCGGGCGTGCTGTTCTGAGTTGTTTCGGTAGTCACCCGAACGAGACTAGCCCGGCCGCGCCAGTTATGAAAGGGTTACTGAACTTTTCTTAGCCCCGGCTGCGTTTCCACGATCCAGGGCCCGGCTTCGGCGCGAGCTGCAGTTGCTGCCGCCGGATCCAGTGCCGCACGCCCGTCTTCTCCGGCGCCGCGGTCTCGCCGCTGCCGAGGGAGAGGACGACGGCGGTCAGCGCGGCGAGTTCCTCCGCCGTCGGTTCGCCCTTGACCACCGAGAGCAGCGGCTGCTCCGCCGGTGCCGGCTCCGAGCCGGTCACAGTGGGATGTTCCCGTGCTTCTTGGCGGGCAGGCTGGCGCGCTTGTCACGCAGGGCGCGCAGGCCCTTGACGATCTGCAGCCGCGTCTCGGACGGGGCAATGACAGCGTCCACGTAACCCAGTTGGGCGGCTTGGTACGGGTTCAGCAGCTCTTCCTCGTACTGCCGGATGACCTCGGCGCGCTTGGCCTCGACGTCGCCGCCAGCCTCCGCGACCGCGGCGAGTTCGCGGCGGTACAGGATGTTCACGGCGCCCTGGGCTCCCATCACGCCGATCTGCGCGGTGGGCCAGGCCAGGTTGAGGTCGGCGCCGAGCTTCTTGGAGCCCATCACGATGTAGGCGCCGCCGTAGGCCTTGCGGGTGATCACGGTCAGCTTCGGCACGGTGGCCTCGGCGTAGGCATAGAGCAGCTTGGCGCCGCGCCGGATGATGCCCTGGAACTCCTGGTCCTTGCCCGGCAGGAAGCCCGGCACGTCCACGAGGGTGATGATGGGGATGTTGAAGGCGTCGCAGTGCCGGACGAAGCGGGCGGCCTTTTCCGAGGCGGCGATGTCCAGGGTGCCGGCGAACTGCATCGGCTGGTTGGCCACGATGCCAACGGTGTGGCCCTCCACGCGGCCGTAGCCGATGATCACGTTCGGCGCGTAGAGCGACTGCATCTCGAGGAAGTGCGCGTCGTCGACGATCTGTTCGATCACTTTGCGCATGTCGTACGGCTGGTTGGCCGAGTCCGGGATGAGCACGTCGAGGGCGAGATCGTCCTCGTCGAGCTCGGGCTCCTGGCTGTGCTCCAGCACCGGGGCTTCGGCGAGGTTGTTCGACGGCAGGAAGTCCAGCAGTTCGCGGACGAATTCGACGGCGTCGGCCTCGTCGGCGGCCAGGTAGGTGGAGGTGCCGGTGTTGGCGTTGTGCTGCCGCGCGCCGCCGAGGGTCTCCATGTCCACGTCCTCGCCGGTGACGGTCTTGATCACGTCGGGGCCGGTGATGAACATGTGCGAGGTCTTGTCCACCATGACCACATAGTCAGTCAGGGCCGGGGAGTACGCCGCGCCGCCGGCGGAGGGGCCCATGATGAGCGAGATCTGCGGGACGACGCCGGAGGCGTGGACGTTGTTGCGGAAGATATCCGCGAACATGGCCAGGGAGGCGACGCCTTCCTGGATGCGGGCGCCGCCGCCGTCGAGGATGCCGACGACGGGGCAGCCGTTGCGGAGCGCGAACTCCTGGACCTTGACGATCTTCTCGCCGTTGACCTGGCTGAGGGAGCCGCCGTAGACGGAGAAATCCTGGCTGTAGACAGCGACGGGCCGGCCGTCGACGGTGCCGTAGCCGGAGACCAGGCCGTCGCCGAGCGGCTTCTTCTTCTCCATGCCGAACGCGGTGGAGCGGTGCACGGCAAGGGCGTCGAACTCCACGAAGGAACCGGCGTCGAGCAGCAGGTCGATGCGCTCGCGGGCGGTGTTCTTGCCGCGGGCGTGTTGCTTCTCGATTGCTTCCGGGCCGGAGGGCTGCTCGGCACGGGCCTGGCGGTCGCGGAAATCGGCAATCTTTCCCGCGGTCGTGGTCAGATCGTGGCTCATCAAGTGTCTCCGGCTCTGTCGTTCGCTGCTGTTCTTCGTGACGGCTGTCGCGGGCCCTTGTGGTGGCACTTAAGTGGATTCCACACAAAAACATGGCCGTGCTGGCAAGTCTAGTGACGGTATTCGCCCATGCCGCTGTAGAAACCCTACAATTTTCGGCCCGATCCCCGGCGGGGCCCGTACCTTCCCGCCCAGTTACCCGCGGCCTGATCCGGCGCGGCCCCCGGAAATCCGCGGCGGCGCGCCGCCGGAGGGTGGTCCGGCCCGGAGTAACCGGGGAGGAACGCACGCAAAGGTTGAAAGAAGGGATGTTACTCGTCAGTAACATCGGCTAAGGTGGGCCTATGACTTCAAGCAATGACGCTTCGGCTGCCTCACCGCAATCCCGCCCGGCCGGGCCGTACCAGGCCTCGGCATCCCTGGCGGGCCGCACCATCCTGATGTCCGGCGGCAGCCGCGGCATCGGCCTGGCGATTGCCCTGCGCGCCGCCCGGGACGGCGCCAACATCGTGCTGCTGGCCAAGACGGGCCAGCCGCACGCCAAACTCGAGGGCACGGTCTACTCCGCCGCCGAGCAGATCGAAGCCGCCGGGGGACAGGCGCTGCCGCTGGTTGGCGATGTGCGCAACGACGCCGACGTCGCCAGCGCGGTTGCCGCCGCGGTCGAACGCTTCGGCGGGATCGACATCGTGATCAACAACGCCTCCGCGATCGACCTTTCCAAGACCGACGCCGTGGACATGAAGCGCTACGACCTGATGCAGGACATCAACGTCCGCGGCACCTTCCTGCTGAGCAAGCTCGCCCTGCCCGCGCTGCGTGAATCCGCGGCCGGGCAGATCCTCACGCTCTCCCCGCCGCTGAACCTGGACCCGAAATGGGCGGGCATGCACCTGGCCTACACCATGGCCAAGTACGGGATGAGCCTGACCACCCTGGGCCTGGCCGAGGAACTCAAGGTGGACGGCATCAGCGTGAACTCACTCTGGCCCTGCACGCTGATCGACACCGCGGCGATCCGCAACATGCCCGGCGGCGAGCAGATTGTCCGCGGCGCGCGCGGCCCCGAAATCATGGCCGATGCCGCCCACGCCGTGCTGACCGCTAGCAACGCGATCCCGGCCTCGGGCAGTTGGAGCGGCAATTTCTACACCGACGAAGAGGTGCTGGCCGCGGCCGGCGTCACGGACTTCGCGCCGTACAGCCTGGGCGCGTCGGAAGACCAGCTGGTACCTGACATTTTCCTCTGAGTTTCCGGCGGCTTCCGGTGGTCCAGGAGCCGGCCGCGCCGCCGAAACTCCCCACCTTTGCCGGTTCGACGCCGGAATTCCGCGGCGATTCGCCCCGGCACGCCGACGTCGCGGTTCAAAGGTGGGGTGGTTCCGCGGTGGCCGGTCCGGCGCCGCGGAGGCGGTTACTCGGTAGGATTCAAGCATGGAAGCCGCGCAGGAGACACCGGACCGTCCACCCCTGGACCAGAGCGCCCTTGGTGACGCCGCGTTCCTCTCGGCCAACGGCATCCCGCAACTGACCGTAGTGGAGTCCACGGGCTCCACGAACGCGGACCTGCTGCGCGGCGTGAGCGTGGATCCCGGCGCCTGGCCCGACCTGTCCGTGCTCACGGCCGAGTACCAGAGCGCCGCCCGCGGCCGCCTGGACCGGCAGTGGGAGGCCCCGGCCCTCAGCTCCGTCTCCGTCTCGATCGTGCTCCGGCCGGTCAACGCGGAGGGCCGGCCGCTGCCCACCCAGAGCTTTTCCTGGCTCTCGCTGCTTGCCGCGCTCGCGCTGCGGGAGGCCCTGCTGGAAACCGCCGGGATCCCCGCCGAGCTCAAATGGCCCAACGATGTACTGGTCCGCGGCAAGAAGATTGCCGGCATCCTCGCCCAGCTGGGACCGATGGGCGACGGCGCCGTCCCGCCCGTGGTACTCGGTACCGGCCTCAACGTCACCCTCACTGAGGCCGAGCTTCCGGTACCCACGGCCACTTCGGTGCTGCTGGAGCACCCGGCAACAGTGGACCGGACCGCACTGCTGAAGAGCTACCTGTCCCGCTTCGCCACGCTCTACCGCAGCTTCTGCAACGCCGACGGCGACCCGGCCGCGGGAATGGCTGGCGGCCCGTCGCTGCACAAGAGGGTGGAGCATGTGCTGACCACCCTCGGCAAGCAGGTCCGGGCCCAGCTCCCCGGCGACCACGAGATCATCGGCCACGCCAGCCGGCTGGACGAGTACGGATCCCTGCTGGTGGTCGACGCCACCGGGCACGAGCACGTGGTGACCGCCGGTGACGTCGTCCACCTGCGTCCCTGGACCCCACCCGGCGAGGCCGGCGGCGAAAGCGGCTATGCGTAAGGAGCTCCTCCCGGGCGAGCAAGTGATTGTGATTACCCGCCCCCAGCCGCGGACACTGATCGCCCCGGCCCTGCTGTTCATCCTGGTTTCCGCCCTCACCGCCTTTGCCTGCGCCTGGATTGTGAAGGGCGGCCCGGCCAAACTCGTCCCGCTCGTCACCCCGGACTGGACGCCCTGGCTGATCGGCACCTGCCTGGCTCTCGCGGCCTGGCTGCTGCTTGCCTACTGCCTGCCTAAAGTGGTGACCTGGCACGCCAGCCGCTACACGCTGACCAGCCGGCGTTTTGTGGCCCGTTACGGCATGTTGCGGCGTCGTGACCAGCAGGTTCCACTGGCCGCGGTCCGTAATGTGTTCATCGAACAGACCCTGATCCAACGGGCCCTGCGCTCAGGGAATATATCCTTGGATACCGGGTACCCCTCCAGCACGGTGATTCCGGACGTCCCCGAGGTCATGACGTTCCGGAACTTCATCCTCGACGCGATAGACGAACTTCCGGAGGGTGAACTGCTTGAGGCCGACGACACGATGCACGGTTCCGGCGAATGGCCCTTGGACATGAGAGAAGGTGGAAGAGATGAACGCTGAGAACGTGCACCCCGACACCGGACTCCTGGCCGCGGAGCCTTCGGACGTGCCTGAGGCGGTCCTCGACGCTTCCTCCCTCGAAGCCGCGGTGCTGGATTCCCTCGCCACGTCCGAGCCGGAAGACCCGAACGACGCCGGCGCTGCCGCTTCCGACGCCGACGCCGACCCTTCCGACGACGACGCCGACCCCTCCAACGACGCCGACCCCTCCGGCCCGGACCTCGTCGACGAGCCCTCGGCTGCCCCTCCCACCGGCACCATGTCCGCGGAACGCCTCGCCGCCAAGGCCCTCGAGCAGCGGCTGCTCGGCGGCGAGCGAAAGCTGCGCCGCCGCGAGGTGGCCGCCGGTGCAGGGCTGTCCCTGCTGTCCGCGCGGAAACTCTGGCGCGCCCTCGGCTTCCCCAACCTCGGCGATGAGGACGTGGCCTTCACCGAACGGGACCAGACCGCGCTGAACACGATTGTGGACCTGGTCCGCAGCCGCAAACTCACCGAGGAAGCCGCCATCTCCGTCACCCGTGCCATCGGCCAGATGACCGACCGCATGGTGGTCTGGCAGATCGAGGCCCTGGTCGAGGACATGGTGCACCAGCAGGGAGTCACGGACGCCGTGGCCCGCAAGCGGCTGGTCAGCGAACTGCCCTCCCTGGTGGACGCGCTCGAGGAAATGCTGGTCTACTCCTGGCGCCGGCAGCTCAACGCCGGGGTGCAGCGCCTCGCGGTGCGGGCCGAGGCCGGCCTGGCCTCCAGCGAGGAAGGCCGCGAAGGTGACGAGGACGACGCCCCGCTGCCGCTTGCCCGCGCCGTCGGCTTCGCGGACCTGGTCTCCTACACCAGCCTGTCCCGCCGGATGAACGAAAAGACGCTCGCGCAGCTGGTGCAGCGCTTTGAAAACAAGTGTGCCGAGATCATTTCGGTCGGCGGCGGCCGGCTCGTGAAGACGGTCGGCGATGAAGTCCTCTACATCGCCGAAACCCCTGCTGCCGGGGCGGAGATCTCGCTGGCGCTCTCGCAGGCCTTCAATGAGGACGAGATCCTGCCCCAGGCCCGCGTCGCGATGGTGTGGGGCCGCATCCTCTCGCGGCTGGGCGACATTTACGGGCCCACCGTGAACCTGGCCGCCCGCCTCACGGCACTGGCAGATCCGGGCACCGTGCTGGTGGACTCGATGACGGCCGCCGCCCTGGAGCACGACGAACGCTTCGTGCTGCTTCCCCGCGACGCGGAGAACGTGCGCGGCTTCGGCGAAATCCACCCCGTGGAACTGCAGCGGGGCAGCGGAAAGGGCCTGGTCCTGGACTAAGGGCCACGGACGCGGCACTCTCCGCCGGGCAGTCCTCCCCATCGCGCTGCCGGAGATCGTTAGGTAGGCTGTCGCGGGAAGTGGGGGGCCGGTCTGGGGCCCGCCGGGGAATCCACCAAACTCTTGAAGGAAATCTGACGCTGTGCCACGACTTTTCGCCATGCTGGGTGCCAGGAAGCCGGGCTCCAAGAATCCGGGATCGCGCACGCGCCGCAAGTTCGTCACCGCCACCTCCTTCGCGGCTGTCGCTGCGGTGCTGGTAACCGGGGCCATCATCTACCCGGGGTTCAAGACCACTGAGGTGGAGTTGAACGACGGCGGCGTCTGGGTGGTGTCGAAGGCAAAGAATGCGGTGGGACGGCTGAACTACCCCTCCCGCGTGTTGGACGGTGCGGTGACGCCGGCATCGACGTCGTTTGACGTGTTGCAGGATGCCGGGACGGTGTTCGTTGACGACGCCTCGGGCTCGACGCTGAACCAGGTGTCCGCGGCGCAGATGCGCTTGGGCGGGGACAAGAAACTGCCGGGCTCCGCCGACGTGAGCTTCGGATCGAAGGTCATCGCAGTGACGGACGAGGCGCGCGGGCGGGTCTGGGCGTTGTCGCCGTCGACGTTGAACGGTTTCGATGAGGAGAACTCCGAACCGGTGCTCGCGGGAGCGCGGGGCACGGTCTCGGCGGTGGGGTCCGATGACCGGATTTACAGCGCGGATCCCAAGTCCGGGCAAGTGACGGTAACGAGTGTGGACGCCGACGGCCGGGCGACGGATTCGCAGGCCAGCACCTGGGACGGTTTGAAGGGTGCCGGTAGCATCCAGCTGACGGTGGTGGGTGACCAGCCGGTGGTGCTGGACGCGGACCGCGGGAAGTTGTTCTTGCCGGGCGGGCGTGAGCTGTCGCTGGCCGATGCACGGGAGGCCCGGCTCCAGCAGTCGGGCCCGGGAGCAGACGCGGTGGCGGTCGCGACGCCGAAGGCCTTGTTGGAACAGCCGCTGGACGGTTCGACGGCGAAGACCGTGACCTTCGGCGGCCAGGGCGTGCCCGCGGCGCCGGTGCAGCTCGGCGGCTGCGTCCACGCGGCCTGGTCCGGCGCGAACAAGTATGTCCGGGACTGCGCGAAAGATGCCGACGACAAGACCGTGGACGTGCCGAAAGCGTCCGCGTCGCCGAGCTACGTGTTCCGGGTGAACCGGGACGTGGTGGTGCTCAACGACGTCAACTCCGGCAATGTGTGGCTGGTCAACCAGAACATGCTGCTGGTGGACAACTGGGACGACGTCATCCCGCCCAAGAACCAGTCGGATGACCAGGACCAGGAGTCCGCGGACAACAACACCGTCAACATCCTCCCGGACCGCACCAAACCCAACCGGCCGCCGGAAACCAAGCCCGACGCCGTCGGCGTCCGACCAGGCCGCACCACGGTGCTCAGCGTGCTGGACAACGACTCGGACCCCGACGGCGACGTCCTGACCGCCGCCGTGGCCGGCAACGGCCCCAAGGCAGGCAGCCTGGAAAGCATCTACGGCGGCACGGCCTTCCAGATCACCGTCCCGCCCGATGCGAAACCGGGCACCGAAACCTTTGGCTACAACGCCTCGGACGGCCGCGGCCTCTCTGCTGGCGGCAGCATCACCCTCAGCGTCGTGGGCCCGGAGGAGAACAAGCCGCCCCTCTTCAAGCGCGGCGAGCCCACCACCATGCTGGTGGAGCAGGGCAAATCGGTCAGCCAGAACATTCTCACCGACTGGACCGACCCCGACGGCGACGACCTCGTGCTCCTCGATGCCAAGGCGGACAACGACCAGGACCAGGTCAAGGTCCGCCGCGACGGCCTGCTCAGCTATCAGGATTCCGGCGCCGCGCCCGGCAAGAAGACCGTCACGGTCACCGTCTGGGACGGCCGCGCCACCACCACCGGCAAAGTGATCGTCAATGTCCAGCCGCCCGGGGCACTCCAGCCCGTGGTCAACGCGGACCACGTCACCGCCGTCGTCGGCCAGGACCTGGTGATCGCGCCGCTGAAGAACGACGTCGACCCCAACGGCGGCGCGCTGCGCCTGGCCCAGGTCGAAGCTGCGGGAACCGCCGAGCTGGGCCCGGTGACCGACGGCGGAACGTTCACCTTCCGCAGCAACACCCCTGGCCCCGTCTACCTGACCTACATCGCCAGCAACGGACCGCAAAGCACCCAGGGCCTGATCCGCGTGGACGTCGAATCCGGCAAGGACACCGGCAACCCCGTAGCCGTGCACGACGTCGCCCTGATGCCGGTGGGCGGCAGCGTGCTGGTGGACCCGCTCGCGAACGACTCCGACCCGGCGGGCGGGGTCCTGGTGCTGCAGTCCGTGCAGATGCCGGAGAACTCCACCGCCTCGGTCAGCGTGATCGACCACAGCGTGCTGCGGATTACCGACGTCGTCGGCACCCGCGAACCGTTCACCTTCCGCTACACCATGTCCAACGGCAGCAAGTCGGCCACCGGCAGTGTCGCCGTGGTCCCCGTCCCGGCACCCGCCGTCGTCGAGGCCCCGCAGCCCAAGCCGGACGAGGTGAACGTGCGCGCGGGCGACGTCGTCACCATCCCGGTGCTGGCCAACGACACGCACCCGCAGGGCCAGAAGCTGACCGTGGACCCGGTGCTGCCGCAGCCGGTCCCGGAAAGCGACGGCAAGAGCTTCGTCTCGGAGAACACGCTGCGCTTCATCGCAGGCTCCGTGCCCAAGACCGTGCGTGCCATCTACAACGCCGTGGACCCGCAGGGCCAGAAGAGCGCAGCCGCGGTCACCATCCACATCCTGCCGCTGGAAGGCGCGGAGAACTCCCGCCCGCAGCCCAAGAACCTCACCGCCCGTGTGGTGGCAGCCGGCACCGTGCGGATCCCGGTGGAACTGGACGGCATCGACCCCGACGGCGACTCCGTCCAGCTGACCGGCATCGACAGCTCGCCGTCGATGGGTACCGCCACCGTGGGCAGCAACTTCATCGACTTCACCGCCGCCGGCGACGGCGCCGGGACGGACACTTTCCGCTACAAGGTGGTGGACCGGCAGGGCGCCGTCAATACCGGCACCGTCACCGTCGGCATCGCCCCGCGCGGTGACGTCAACCAGAAGCCGACCCCGGTGGACGACGAGGTTAAGGTCCGGCCCGGCCGCCAGATCGCCGTCGACGCCCTGGGCAACGACACCGATCCCGACGGCGACCCGATCCGGATCCAGACCAATGACATCGAGGCGCCGCGGGAGCTGCAAGCCACGGTCAGCAAGCAAAGCGGCCGGATCATCCTGTTGGCACCGTCCCAGGAGGGCACCACCAACGTCCGCTACACGGTGGCCGACGACCGTGGCGCCACCGCCCAGGCCGCGATCGCGGTCAAGGTGAAAAAGGACGTGCCGCTGCAGGCACCGATCGCCCGGGACGACCGGGTGACTTCCGCGCAGACGCTCGGCAAGACCGCCGTCGACGTCCCGGTCCTCAAAAACGACGAGGACCCCGACGGCGTCGGCGAAAACCTCAAGGTCAGCACCGAGGCCAAGACCGCCCGGCCCGGCACCGAGGGCAACATGATCGTGCAGCTGACCGAGAAGCCGCAGCTGATCCCTTACACCGTGGAAGACGTCGACGGGCAGAAGTCAACGGCCATCATCTGGGTGCCCGGCGTCGGCCAGCAGGTCCCCACCCTGGCCAAGAACGACGTCGTGGAGGTGGTCGCCGGGCAGTCCGTCACGGTGGACCTCAAGGAATGGGTCAAGGTCCGGGATGGCCGCTCGCCGCGGCTGACGCAGACGGACCGGATCAAGCTGATCGGCGCCAACGGTTCGGACCCCGTGGCAAACGGCGGCACGGCCCTGAAGTACACAGCCGGAACTGACTACGCCGGCCCCGGATCGCTCAGCTTTGAGGTCACCGACGGCACCGGCCCGGACGACCCGGCCGGCCTGAAATCCACGCTCAGCATCCGCACCAAGGTGCTCCCGGACCCCAACCGCAACAACCCGCCGGTGCTGCTGGGCAGCCAGGTGGACGTGCCCAAGGGCGACGCCGCCAGCACCGACCTCGCCAAGCTCACCACCGACCCGGACGACGGCGACGTGGACGCCATGAAGTACGAACTCGCCGGAAACGCCCCGGCGGGCTTCGACGCCTCCATCGACGGCAAGACGCTCAAGGTCACGGCCAAGGACGGCACCGACGCCGGGGCCACCGGCGCGGTCCAGGTCAAGGCCAAGGACCGCCGCGGGCTGGAATCGACGGCCACCTACCAGCTGACGGTCACGGCCTCCAACCGGCCCAAGCCGGTGGCCAACGACGACGTCGAGGACAACGCCGCCGCCGGCAAGCCGGTCACGGTCAACGTCCTGGCCAACGACGCGAACCCGTTCCCGGAGACACCCCTGAAAATCCTCTCCGCCACCGCCGAGACCGGCTCCGGCGGCGTCCGGGTGGCCGGCGACAGCGTGGAGGTCACACCGTCCGCCTCGGGCACCATGGTGGTCTCCTACACCGTGGCTGACAAGACCGGCGATCCGAGCCGCAACGCGACCGCCCGGATCCGGCTCAACGTCAAGGACAAGCCGCTGGCCGCGGGCACGCCGCAGGCCCAGAGCGTGGGGGACCGGACGGCGCTGCTGACCTGGACCCCGCCGGCGGACCGCGGCTCACCGATCACGAAGTACACAGTGACCGGAGAGGGTGGCTTCAGCCAGGACTGCCCGGCCAACTCGTGCACCCTGAACGGGCTGACCAACAACACCAAGTACCACTTCCAGGTCACGGCCACCAACGCCATCGACAAGTCCGAGCCCTCCCCGCCCTCGGCGGAGGTGCGCCCGGACGTCAAACCGGACACCCCGGCCGCACCCACGCTGAAGTTCGGCGACAAACAGCTGGCCGTGGCGTGGACCGCGCCCGCCTCCAAGGGCTCCGCGATCAAGTCCTACGACCTGGAAATCTCGCCGGCACCCGCGGGCCAGAACGCCCAGATCCAGAACCTGACTTCCACCAGCTATGTCTGGAAGGGCCTGCAGAACGGTGTGGCCTACACGGTGCGCGTGTTGGCCCGGAACGATGCCAAGGACCCCTCGGAGTGGAGCGCCTACTCCGCGGCCGAGACACCCGCCGGCAAACCGGTCACCCCGGCGCCGCCGAACGCCAGCCAGGCCGGTTCGGTCGGGCCGCAGAGCCAGCTCAAGGTCACCTGGGCGGCGCCAAACAACAACGGCGACGCGATCTCCGCCTACACGCTGACCACCCTGCGCGGCGGGACCGTGGTGGGCACCCAACGGGTCCAGGCCACCTCGCAAAACATCACCGTGGACAACTCCGAGGCCGACTACACCTTCACCGTCGCGGCCACCAACAAGGCCGGAACCTCGGGCACCAGCCCGGCCTCCGCGCCGGTGCGCGCCGCCGGGAAGCCGGGCATGGTCAACGGCGGGACCGTGGCCGCGCCGGGCAACAGTGGACAGCTGAAGGTGACCTTCACCCCGCTGACCCAGGCGCAGCGGAACGGTTCCACCGCCTCGGAGATCAGCTACCGCTGGTCCACGGCTTACGGCTCCGGACCGATCAATGCCCCTGGCGGCACCATCACCGGCCAGCCCAACGGCAAGAACGTCATCGTCAACATCATTGCCTTCTCCACGAAGAACAATGTCTCCGGGGACGCCAAAGCCATCGGCTCGGCCGTTCCCTACGGACCCCCGGGTACGCCCAGCGTCAGCGGCGGCACCTCGAACAAGGGTGACGGGCAGGTGCACTGGAACTGGACCCAGCCCAACGACAACGGACGGGTGATCAACCGCTACGAGGTCAGCTACGACGGAGGCGGCTGGACCAGCGTGGGGCTGAACCGCAGCTATGACCACAACGCCGGCGGCTGGAGCAAGAGCCACAGCCTGAAGGTCAGGGCCTGCAATGGCACCGACGGCAATAAGGACTGCGGCGGCTATGACACCGCAACGGCCAAGTCCGGGGCGGACCCCACCCCCACCCCCACCTCGCAGATCCAGGCGCACAACAGCACCTGCCCGGGCAAGCCCGGGCAGGCGGACACCTACGATCCGAGCGGGCCCAGCTGCGGCGCCGGCTGGGTCAGGAGCTCCGAGGGCAGGCTCACCATCGACTGCACCAAGGACATCTATGGCAACGGAACGCCGTGGTACCGCATGACGGAGGGAAGCCACCCGCAGTGGTACGCCAAGTCGACCACCGTGAACCTATACGGCCCCAAGCCCGGCGGCTGCTGATGCCCGCTACTACACTGAACGCCGGACCATGCGGGGACTTCCTGCCGGCAGAACCCGTATCGATCGACCAGACACAGAAGAGGACCACGTCATGACGATGACCACCGAACAGGCCGAATGGTTTGCCGGCACTTTCGAGAAGCTCGTTGCCAACGTGGGGCAGGCCGTACTGGGCAAGTCCCATGTCATTCGGCTGACCTTCACGGCGATGCTGGCCGAGGGGCATGTCCTCTTCGAGGACGCCCCCGGAACCGGCAAGACCTCGCTGGCCCGTGCCCTCGCGGCCACCGTCCAGGGCTCCAACAACCGCATCCAGTTCACCCCGGACCTGTTGCCCTCCGACGTCACCGGCGTGACCATCTATGACCAGAAGACGCAGAAGTTCGAGTTCCACAAGGGCCCGATCTTCAACAACATCGTCCTCGCCGACGAGATCAACCGCGCCTCGCCCAAGACCCAGTCGGCCCTGCTGGAGGTCATGGAGGAATCCCGCGTCACCGTGGACGGCGCCACCTACCAGGCCGGCCGGCCCTTCATGGTCATGGCCACGCAGAACCCGATCGAGCAGGCCGGCACCTACCGCTTGCCCGAGGCCCAGCTGGACCGCTTCCTGATCAAGACCTCCATCGGCTACCCGGACCACGCCTCCACCGTGCAGCTGCTCGGCGGCGCGAACCTCAAGGACCGCTCGAAGGAAATCACCGCCGTGATCACCACCCAGGCAGTCGCGGACATGGCCGACCTCGCCGCCACCACGCACGTGGACACCGCCGTGCTGGAATACATCTCCAGGCTCTGCGAAGAAACCCGCAGCGCCCCGGAGACCCGCCTGGGCGTCTCGGTCCGCGGCGCCCTCGCGATGGTCCGCGCCGCCAAGGTCTGGGCGGCCAGCCAGGGCCGGAACTTCGTCCTGCCCGACGACGTCAAGGACCTCGCCGCCGTCGTCTGGACGCACCGGCTCGTGATGGACCCGGAAGCGGAATTCTCCGGTGCCACCGCCGAGGCCGTCCTGGCCCGCGTCCTGGCCGACGTCGCCGCCCCGCAGCAGCGGGCCGCCGTCTAAGCGGCCCGTCCCGCCGAGCCCGCACCCGGGGTGGCCCCAGGCCACCCCGGCACCATGCACGAACAAAGGCACCGATATGTCCACCAGCACTCCGTTGACCCGGCTTGCTGAACGCCTGAAGCGGCCCCTGTCCCGGGCCGCAGCGCCAGCCCGGCTGCACCCCTCCGCCGTCTGGGCCGAGGCCCGCAGCACCGCCGCCCTGGCGCTGGGTCCGGCGGCGCGCGCCGTCCGGGAGCGCTACCGCCGGCACCTTTGGCCCGTCCTCTCCGTCGTGAGCGTGCTGGGCTGGTCCGTGCTGGCGGCGTCGGTGCTGCTGTGGAGCGTCGGCCAGGCCTACGGGTGGCAGGAAGCCAAGGCCGCCGCGATCGCCGCCTTCGTCCTGCTGGTGTTGGCGGTCGGCTTCATCCTGGGCCGCTCCTCCTACGGCGTGCTGCTGGACCTCGCCCGGACCCGGGTGGCCGTGGGGGACAGCGCCGTCGGCAGCATCGCCGTGTCCAACACCTCCGCCCGTCCGCTGCTGCCCGCGTCCCTGGAACTTCCGGTCGGCGCCGCCACCGCCGTGTTCCACCTGCCCCGGATGAAACCCGGGCAGGTCCACGAGGATCTCTTCACCATCCCCACCGCCCGCCGCGCCGTGATTGTGGTGGGCCCGGTCCGCTCCGTGCGCGCCGACCCGCTGCACCTGCTCCGCCGGCAGGTGCTCTGGACCGAGCCCGTTGACCTCTTTGTCCACCCCAGGACCGTGGCCCTGGCAGGCTCGGCCGCCGGCTTCATCCGCGACCTCGAGGGCATGCCCACCACCGATCTCTCCAGCGCCGACGTCTCCTTCCACGCGCTGCGGGACTACGTGCCCGGGGACGACCGACGGCACATCCACTGGAAGACCACGGCCCGGACCAACAAGCTCATGGTGCGCCAGTTCGAGGAAACCCGCCGGGCACACCTGGCCATCTCGCTCTCCACCAACACGGACGAATACGCATCCGAGGAGGAATTCGAACTGGCCATCTCCGCCGCCGCCTCGATCGGGCTGCAGGCCATCCGGGAGCAGCGCGACCTCGACGTCCTCACCCAGCAGGGGCCGCTGCGCTGCCAGACCGGCCGGAACATGCTCGACGACATGACCCGGATCGTCGGCGCCCCGCAGCGCAAGACCGCCGTCGACCTGGCAAGGACCCTGGCCGACACGGTGCCCAACGCCTCCGTGGTGTTCTTCGTGGTGGGCAGCAACGTCACCCCCACCCAGCTGCGCTCCGCCGCCGCCTCGGTGCCGCCCGGGGTGCGCAGCCTCGCGGTCCGCATCCAGGCCGGCGCCGCGCCGGCCCGGGCCAACATCGCGGACCTGACCGTGCTCACCCTGGGCGATCTCAGCGAGCTGGCCATCGTGCTCAGGAAGGCGGCAGCATGAGCGGCGCCACGGGCCTCCGGCCCCGGAAGAACGCGCCGGCAGCCCGCCGCTCCGGCTTCGCCGACGGGCAGCCGGGCTGGCACTACGCGCTCGACGCCGGCGCCCTCACCGTGCTGCTGGGGCTCGGCGTGCTCGGCTTCAGCCTCAGCTTCGGCGGCGACCCCTATTACCTGGCCGCCGGTCTCGGCGGCATCCTGCTGGGCCTTGGCGTCGCGGCCGCCCAGGTTCACTTCCGGCTCGGCGTGCTGATCACCACCGCGCTGGCGGTGGGCGCCTACCTGGTCTTCGGCACCGCCCTGGCGGTCCCCGAAGCCTCGATCGTCGGTGTGCTGCCCACGCTGGACTCACTGCGGACGCTGCTGGTGGGGGTGGTCTTCGCCTGGAAGGACATGCTGACCGTCGGCGTGCCCGTCGGGACCGCCGGCGGGACCCTGATCGTCCCGTTCCTGAGCTCGCTGCTGACCGCCCTGGCCGCCGGGCTACTGATCTGGCGGCTCAAGAGCCCCTACTGGCCGCTGCTCCCGGTGCTGCTGCTGTTCATCACCGGCATCGCGTTCAGCACCAACGCCGGCTTCCTCACCGTGGAACGCGGCATCTCGCTCACCGTGGTCGCGATCGCCTGGGCCACGTTCCGCCGCGACGCCCTGCGCCGCAGCGACACCCGCGCGGTGTCGGTAAACCGGCCGGAGACAGACCAGGGCGCCGCCCGCACCGCGCGGCTGCGCCGGGTGGGCACCGCCGCAGCGGTGATTGCCGTCGCCGTCGGGATCACCGCCGTCGCGTCCCCGCTGGTGACCGCCGACGACGACCGGAAGGTGCTGCGCAACGCGATCGTGCCCCCGTTCGACCCGAAGGACTACGTCACCCCGCTGGCGAGCTTCCGCAACTTCGTCAAGGACAAGAAGGACGACGACCTCTTCCTGGTCAAGGGCCTCCCCAAGGACGGCCGGGTACGCCTCGCCGCCCTGGACGCCTTCAACGGCACCAACTACAACATGGACCCTAACGGTTCCGGCAGCTTCAGCAAGGTGGGCGATGCGAAGTCACTGAACACCCTCGCGGACTCCACCGGCGTCGTGCCCACGAACAACTACACCCTGGGCATCACCATCGAGGACTACCAGGGCTACTTCCTGCCGGGCGGCCGCAAGACCACCGGCATCAGCTTCGACCGGGACGGCTCGGGCGCCGCCTCCGGTCTCTACTTCAACTCCGGCACGGACACCGCGGTGACCACCCGCGGGCTCGCCAAGGGAGATTCCTACAGCGTCCAGGTGTCCGACCCCGCGATGCTCGAACACGGTCAGCTGACCCAGTACGACTTCGCCAAAATGACGCTGCCGGATCCGGCCGAGGTCCCGCCGGTGGTCGGCTCACAGGCGAACGACCTCGCCGCCGACGCGCCCACCGCGATCGACCGGGTCCGGCAGATTGAGGCGCACTTCCAGAAGAAGGGCGCCTTCAGCAACGGCCTGATCGCCGACGGGCAGCTGCCCAGCGTCTCCGGCCACAGTGCCAACCGCATCCGCAGCCTGCTCACGGCCAAGCAGATGCTTGGCGACGACGAGCAGTACGCCGTGGCGATGTCCCTCATGCTGCGCCACCTGGGCATCCCCTCCCGCGTGGTGATGGGCTTCTACCCGGACCCCAAGGGCCCGGAAAACGGCGCCGGCGAAGTGCAGATCACCGGCAAGGACGTCCACGCCTGGGTTGAGGTCGCCTTCGACCGGGTGGGCTGGGTGTCGTTCGATCCCACGCCGCCCAAGGACAACGTGCCGATCCCGCCGGATCCGGAGAACAAGTCCAAGCCCAAGCCGCAGGTCCTGCAGCCCCCGCCCCCGCCACAGGAACCGGCCGAACTGCCGCCGGACTCCACACCGGACGCGCTCGACGCGGACCAGAAGAAGAACAATCCCTGGCTGTTCTGGGGACCCCTGCTGGCCGCGATCGGTACGGCACTGATACCGGTGGCGGTCCTCGCGCTGCCGCTGCTGCTTATCGCGCTGCTGAAATCCCGCCGCCGGAAGGCCCGCTTCACCGACGGGCACCCCGCGCAGCGCGTCGGCGGCGGCTGGAGCGAAGTGCTGAGTCTCGCGACCGACCTCGGCGCCGGGGTGGACAACCGCGCCACCCGCCGGGAGTCCGCCGTCGTGCTCGGCGAGGCGTTCCCGGCAAGCCAGGGCACCACCACGCTGCTCGCGCACCGGGCGGACGCCGCCATCTTCGGGGCGGGGGAACCGAGTGAGGAGCAGGTGCGTGAATACTGGGAGATCGTGGACGGCTCACTCAAGGAGATGACCGGAACGGTGGGCTTCTGGCGCCGCCAGCAGGCCCGCTTTTCGCCACGTTCCCTGCTGGCCGACGGCCGGGCCGCGCTCAAGCTGCGTGGACCCCGTCCGGTCCTGCCCGGCCGACGCCCCGCCGCCGGCGGCCCCGGCAGCGCGGCTACGGCATCCGGTCCGGCAGCCGTTGACCCGGCCGCCTTCGGTCCAGCTAGTACAGTGGAGCCCGGTCCGCACCCGGAACCACAGGGAACAGCCAGGAAGAACCGCAACGAGCCATGAGCGACGACGTCGAGCGCTGCCCGCGCTGCCACCAGCCGATCCGGCCCGGCGCCGCCTTCTGCACAAGCTGTGCGGCGCCGCTGAGCAACCGCTCGGCGCGCAACGCCGCGCGTGTGGAGCCAGCACCGGGTACTATCCCGGTAGCGCCTTCCGGTCACGGCGGTTCGTTCACCGCCGGCCCGGCGCCTGCCGGAGTGCAGCCGAACAGCCAGGGTGTCCGCGGACAAGGGGGAGGTACCGTTTTGCCGAACAAGCTTGAGCTGGTTCCCGCAACTGCCGCAAAGCGGCTCGGCGCGGCAGTGCTGGACTGGATTGGCCCCGCAGCGCTCCTTGTGGTGCTCTTCACCGTCGGCTTCGCCGGTGTCACGCAAACGCGCAGCGGCGGCTCCATCATCTACAACACCTCTTCGCTGGTGCTCTTCGGCGGCATCGGGCTCGGGGCCACCCTCGTCTACACGCTGGTCCAGGCCATGATCGAAGCCCGCTCCGGCACCACCCTCGGCAACCGCCTCGTGGGGATCCGCAGCGCCGACGCCGACGGTTACGCACCCGGCGGCGGAGCTGTCTTCCTCCGCGGACTCATCACCGGGGCCGGACTCTTGCTGGCTGCCCTGGCCGCCGTGCTGGTGGTGGTGTTCCAGTGGTTCGGCGCCGCGCTGGTGATCCTTGGACCGCTCGCCCTGGTGGGAGTCGGATGGGCCGTGCTCGTGGTGGTTTCCAATACCTGGGATCCGAACAGCGGCTTGCGCGGCTGGCACGACACCGCCGCCAAGACCCTGGTCTTCGACATCAAGGCCGGCCGCAACCCGATCACCACCGGCGGCATCCAAGGCCCCTACAGCTTTGCCCCGCTGGACCTGCCGCCGGTGCAGCAGGTCGCCTCGCCGGTGGCCGGAGCGGCCCGGCTCCAGCCGCAGCCGCAGCCGGCGCCCGCGCCCGCGGTCGCGTCCGCCCCCGCGCCGGCTGCGCCCGCGCCGGTTGCGGTGGCTGCTAAGCCGTCTACTCCCGCGGAGTTCCAGCCGGTGTCCTTCCGCCCGCCGGCCGCCGCCCCCGCACCGATCGAGGCCGCCCGCAGCCAGTCCGTCAACAGCCGCGCGTTCAGCCCGCACCCGGACGATGACCACGACCGCACCCAGGTCCGGGGCGACAGCTCCGTCCCGGTCACCGTGGCCATCCCGCGCATCAGGATCGACGACGGCCGGGAAGTGGAACTGGACCGGAGCGCGCTGATCGGGCGCAACCCGGCCGGCCACCCCGGCGAGGAAAACGTGCAGCTGCTGCCCGTGGCCGATCCGGGACGCTCCATCTCCAAGACCCACCTCCATGTGCTGGCCGGAAACGGCGGCATCTGGGTGACGGACCGCAACTCCACCAACGGGAGTGCGGTCACGACGCCGGACGGTATCCGCACCGCACTGGCACCCGGGGAACCCACCCACGTACGCCCCGGATCCACCGTGCACTTCGGTGACCGCTCCTTCTACCTAGGACAGGCATGACATCCCAGCCGGCATCCGTTCCTCCTGCCGAGGCACCCGCAGCCTCACTCGGAAACACCCCCAGCAGTGCCGCCAGCAGTGCTCCCACCAGTGCCCCCAGCAGTGCCCCCAGCCTGCGGCTGAATTGCGGCTACGGCACGGACCGCGGCCTGCGCCGGGAGATGAACGAGGACTCCTTCATCGCCGCGGATCCGGTGTTCGCGGTCGCGGACGGCATGGGCGGCCATGAGGCCGGCGAGATCGCCAGCGGCATTTGCGTGCGCACCCTCTCCGAGATCCCCCAGCTCGCCACGGGGGAGCGGGACGCCACGGCCGCCGTCGTCCAGCAGTACCTGCTCGAAGCCGACGCCGGCATCCGCGAAGCCACCGGCTCCCGGGCCGGCACCACCCTGTCCGGCGTCGTCGTGGTGGAGCAGTCAGGCGTTCCGTACTGGCTGGTCCTGAACATTGGCGACTCCCGCACCTACCGGCTCAGCCAGGGCAAACTCAGCCAGGTGAGCGTGGACCACTCCGAGGTGCAGGAACTGGTGGACGCCGGCGAGATCACTAAAGCCGAGGCCGCGGTCCACCCACGCCGCCACGTGGTGACCCGCGCGCTCGGCACCGGAGACGAGACCGAAGCCGACTACTGGCTGCTGCCCGTCGAGGAAGGCGATCGGATCCTGGTCTGCTCGGACGGTCTCAACGGCGAGCTCGACGACGAGCAGATTTCCCGCATCCTCGTGGCCGAGACCGACCCCCAGGCAGCGGTGGACGAACTCATCCAGGCCGCCCTGCGCTCCGGCGGCCGCGACAACGTGACCTGCATCGTGGTGGACGCCAGCAACGTGGCCCACGACAACGTCGCGCAGACCGCCCCGCGCACTTCGGCCGAAGCCGAAGACGAGAACACCCTGCCGCGCACCGAGGTCCTGGACATGGGCGCCGGCGAGGAGCCCCGTGGCGCCCGCTAACCGCCCGGCGGAACTTAGCTACACGCCGGGGACCTGGCTTGGCGTGGTCCGGTCCGGAACGGCGGTGCTGTTGCGCCCGGACACCGACCGCGGGCTGCTCGACTCGCTTTGGGCGCTGCTGGCCCGAAACCCGGAGATCCATGAGGTGCTGGATGCCGTGACCGCGGCCTCGGGCGGTTCCCTCGCGCGGCTGCCGTGGTTCGGGATCGTAGGGTTCCACGGAGCGCTGCAGGTCTTCCTGCGCGGCGAGATCGATCTGGACGTCCGGCTCGACGGCGGGGAATCCGTGGCGCTCAGCGGCAGGGACGTCAGCACCTGGACCGAACGGCGCTTCATGACCGCCGAGGAGTTCAGCCTTGCCATCCCCGGCGCTGCAGCACCCCAGGACGCTGGTGTCCTGACGCGCCGGCTGCCCCTGGGCGACGGCGTGGTCCTGCTGGAGGGCCTGCGCTGGGGCCGGACCGGCGACGTCACCGCCCTGCCGGAGGCAGCCGTCGTAGATGACCAGTTGCTGGCCGCCGCCGAGGCCGACGTCGCCGCCGATCAGGGCGAGCTCGGCAGCTCTACCGACACGGTGCTCGAGTTCCCGGAAGAGGAACCGGACGCCGGTTCTGGCGCGGAACCCGAGGCGGAACCCGACGCCGGCTCGGACGCCGGCTCCGACGCGGAAGCCGCCGCGGTGTTTGATCCGGAACCGGCAGAACAGGAGCCCACCGGCAGCTACGACCACCTCTGGGAACAAACGGTGATGCGGAACATTGAGGACGCCGCGGTGCGCGAGGATCCCGAGGCGGGCGAGGAACCAGCGCCGAGCGCCGCCGCGCCGGAACCGTCCGTTGCCGGGGAACCCGAAGCGCCCGCAGCGGCTGTCGCTCCGGCGGAGGAACCCGCGGCGGCCCCGGCGCCGGCACCAGCGAGCGGACCGGGTATCCCCGCCGGGCTCATCGACTCGGTGCCTTGGCGCACCGGCGGCGAGCAGGCGGACCCCGCCACGCCGCCGACGCCGCGCGGCCCCGGCCCCGTGGCCCCGCCGTCGCTGTTTACCCCACCGGCCCCGCAGCGGCAGGCCGGCGATGCCGACCACGACGGCCAGACCATCATGAAGAGCGAGCTCGCCGGGCGCGCGGCCGGAAGGTCCGAACAGCCCCCAACCATCAAGGATCCGGGCACCGGCCCCATGGTGCTGGCCCGGGTGTGCCCGCAGGGCCACGCGAACCCGCCCACCAACGGCCAGTGCGCCTACTGCGGCGAGGCGCTGCCCGGCGACGGAGTCCAGATCCGCCGGCCGCGGCTGGGCCGGGTGCGCCTGTCCACCGGCGAATTGATCGACCTCGACCAGTCACTGATCGTGGGCCGGCAGCCCTCCGTGTCCCGCGTCCAAGGCGCCGTGATGCCCAAACTCGTCCAGGTGGCCAGCCCCGGCGGCGACATCTCCCGCTCGCATGTGGAGGTCCGGCTGGAGGGCTGGCATGTGATGCTGTGCGACCTCAAAGCCACCAACGGCACGGTCCTGCTGCGCGAGGGCCAGGCCCCGCGCCGGCTCGCCCAGGGCGAGATGGCGATCCTGTTCGACGGCGACATCGCCGAACTGGGCGACGGCGTCCAGTTGCGCTTCGAGGAGCTCCTGTGAACGCCAAGCGTCCGGCGGCTCCGCCGCCCACCATCCCGGGATTCACGTACCTCAGCCCGCTCGGCTCCGGCGGGTTCTCGGACGTCTACCTGTACGAACAGGACCGGCCGCGCCGCAAGGTCGCCGTCAAGGTGCTGCTCTCAGACCTCAAAACCGAGGGCGCCCGCCGCCGCTTCGAGTCCGAAGCGAACCTGATGGCCCAGCTGTCCTCGCACCCGTACATCGTGACGATCTTCGAAGCGGAGATCACCGACGCCGGGCACTCCTACCTGGCCATGGAGTATTGCTCCCGGCCAAGCCTCGACGTGCGCTACCGCCGCCAGCGGTTCAGCGTGGACGAGGTCCTGGCGGTGGGGATCCAGGTGGCCTCCGCCGTCGAGACCGCGCACCGCGCAGGCATCGCGCACCGGGACATCAAACCGGCGAACATCCTCGTCACGGACTACAACCGGCCCGCCCTCACCGACTTCGGCATCTCCGGCACCCTCGCGGGGGACCAGGACGAAGACGCGGGCATGTCCATCCCGTGGTCCCCGCCGGAACAGTTCAGCGACCGGCAGGTCGACGGCGTGCTGGTGGACGTCTGGGCGCTCGGCGCCACGCTCTACACGCTGCTGGCCGGGCGGTCCCCGTTCGTGCTGCCGGGTGCGGACAACTCCCAGCGTGAACTGATCTCGCGCATCACCAACCTCCCGCTGCCGAAGCTGGGCCGCGCAGACGTACCCGAGTCCCTTGAGCTTGCCCTGGCCACGGCAATGGCCAAGTCGCCCGCCTCCCGGTACTCCTCCGCCCACGCCTTCGCGCTAGCGCTGCAACGCATCCAGGCCGAGCTGAACCTGTCCGTGACGCCGTTCGAGGTCCTCGAAGAACCCCGCCCCGACGAGCCGCACCCGGACGACACCTTCGAGGAAACCCGCGTCCGCAGCGTCGCGGCGATCGACCCGGACGCCACCGGCCACGGCCCCACCTTCCCGGCCCGGGTGCAATCCGCGACGTCGCCGGACAACGCGACGACCTCCGCCAATCCGGGCACCTGGGACACCAACCGCGTTACCGACCCGGATACGATCCAGCGGCCGGCCGCCGGCCAGCGCTTCGCGGTGCCGCCGGCTTTTCCAACCGCTCCGCGTCCGGCGCACGACGACGACGTCGCGGCCACGATCAACCGCTCCAGCGTCGCGGCGCCGGACGAAGCCGACGGGACAGCCGGCGGACCCGGCGAGCCGGCCGCAGCCGGCCACGGCCGCCGGAACCTCGTGCTCTCGATCGTCGGCGGGGTGGTCCTGGCCACTGCCGCCGTCGTCGGCATCATCGCGGGGTCCACCCGGCCCGCGCCGGCGCCCCAGGCGTCGGAGCAGCCCAGCAAGCCGCCTGCCGACGCCTTGGACAACGGCACCGTCCCGGACGTGGCAGGGCTCTCCGGCCGGGCTGACGGTTCCGGCAAACTCACCTTCACCTGGAAGAACCCGCAGCCCAAGCCCAAGGACAGCTACAAATGGCGGACCTACTCGCCGACGGGCAACGGGGACTTCCAAGCCACCACCACTCCCAAGGTCCAGGTGGCGCCCAACCCGGCGGGGGAGACCTGCATCCAGGTGATGATCGTGCGCTCCGACGGCGCGTCCTCGCCGATGGAACAAGACTCCATCGCCTGCGCCAGGAAATCCTGAGCGCGGCACCCCGGCCCGCGGCACACCCGAGAACACTCAGGCATATTGCCCACTAAGGAGACATCGACAATGGCGGACCTAGCGATAGATTTCTGCGGCGAATGGCACGAGCCGTCCGACGAGGACATCTTCAGCATCGGCCGCGAGGGCGACCTCGAAGTGGACGACAACCCCTACCTGCACCGCCAGTTCCTGCAGATTGCCCGCTACGACGGCATCTGGTGGCTCAGCAACGTCGGCAGCATGCTCTCCGCCACCGTCGCCGACGCCTCCGGTGGCATGCAGGCGTGGCTCGCGCCGGGGGCCCGCCTTCCGCTGGTCTTCAGCCACACCAACGTGATCTTCACCGCCGGCCCCACCACCTATGAGTTTGCCGTCCACCTCCGAACCCCGGCGTTCCGGCAGGAGGCGCGCAGCGAGGACAGCGGCGGAGACACCACGATTGGACCCGTGGTGTTCACCGACTCGCAGAAGGCCCTGATCGTGGCCCTGGCCGAACCGATGCTCCGCCGCGACGGAACCGGTTTCAGCGCCATCCCCTCCTCCGCCGAAGCGGCCAAGACCCTGGGCTGGGCCCTGACCCGGTTCAACAGAAAGCTGGACAACGTGTGCGACAAACTTGACCGGGTGGGTGTCGCCGGGCTGCGCGGCGGCGCCGGCAGGCTCGCCACGAACCGCCGCGCGCGACTCGTGGAACACGCCGTGACCTCCCACCTCGTCACTCCCGCCGACCTGGTGCTGCTCGAAACCCAGCGCGGAGCGGACAACGCATGAGGATCCGGCTGACCCTGCGCCGCGACCCCGCCGAAGCCAAGGACCTCGCCGTCACGGTCGACGGCCTGGCCACCGTGGCGGACATCGCCACCGAGCTCTGGGCCGCGGACCCCGCCCGCCGCGGAACCGTGCCGCCGTCGAACCTCACGCTCAGCATCGAGGAGGCCTTCGCCGCCGGCGGCACCAAGGGCAGCGTCCTGAACCGGGAGGACAACCTGCTGGAGTCCGGGCTGCGGCCCGGGTCAATCGTCTCGCTGACCCAGGTGAGCGAACAGTTCACGGTGCCCGGGGCGAACCGGGGACCCGCGGCGGCGACCCTGCGCGTCCTCTCCGGACCCGACGTCGGCCGGGAATTTTCGCTGCCCTCCGGCACCAGCTACATCGGCCGGGACCGCGACGTGGACGTCCGGCTGACCGACCCGCTGACGTCCAAACGGCACGCCCGCATCACGGTAGGCGAAACCGTCGAGATCGTGGACACGAATTCCGCCAACGGCCTGCTGATGGACGGCCTGCCGGTCAGCCGCGCCACGCTGAACTCCTCGGACACCGTCACGCTGGGGGACACCACCGTTTCCGTGGTGTCCCTGGGCGGCAGCCAGGGCGCGGCGCCAAGCTCGCCGCTGATCAATTTCAACCGCTCGCCCCGCGTGGTGCCGCGCTTCGAACCGCACAAACGCACGCTGCCGGCCGGCCCGAAGCGCCAGGAGCACCACCCGTTCCCGTACATCATGCTGGTGGCCCCGCTGATGATGGGCGCCGTCCTCTTTGCCGTCACGCAGAACATGATGTCCGTGATCTTCATGCTGATGATGCCGCTGTTCATCGTCGGTCATTACGTGGACCAGAAGATGCAGGGCAAGCGCGAGCGCAAGGAACAACTCAAGTCCTTCCGCGCCGCCATGGCGGCATTCCGCGCCGACATCACCGCGCTGCAAAAGGTGGAACGCTCGGTCAGGTTGCAGGAAGCGCCGTCCGTCAGCGACACCGTGGACTCCATCTACAAGCTCGGCCCGCTGCTCTGGACCCATCGGCCCGAGCATGCCGGCTTCCTGGGGCTGCGGTTCGGCCTCGGCACTGCGCCGTCCCGGATCGAGTTCGAGGAGCCGCACAGCAACGAGACCGAACCCGAGTACATGGCGGAGATCCAACAGTGCATGTCCCAGTTCGGCAGCATCGAGGGCGTGCCGATCGTCTCGCAGCTGCGCACCGCAGGCTCGTTCGGCCTGGCCGGCGCCCGCGGCCTGGTCGACGACGTGGCCCGCGGCATGGTGCTGCAACTGGTGGGCCTGCACTCGCCGGCCGAAGTGGTGCTCACCGCGATCACCTCGGCGCAGTCCAAGGAACGCTGGGAATGGTTGCAGTGGCTGCCGCACGCCGGTTCCGGCCACAGCCCGCTCAGCGGCGACCACCTCGCCGCGGGCCCGGCCGGCGGCTCCGCGCTGCTGTCCAAGCTCGAGGACCTGATCGACCAGCGTGAGGCCGTGGCCCAGTCGCCGCGCCCGGAACTGCGCCCCGGCCTCGCGGGCGAGGACGCGGACACCCCGGCCCCGCAGCTGCCAACCGTGCTCCTGGTGGTCGAGGACGACGCCCCGGTGGACCGCGGGCGGCTCACCCGGGTCCTGGAGCGCGGGCCGGACTCCGGCGTGCACGTCATGTGGGTGGCCGGGTCCGTCCAGCAGCTCCCGGCAGCCTGCCGAGACTTCATGGCGGTCGACGGCGAACACGGCACCACCACCGGGCAGGTCCGGCTGGGCCGGCACACCTTCCCGGTCAGCTGCGAGAGCCTCGACGCCGGGCTCGCGGCCCAGCTGGCCCGCATGCTCGCCCCGGTGGTTGACGTCGGCAAGCCGCTCGAGGACGAATCGGACCTGCCCCGCGCGGTGTCCTACGCGACCCTGATCGGCAAGGACTTCCTCGACAACCCGCAGGCCGTCGCGGACCGCTGGAGCGAGAACAACTCCGTGCACGCCACCGCCAAGCCCAACCGCAGGGACAACGGCACGCTCCGTGCCCTGGTGGGTTCCAAGGGCATCGAGCCGCTCTACCTTGACCTGAAGAACGAGGGCCCGCACGCCCTGGTCGGCGGCACCACCGGCGCCGGCAAGTCCGAGTTCCTGCAGTCCTGGGTGATGGGCATGGCCGCGGCCTACAGCCCGGACCGGGTGAGCTTCCTGTTCGTGGACTACAAGGGCGGCGCCGCGTTCGCTGACTGTCTGCACCTGCCGCACACCGTGGGCCTGGTCACGGACCTCTCCCCGCACCTGGTCCGCCGCGCCCTCACCTCGCTCCGGGCCGAGCTGCACCACCGCGAGAGGCTGCTCAACCGCAAGAAGGCCAAGGACCTGCTGGAACTCCAGCGCCAGGCCGATCCGGAGGCCCCGCCCTACTTGATCATCATCGTGGACGAGTTCGCGGCCCTCGCCACCGAGGTTCCCGAGTTCGTCGACGGTGTCGTGGATGTCGCCGCCCGCGGCCGCTCGCTGGGACTGCACCTGATCCTCGCCACCCAGCGGCCTGCCGGCGTCATCAAGGACAGCCTGCGTGCCAACACCAACCTGCGCGTGGCCCTGCGCATGGCCGACGAGGACGACGCCGTCGACATCCTCGGCGTCCCCACCGCGGCGTACTTCGACCCGTCCATCCCCGGCCGCGGCGCAGCCAAGACCGGACCGGGCCGGATCCAGGGCTTCCAGACCGGCTATGCCGGCGGCTGGACCACGGAGAAACCGCAGCGGCCGCAGATCGACGTCGTCGAGATGGCCTTCGGTTCCGGCGCCGCCTGGGCCGCCCCCGCGGCCGAAACCCCGGTGCGGGAAGAACCCGCCGGGCCCAACGACATCGCCCGGATGACCGCCAATATCATCAAGGCCGCGGACGTGCTCGCGATCGAGCCTCCCCGCAAGCCCTGGCTGGACGAACTCGCCACCACCTACGACTTTTCCCGGCTGCCGAACCCGCGCACCGACGAACGGCTGCTTTTGGGCGTGGCGGACGACCCCGCGCACCAGGACCAGCCGACGGTCTTCTACGAGCCCGACCGCGACGGAAACATGGCCATCTACGGCACCGGCGGCTCGGGCAAGTCGGCCGCCCTGCGCAGCATCGCGATCGCCGCAGCCGTGACCCCGCGCGGCGGTCCGGTCAACGTCTACGGCATCGACTGCGGTTCCTCGGGACTCAAAATGCTCGACGCGCTGCCACACGTCGGCGAGATCATCAACGGCGACGACGTCGAACGCGTCGGCCGGCTGCTGCGCTGGCTGCGCGACCTTGCCGACGACCGTTCGGCCCGCTACGCCGAGGTGCGGGCCGCGACCATCGTGGAGTACCGCCAGCTGGCCAACATGCCGGGCGAGAAGCGCATCTTCGTCCTGGTGGACGGCATGTCCGCGTTCCGCGAAGCCTACGAATACAGCAAGCTCTCGGCGCTCTGGGACATCTTCCTGCAGCTGGCCACCGACGGGCGCCCGCTCGGCATCCACCTTGTGGTCAGCGGCGACCGGCCGAACGCGGTCCCGGCATCGTTGCTCGCCTCCATCCAGCGCCGGCTGGTGCTGCGGCTCTCCTCAGAGGACGACTACCTGTCCATGGACGTGCCCAAGGATGTGCTCGGGGCCGGCACCCCGCCGGGCCGCGGCCTGCTGGACAACCTCGAGGTCCAGCTGGCGGTCCTCGGCGGGAACTCCAACCTGGCCGTACAGGCCCGTGAGGTGCACAAACTCCGCGAAGCCATGCTGCGCCAGGGCGTGGAACGCGCGCCGCAGATCGAACGCCTGCCGGACACGGTGGACCTGGACGTGCTCCCCGCGGGAAGCCCGGACCTGCCGGTGATCGGCGTCGACGACGAGACGCTGCAGCCGGCCGAGATCCTGGCCAAGGGCCCGCTGCTGCTGGCCGGGCCGCCGGGCTCCGGCCGCACCGTGGCGCTGGTGACCCTTGCCTACGCGCTGCGTCGTTCCAACCCGGGCGTGGAACTGATCTACCTCGGCTCGCGGCGCTCCGCCGCGGCGTCGCTGAAGCTCTGGGACCGATCCGTGGTGGGCTCGGACGACGTCGAAGAGGCCATCGACGAACTCGTGGACTACTCCACCGGCACGCCGGGCAAGCTCGCGATCTTCATCGAGGGCCTGACCGACTTCACCGACACCCTGGCCGAATCCGGCATCGGCCGGCTGGTCACGGCGTCCATCAAGGCCGAGCAGTGGGTGGTGGGCGAATCCGAAACGTCCACCTGGTCCTCCGCCTGGTCCCTCGCCCAACCGTTCAAGTCCGGCCGCCGGGGACTGCTGCTCAACCCGGGCGAAATCGACGGCGACAGCCTGCTCAGCACCTCGCTGGGCCGGATCAGCGGCGACTTCATCCCGGGCCGCGGCTACATCGTGGGCCGCGGCAAGGTCCGCAAGCTCCAGATCGCCCTGCCGCCGGAGAACCGCAACTAGCCGCCGGGCATCAGACAGCCAATGGAGGGCGCTCCTTGTGCTGGGCGGCAGTACCCGCTCCTGACCGGACAATGTCCGGGATCTAGGGCAGGATAGGTCTGTGAGCACAGGGAAGACAGCAGCAGAGACCGAAACCCCCAGCCCGGCCGGGGAACTGGTTCCCTCGGAGGCCATCCGCGCCGAGTACGAGGAACTGGTCGAAGAGGTCCGCAAGCACCGCTTCGCGTACTACCAGGAGGACGCCCCGATCATCTCCGACGCGGAGTTCGACGAGCTCTTCCGGCGGCTGGAGACCATCGAGGCGATGCACCCCGAGCTGGTCGCCAACGATTCGCCCACCCAGGAGGTGGGCGGCGAGGTTTCAGCCGCCTTCGCCGCCGTCGAACACCTGACCCGGATGTATAGCCTCGAGGACGTGTTCTCGCTCGAGGAGCTGGAGGCCTGGATCGCCAAGGCCGAGGCCGGCGTCGCCAAGCTCGGCAACGGCGGCAACCCGCCGTCGTGGCTCACCGAACTCAAGATCGACGGCCTCGCCGTCAACCTGCTTTACCGCGACGGCGTGCTCGTCCGTGCGGCCACCCGCGGCGACGGCTTCACGGGGGAGGACATCACCCACAACGTCCTGACCATCAAGGAAATCCCGCAGCAGCTCAAAGGCGGGAACTTCCCGGCCGAGATGGAGATCCGCGGCGAGGTCTTCATCCCGTCCAAGGCCTTTGCGGAATTCAACGAGGCGCTGATCGAGGCCGGGAAGGCGCCGCTGGCCAACCCGCGCAACGCCGCCGCCGGTTCGCTGCGCCAAAAGGACCCGGCGGAGACCGCCAAACGGCCGCTGAAGATGTACGTGCACGGCATTGGCGCCCGTGAAGGCCTGGCGACCGCCAGCCAGTCCGACACCTACCGCCAGCTCGCCGAGTGGGGCCTGCCCACCAGCCCGTACTTCGAGGTGCTGCCCGGCCTGAAGGAAGTCCTGGACTTTATCCGGCGCTACGGCGACAAACGGCACAGCCTCAGCCACGAGATCGACGGCATCGTGGTCAAGGTGGACGACCTCGCCACCCAGCGGGCCCTGGGCTACACCTCCCGCGTGCCGCGCTGGGCCGTGGCCTACAAGTACCCGCCGGAAGAGGTCAACACCAAGCTGCTGGATATCGCCGTGAACGTGGGCCGGACCGGCCGCGTGACCCCCTACGGCGTGATGGAACCGGTCAAGGTGGCCGGCTCCACGGTGGAGATGGCCACGCTGCACAACCAGGAGGTCGTCAAGGCCAAGGGCGTGAAGATCGGCGACATCGTGGTGTTGCGCAAGGCCGGGGACGTCATTCCGGAAATCGTCGGCCCGGTGCTGGCCCTGCGCGATCAGCAGGATCCGCCGGTCCGGGACTTCGTCATGCCCACCGAATGCCCCTCCTGCGGCACGCCGCTCGCGCCGGCCAAGGAAGGCGACGTGGACATCCGCTGCCCCAACGCCCGGTCCTGCCCGGCGCAGTTGCGCGAACGCGTCTTCCATCTGGCCGGCCGCGGCGCCTTCGACATCGAGGCCCTAGGCTGGGAGGCGGCTATTGCCCTGACCCAGCCGACCGAGCCCGAGGTTCCGCCGCTGACCACCGAGGCGAACCTGTTCCGGCTCAAGCCCGAGGACCTCGCCGGGGTCCGGATCCGCCGCGAAAAGCGCTCCAAGGGTGTGGCAACAGGCGAGTTCGAGCTGGTGCCGTACTTCTACACCAAGGGCACGGCCAAGGTCCCGTCCAAGCCGACCGCCAGCACAGAGAAGCTCTTCACCGAGCTCGAAAAGGCCAAGGCCCAGCCGCTCTGGCGCGTCCTCGTGGCGCTCTCCATCCGGCACGTGGGTCCGCGCGCCTCGCGTGCCCTGGCCACCGCCTTCGGAACCATGGACGCCATCCGGCAGGCCTCCGAAGAGGAACTGGCCCACGTCGACGGTGTGGGTCCGGTGATTGCCGTGGCGCTCAAGGAATGGTTCGCCGAGGACTGGCACCGCGAGATCGTGGACAGCTGGGCGGCCGACGGCGTCCGGATGGAGGACGAGGTCGACGAGTCGACCCCGCGCACCCTGGAAGGCCTGACCGTCGTGGTCACCGGAAGCCTGGAAGGTTTCAGCCGGGATGAGGCGAAGGAAGCGATCCTGATCCGCGGCGGCAAGGCGGCGGGCTCGGTCTCCAAGAACACCAGCTACGTGGTGGCCGGCGAGAACGCGGGAACCAAGCTGGACAAGGCGGAACAGCTGGGCCTGCCGGTCCTGGACGAGGACGGCTTTCGTGCGCTGCTCGCCAACGGTCCGGCCGGGCTCGGCGACGCCGCCGAAGGAACAGACGACGCCGGAACAGACGACGGAGCCGACGAAGCGGCGGCCCAAGACGGAGACGACGAGGAAGCCGCCGAATGACCTCAGGCACGGAGCAATTCCCCGCGCCTGACGCGTTCCTGGCACTCGCGCGCGAGGCCGCGGCTGCCGGCGCCGCTGTGCTGGCGGCCCGGAACGCGGGAGCGCTGGACGTGAGCAACAAGGGCGACTCGGGGGACTGGGTGACGTCCTTCGACCTCGCGTCCGAGGCCGCCGTCCGCGAGGTCATCACCCGGGCCCGTCCGGAGGATGCGATCACGGGCGAGGAAGGCGGCACGGTGCTTCCCGGGCGCTCCAGCGGCTTCCGTTGGTCGATCGACCCGCTCGACGGCACCACCAACTTCATCCGCAACATCGTCTACTACGGAACCTCGGTGGCGGTTGCCGGCCCCGACGGCGCCTGGCTGGCCGGCGTCGTGCACGCCCCCGCGCTGGGGCGGGTCTACTACGCCTCCCGCGGCCACGGCGCATGGCTCGAGGAGAACGGGCAACGCACGCCCCTGAACGGCCCGGTGCCCGGCCGCGCGGGCCAGATCCTGGCCACGGGCTTTAGCTACGACCCGGCGGTCCGGGCCGAGCAGGCTTCCGCGCTCGGCGGACTGATGGACGGCTTCGCCGACGTCCGGCGGCTGGGATCCGCGGCGCTGGATCTGTGCCTGGTAGCCGACGGCACGCACGATGCCTACGGCGAACGCGGCCTCAATGAACACGACTTCGCCGCCGGCGCCCTGATCGCCGAGGAAGCCGGCTGCTGGGTGCGCCGCCCCCGGCTCACCAGCGTGCTCGACGGCGGACCCTCCGACGACGAGCGGCTTGCGGCGTGGACCTGCGCGGGACCCCTGGAGCTCTCCGGCAAGTTCCCGCTCTGACACGGCGCTCTGGGCGGAACTGATAGTTCAATCACGGAAACTTGCGTTTGGCGGCCCGGCCGCCGTGCAGCGCCGTAGCATGGACAGGTGAATTCGCAGATCCTCGTCCGTCCCGCCGTCCCGGCCGATTACGACGCCGTCGCCCGCATCACCCGCGACGCCTACCTCGCCGCGGGCCACTTCGAGGACGCGGACCACCCGTACATGCGCCAGATCCAGCAGGTCGCGCAGCGGCACGAGAACGCAACGATCTGGGTGGCGGAGCGCGCCGGCCGGATCGTGGGGTCGGTGACGCTCGCCGTTGCGGGGGAGCCCTACGCGGACATCGCCCGGGCGGATGAGCTGGAGTTCCGGATGCTGGTGGTGGACCCCGCGGTGCAGCGCAGCGGCGCCGGCAAGGCCATGGTGGAAGCCATCATCGAGCATGCCCGGGCGCTTCCCGGTATCACCGGCGTGGCACTGACCACCGGCCTGACCTGGGAGAGCGCCCACGGCCTGTACCGGAAAACCGGCTTCCAGCGCGTCCCCGAACGCGACTGGTTCGTCCCGGACACGGACATCAAACTTCTCGTCTACCGCCTGGACCTTTAGCCGTAGCTGCCGGCCCGGCGCGCTCCGGGTAGGGTATTCAGCCAAGGCACCATCCCCTGACGCACGCTGGCAACAGCACGAGTACAGCTGGAGGATCCATGGCACCGCGCATCCCCGACACTCTCGACGAGAAACTGCTTGGCCTCTACCTGTCGGACCACCTGACCGGCGCCACCGCCGGGCTGGGCAGGATCGAGCGAATGGCCAAGGACTTTACCGACACCCCGGTGCACGCCGAACTTGCCGGCTTGGCCGGGGAGATCCGGCGCGAGCGCGAGCTGCTCAAAGGGCTGATCCGGGACCTGGGCATTCGCCGTCGCCCGCACCGCCAGGCCGCGGCCTGGCTTGGGGAACACGCCGGCCGCCTGAAGCTCAACGGCCGGCTGCTGAGCCGGTCGCCCATGACCTTGGTGCTGGAATCCGAACTGATGCGCGCCGCCGTGCTTGCCAAGATCGGCGGCTGGCAGACGCTGGAGGAGCTTGCGCCGGAACTCGGGCTCCAGCCGGCCAGATTCGCCGACCTGACAGCCGAGGGCCGGTCGCAGATCGAAGCCCTGGGCCGCGTCCACGAACACGCCCGCAGCAACGCCTTCCACAAGCACCGGGACATCGCGGCCTGACCCCGCCCGTGCCTCCCGCGAGATGACAGTTCGCGGCAGTGTTACCGCAGAACACTGCCGCGAACTGTCATCTCGGCGTCCGGCGGCAACCCCTAGCGTCCCGCGCCCGCCGGCACGCCGTAACGGTGTTCGGGCCGGCCCGTCGTGCCGTAGCGCAGCTGGATGTCGACGGCGCCGTCGTCCGCCAGCGAGGACAGGTACCGCTGTGCCGTGGCCCGGGATACACCCACCCGGGCGGCTACCTCGGCCGCCGAATACTGTTCCCCCGGTTCCAGCGACTCGAGCACCGCCGCCTCCGTGGCGGACCGGGGCCGCGAGGAAGCCGTGACATCGCCCGGGATGAGGGCACGCTTGGCCCGCTCCACGGTCTCCTGCGTGAGGTTCCCCGGCTGGGCCAGGATCCGGCGGTAACGCGCATACGAGCGTATCTGCTGGGAGAGCGACTCGGCCGTGAACGGTTTGAGCAGGTAGCCCAGGGCCCCACGCCGGAAGGCAACCCGGATTGACGCCGCATCCGACGCGGCGCTGAGGATCATGGTGTCCACATCCAGCTGGTGCAAAAGGTCCAGCCCGGATGCGTCCGGCAGGTAGACATCCAGCAGCACCAGGTCAGGGCGGAGGCTGTGGATGGACTGCAGGGCCTGCGACGCCGAGCCGGCAGGCGGCAGCGCCAGGAAACCCGCCACCGAATCCACATAGGCCGCATGCAGCTTGGCGACGTGGAAGTCGTCGTCCACAATCAGGACCCGGAAATCGTCAGACATCGTTGTCTCCTTCGGTCATATCTCGTTCTGCCGGCTCCTCGTGGACGGTTCCGGCGATGGTCCCCGGGAGGGTCGCCATGAACACGGCTCCTGGTCCGCCCGGCCTGCCCGGGTCCAGCACCGTCACGTCCCCGGCGCGGCGACGGGCCAGTTGCCGGGCCAGGGCCAGACCCAGGCCCTGCCCGGCGCCCGCGCGGGCCGGCTGCCCCGAGGTGGTGAAGCCCTCGGCAAAGACGTCTTCTGCGCCGCCGCCGCCGTCTGTGCCGTCGCCGGCAGCGCGTCCGCCGGGCAGGCCGTCGCCGGAGTCGCCCACGATGATGTGCAGGGTGCCGGCGGTAGCGCCGTCGCCCGGTGCGTCGAGCACCTCGATCTCCACCCAGCGTTCGGCCGCGGAGCCTGCGACGGCGGCGTTCACGGCGTTGTCGATCAGGTTGCCGAGCACGGTGGTGACCTCCTGCGGCTCGATGACGTGACCGCGCACCAGGGTCTCGGGACCGAGCCGGAGGCCCACCCCGCGCTCGTCGGCTTCCACGCCCTTGGCGCCGAGGAACGCCTGCAGGTAGGGGTCCTGCAGCAGCTCGGCCTGTTCCACCGGGAACTTCAACGGCCCGGTGGCCGCCAGCCGGGCCAGGTAGTCGCGGGCCTGCTGGTGCTGCCCGATGCTCATGAACCCGGCAATCGTGTGCAGCTGGTTGGCGAACTCGTGGCGCTGGGCGCGCAGGGCGGTGGACAGGGTGCCGACGGCGTCGAGCTGGCGGGTGAGCTGCTGGAGCTCGGTCCGGTCCCGGAGCATGACCACCCAGCCGAGGTCCTCCCGGCCGTGCAGGGCCTTGCGGGCGCTCGCCACCAGCACGCGGCCGCCGGCCAGGAACTCCACGGCGTCCCCTTCGGCGGCGTCGGCCCTGGTCAGGGCCTTGAGCGGGACGGGCACAGGGGCCGCCGCCCACGCAGAGCCGGCGAGATCGGGCTGGTCCAGCATCCGCCGGGCCGCCGCGTTGAACACGCTGATCCGGCCGTCGGCGGAAACACCGATCACGCCGTCGTCCACGCCCTGCAGCACGGCCACCTGGTCGTGGACCAGGGTGCTGATTTCCTCCGGCTCCAAGCCCAGGGTCAGCCGCCGGAGCCGGTGCCGCAGCAGGAAGGAGACCAGGACACCGGCCAGCAGGGCACCGGCCGCGGTCAGCGCGATCGGAACGATGTCGCGGGCCAGGCTTTGGGCGATGGACTCGGTGGAGTAGCCCACACTGACCTCGCCCACCACGGTGCTGGAGCCCGGCGCGAAGACCGGAACCTTGGCGCCGGCCGAGGGGCCCAGCGTGCCGGTGTTCCGGGTGGTGACCTCCCTGCCGGAGAGGGCCTCGGACGGGTCGGTGCTCACGCGCTGGCCCAGCCGGTCGGCGTCGGGGTGCGCCAGGCGCAGGCCGGTCTCGTCGGTGACGACGACGAACAGCGCGCCGGTGCGGGCCCGGGCACCCTCCGCGGCGGCCATCAGCGGGCCGGCGAGCAGTTCGGCCGCCGGAGGGGTGCCGGGACGGGCGCTGATTTGCTGCACCTCGGCCCGGACCGCCGGGTCCGACGCCACCGTCCGGGCCAGGGTCAGTGCCTGGTTCTCCGCCTCCCGGCCCAGCCGGTCGTAGGTCAGCCACGCGTGGACGGTGCTGCTGAGCAGCACCACGAGTGCCACCACGCCGAGCTGCAGCAGCAGGGTCTGGGTGGTGAACCGCAGGGGAGTGCGGGCTTTGAGGGCTTGCACGGCGGCCCTCCTTTGGTGTTCCGACGGCGTCAACAGCCTGTGAGCAAAATGCGCAAAATGCGTCCAACAAGCAGTATGCCAATCAATTGAGGCAAAGGCACCTCCGTGACGCACGCCACCCTAACGTCTGTAGTGCGCATCACAGCGGAGTGGTGCGGAACACAGAAGAAGGAGCCGGCCGTGCTGGTATTACTCGGATTCGCCATGATTGCGGTCTTCATGGTGCTGATCATGACGAAGAAGCTGACGCCGGTGCTGGCGCTCATCATCGTCCCCACCGTTTTTGGACTTTTCGCCGGCGCCGGCCTGGGCATCGGCCCCATGGTCCTCGATTCGATGAAGTCGATGACCTCCACGGCCGCGCTGCTCATGTTCGCCATCATCTACTTCGGCCTGATGATCGACGTCGGGCTCTTTGACCCGCTGGTCCGGTTCATCCTGCGCAAGCTCGGCAACGACCCGGCCAAGGTGGTCCTCGGCACCGCGATCCTCGCCGCCGCGGTTTCGCTCGACGGCGACGGCTCCACCACCTTCATCCTCACCACCGCCGCCATGCTGCCGGTCTACCTGCGGCTGAAGATGAGCCCCGTGGTCCTCACCTGCGTGGCCGGCCTGGCCAACGGCACCATGAACATCCTGCCCTGGGGCGGCCCCACCGCCCGCGCCGCCTCCGCGCTGAAGATCAGCGTCTCCGACGTCTTCGTCCCGATGATCCCCTCGCTGGTCGCCGGCCTCGTCGTCGTGTTCGTCTTTGCCTGGCTGCTCGGCTTGCAGGAACGCAACCGCCTGCGCACCGTCGCCCCGGAGATCTGGGCCGAAGGCGCCGAGTTCGACGGCGGAGCTGCCGCCGGCTCAACCGGCGACACCGGCACCGGCGGCGACGGCGGCACCGGCCGCTTCGGCTTCGCCCGCAAGGCCTCAGGCCCTGTCGGCGCCGGAGCCCCGGCCGCTGGCGGCACCGGCGTCGCAGTGCTGGAGCGCCCGGAAGACCTCGTCGACGACCGCGACTCCGCCATGGCGGACACCGCGCTGGATCCCAACCGCGCCACCCTGCGTCCCAAGCTGTTCTGGTTCAACCTCGGCCTGACCGTTGCCGTCATGGTGACCCTGGTTGCCAACATCATCCCGCTGCCGTTCGTCTTCATGGTCGGAGCTGCGATCGCCCTGCTGGTCAACTTCCCCAAGGTCAAGGACCAGAGCGCCCAGCTGATCGCGCACGCACCCTCCATCGTCGCCGTCGTCAGCATGGTCATGGCCGCCGCGGTCCTCACCGGCGTCCTCAACGGCACCGGCATGGTCAAGGCCATGTCCGAATGGCTCGTCCAGATCATCCCCGCAGACATGGGCCCCTTCATGGCGGTCATTACCGGCGTGCTGAGCATCCCGATGACGTTCTTCATGAGCAACGACGCCTTCTACTTCGGCGTCCTGCCGGTCCTGAGCGAAACGGCGGCGCACTACGGCGTCGGCGCCGCGGACATGGCCCGCGCCTCGATCACCGGCCAGCCCTTCCACCTGCAGAGCCCGCTGGTCCCTGCCATCCTGCTCCTGGTCTCGCTGGCCAAGGTGGAGCTGGGCGACCACCACAAGAAGGTCCTGTGGCGCACCGCCGTCATCTCCCTCGTCATGCTCGGCGTAGGAGTCCTGACCGGAGCCATCGGCATCGGCTAACCAAACCAATAAACAGAAGGAGGCAGGGTGCGGAAGATTTTCCCCACCCTGCCTCCTTCTCTATGTGAGGGGGAGTCCGACATCGCTGATGGTGAGAGCGGCACATCGGCGACGGGACGGACATCCGGAAGCGTGCGTCTAAGCGAGGTACGAGCGAGCACGCGGAGGATCGTCCGGCCCGCCGCCGAAAGGCGACCACGTCCGGCCTGGCGCCGGACGGCAACAACACGCGGGGACACGTAGACTGGGACGGAAAATAATCCGAACTTGCAGGGGAGATCCATGGCTGCGATCAACCGCGACGACGTCGCGCATCTCGCGCGTCTCGCGCACATCGAGATGAGTGCTGAAGAGCTGGACAGGATGGCCGGCGAACTCGCGGTCATCGTCGAATCGGTTAAGTCCGTCAGTGAAGCCGCCGGTGATGACGTCCCGGCCACGTCCCACCCGATCCCGCTGACCAACGTGTTCCGCGAGGACATCGTGGGCCACACCTTCACGGCCGAGCAGGCACTTTCCGGAGCCCCCGACGCGTATGAGGGCCGCTTCAAGGTCCCGGCAATCCTGGATGAGGACTAAGACCATGACTGAAACCACCCCCGAGCTGTTCCGCCTCTCCGCGGCCGCGCTCGCCGAGAAGCTCGCCGCCCGCGAAATCACCGCCGTCGAGGTCGTCCAGGCCCACCTGGACCGGATCGCCGCCGTCGACGGCCAGGTCCACGCCTTCCTGCACGTCAACGCCGAGGAAGCCCTCGCCGTCGCCGCCGAGGTGGACGCCATCCGCGCCGCCGGCGGCGCCGAGGCCGAGGCGCTGCACGAACTCGCCGGCGTCCCGGTCGCGGTCAAGGACCTGATCGTCACGATCGGCCAGCCCACCACGGCCGGCTCCAAGATCCTCGAAGGCTGGCACAGCCCCTACGATGCCACCGTGGTGGAGCGCCTCCGCGCGGCCAAGATGCCGATCCTGGGCAAGACCAACCTGGACGAGTTCGCCATGGGCTCCTCCACCGAGCACTCCGCCTACGGCCCCACCCGCAACCCCTGGGACCTGGACCGCATCCCCGGCGGCTCCGGCGGCGGATCCGCCGCCGCCGTCGCGGCCTTCGAAGCCCCGCTGGCCCTCGGCACGGACACCGGCGGTTCCATCCGCCAGCCCGGCGCTGTCACCGGCACCGTCGGCGTGAAGCCCACCTACGGCGGCGTGTCCCGCTACGGCGCGATCGCGATGGCCTCCTCGCTGGACCAGATCGGCCCGGTCACCCGCACCGTGCTGGACTCGGCCCTGCTGCACCAGGTGATCGGCGGCCACGACCCGCGCGACTCCACCTCGCTGCCGGACCCGCTGGAGGACCTGGTGGCCGCGGCCCGGACCGGCAACGTCGAGGGCATGAAGATCGGCATCATCAAGGAACTCCACGGCGAGGGCTACCAGGCCGGCGTCGAGAACCGCTTCAACGAGGCGCTGGAGCTGCTCAAGGGCGCCGGCGCCGAGATCGTCGAGGTCTCCTGCCCCAACTTCAAGTACGCCCTGGGTGCCTACTACCTGATCATGCCCTCGGAGGCCTCCTCCAACCTGGCCAAGTTCGACGGCGTCCGGTTCGGCCTGCGGGTGCTGCCCGAAGAGGGCCCGATGACGATCGAACGCGTCATGGGAGCCACCCGCGCCGCCGGCTTCGGCGACGAGGTCAAGCGCCGCATCATCCTGGGCACCTACGCGCTCAGCGCCGGCTACTACGACGCCTACTACGGCTCGGCCCAGAAGGTGCGCACCCTGATCCAGCGCGACTTCGACGCCGCCTTCGCCCAGGCCGACGTGCTGATCTCCCCGACGGCGCCGACCACGGCGTTCAAGCTCGGCGAGAAGCTCAACGACCCGCTCGCGATGTACCTCAACGACGTCGCCACCATCCCGGCCAACATGGCCGGGGTCCCGGGCCTGTCCCTGCCCGGCGGCCTCGCCGACGAGGACGGCCTGCCGGTGGGCGTGCAGCTGCTCGCCCCGGCCCGCCAGGACGCCCGCCTGTACCGGGTCGGCGCCGTGCTCGAGTCCCTGCTCGAGGCGCAGTGGGGCGGACCGCTGCTTGACCGTGCCCCCTCACTCACTGACGCCGCACTGAGCCACGGAGGTTCACACTAATGACTGACGCAACCCTCAGCTTCGAAGAGGCGATGGAGAAGTACGACCCCGTCCTGGGCTTCGAGGTCCACGTGGAGCTCAACACCAAGACCAAGATGTTCTCCTCCGCGCCGAACGTCTTCGGCGACGAACCGAACACCAACGTCAACGAGGTGGACCTTGGCATGCCGGGCGTACTGCCCGTGGTGAACAAGACCGCAATCGAGTCCTCGATCAAGATCGGCCTTGCGCTGAACTGCAAGATCGCCGAGACCTGCCGCTTCGCCCGGAAGAACTACTTCTACCCGGACACCCCGAAGAACTTCCAGACCTCCCAGTACGACGAGCCCATCGCGTACGACGGCTACCTGGACATCGAGCTCTCCGACGGCACCGTGTTCCGCGTCGAGATCGAACGCGCCCACATGGAGGAGGACGCCGGCAAGCTCACCCACATGGGCGGCGCTGCCGGCCGCATCCAGGGCGCGGACTACTCCCTGGTGGACTACAACCGCTCCGGCGTGCCGCTGGTCGAGATCGTCACCAAGCCGATCGAGGGCGCCGGCAGCCGCGCGCCCGAGCTGGCCAAGGCCTACGTCGCCGCGGTCCGCGAGATCGTCAAGAACCTCGGCGTCTCCGACGCGAAGATGGAGCGCGGCAACGTCCGCTGCGACGCCAACGTATCGCTGCGTCCGCACGGCCGCGAACGCTTCGGCATCCGCTCCGAGACCAAGAACGTAAACTCGCTGCGCGCCGTCGAACACGCCGTCCGCTACGAGATCCAGCGGCACGCCGCCGTGCTGGAGTCCGGTGCGCCGGTCATCCAGGAGACCCGGCACTGGCACGAGGACACCCGCTCCACCACCTCGGGCCGGCCGAAGTCCGACGCCGATGACTACCGCTACTTCCCGGAACCGGACCTGGTGCCGATCGTCGCCTCGCGCGAGTGGGTCGAGGAGCTCCGGGCCACCCTGCCCGAGCCGCCGGCCGCCCGCCGCAAGCGCCTGCAGGCCGACTGGGGCTACTCCGACCTGGAGTTCCGCGACGTCGTGAACGCCGGCGTGATGGACGAGATCGAGGAAACCATCGCCGCCGGCGCCACCGCCACGGTGGCCCGCAAGTGGTGGATGGGCGAGATCGTCGGCCGCGCCAAGAACGCCGACGTCGACCCCGGCCAGCTCGGCGTCGCACCGGCCACCATCGTGGAACTGAACCAGATGGTCGAGGACGGCAAGATCAACAACAAGATGGCCTCCGAGGTCCTGGACGGCGTCCTCGCCGGCGAGGGCACCCCGGCGGAGATCGTCGAACAGCGCGGCCTCGCCGTGGTCTCCGACGACGGCCCGCTGCTCGAAGCCATCGACGCGGTCCTGGCCGCGCAGCCCGGCGTCGCGGACAAGATCCGCGCCGGCAAGCTCCAGGCAATCGGCGCGATCGTCGGCGGCGTGATGAAGGCAACCCGCGGCCAGGCCGACGCCGGCCGCGTCAAGGAGCTGATCCTCGAGCGCCTCGGCGTCGAGGGCTAGCCCCTAGCCACCCAACTGACTCGCATTAGTTGTCGTTTTGAGCCCTCAAAACGACAACTAATGCGAGTCAGTTGGGTTAAGCGTGAAACTTATCCGACCAGCTCGGTCATGATGGCCTGCAGCGCTTCGCAGACCATCATGACCGATTTGCGTTTAAGGTTCTCCGGCCGCGCCAGGATGTCGATCCGGCGCCGCGTGCTGATGCCCTCCAGCGGCTTCAGGACGATCTCCGGGTTGAGGACGGGCCGCGCGGTGTGCCGCGGCAGCAGCCCGATCACGCTCCCCGTCGCCACCAGCGCCGCCACCGTCGAGTAGTCGTTGATCCGGTGCACGATGTTCAGCTCACGGCTGGAGACCGCGGCGACGGCGGAGAGCACGTCCGCGGGGGAGTACCCGGTGTGGCTGGTCACCCAGGGCTCGCCGACGACGTCGTCCGCCGTCACCGCGCGCTGCCCGGCGAGCCGGTGCCCGGCCGGCAGCGCCACGTCCAGCGGCTCGTGCGCGAGCGGAATCACCGCCACGCGTTCTTCCGGCCACCGCGGGCTGTGGTCCATCCGGTGCGCAAGGACCAGGTCGTACCGCGCGGTCAGCCCCGGAAAATCCTGCTGGGCAACGTCCTCGTCGGAGAGCTGGATCCTCGGCTGGCCGGGTTCGGCCAGCAGCCGGGCCAGCGGCGCGAACAAGGCCTGGCCGGCGCTGTGGAACCCGCTCAGGGTCACGGGCGCCACCGGCGAGCCGTGGTACGCGCCGATAGCCGTCCTGGCGTCCGCCATCGCGCTCACGACGGCGGCCCCGGCGTCCGCGAGCACCTGGCCGGCCTCGGTGAGGACCAGGTTCCGGCCCTCCTTCCGGGTCAGCGGCACCTCGACGGATTTCTGCAGGGCGGCCAACTGCTGGGATACCGCGGAGGGGGTGACCAGCAACGTCTCGGCCACCGCCTTTACGCTGCCAAGCGCGCCGAGTTCCCGGAGCATTTCAAGCTGGTGGATTTCCATGGGCACCATCTTAGAGGTAAGCAAAATCTAAATCGTCGATTGAGAAAAATCCGGTTGTGCTAATGCTTCCCGCCGGGTCTAATGAGGTGAGTTGTCCCACACCGCCGCTCCCTTTCCGCGGAGCGGCCACCACAGATAGGCAGGCCCATGAAGGCTCTCTACAAGTCCGGCGCCCACGCGGGATTCGAACTGGTTGACCGCCCGGAGCCGGAAACGGGAGCCGGCGACGTCAAGATCCGCGTCATGACCACCGGCATCTGCGGCACCGACCTGCACATCCAGTCGTGGGACGCCTGGGCGCAGGGCATCATCAACGCGCCGCTGATCGCAGGTCACGAGTTCTACGGCGAAGTGGTCGAGATCGGCGAGGACGTCATGGACGTCAAGGTCGGCGACCGGGTCTCCGGCGAAGGGCACATCGTCTGCGGCATCTGCCGCAACTGCCGCGCCGGTCGCAAGCAGATGTGCATCAACACCGTCAGCGTCGGCGTACAGCGCGACGGCGCCTTCGCCGAGTACGTCGTCATCCCGGAAACCAACGTCTGGGTCCACCACGACCCGTCCGTGACCCCGGAACTCGGCGCGATCTTCGACCCGTTCGGCAACGCCGTCCACACCGCCCTGAGCTTCCCGCTGGTGGGCGAGGACGTGCTGATCACCGGCGCCGGGCCTATCGGGCTGATGGCGATCGCCGTCGCCCGCCATGCCGGTGCGCGCAAGATCGCCATCACCGACGTCTCCGCCCCGCGCCTCGAGCTGGCCCGGCAGCTCGGCGTCGACCTCGCGATCGACGTTTCCAAAATGCGCGTCAAGGACGCGCAGCGCGAACTGGGCATGCGCGAAGGCTTCGACATCGGCATGGAAATGTCCGGGCACCCCACGGCGCTGCCTGAAATGATCGACAACATGAACCACGGCGGCCGGATCGCGATG
This sequence comes from Arthrobacter sp. 01T414, assembly GCF_056398965.1. Taxonomy (NCBI): domain Bacteria; kingdom Bacillati; phylum Actinomycetota; class Actinomycetes; order Micrococcales; family Micrococcaceae; genus Arthrobacter; species Arthrobacter sp. 01T414. The sequence goes on along the minus strand of NZ_JBFTQK010000003.1, from coordinate 106,119 downwards.
CTGGGCCTGCCCAGCCAGTCCATCGACATCGACTGGGGCAAGGTGGTTACGCACATGCTGACCATGAAGGGCATCTACGGCCGCGAAATGTTCGAAACCTGGTACGCCATGAGCGCCATGCTGTCCTCCAACCCGGTGCTGCACGCGAACATTTCCGCCGTCGTGACCGATACGCTGCCCGCCGCGGACTGGGAAAAAGGCTTCGAGATTGCCCGCGCCGGCGTCGGCGGCAAGGTCGTCCTCGACTGGACCGGCTTCTAGCCCCGGCCCGTTTCCGGTACCGTACAAAAATTCACCCCTGCACAGGAGCGCACCCCATGTATTCAGCCATCAAGGACCAGCTGCAGCACGAACTCGACGAAATCCGCGGCGCCGGGCTGTTCAAGACCGAACGCCACATCGATTCCCCGCAGGCCAGCCACATCAAGGCCGGCCAGCTGGGCCAGGGCAGCTCGGAAGTGCTGAACTTCTGCGCCAACAACTACCTCGGCCTCGCGGACCACCCCGAGATCATCGCGGCCGCCAAGGAAGCCATGGACGAGCGCGGCTTCGGCATGGCCAGCGTGCGCTTCATCTGCGGCACCCAGGACCTGCACCTGGCCCTCGAGGAGCGGGTGTCGAAGTTCCTCGGCACCGAGGACACCATCCTGTTCTCCAGCTGCTTCGACGCCAACGGCGGCGTCTTCGAATCGCTCTTCGGCCCAGAGGACGCGGTCATCTCCGACGCCCTGAACCACGCCTCGATCATCGACGGCATCCGGCTCTGCAAGGCCCAGCGCTTCCGCTACGCCAACCAGGACATGGCGGACCTGGAGGCCCGGCTGATCGAGGCCACGACGCAGGAGAACCCGGCCCGCCGCAAGATCATCGTCACCGACGGCGTCTTCTCGATGGACGGCTTCCTCGCACCGCTCGCAGCGATCTGCGACCTCGCCGAAAAGTATGACGCCATGGTCATGGTGGACGACTCGCACGCCGTCGGCTTCATGGGTGCGACCGGTGCCGGAACGCCGGAACACGCCGGCGTCTCGGACCGGGTGGACATCTACACCGGAACCTTCGGCAAGGCCCTGGGCGGGGCCTCCGGCGGCTACGTCTCCGGCCGGCGCGAGGTCATCGCCATGCTCCGGCAGAAGGCGCGCCCGTACCTGTTCTCCAACTCGCTGGCCCCGGCGATCGTCGCCGCCACGCTGAAGGCCCTGGACCTGGTGGAGAACTCCGGCGAACTGCGCGCCAAGCTCTTCAGCAACGCGGAGCTCTTCCGCCGCCGGATGGGCGAGGAAGGCTTCGAACTGCTCGACGGCGAACACGCCATTGTCCCGGTCATGTTCGGCGACGCCGTGATGGCCGCCAAGGTAGCGGACGCGATGCTCGCCCACGGCGTCTTCGTCACCGCCTTCAGCTACCCGGTGGTGCCGAAGGGGGCCGCCCGCATCCGCGTCCAGCTCTCCGCCGCACACAGCGCGGACGACGTCGAGAGCTGCGTCCAGGCATTCGTGGCCAGCCGCGAGGCGGTGGCCGCGGCCTCCTAGCGGCGGATCTGCCGTCGTCCGCCTAGCGGAAAGTACTGACGTGACCTCCTGCCGGGTGCAAGGATGGAGGCATGTCAGCTACATACGATGTCGTGATCGTGGGCGGCGGCATTGCCGGCCTGTCCCTGGCCTCCGCCCTTGCCGGAAAATGCAGGGTGGCCCTGGTCGAGGCCGAGCAGACGCTGGGGTACCACACCTCCGCCCGCTCGGCCCGGCAGCTGATCCCCAGCTACGGGCCGCCCGTGGTCCAGGAGCTCACCATGCGCACGCTGGAGCTCATCGGCACCAAGGAGGGCACGCGGCCCGAACCCGTGCTCTCGCCGCGCCGCTTCATGCTGATCGGTGACGAAGAGGCCGTCCAACAGCAGGCCAGCGGCTTCATGCACCGGATCAGCCACGCCGAGGCCCTCGAGATCTGCCCCGCGCTCAAACCGGACTCCTTCGAGGCGGCCGGGCTGGACTCCGGGTCCTTCGCCTGCAACGCGTCCCTGCTGCTGGAGGATCACAGGGAGCGGGCCGTCGAGGCCGGCGTGGACATCATCACCGGCGCCCGGGTCCATTCTGCCCAGCGCCTCGGCTCCGGCTGGGAGCTCGGCGCCGGGCAGGAAGGCTTCGAGGCCGCCGTCGTGGTCAACGCCGCCGGAGCCTGGGCGGACGAACTCGCGGTCCTCAGCGGCGTCGAGAAACTCGGGCTACAGCCCTACCGCCGCACCGCGGCGATTGTCGACGTCGAACACCCGCTCCCGCAGGGCTGCCCGATGGTGGCGTCCGCCGGCAGTTTCTACTTCCGCCCGGACGGGCGGCGGCAGGTGCTGATCTCGCCGTCCGAGACCGTGCCCAGCGCCCCCGAGGATGCCCGGCCGTATCCGGGCGACATCGAAGCGCTGATCACCCGGCTCAACACCGTCACCACGATGGGAATAGGCAACGTCAGCCGGGCCTGGACCGGGCTGCGGACCGAGGCCTCCGACGGGATTCCCGTGGTGGGGTTCGACGCCGAGGCCACCGGGTTCTTCTGGCTCGCCGGCCAGGGCGGCTACGGCTTCCAGACCTCCTCGGCCATCGCCGAACTTGCAGCGGAACTGATCCTCGCCGGCCAGGGTTCGGCGCAGCCGCTCCCGGCCGACAGTCCGGCATCCCGGACAGCCGCGGCACTGGCAGCGACCCGGATGTCCATCCGGGCCTGAAGAATGGACCCATGAGTACCCTCATCACCAACATCGCCGAACTGATGACCCAGGACGCGGACCACCGGGTCCTGAAGGATGCGGCCATCGTGATCGAGGGCGAACGCATCGCCTGGCTCGGCGCCGCCGCTGACGCCCCGGCCGCGGACGACGCCGTCGACGCCGCCGGCCGCGCCCTGCTGCCAGGTTGGGTGGATTCCCACACGCACCTGATTTTCGCCGGCGACCGGACCGCGGAGTTCGAAGCACGAATGGCGGGGGAGAGCTACAGCGCCGGCGGCATCGCGGTCACCACCGGCGCCACCCGGAGCGCGGGCGACTTCGACCTGACCCGGCTTGCGCTGGGCCGCGTGGCCGAGGCCGTCGCGCAGGGGACCACCTACCTCGAAACCAAGACCGGCTACGGCCTGGACGTGGAGAACGAGGCCCGCAGCGCCCGGATCGCCTCCACGATCGCGGACGAGGTTACCTACCTCGGCGCGCACCTGGTCCCGGAGGGCATGGACGCGGAGGAGTACACGGACCTGGTCTGCGGTCCGATGCTCGCCGCGGTCCGGCCCTACGCCCGCTGGGCAGATGTTTTTTGTGAACGCGGCGCGTTCAACGAGGAGCAGTCCCGCCGCGTACTGACGGCCTGCCGGGACGCCGGCCTGGGCCTGCGCGTGCACGGCAACCAGCTCGGCGAGGGCCCGGGCGTAGGGCTGGCGGTGGAATTCGGGGCCGCGAGCGTGGACCACGTCAACTACCTCTCGCGGCGCGACGTCGAAGCACTTGCGGACAGCTGGTCCGGCTGGGAGGCGGCGGCCGGGGCAGGGGAGCGCGGCACGGTCGCGACCTGCCTGCCGGCCTGCGACCTGTCCACCCGGCAGCCGCTGGCACCGGGGCGTGAACTGCTCGACGCCGGCGTCCAGCTGGCGCTCGCGTCCAACTGCAACCCCGGCACTTCCTATACGAGCTCGATGGCGTTCTGCGTCACCACCGCAGTGCTGCAGATGCGGCTCAGCGTGCATGAGGCCGTCCGCGCCGCGACCTACGGGGGCGCGCTGGCGCTCGGCCGGGAGACGGGGAACGACGTCGACGGCCAGCGGGCGGTCGGTTCACTCGCCGTCGGGCACCGGGCGGACCTGCAGCTGCTCAACGCCCCCTCGGCCACGCATCTGGCCTACCGGCCGGGTATGCCGCTCACGCACGCCGTCTGGCGCGCCGGGGTCCGCGCCCGCTGACGGACCAGCCCACCGGAGCCAGGGCACCGACGAGGTCAGAGACACCGACGAGGTCAAAGGGAGAACAGCATGGCCGGGTTAGCCAGGGAGCTAGGCATCCTCCTGGATCTGCTGCGGGCCAAGCGCGGCGGCCCGCGGGCACTGTCGCGGCGCCGGGACGTCCGGCTGGCTGCCCTCGTGGCCCACGCCCGAACCAGCTCTCCCTTCTACCGGGAGCTCTACCGCGGCCTTCCGGAGAGCGTGCCGCTGGGCGTGCTGCCGCCGGTCTCCAAACCGGAGTTGATGGCCCGCTTTGACGACTGGGTCACCGACCCCGCCGTCACCCGGGCGGACCTCGAGGCCTTCGTCGCCGATCCGACCCTGATCGGCAGCCGTTACCGCGGCCGGTACTTCGTCTGCACCAGTTCCGGAACCACGGGCCATCCGGGACTGTTCGTGCACGACGCCGCCGCCGTCGCATGCTACCGGGCCCTGGGCGCCCGCGCCGCCGGGACCACCCTCGACGCCGGAAGCCTGTTGGCCGTGCTGCGGCGCCGAGTCCGCACCGCCGTCGTGGTCGGCTCCGGCGGCCATTTCGCGGGCGTCGTATGGCTCGAGACCGAACGGCGCCGCAGCCGGGCCCGGCGCCGGGCCTACCGCCTGATCTCGGTGCAGCAGCCGCTTCGGTCGCTGGTGCAGGCGCTCAACGGCTTCGATCCGGCCCTCCTGGTCGCCTACCCGAGTGCGCTCGAACTCCTGGCCGCGGAGCAGGAGGCGGGCCGGCTGCACATCCGGCCGGTGCTGGTGGAATCCAGCGGCGAATCCCTAGGCGACCCGCCACGGCTGGCCGCCGCCCTGGGTGCCAAGGTCCACAACGTCTACGCGGCCTCGGAGTTCGTCCCCATCGCCCTGGACTGTCCCCGCGGTTGGCTCCACGTGAACAACGACTGGGTCATCCTGGAACCGGTCGAGGCAGACTACCGGCCGACGCCCGAGGGGCAGCCGTCCCATACGGTGCTGCTGACCAACCTCGCCAACCGGGTCCAGCCGCTGATCCGCTACGACCTGGGGGACTCCGTGATCGCCAAAACCGGCCCCTGCGAATGCGGCAACCCGCTGCCAGCCGTCCGCGTGGCCGGCCGGCACGACGATATCCTGCATCTGCGTAACGCCGACGGCGGAACGGTGAGCGTCCTTCCCCTCGCCATCACCGCCCCGATCGACGACGCACCGGGTGTGGAGCGCTGCCAGCTGGTCCAGTCCGGCCCGGCGTCGCTGCGGGTCAGGCTCCAGCTGGGGCCAGACGCCCGGACGGACGCGGTATGGCAGGACGTGACGAGCAAACTGGCCGGGTTCCTGGCCGGCCAGGGGCTGGCGAACGTGGAGCTGGTCCGGGCGGAGGAGGCGCCGGAGCAGACCGGCGCGAGCGGGAAGTTCCACCAGGTCATCGCGCTGAAGCATCCCCCGCTCTAGAAGAACCGGCCAAGACCTAGAAGAACATCGGCGGGGCGTCCAGCACGGTCTCGTCCACCCGCCGCTGCTCCCACTGGCTGAACGGCTTGTCCAGCTCGTACTTGCCCTGCCGCGTGCGCAGGAGGGTGCGGATCTCGGCGTTGTCCGGATTGTTCAGGGACTCGAAGTACTCCACCGACCAGTGGAACCAGCGCATGCAGAACAACCGCATGGTCAGCCCGTGCGTCACGAACAAGGCATTCGGGGCATAGTTCGGCTTGGACCAGTGCCGGTAGAGCGTTTCCATGAACGAGGAGATCCGGTCGTAGACGTCGGAGCCGGATTCGCCTTCCCGGAAGCGGTAGAAGAAGTGGCCGTAGGCGTTGCGGAGCTCCTTCTGGTCCTCGATGTCGCCCGCTATCTGGAAATTCGCCCAGTCCTGCTCGCGCAGCCGCGGTTCTTCGATCACGCGTTCGGTGAGGGACCCCAGCCGGAGCGCCTCGAGGGTCTGGTAAGCCCGGAGGTAGGGGGAGACGTAGACGCAGACCTTTTGCCCGTCCAGCCGGCGCCGCAGCTGCTCGCCGGCGGCCGTAGCCTGCTCGACGCCGAGCGGGGTCAGCGGGATCCGGTAATCGGGCACCCGGTTGTAGATCGAGGTGTCGGCGTTGGCGGCGGACTGGCCATGCCGGATCATGAAAATTTTCCCGGGCGCACTCACAGCCCAAGCATAGGCACTTGCAGTCAACTCCCGGCAACGGCAGGCAAGATAGAACCATGTTGGTTCCCTCCCGCCGTCGGCTGCGGCTAGAAGTCTGGATTGTCCTGGGCCTGTCCCTGGGGCAGTCGGCGGTTTATTCGGTGGTGCAGCTGCTGGACAAGCTGACCCGGGCGCCGCTGGCGCAGGGCACCTCGACGCTGAACCGTTCGCAGAGCAGCCGCGAGTATTTCGACCTTACCTACCAGTTGCTGGACATCATCTTCGCCTTGGTTCCGGTGGTGCTGGTGATCTACTTCCTGACCGAGCACCGGCCCGCCGGCCTGTCCAGCGGCACCGGCGCCTCGGCCTTCCGGAAACTTGGCTTCAACTTTGCCCGCCCCGGCAAGGACCTGCTGCAGGGCCTGGGCCTCTTCGCCCTGATCGGCGTCCCGTCGCTCGGCCTCTATGCGGCCGGCCGAGCGCTGGGAATCACGACGGCGATCATCCCCAGCGCGCTGGACTCCTACTGGTGGACGGTGCCGGTTTTGATCCTCTCCGCGATCCGGCACGGGATCGTGGAGGAAGTGATCGTGGTGGGCTACCTGCTGGACCGGCTCGGCAAGTTCGGCTGGGGCATGCCGCTGGCGATCTTCGCCAGTTCGATGCTGCGCGGCAGCTACCACCTCTACCAGGGCTTCGGGCCCTTCATCGGCAACGCCATCATGGGCGTCATCTTCGCGCTGTTCTACACCCGGACGCGCCGGGTCATGCCGCTGGTGATCGCGCACGCGCTGCTGGACATCGTGGCGTTCGTCGGCTTCAGTCTCTTCGGCAAGGCCATCGGCCTGGGCTGACACCGGCGCCTGCCCGGGCGCCGCGAGCCGGATGACATATTTCGACACGAGACTCACCGTGGCCGCAGCCATGTCCGTAACATTGGAGCTATTCCAGGCTTCGGCTTGCCAGACTCGCTGTAAAGGACTATAGACGGTGACGCTCGAATCATTGCCCATTTTGGATATCTCGCTCCTGGCCGCGGGCCCGGAGGAGGCCTCCCGGTTCCGGGACGAGTTGCGCGATGCCATGCACGAGGTCGGATTCATCTACCTGGCCGGCCATGGCGTCCCGCAGGAACTCACGGACGCCATGCTGGACATCTCCCGACRCTTCTTTGAGTTACCCGAGAGCCAGAAGCTCGCGATCGAGAATGTCCATAGCCCGCAGTTCCGCGGCTACACCCGCGTCGGCGGCGAAATAACGGACGGCGGCGTCGACTGGCGCGAACAGATCGACATCGGCGTCGAGCGCAACACCGTGGATCAAGCCCCCGGCGTCGCCGATTACTGGCGGCTGGAGGGTCCCAACCTGTGGCCGGAAGACCTGCCCGAGATGCGGGAGATCGTCACCGAATGGACCGAGCGCCTCAGCGCCATCTCCTTGGACCTCCTGAGGGCGTTGGCCCTGTCCCTCGGTGCCCCTGAAGATACCTTCGACGCGGCGTTTGCCGCCCGGGCCTTCCCGCTGCTGAAGATCGTGCGGTACCCGGGGGAGTCCGATCCGGAACCCAAGCAGGGCGTGGGGTCCCACCGCGACGGCGGGGTGCTGACGCTCCTCCTCGTGGAACCCGGCAAGGGCGGCCTCCAGGTCGAGTACCAGGGCCAGTGGATCGACGCGCCCCAAGTGCCCGGAACCTTCGTCGTCAACATCGGCGAGATGCTCGAACTGGCGACCAACGGATACCTCAAGGCCACCCTGCACCGGGTGATCTCGCCCCTCCGCGGCACCGACAGAATCTCGCTGCCGTTCTTCTACAACCCGGCGCTGGATGCCACCATGCCGCGCCTCGCGGTCAGCCCGGAGTTCCAGGCCAAGGCCCGCGGCCTTTCGGTGGACCCCACGAACAGCCCGATCCTGGAGACCTACGGCGACAACGCCCTGCGCTACCGGCTCCGGGCGCACCCCAACGTCGTCGAGGTCCACCACCCGGACCTGCTCAAGCACTGACCGGCCTGGCCGGCCCAGAAGCGAATTCGGCCGCCAGCGGTGGGTGGCATCATTGGCACCCGCTGCTGGCGGCCGAAGTTTTTCGGGGAAGACGCGTCAGATGGTGACGGCTCCGGAATCGGTTTCGAAGGTGACGGACATGATTCCCGGCGTCCCGTGCGGGGCCAGCCAGTGCACGTCCACATCCTCCAGCGGCCTCTCGACGGGTTCGCCCAGCCACTCGGTCACACGCTCGGCCGAGCCCGCGATCGTGAGGGCAGACATCTTCACGCTGCTTGCGTAGGCGTTGGACGGGTGCAGCTCGGGGTCGCCTTCCCACTTCAGCATGTAGGGGACCTGCGGATCCGCGATCAGGCCCAGGATGCCGATCTGCTTCCAGACCAGTTCGCGACCGTCCGGGAACTTGCGGTTGCCATTGACGGCCGAGCGGCCCAGCCGCTCCTCGAAGGGCGCCAGGTCGTCGACCTCGACGCACCAGCCCATCCAACCGCCGCCGGCTGCCGAGCGGGCGCGGACTGCCTGCCCGAACGGTGCCTTGTCCGAGGCGGGGTGGTCCAGGACCTCCACGACCTCGAGGTATTTGTGCCCGGCGAGCGGGATGATCATGTTGCGGGTCCCGAATCGGGGGTGTACTCCGCCCTTGACGGCTTCGACTCCGAGGGCGGTCGCAATACGTTCGGTGGTGGCAGCCAGGCCATCCTGTTCACAGGCGTAAGAGACGTGATCCATGCGCATGCCATCATCTTGGCACTTTGTGATGGAGCTCTCAGCTTAGGGTGCCCTAACCGTGGTGGGATGTCATTTTCCGCGGCGATCGGGCGGATCAGCCGGCCGCCCGGGCGCGCTTTCCGGCGGGCTCTCCTTCAGGGGTGGCGTCCGGGGTGCCGGTGCAACGGTCCTTCATCTTTGTCACAAAGCTATTCGGCCGCCGGGGCTGCTTCCTAGACTGAAGCCAGGTCATGAGTGCCAGCACCAAGCCCCGGCTTGCTGGCCGGCAACCCTCCTTGCGCGGTGGGGTGCCCCGGGTGAAGACCTGGCCCTCCGGCGTCCGCCGGGCGGCAAGCGCGGCGCCTGAGCCGTTCCGGTCCCACGGGGCCCGGTGCGGCCTGTGCCCAGTCCTAGGAGCACACCAAATGTCTAACGCCTGGTCCTTTGAAACCCGCCAGATCCACGCCGGCCAGGAGCCGGACTCCGCCACCGGCGCGAGGTCGCTGCCGATCTACCAGACGACGTCGTTCGTCTTTCCCAGCGCCGAAAGCGCCGCCAACCGCTTCGCGCTCGCCGAACTGGCCCCCATCTACACGCGGATCGGCAATCCCACCCAGGATGCGGTGGAACAGCGGATCGCGAGCCTCGAAGGCGGCCTCGGGGCCCTCCTGCTAAGTTCCGGCCAGGCCGCGGAAACCTTCGCGATCCTCAACATCGCCGAAGCCGGGGACCACGTCGTGGCCAGCCCCAGCCTCTACGGCGGGACCTACAATTTGCTGGCCCACACCTTGAAGAAGTTCGGCATCTCCGTGACGTTCGTGGAAGACCCGGACAACCTGAAACAGTGGCGTGAGGCCGTTCAGCCGAACACCAAGCTGTTCTTTGGCGAGGTGGTATCCAACCCCCGCCAGGACGTGCTGGACATCGAAGGCGTCGCGGATGTGGCCCACCGGGCCGGGGTGCCGCTGATCGTGGACAATACCCTCTCCACCCCCTACCTGATCCGGCCGCTCGAGTGGGGCGCTGACATCGTGGTCCACTCGGCCACCAAGTACCTCGGCGGCCACGGTGCCGCGATCGCCGGCGTGATCGTCGACTCCGGGAACTTCGACTTCGGCAAGGACCCGGAGCGCTTCCCCGGCTTCAATACCCCGGATCCCAGCTACAACGGACTGGTCTACGCCCGGGACCTGGGGTCGGACGGGGCGCTGGGCGCGAATCTTTCCTTCATCCTCAAGGCACGGGTCCAGCTGCTGCGCGACCTCGGCTCGGCCGTCTCCCCGTTCAACGCCTTCCTCATCGCCCAGGGCATCGAGACGCTGAGCCTGCGGGTGGAGCGGCATGTCGCCAATGCCCAGCGCGTGGCCGAATGGCTCGAGGCCAGGGACGACGTCGAGTCCGTCGCCTACGCCGGGTTGCCGTCCAGCCCCTGGTACGAGCGCGGCCGCAAGTACGGCCCGAAAGGCACCGGCGCCGTCGTCTCCTTCAACCTGGCCGGGGGAGCGGAAGCCGGCAAGCGTTTCGTTGACGCCCTTGAGCTGCACTCCCATGTGGCGAACATCGGTGACGTGCGCTCGCTGGTGATCCACCCGGCGTCGACTACCCACGGCCAGCTTTCGCCGGAACAGCAGGCGGTAGCCGGCGTACACCCCGGCCTGGTCCGGCTGTCGGTGGGGCTCGAGCACATCGACGACATCATCGCGGACCTCGACGCAGGCTTCCGGGCGGCCAAGAACGGCTGAGGTCACACAGCCGTCACAATCTTCGCGCTTGCGCCGCCGTGTTTCGTAGAATCGAGCCAGGTCATGAGTGCCAGTGACAGCCCCGGCTTGCTGGCCGGCAACCCTCCTTTTGCGGCGGGGTGCCCCGGGTGAAGACCTGGCCTGCCGGTCAGCTGACGGCGGGCAAGCGCGAAGTTAGGTCCTCACATGACGATTGCTGTCACCCGCATGGGTGTACCCGAAAACAATACCTCCGGCGCCGAACGCACGACGGCGGCCGTTCCCGACGGGACGGTGCAGTGCCTCCCGGTCGGCTCCCTGTCCCTTGAGTCCGGCGCCGTCCTGCCGGAGGTCACCCTCGCCTACGAAACCTGGGGGACCCTCAACGCCGATGCCTCCAACGCGGTGCTGATCGAGCACGCCCTGACCGGTGACACCCACGTCACCCGCGGTGCCGGCGAGGAGCCGGGCTGGTGGGAACAGCTCGCCGGTCCAGGCGCCCCGGTGGACACCGAGAAGTACTTTGTGGTGTCCATCAACATCCTCGGCGGCTGCTACGGGTCCACCGGGCCGTCGACCCCGGCTCCGGACGGACGGCCCTGGGGCTCACGCTTCCCGCTGGTCACCCTCCGGGACAGCACCGCCGCCGAAGCCCGACTGGCCGATGCATTGGGAATCCCCAGCTGGTACGCCGTGCTGGGGGGTTCGCTGGGCGGAGCCCGGGCGCTGGAGTGGGCCGTCAGTTACCCGGAGCGGGTCCGGCGCTGTGCCGTGATCTCCATCGGCGCCAGTAGCACCGCCGAACAGATCGCGTTTGCCCAGGCCCAGACACTGGCGATCCGCCAGGACCCGAACTTCAAGGGCGGCGACTACTACGGCGGCCCGGAGCCGGAAGCCGGCCTCGCCCTGGCGCGCCGGATCGCCCACATCACCTACCGCTCCGCCGCGGAACTGGACGGCCGCTTCGGACGGAACGCCCAGGCGGCCGAGGCCCCGCTGGAAGCAGGGTCGCTGGCCGGCCGGGGCCGCTACCAGGTCGAGAGCTACCTGGACCACCAGGGTAACAAGCTGGTGCGGCGGTTTGACGCCAACAGCTACATCGCCATCACCGAGGCGCTGATGAGCCACGACGTCAGCCGCGGCCGGGGGAGCTTGGAGCAAGCCGTTTCCCTCGCGACCGCCGAGTTCTTCGTGGCGGCCGTAGACTCGGACCGCTTGTATTTTCCCGCCCAGTCCCAAGAACTCGCACGAGCCCTGCCGGGGGAGGTTCCGGTGCATCTCATCGAGGCCCCGATCGGCCACGACGGCTTCCTGACCGAAATCGGCCAGCTCAGCGGGCAGCTCCGGGGTGACTTCTTCGCCTAGCAGCGGCCGCCGGGTGTGCATTTTTGCAGACACCCTCTGCGCTATTAGTCGTTGAGCCTGCCGTGAACGACGTCCATACTCGTGGAGAATGACGCCGTGTGTTCCAACTCACACACGCACAGTCAGCCTAATAATCCACGGGGTGTCGAAGGGGACACCGAAGGAGTTCGCATGAGCACGGAAAACGCCGCCGTAAGGCGCGCAGAGGAGCCGGACGTCAAGACGTCCGGGCTGAAGAAGGTAGTAACGGCCTCCATGGCCGGCACGGTGGTGGAGTGGTACGAGTTCTTCCTCTACGCCTCCGCCGCCACCCTGGTCTTTGGCAAGATGTTCTTCCCCAACTCGGGCACGGAACTGGACGGCATTCTTGCTGCGTTCCTGACCTACGCAGTGGGCTTCGTGGCCCGCCCCATCGGTGGCATTGTCTTCGGCCACTTCGGTGACAAGTTCGGCCGCAAGCAGCTGCTGCAGCTCAGCATCATCCTGGTCGGCGTCTCGACCTTCCTGATGGGCTGCCTCCCGAGCTTCCAGCAGATCGGCTACTGGGCGCCGGCCCTGCTGGTCTTCCTGCGCTTCGCCCAGGGCTTCGCCGTCGGCGGCGAATGGGGCGGCGCCGTGCTCCTCGTTGCCGAGCACAGCCCCAGCAAGTCCCGCGGCTTCTGGGCCAGCTGGCCGYAGTCGGCGGTTCCGCTGGGCAACCTCCTCGCCACTGCCGTGCTGTTCGTCCTTTCCTCCACGCTGTCCTCCGCGGACTTCCTCGGCTGGGGCTGGCGCGTCGCCTTCTGGCTCTCCGCCGTGATCGTCGTCGTCGGCTACTACATCCGCACCAAGGTCCAGGACGCCCCGATCTTCCTGGAGGCACAAAAAGAAGTCGTCACGGAAAACAAGAGCTACGGCGTCGCCGAGGTCTTCCGCCGCTACCCCCGCGGCGTCTTCACCGCCATGGGCCTGCGCTTCGCGGAGAACATCCTCTACTACCTCGTGGTCACCTTCTCCATCACCTACCTCAAGACGGTTGTTCACGCCGACACCGCCAAGATCCTGCTCCTGCTGCTCGTGGCGCACGCCATCCACTTCTCCGTGGTTCCGATGGTGGGCCGGCTCTCCGACCGTCTCGGCCGCCGGCCGGTCTACATGGCCGGCGCCGTCCTGGGTGCGACCTGGGGCTTCTTCGCCTTCCCGATGATGGACACCGGCAACGATTTCGTCATCCTCGCCGCGGTCATCATCGGCCTGCTCTTCCATGCACTGATGTACGCCGGGCAGCCCGCCATCATGGCCGAGATGTTCCCGACCCGGATGCGCTACTCCGGTGTCTCGCTCGGCTACCAGGTGACCTCGATCGTGGCCGGTTCGCTCGCCCCGATCATCGCTGTCGCGCTACTGAGCCAGTACAAGTCCTCCGTCCCGGTGGCCATCTACCTGCTCATCGCCTGCGTTGTCACGATGGTGGCGGTGTACTTCCTGAAGGAAACCCGCGGCATCTCCCTGCACGACGTCGACGCCGCCGACGCCCAGGGCACGGCCGACCTCCTTGCCGCAGGCAAGCGGTAACAGCCAAGCGGTAACCAGCACCGTTAGCTAGCAGGCAACTGCACGCGTCACTAACAACAGCAGCCCCCCTCCCCGCACTGCGGAGACGGGGGCTGCTGCCGTTGGGGTCCGGTGCGTCGCGGGAGGGGCCCCGTGAGCCTCAAAGGGCAGCCTTGACAAGATAACTGAGTGCACTCATTATTGAGAGTGCTCGGTAAATAGCTCTGCCGGGCTTCGCGGAAAGCAAGGGATCAGACATGAAAGCGTTCGCCGTCAGCAACTACAGGGGCCCGGTGCAGGAAATCGAGGCACCCGAGCCCGCCGTTGGCTCCCGGGACGTCCTCATCCGGATGCAGGCGGCCGGCGTCAACATGCTGGACGAGAAGATCCGTGCCGGAGAGTTCAAGCAGATCCTGCCGTACACGTTGCCTCTGATCCTCGGCAACGACGTCGCGGGAACGGCGGTCCGGGTCGGTTCGGACGTGCGCCGGTTCGCGCCGGGCGACGTCGTCTACGGGCGGCCGCACACGGACCGCATCGGCACCTTCGCAGAACTCGTCGCCGTGGCCGACGCGGACTTGTCCCTGGCTCCCTCTACGGTCAGCATTGAGGAGGCCGGATCGCTGCCGCTCGTGGCCCTCACCGCCTGGCAGGCGTTAGTCGAGAGGGGCCGCGTCCAGCCGGGCCAGAAGGTCCTCATCCATGCCGGCGCCGGCGGTGTCGGATCCATCGCGATCCAACTCGCCAAACACCTGGGAGCGACCGTGGCGACCACTGCTAGCCGGGGGAACGCCGACTTCGTGCGCGCGCTGGGAGCGGACATCGTCATCGATTACCGGGCGGAGGACTTCGAGGAGCGGCTCAGCGGCTTCGACCTGGTGCTGGATAGCCTGGGTGGGGAGAACCTGGAGAAGTCGCTGCGGGTCCTCACGCCGGGCGGCAAGGCCATCGGCATCTCCGGCCCGCCGGACCCCCGGTTCGCCCGCGACGCCGGGCTGAACCCGGTGCTGCGCCTCGCCGTCGCCGTGCTGAGCCGCAAGGTCCGCGCACAGGCGAAGAAGCTCGGCGTCAGCTACGAATTCCTCTTCATGCGCGCCGACGGCGAACAGCTCGGCCGGATTACCGAGCTGGTGGAGCGCGGCGTGCTCAGCCCAGTCGTGGGGCGCGTCTTCCCCTTCGACCAGACCGTCGAGGCGCTCCGCAGTGTGGATCAGGGCGGCATCCGCGGCAAGACCGTCATCAGCAACCCCTGATCCCGGGCTTCGTCCCTGGCAGCGTACCCCAACCATTGGAGAAACATCATGACTATCCCGGAAAACGAACCCGTCGTCACCTCGTACGCCAAGGCGCCCACAAAGACCATCACCGCCGCGGGCACCACCTTCGCCTACCGGGAACTGGGGCCCAAGGGAGGCGTCCCCGTCGTGTTCTTCGTGCACCTCGCAGCCACCCTGGACAACTGGGACCCAGCCATCATCGAGCCGGTCGCGACGAACCGCCACGTCATCGCGTTCGACCAGGCCGGAGTTGGCGCCTCCTCTGGCAAGGTGCCGGGCACCATCGAGGAAGCCGCCGACGACGCGTTCACGTTCATCACTGCCCTCGGATACGAGAAGATCGATATCTTCTCCTTCTCCATGGGCGGCATGATCGCTCAGGATCTTGTGGTCAAACACCCTCAACTTGTCCGCAAGCTCGTTCTGACCGGAACGGGTCCCCGCGGGGGGAAGGATATGGACAAGGTCGTGGGCACCACCTACTACGACATTCTGCGGGCAGCCCTTACCCGGTCGGACCCGAAGGAATTCCTTTTCTTCAACCGCAACACCACCGGCAAGCGCGCCGCAAAAGCGTTCATCGCGCGTCTCCAAGAGCGGACAATCGACCGTGACAAAGCGATCAGCATCCGAGCGTTCGGTGCCCAGCTCAAAGCCATCCAGAAATACGGCCGCTCACGGCCCTCGGATCTGTCGGTCATCACACAGCCGACGCTCATCGCCAACGGCGATAACGACCGTATGGTCCCCTCGGTTCTCTCCGTTGACCTGCACGAGCGGATCGCCGGTTCACAGCTGGTCATCTACCCGGACTCCGGCCATGGGGGGATCTTCCAGTTCCACTCGACGTTCGCACCCACCGTGGTCGAGTTCCTGGGCCGATGACATTTTGCCGGCCGCCGGCCGCTGCCGGGCCGGTCACCGAAGGTCCCGTGCAACCGGCAGTGAATATACTCGGAGCTGAGCGCAGTCAGACTATATTCCCGAAGGACGCATCATGCCCACTGCTTCCCCGCGGCCCGGACGGCGCGAGCGCAACAAGAAGGACAAGCTCGAACGCATCACCGTCGCCGCCCGTGAACTCTTCACCGAGTTCGGCGTCGACGACGTTACAACCCAGCAGATTGCCGACAAAGCGGATATCGGGACCGGAACCCTTTTCCTTTACGCCAAAACCAAAAGCGAGCTGCTCCTGCTCGTGCAGAACTCGGCATACGCCGACGCGCTCGTCCGCGGAACCGCCGCCGCCGATCAGGCCACCGACACGCTCGAGGCTGTGATGGCGATCCTGCGTCCGGTGGTGGAGTGCAACCGAGCCCAGGTCGACAACGGTCGAACGTACCTCCGTGAAATTGTCTTTGGCGACCCCGAAGAACCACACCACCGCGACGCCCTCGGCTACACGATCGAAACCGAGAAGGCGATCGCCGGGGTCCTCCAGCGACGCAACGGACTCGCGCCGGACGCGGCGGCGACCCTGGCCCACGTTGTTTCCGCGATCATGTTCATCGCCCTGGCAATTACTGGCAACGTTGCCAAGAGCATTGAGGATCTCCTCACGGAGATCCGAGCCCAGCTTCGTGTCATTCTTCCTGCCTGACTGAAGGCCTCCCGCCAACGGGCCGTCGCCTCACCACCCAGCGTGCCGGCGCCAGCCGGTGAGCACCTGCTGGCGTTCGGCGTTCTAGCTAATGGGTATCTTCGTCTTGCGGAGTTGGGCGGCCCCAATGACAGTGAGTGCAGCCGTGCCCAGCAGGACCAGGACTAACAACCCCAGAAGCGGGAGCTCATGGATAGCGAGCTGGGGAATGCGGCGCGAGGGCACTGCCAGAACCCCTACAAAGGCCCCGATCAGGCCGAAGTAGCTGCCGGTCATAAAACTGCGGTGGGCCCGGACATTTCTCTTCCAGATTGCCCACAGTCCAGCTGTCAGCGTGCAAAACGTCAGCACCGAGAGTGCGTGGAGCCAATTGAACCCTCCGTCGATAGTTCTGATTCCGAACGAGGTCAGCACCACGACATACATGGCAACAGCCCAGATCCGGCCCACGGCCCGGTGAACGCTGCCGCCTTTGGTCCGGCGAATCAGGTTGACGGCTCCGAAAACCAAGGAGTAGCTGGCGGCGATTGCGTGAATTGAGATCAGAACGGTCCAGGAGGAAGGCATAGCCCGGAGCCTAGCGGACCATGCCTCACAAAGTTTTTCGAAATTCCCGTTACAGTTTGGAGGCTGCCGGACATTAACAGGGCATGAGCTTGCAAACAATGGGGGAACGCGTGGATCTGGAGAGGGAAAGTCGGTTCCTGGCAGCTCACGAATCGACCCACGACCGCATCTACCGCTATTTCCGGCGCAGGACGGACGGCGCCGCCACCGCGGAGGACCTGTCCGCTGAGGTCTTCCGGATTGTTTGGGAGAAGTCTGATCACGGCGATGACCTCTCGACAGTCGTCCTTTTTGGCGTCGCGAAGAACGTGCTCCGAAACCATGACAGGTCCGTCTCCCGGTCTGCCGGGCTCATCGGCGCTTTGCGGTTGGAACGCCTCCATGAAACCCCTGCGGAGGGATTCGATGTCCGGGATGGCATCGACCGCTTGGCCCCGAAAGAGCGGGAAGTGCTACTGCTGACGTACTGGGACGGACTGACCGCCGTCGAAGTCTCCCAGCTCCTCAACACCTCGGCGACTGCCGTGCGAATGCGACTGCACAGGGCCCGCAAGGAACTAGGGCGGATACTCCAGGAACAGGCAGTGCCGGAAGGAGCAACAGAATGAGTCAGAAGCAAGCTGCCGCCGAGCTGCTATCAGCCGCCGATCCCGCACTCACGATCACCGAGGACGAGCTGATCCGCAGCCGCCAGCGTTCGCTGTCATTTGTGAACTCCGAGGTCACCCACATCGCCGTGGGCGGATCTGTCGAAGACTTCCACCACGATTTCCACCGCGCGCCGGCACAACGTCACTGGGGCCGCATCGCCGCCGCCGGACTTGCGGCCGCGGCGGTCGCCGCCTGCGTAATCGTTGCCTCAGGGACCTCGCCAGCGCCGGACAACACGGCGGCGGCTCCGACTATCGCAGGGGCCGGCCCGACGGCGACACCGGCCGGCTCCGGGAAGTCTTCCCTTGCGGGGCCTATTGTGACGGATTCGTTTGGGAACGTGGATTACTACACCACCGTCTCCGGTGAAACGTCTGCAGCAGTGGCTGAATCCTTCGGCATCTCCGAGGCGAAACTCGCCGAATTCAATGGCCTCGAGCCCGGGGCGCCGCTGGCAGCAGGGACGAAGCTTCGCCTGATCCCGGCTCCGGGTCCGATCATGGGGGCGAAGGGGACGGCCACCGTCGACGGAAACGGCATCCCCACGAGCTACACCATCGAACCCGACGACACCTTGGACGGCATCGCCTACCGGTTCGGCATCACGGGGGAGCAGTTGGCCGAAGCGAACAAGGTCCCGTACGTGTACGAGAAGGGCAACGTCTACTTTGTCCGTGCCGGGAGGCATATCCAGCTGCAGAAGAATCCCGTCGACAGCCGATCCGGTGGAGGAACCAGCGTCACCAACTCATTCGGGCAGGCTATCTTCTACACCACCGTCGACGGCGACTCGTTCGACAGCCTCGGCTACAAATTCCGCTGCACCACCAACCAGTTGCTGCAGTACAACCCGTCCCTGGCCGCGGACCAGGCCATCCCCACGGGGACCAGAGTGAGACTCATCCCCGGCGAACTCAAGATCGACGGCGCCCAGGGCACCTTCACTGCCGACGCCGACGGCGTCCCCCAGACCTACACCACCGCTCCCGGGGACACCGAACGACAGATCTCCTTCCGGTTCGGACTGTCGGAGCAGGCGAATCTGGAGTGGGCGAACCGGCCGCTCACCGGCACCGACCGCGTCTGGTACACCTTCACCGACTTGCCTTCGGGGGAGCTGGCCCCGGGCCAGACGATCAGCCTCAACCTGACCAAGCCCCTCCACAAATGACCGCACCGCTTACCCGCTGAGCACGTCCTGGCGTTCGGCGATCTCGGCCCTGACCGCGGCCAGCACGGCCTGTACCGGCGCCGAGCGCAGCGATTCCGCCCTGGCCACAGCCCAGATCGGCAGTTGCCGCTGGAAGTCGCCCGGCAGCACCGGGACGAACCCTGGTTTGCCGACGACTAGGAAGTTCGGCAGCAGCCCGATCCCGGCAGCGCGGCGGACCGCCTCCAGCTGGGCGAAGATGCTGGTGGCCTGGAAGCTTGAGCGCGGCATTGGCAGCTGGGTGGAGCGGTGACCGAGCTCGGCCACCTGAAGCGCCGACTCGACGTAGGAGACGAAGCCGTGCTGCCGGACGTCGTCGAGCGTCACCGGCAGCCCGTGCTCGAGCTCGTACTGCGGGCTGGCGTAGAGCCGCAGGAAGTAGTTGGACAGGAAAATGGTCTGCGCGTTGCTGACGTCCAGGTTCCCCACCACCACCTCCAGGTCCACTCCTGAACGGTTCTGGCTGACCTTCCGGGTGGCGCTGAGCATTTCCACGTTCAGCAGGGGGTGCTCGCGCTGCAGCCGTACCAGGGCCGGCGCGACGAATTCCGCCCCGAAGCCATCCGGCGTGCTGATCCGGACCATCCCGGAGAGCACGTCCTCGGTCCGGGCAATCCGGCCCGACAGAGCGGCCAAAGTGCCCTCGATGGTTTCCGCCGCCGCCACCGCCTGGGAGCCCAGCTCGGTAAGTTCCCAGCCATGCGGGCTGCGCTCGAGCGTCCGGCCTCCCAGTTGCTTGTCCAGGGCGAGGATCCGGCGTGAGATGGTGGTGTGCGTGGTGCCGAGGGTCTCGGCGACGGCGTTGAACCGGCCCAGCCGGGCCACCGTCAGCAGGATCAGCAGATCGTCAGGACTGGGGAGCCGCTTCAGGTCCATCCTTGGTCTTACCCTTCCGAACAAATCTGGCCATCAATGTGCATCGTTGCACATGGCATCTTCACTTTTTCCCCTTGATTGCACTGTAACAGGGTGTGATGGTGGACACGGAACAACCGGCCATCGGGCCGGACACAATGCAAAGCAAAGGAGCTTATGCCATGGCAGTTGTCGCCTGGATCGGACTGGGAAACATGGGCGGGTTCATGTCGGTGAACCTGGCCAAGGCCGGAAACGAGGTCCGCGGATTCGACCTCAACCCCGAGGCCGTCGCCGCCGCGGAAGCCGGGGGAGTCAAGCCTGCCGGCAGCATCGCCGAGGCCGTGGCGGGCGCCGACGTCGTCTTCACAATGCTCCCCAAGGGCGAGCACGCCCGCGCCGTCTACCTTGGCGAGGACGGCGTCCTGGCCCACGCCGACACCAGGACCCTGCTGGTGGACTCGTCCACCATCGACATCGCCTCGGCCCAGGCCCTGCACGACGCCGCCGCGGAAGCGGGATTCCGCTTCGTTGACGCCCCGGTCTCCGGCGGCATGAGCGGCGCGAAGGCCGCCACGCTGACGTTCATGATTGGCGGCGAGGCCGACGCCGTCGCAGACGCCACCGAATACATCCGTCCGATGGCCGGAAACATCATCCCCACCGGTGGCGCCACCACCGGGCAGGCCGCCAAGATCTGCAACAACCTGATGCTCTTCATCAACCTCGCCTCCACGGCCGAGGGCGCCGTCCTCGCCGACCGCCTGGGCCTGGACAAGCAGGTCTTCTGGGACATCGCCTCCGTCTCCTCCGGCGACAGCTGGGCGCTGCGCACCTGGTACCCGGTGGCCGGCGTCGTGCCCACCGCGGCGTCAAACAACGACTTCGCGCCGACGTTCACCGCCGAGCTCGCCAACAAGGACATCGGACTGGCCATTAGCGCTGCAAAGGACACCGGCACGCCGCTGGAGATCGGCGAGCACGTCCAGACGCTTTTCCAGCGGCTCATCGACGGCGGCCAGTCCGGCACCGACTGCTCCGCGATCGTCAAGCTGGTCGACGGCTCCTTCGAGTCTGCCAAGTAGCCTCCACACCTTGTAGAAAGAGACCCACCCATGGAACGCATTCCGCACTTCATCAACGGCGCCCTCGTCTCCGACGCCGAGCGCTACGGCCCCGTCTTCAACCCCGCCACCGGTGAGCAGGAGAAGGAGGTGGCCCTCGCCTCCGCCGCCCGCGTCGAGGAAGCCATCGCCGCCGCGCGCGCCGCACTGCCGGGCTGGCGGGCCACCAGCCTGGCCAAGCGCACCAGCATCTTCTTCAAGGTCCGCGAACTGCTCATGCAGCGCCGGCCCGAACTGGCGGCCCTGCTGACCAGCGAACACGGCAAGGTCCTCTCCGACGCCGAGGGCGAAATCACCCGCGGCCTGGAGAACATCGAGTTCGCCACCGGGCTGTCCCACGCGCTCAAGGGCGAACGCTCCGAGCAGGTCTCCGGCGGCGTCGACGTGCACTCCGTCCGCCAGCCGGTGGGCGTCGTCGCCTGCATCACGCCGTTCAACTTCCCGGCCATGGTGCCGCTCTGGATGATCGGCAGCGCCCTGGCCTGCGGCAACACAGTGCTGCTCAAGCCGAGCGAGAAGGACCCGTCCTCGGCCATCTTCATCGCCCAGGTCTTCGCCGAGGCAGGCCTGCCCGCCGGCGTGCTCAACGTGGTACACGGGGACAAGGAAGCCGTCGACGTGCTGCTCGAGCACCCGGACGTGAAGGCCGTCAGCTTCGTGGGCTCGACCCCGATCGCCCAGTCGATCTACAAGCGCGCCGCCGATCACGGCAAGCGCGTCCAGGCCCTGGGCGGGGCCAAGAACCACATGGTGGTGCTGCCGGATGCTGACCTGGACATGGCTGCCGACGCCGCCGTCTCCGCCGCTTACGGCTCCGCAGGGGAGCGCTGCATGGCGGTGAGCGTGCTCGTCGCCGTCGGAAACATCGCGGATGATCTTGTGGACGCCATCAAGACCCGGATGGCCACGCTGAAGATCGGCCCCGGCACGGATCCGGCCTCCCAGATGGGTCCGCTGATCACGGCCGAGCACCGTGACAAGGTGGCTTCTTACGTGGCCGGCGCGGCGGACGAGGGCGCCTCCGTGGTGGTGGACGGCCGGGAGCAGGAGTTCGACTCCAACGGCTTCTTCATCGGCGTCAGCCTGATCGACCACGTCAAGCCGGGCATGAAGGTCTACGACGACGAGATTTTCGGCCCTGTGCTCTCGGTGGTCCGCGTCGAGACGTACGCCGACGCCGTGAAGCTCGTCAACGACAACGAGTTCGGCAACGGCGTGGCCATCTTCACCCGCGACGGCGGCGCCGCCCGGCAGTTCGAGTTCGACGTCGAGGCCGGCATGGTGGGCGTCAACGTCCCGATCCCGGTACCGGTAGGGACGTTCTCCTTCGGCGGCTGGAAGAACTCGCTCTTCGGCGACACCCACATGTACGGCCCGGAGAGCATCCGCTTCTACACCCGCGGCAAGGTGGTCACCACTCGCTGGCCGGATCCGTCCACCTCGGTGATCGACCTCGGTTTCCCGCAGGTCGACTAGCCTGGCTAGCCGTTCATGATCTCCGCGCGCTGGGCCATGTAGTCCTCCATCGCGAGCTCGCCGTTGCTGTACCTCTGGTCCAGCTCGGCGAGCTTGCGGGCGCGGTAGCCCTGCGGGCCAGACGGCGCCGGCGGAACGTCCGGGGAGAACGGCTCTGGGGAGGGTGCCGGAACAGGTGCAGGTGCCGGCGGCTGCCATTGTTGCGGCGGCGCAGCCTGCGGCGGGTTGTTCAGGTACTCGGGGCTGTCCTCATACGGGACCGGGTACTGCTGGTTCATCGGCGGCTGGTTGGCCGGGGGCTGCGGGGCGCCCAGCTGGCCGAACCCGCCGAAGTAGTCCCGCTGGGTGAACCCGTCCCGAGGCTGGTTGCTCTGCTGGCCAGGGAACTGACCGGGGAATCCACCAGGGTATTGACCGGGGAATCCGCCGGGCATGCCCGGATCCTGGTTCCGTCCGCGGACGGACTTCCGGTACAGGCGCAGTGCCGCCGGAACCACGAGGGACAGAAGGATGATCCAAAAGAAAATGCTCACGGTACCGGGCCTCTCAAAGGGTGTCGTTCCAGCTTAACGCGCAGGGCCCGTCCCGGGTGCCGGGCAGTGCGCCGGGCAGTGCGCCGCTGCCGGGCCGCCCGGTTCCGCTTAGGACCTCAACGCGTCCTCGGATCCGGGCGGTCCCTCGCCCGAACCGAGAGGGACCCCGGGGCCGAACACCGGCCCGGCCAGCGGCCGCTTAGCCGTAATGCCATCGCCGGAGGAACGGTGCCGGAGCCGGCGTACCACCCACGGAACGAAGTGCTCGCGGGCCCAGATGAGGTCCCCGGTGCGTGCCTCGCGCCAGCTGCGCGGCGGCAGCGGCTTGGGGGAGAGCGGTTCCAGGGTGTGCTGGACGTTGAGCGAGTCCAGCACCATGGCCGCGATGGTGTGGTGGCCCAGCGGGGAGAAGTGCAGCCGGTCCGCGTCCCACATCTGGGGGTCGTTGAGCTGCCGCAACGACCACATGTCAGCGATGACGGCATCGTGCCGGGCTGCCACGGTGCGCAGGTTCTCGTTATAGATCGCCACCTTGCTGCGGATCCGGCCCAGCACCGACGAGCCGGTGTCCGGGCCGTTGAACAGGACCACCGTTGCCCCGCCCAGGCTTAGGATCTGGACCACGGAGTCGAGCCGTTCGGCCAGGGCATCCGGGTCCCCGCCGGGCCGGATCAGGTCGTTGCCGCCTGCGGACAGGGTCACCAGGTCCGGCTTGAGCGACAGGCAATGGGCGAGCTGCTGGTCCACGATCTGCTGCAGCAGCCGGCCCCGCACGGCGAGGTTGGCATAGGCAAAATCCTCGTGGCCGCGGCTCAATTCCTCGGCCACCCGGTCCGCCCAGCCGCGGTGCCCGCCCGGACTCGCCGGCTCCGGATCGCCGATGCCTTCGGTGAAAGAGTCGCCCATGGCCACATAGCGGGTCCACGGGTGGTTGACGGTCCGGTCCGGGAAATTGTCCAGCGATTCAGTTTCGGTCACCTTCATATCCTGCACTCTTTTCCCAAAGCGGCGCCACCGTATCTGGTGACCCTCAGCTAACTGTAAGAATGGAGCCATGACTGAAGCCGCCCGTTTCCCCGCTGCCTTCCCCGCTCCCGTCGTCCTCTGGTCCCGGCCAGAAGAGGACCGTGCCGGCAGGCCCCTGCTGGTGCTGCTGCACGGCTACGGCGCCAACGAGCAGGATCTGTTCAGCCTGGCGGAGATGTTGCCGGCGGAGTTTGTGGTGGCCTCGCTGCGGGCCCCGCTCGTCTCCGGCCCCGGCTTCACCTGGTTCCCGCTTACGGCGTCGATCGAGTATTCGCTCGACGCCGTAAAGCACGCCGCTGCCTACGTAGAGGACTGGATCGACTCGGTCAGGGCGGACCACCCCTCGGTGACCCTGCTCGGCTTCTCGATGGGCATGGCCATGGCCACGACCCTGCTGCGGCAGCGCCCGGACGGCTATGCCGCCGTCGTCGGACTCTCCGGCTTTGCCGTCGACGCCGGCGCGGATCCCAGCTTCCACGACGGCGAACTGGACGGAACCGTGCCGATGTTCTGGGGACGCGACCAGCAGGACCCCGTGATCACGCCGGACAAGATCGAGTTCACCATGGGCTGGGTACGCAAGCACGTGAAGCTCACCAAGGTCCTGTACACCGGCATGTGGCACGGCATCAACCAGCAGGAGATCGGCCACGTCGGCGAGTTCCTCACCCACGAGGTGCTCAACAAGTAACCCCGGCGGGGGGTCGGGCGCAGCTAGGCGCTGCTAGGCTCCACTGAGCGTGGCGATCCGCACCGTCTGGCCGTTCACGGTGACCGTGTCGCCGTGGTGCAGCTGGCGTCCGCGGCGGTCATCGATCTCGCCGTTGACTTTCACCAGACCGTTCTTGATCAGCTCGGCAGCCTCCACCCCGTCCTCGACCAGGTTGGCCAGCTTCAGCAGCTGGCCCAGCCGGATCATCTCGTCGCGGATGGGAATGTCTTCAATCTCCGGGTTGCTCATACAAGCAATAATGCCTGACCAAAGGTAGCACCAATGACCCACGCTCCGCGGCTTCCCCTGCCTGTCGGACTTCTCCTTGCCGTTTTGGCCGGACTTTTCGTCCCCGTCCAGGGCCGGATCAACGGCGCCCTGGGATCCGTCCTGGCTGACGGCCTCGCCGCCGCGGTGGTCAGCTTCAGCGTCGGCCTGGCGCTGATGATCGTCGTCTCCCTCGTCCTTCCGAAAGGGCGCGCCGGGCTGGCTCAAGTCCTGCCAGCGCTGCGTGAACGCCGGTTCCCGCGCTATTACGTGCTCGCCGGGGGCATCGGCGCATTCTTCGTCTTCGCCCAGTCCTTCACGGTCGGGCTGCTCGGCGTCGCCCTGTTCACCGTCGCCGCCGTCACCGGCCAGACCCTCAGCGGATTGCTGGTGGACCGGATGGGGATCGGACCGGCGGGGAAGAAATCCATCACCGGCATCCGGGTGCTCGGCAGCGTGCTGACCGTCGCCGCGGTGGCCTGGGCCGTCTCGCCGCGCTTCGACGGCAGTGCGGCGGCCGGCCCGTCCGAGGCCACTGGGGCCGAGTCCAGCCCGCTGCAGCTGCTGGTTCCAGTGATGCTGCCGGTGCTCGCCGGTTTCCTGATGAGTTTTCAGCAGGCGATGAACGGCACCGCCACCGTGCACTACCGCACGCCCATCACCGCCACCCTGGTGAACTTCATCGCCGGCAGCGTGGTTCTCTGGGCCGCCTGGCTGGTCAAACTCGCCGTCGCCGGCCCGGGCCACGCCCTCCCCGCCGAGTGGTGGTACTACCTCGGCGGCCCGATGGGCTGCATCTTCATCGGCGTCGCCGCCTTCCTGGTCCGCGGCCTGGGCGTGCTGGTCACCGGGCTCGGCATGATCGCCGGGCAGCTGCTCGGTTCGCTCGGCCTGGACCTGGCCCTGCCGGTGCCCGGCACCGTCGTCGCGCTGCCCACCGTGCTCGGCACCCTGTTGACGCTGGCCGCCATCGTCCTGGCCAGCCTGCCCTGGTCCCGTGGAGCCCTCAAGAGGTAGCAGCGCGGGTAGGCTAGGAGTTTGCATCACACCGTTCGCAAGACCCCGCCCGGCAACCAGCCGGTGACCCGGGGCTGACAGCACGGACCGCACCCAGCGGCCCTGTAGAAATTGGAGTTCCCATGGCAGCAAAATCCGTACTCGACCAGATCATTTCCCTCGCCAAGCGACGGGGTTTCGTCTTCCAGGCCGGTGAAATCTACGGTGGCTCCCGTTCTGCCTGGGACTACGGTCCCCTCGGTGCCGAGCTGAAGGAAAACATCAAGCGCCAGTGGTGGCAGTCCGTGGTCCGCGGCCGCGAGGACGTCGTCGGCCTGGACTCCTCGGTGATCCTGCCCCGCCAGGTCTGGGAAGCGTCCGGCCACGTCGCGGTCTTCTCCGATCCGCTGGTGGAGTGCCTCTCCTGCCACAAGCGCTACCGCGCCGACCACCTCGAGGAAGAGTACGAGGAGAAGAAGGGCCGTCCCGCCGAGAACGGCCTCAAGGACATCGCCTGCGCCAACTGCGGCACCCGCGGCGAATGGACCGAGCCCCAGGAATTCTCCGGCCTGCTCAAGACCTACCTGGGCCCGGTGGCCAGCGAAGAGGGCCTTCACTACCTTCGTCCCGAAACCGCCCAGGGCATCTTCGTGAACTTCAACAACGTGCTCACCACCTCGCGGAGGAAGCCGCCGTTCGGCATCGGCCAGATCGGCAAGTCCTTCCGCAACGAGATCACGCCGGGCAACTTCATCTTCCGCACCCGTGAGTTCGAGCAGATGGAAATGGAATTCTTCGTCGAACCGGGCACCGACGAGCAGTGGCACCAGTACTGGATGAAGGAACGCATGGCCTGGTACACCGGCCTGGGCATCCGCGAGGAGAACCTCCGCTTCTTCGAGCACCCGCTGGAGAAGCTCAGCCACTACTCCAAGGGCACCACGGACATCGAATACCGCTTCGGTTTCCACGGTTCCGAATGGGGCGAGCTCGAGGGCATCGCCAACCGCACCGACTTCGACCTCTCCACGCACTCGAAGGCTTCCGGCCAGGACCTGAGCTACTTCAACCAGGCCACGAACGAGCGCTACACCCCGTACGTGATCGAGCCCGCGGCCGGCCTCACCCGTTCCTTCATGGCCTTCATGATCGACGCCTACACCGAGGACGAGGCACCGAACGCCAAGGGCGGCGTCGACGTCCGCACCGTGCTCAAGCTCGATCCGCGCCTGGCTCCGGTCAAGGCGGCGGTTCTCCCGCTGAGCCGCAACGAGGACCTGTCCCCGAAGGCCAAGGACCTCGCCGCGCAGTTGCGTAAGAACTGGAACATCGAGTTCGACGACGCCGGCGCGATCGGCCGCCGCTACCGCCGGCAGGACGAGATCGGCACCCCGTTCTGCATCACGGTGGACTTCGACACGCTCGAGGACCAGGCCGTCACCATCCGCGAACGCGACACCATGAGCCAGGAGCGCGTCTCCTTGGACAAGGTGGAGGGCTACCTGGCCGCACGGCTGATCGGCGCCTGAGCATGGCGATTGAATACCGTGAATGGCGCGAGGGCGATGACCTCGCGCTGCTGGAAATGTGGGGCGGTCCGGAGACGGACCAGGCCCGGCAGTTCCGCGGCGCCCTGGCGCCCTCGGGCAACAGCCCGTGGCGCCGCTGCATCGTGGCCGAGGACGTCGTCGACGGTGTCGCCATCCCCGTTGCGGCCGGCGTGGTCCATGAGGCCTCGCTGCACCCGGAACGCCTCTGGGTGTATATCGAGGTAGCCCGCGACCACCGCCGGACCGGCGTCGGCTCGACGCTGCTGGCCATGCTCCGGCACGAGGCCGAGCATTCGCCGTCGGGCGTCTCCCGGCTCCGGACCAAGGTGGAGCCGGGCACGCCCGGCGCGGCCTTCGCCGAGGCGGCCGGCCTGGCCCCGATCCAGCGGTCCCGCCTGGTGGTCGTGGAGCCCGGCTCCCTGAAGCTGCCGGTGTTCGGCGACGGCTCGGAGTCTGCAGCCTCGGAGCAGGTGGAGGACCTGGCCACCGGATCGGTGGAGCTCAGCGACGTTGTTGGCCGTTATTACACGGCCGTGCACCACTGGGACAGCCCCGGCGAACTCGGCATCGCCACCGTGCAGCGGCTTTTCCTGGACGATCTCAGCGGTGCCCACGGCGCGATCGTGCTGCGCGCACCCAAGGCCAGTGCCTTCGGCGCGGGCGTGCCGGCCAGCAAGAAGGGCCGGATCCAGGCGTTCGCGGTCAGTTACGCGCAGGGCGGCCCGGACCTGGGCGGCCCTGAGGAGGGCCACGCCGCGAAGTCCGGCGAACCGTCCGACGTGTTCCTGGGCCATGACCCGGAGCTGTCCGACGACGACGCCCGTGCAGTGGTCCGCGACCTGCTGGCGCTGATCGCGTACCAGTACCCGGTGCTGCTGGAACTGGACGACGCGATGACGGCGCTGCGCGCCGTCGTCGAGCCGCTGCTGGAGAACGGCAAGGCCCGCCAGACCGGCGCCGAGACGCTGATTGTCTCCGACCCCGCCTAGCGTCACAACGCAAAAAACTGACCCGCAGCGGTTGTCGCCTCAAACGACAACTACTGCGGGTCAGTTCGGTTAACGCTGTGGACAGGGGAGCGTTCGGCCTAGCGGCGCCGGCTGCGCGCGCGCCGCGGTCCTTCCGCCTCCTCCAGCCGCTGCCGCTCCGCCTCGGTGGGGGCCCCGCCGCCGAGCGCGGCCGGCATCCACCAGGCCCCTGGCTCGGGCCTGAGCGGGAAGTCGGCGATGCCGGCGTCGATTCCGCGCTGCAGGGCCTGGCGCAGCGCCTCGGTTGCCGCCGGGACGTCCAGGCCCGGTGCCGGGGTGATGGGCTCGCCGAYGTGGACGCGCACGGGGGCCCGCCAGGCGCGGAGCGGGGAGAAGCCATGGTGCCGGGTCATGATCCGGTGCGCGCCCCAGACCGAGACGGGGATGATGGGTACGCCGGCCTCGGCGGCCATCCGCACGGCGCCGGTCTTGCACTCACGCACCTCGAAGCTGCGGCTTACCCCGGCCTCGGGCAGGATCGCGATGTATTCGCCCTCGCGGAGCTTCTGCACGGCGGCGTCGTAGGCGTGCGCCCCGGTGTCGTAGCCGACGACGACGTGCCCGGCGGCGCTGACGGCCGGTCCGGCGAACCAGTGGTCCGCCGCGCCCTGGGTGATCAGGAATCGCATCTGGGCTTTGTTGTGCCGCCACAGCAACAACTCGGCGAAGGCGAAATCCAGGTAGCCGAAGTGGGTAATCGCGACGACGGCGCCGGTCCCCGGGACGGCGCGGCGTGAGGAGCCAAGCTGCTGGTTCTCCGGCTGCTGGTTCTCCGGCTGCGCCGGGGGGAGGTTTTCCCGGCCCGTGACGACGACCCGGATCTGGAACAGCCACCGAAGTACCTGCCCGGTCCGGACAATCACCCGGTAGAAGCGGTCGTTGGGCTGGGGTCGCCAGACCCGGCCGCCTGCCGCCATGTCAGCGGCCGCCGGTGTTCTGCGGACGCGGGCCCGACTGCGCGTCCAAGCCCTGCGGGTCCTGGCGCCGCGGCGGCCAAGGCAGGAAGCCGGAGGTCGATTCGACGTATTCCTTGTAGCCGGGCCGGTCGGACATGGCCTTCTCCGTCAGCGGCTTCCCGGTCTTGCCGGCCAGTGTCCAGATCATCAGGGCGGGGGAGAGGATGGTCAACACGCCGGGCCAGGAGTCCGCGGCGACCAGGAACAGACCGGCCCAGACGGCGGCGTCGCCGAAGTAGTTCGGATGCCGGGTGTACCGCCAGAGGCCGGTGTCCAGTACGGTGCCGCGCTTGGCCGGATCGGCTTTGAACCGCGCCAACTGCCAGTCGCCGACCGTCTCGAAGACGAAGCCGACAATCCACACGAGGACGCCCAGCCACGCCAGCCAGCCCAGGGAGCCGGTGCCGAACATGCCGACCTGGATGGTGAGTGAGACAAAGAACATCACCAGGCCCTGCGGCAGGTACACGCGGCGCAGGGCGTAGGTGTTGCGGGAACCCGGGGCGGAAGAGAGCATGTCCACGTAGCGTGGATCTTCATGGCCGCCACGGGCCCGGTGCCCGATGTGGACGGCCAGCCGGATGCCCCAGATGGCAACGAGGGCCAGCAGCAACAGGCGGCGGCCGCCGTCGCCGTGGCCCGCGGACAGGGTCCAGGAGACCGCGGCCGCCACCACGAAGCCCAGGCCCCAGACGGTGTCGATCACCGAGTGGCGGTTCTGGCGCACGGCCACGGCGAACGTCACGGCCAGCAAAGCCACCAGGGCCAGCGCCACCCACGGCAGGCTGGCCAGGAAGTCACCGAACGGGAAGGCCGGCATCAAAGCACCACCGGAAGGCTGGCGGCGGCGGGGAGAACCTGGCGCAGCGCGTCCGTGCCGCGGAGTTCGGCGCCGGCGCTGCTGCCGAAGGCCTCAAGAACGAAGCCGTTGGCGAGCGAGTTCCAGAGCCGGACCCGGCGGAACATGAAGTGGCCGGCGCCCTTGAGCGATACGTAGTCGATCGACTCCGCCACACCCTCGGCGCGCCGGGCGTAGGCCAGCGAATTCTTGGGACTCGTCCAGCGGTCCTCGTTTCCGTGCACAATCAGGACCCGGCGTCCGGCGACTGGTTCCACCGGGGTGGATGCATCAAGCCACGGGGCCAGCGCGACGACCGCTTGCACCTGGGGGTCGTCCGCAACACAGAGCGCGGTGAGGCCGCCCATCGAGTGGCCCAGCAGGTAGACCGGCACGCCGGGATGTTCCAGACTGATCTGGGCGAGGGCCCAGCGGGCGTCCTGCACCGGGGACATGTTGGGCCCGTTCCAACCCCGGTACCGGTTCCGGAGCGTCCAGACGGCCAGCCCGTGCGGGCCGCCCTCGTTTCGGAGCGCCTGGGCGAAGGGCAGCATCCTGGCCGGGCTGAGGTGCCGGGCCCGGACGGCCTCGAAGCTGTCCGCGCGGCCGCCGTGCAGCACCAGGGCGACGCCGCTGGTCTCACCGGCGGCGTCCGCGATGCTCAGTTCGGCCCGGGCCGCCGGGCCCGCTCCGGCCCTCTGGTGCTCCCGGTCGTCTGTCTTGCGTCTGGCCACGTCTGTGTCCTCCACCTCGTTTTGGTACCTGCAATTACCAACAATAAGTTGCGCTGCGGCGTTCCCGGCCGCGATTCCGTCGGCTGGTTGCCCGTGGGAAATTCGGAGCGGTGACCGGGAAGGATGGGAGCCCTTGACTCCCTTCGGGCCAAGGAGTAGGCCTGTGCTCGTAAACCTCCGGACGCCATGCCGGCTGGGAGCACAGATCACCGTCCGGGTCGGAAATCACGACGAAATCGACGGTACAGAAAATGAACGAAACTGACTTCGAAGGCCTGCGCGGCCAGGTCCGCGGGCAAGTCATCACGCCCGGCGACGCGGACTATGACGAGGCGCGGACTGTGCACAACGGCATGATAGACAAGCGCCCCGCTGCGGTGCTCCGGGTGTCCCAGGTGGCGGACGTGATTGCGGGCGTCAACTTCGCCCGGGACAACGGCCTCGCCGTGGCCGTCCGCGGCGGTGGCCACAGCGGCCCGGGATTCGGCACGGCGGACGACGCGCTGGTGATCGACTTCGCCCGCACCCGCGGTGTCCGGGTCGATCCGGCCGGCAAGACGGCCAGGACGGAGGCGGGCGCCACGTGGGCCGACTTCAACCACGCCACCCATGCCTTCGGACTGGCGACCACCGGCGGCGTCGTCGGATCCACCGGGGTGTCCGGGCTGACCCTCGGCGGGGGCATCGGCTATCTTGACCGCAAATACGGGCTGAGCTGCGACAACCTCCTCTCCGCCGACGTCGTCACCGCGGAAGGCAAGTTCCTGACGGCCAGTGACAGCGAGAATGAGGACCTCTTCTGGGCGCTGCGCGGCGGCGGCGGGAACTTCGGCGTCGTCACCTCGCTGGAGTTCCGCCTGCATCCCGTGGACATGGTCCACGCGGGCATCATCATCTACCCCGCGGAGCACGCCGAAACGGTGGCGAAGTTCTACCGCGAGCACATGGCGTCCGCGCCGGAAGAGTTCGGCGCCTTCCTCGCCTTCCACCAGGGCCCGCCCGTCCCGTTCCTTCCGGAAGAATGGCACGGGAAGCCGGTCTGCATCGTCGTCGGCATGTGGACCGGGGACCCGGCCGAAGGGGCCGCCCGCTGGCAGCCCTTCCTCGGCGCCGCGCCGGTGGCAGGATCCATGGTGGGCCCCATGCCATACCCGGCGTTGAACTCGGCCTTCGACGGGATGTATCCCAAGGGCCTCCTGGCGTACTGGAAAGCGGCCTTCCTGACCGAACTCAACGACGGCGCCATCGACGCCCACCTTGACTACGGCCGCCGGGTTCCCAGCGTGCAGACAGCCGTGCACATCTACCCGATCGACGGCGCCGTGCACCGGGTGGGGGTCACGGACACGGCATTTCCCAACCGCAACGCCAAGTTCTCCCCGGTCATAGCGTGCCACTGGGAGGATCCGGCGGACAGCGAGGCGAACATCGCCTGGGTGCGGGACTACGCGGCGGCGCTGCAGCCCTTCTCCGAGACCGCCGGCTACATCAATTTCATGGACGGCGACGACATGAACCGCGTCGCGGACAACTACGGACCCAACTACGCCCGTCTGAAGGAAATCAAGGCCAAGTACGATCCGCAGAATCTCTTCCATGTAAACCAGAACATCGTGCCGGCCTAGCTGTATACCTAGCCGGGCGGTGCCGACGCCGTAGAGTTTTCGGCATGAGGTTGAACTGCTAGTGGGCGCCGGACATTCACACACCCGAGGGCATTTCGACCCGACACCCCGCGCGCTCGCCGCACGGAAGAAGGCCAACTGGATCCTGGCCGCCGTCCTGGTGCCGCTGACGCTGCTGACCATCGTGGCCATGGTGCTAATGTGGCCCTCGGGCAGCAAGGAGGGACTCAAGCTGTCCAGCCCCTACGCGGCCGCGCCCGGTGTCAGCTTCGACACCGGAAAGATCCAGCGCGTCGTCGTCGCCGGCTGCATGGATGCCGCCGCCCAGCCGGGGGCCCCGGCCGCAGCCGGGCCCGGCGCAGGCTCGCAGTGCACCTTCGCTTACACGGAACCGGACAAGGGCGGCAACCCGGTCAAAGTGGTGATCAACCCCGACGTCGCCAAGTCGCACGGCGTCAAGGCCGGCGACGACATCCGCTACCTGAACCTTTCGAAAGCCCAAGGCGCCGGCGCCCAGGGCACGCCCGCGTACGTGTTCGTCGACTTCGTCCGGACCCTTCCCATCATCCTGCTCGCCGTCCTCTACGCCGTCGTCGTGATCGCGGTGGCGCGCTGGCGCGGCCTGCGTGCCCTCATCGGCCTAGTCGGGGCCTACGCCGTGCTCGTCACGTTCATGCTGCCCGGCCTGGTCGAAGGCAAGCCGCCGCTGTTGCTGGCGCTGGTCGGATCCACGGTGATCATGATCGGCGTGCTGTACTTTGCCCACGGCTTCACCGCCCGGACCTCGACGGCGTTGCTGGGCACGATGTTCGGCCTGGGCATCACGGCAGCCCTCGCGGCCTGGGCCACGGACGCGGCGAACCTGGCCGGCGTCGGCAACCACGACGCCGCCACGCTGGCCAACGTCTCGGACCACATCTCGATCTCGGGGATCATCCTCTGCGGGCTCATCATTTCCGGGCTCGGCGTGCTCAACGATGTCACGATCACCCAGTCCTCCGCGGTGTGGGAACTGTGGGAGCTCGCGCCCGGGACATCGGCGCGGAAACTGTTCGCCTCGGCCATGCGGATCGGCCGGGACCACATCGCCTCCACGGTGTACACCATCGCCTTCGCCTACGCCGGCGCGGCCCTGCCGATCCTGATCATCGTGATGCTCTACGAGCGGCCGCTGGGCGACGCCCTGACCAGCGCCGAACTTTCCGAGGAAGTCATCCGCACCCTCGTCGGTTCCATCGGGCTGGTCCTGGCCATCCCGGTGACCACGCTGATCGCGGTGCTCGTCGTCAAAGCCACCGGGCTCAAGGGCGGCAACGCGGTGGAGGGCGGCACCGGCGGCAGGCCCGCCGGTGCCGGCGCTGCTGGCACCCCGTCCCGGCACGGTTTCGACGACAGCTCCGCGGGCGGTTCCGACGATGGGGAATCGGATGCCGGCGCCGACGGCTCGACACTGCCGAGCCGCCGCGGCCGGCGGGCCGCCGTGCGCGGCTGACAACGGCGGAGACCGGCGTCGGGCTGGCCGCGATATCCACATAGCCGTGCCGGATCCTGCCGATTTGCCCGGCTTTGAGACAATGGACGGGTGACTGTTGTAGCAACCCCTCCCGCCCCCAAGCTGGAACTGCCGCCCCTGAAGCTGGGCCCCCTCACGGTGGACACCCCCGTGATCCTGGCCCCGATGGCCGGCATCACCAACTCCGCCTTCCGCAGGCTCTGCCGTGAATACGGCGGCGGCCTGTACGTGGCGGAGATGGTCACCTCCCGCGCCCTCGTGGAGCGCACGCCCGAATCCCTGCGCATCATTTCGCACGACGAAGACGAGAAAGTCCGCTCCGTCCAGCTCTACGGCGTGGACCCGGTGACCGTGGGCCAAGCTGTGCGGATGCTGGTCGAGGAGGACCGTGCGGACCACATCGACCTCAACTTCGGCTGCCCCGTGCCCAAAGTAACCCGGCGCGGCGGCGGCTCGGCGCTGCCCTGGAAAACGGACCTCTTCACCTCGATCGTCCAGACCGCGGTCAAGGAAGCGTCCAAAGGCAACATCCCGCTGACCATCAAGATGCGCAAAGGCATCGACGAGGACCACCTCACCTACCTCGACGCCGGCCGCATTGCCCGCGACTCGGGCGTCGCCGCCGTCGCCCTGCACGGGCGCACCGCCGCGCAGTTCTACTCCGGCAAGGCCGACTGGTCCGCCATCGCCCGGCTCCGCGAAGCGCTCCCGGACATCCCCGTCCTCGGCAACGGCGACATCTGGTCCGCCGAAGACGCCGTACGGATGGTCCGCGAAACCGGCGTGGACGGGGTCGTGGTGGGCCGCGGCTGCCAGGGCCGGCCGTGGCTGTTCGGGGACCTCATGGCTGCCTTCGAGGGCAGCGACGTCCGGCACACCCCGGCCCTGCGCCAGGTGGCCGAAAGCATCTACCGCCACGCCGAACTGATGGTCGAGACGTTCGGTGACGAGGGCAAGGCCCTGCGCGAGATCCGCAAGCACATGGCCTGGTACCTCAAGGGCTACGTGGTGGGCAGCGACCTGCGGCACCGGCTGGCGCTCGTGACCAGCCTGGAAGTCCTTCGGGCCACGCTCGACGAACTCGACCTCGACTCGCCCTATCCGGGGGCCGACGCCGAAGGCCCGCGCGGCCGCGCCGGATCACCCAAGAAGCCTGCCCTGCCCAAGGACTGGCTGCTCAACCGCAGCCTCGATGCCGAGCAGTCCCAGGACATCTCCTTCGCCGAGCTGGACGTATCCGGTGGCTGAAACCAGGACAACGGCGCCGGTTCTCGACGGCTACGTGGACCGTGACTGCGCCCGCTGGGTCGAGGAGCCGCCCAAGAGCACCTACCGGTCCGACTTTGAACGCGACCGCGCCCGTGTGCTGCACTCCTCGGCGCTGCGCCGGCTCGGGGCCAAAACCCAGGTGGTCGCCCCGGACACGGACGACTTTGTCCGCACCCGGCTGACCCACAGCCTCGAGGTGGCACAGGTTGGCCGTGAACTCGGCCGCGCCCTGGGCTGTGACCCCGACGTCGTGGACACCGCCTGCCTCAGCCACGACCTCGGCCACCCGCCGTTCGGCCACAACGGTGAATCGGCGCTCAACGAGGTGGCACACGCGATCGGCGGCTTCGAAGGCAACGCCCAGACCCTGCGCCTGCTGACCCGGCTGGAACCCAAGGTGCTGGCACCGGACGGCCGCCCCGCCGGGCTTAACCTGACCCGCGCCAGCCTCGACGCCGCCGCGAAATACCCGTGGTCGGCAGAGAACGCCCCCGTCATCCACGGCCAGCGGACCAGCAAATTCGGCGCCTACGAGGACGACCTGCCGATCTTCGACTGGATCCGCGAGGGCGCGCCCGAGCGCCGCTCCTGCCTCGAGGCCCAGGTCATGGACCTCGCGGACGACATCTCCTACTCGGTGCACGACGTCGAGGACGCGATCGTTGCCGGGCACTTCCAGCTGCGCTGGATGGACAACCCCGACCACCGTGCCAGGGTGGTGGGCTACGCCAAGCAGTGGTACCTGCCGCACAACGATCCGTCCGCCATCGACGCGGCCTTGGCCCGGCTGGAGGCCACCAGTGTCTGGGTCCGCGAGGCCGACGGCAGCCGGAAATCGATGGCGGCCCTCAAAGACATGACCAGCCAGCTGATCGGCCGGTTCTGCCAGAGCGCGCTCGAGACCACCCGCGCCGTCTACGGTCCGGAGAACCTCACCCGCTACAACGCCGAGCTCATCGTCCCGGACGAAACCGTGATGGAGATCGCCGTGATGAAGGGCCTGGCCACCACCTTCGTGATGACCACCGAACACCGCCAGCCCATCTACGAGCGCCAGCGCGAGGTCCTGCACGCGCTCGTGACCGCGCTCAGCGCCAGCGGCGACCGCCACTTGGAGCCGATGTTCGCCGCCGACTGGCGCGCCGCGGAGGACGACGGCGCCCGGCTGCGCGTAGTCATCGACCAGGTGGCGTCGCTGACCGACGGCTCGGCGCTGGCAATGTACGAACGACTCGTCGGAAGCCTGCCGTCGCTGTGGTGACGGTGCGGGTGGCGGGCGCCATAGGCAGCCGTCCGGCGTCGCACCCTGGGACTAGGATGGCATCGTGGCCGGCCTGATCAAACGTGAAGATATCGACGAGGTGCGCCAGCGCACCGACATCAAGGAAGTCGTCGACGGCTATGTGACCCTCAAGGGCGCCGGCCTGGGGTCCTACAAGGGCCTGTGCCCCTTCCATGACGAGCGCTCGCCCTCGTTCACCGTGCGCCCCCAGGTGGGCCGCTACCACTGCTTCGGCTGCGGCGAGGACGGCGACGTCATTTCGTTCGTGCAGAAACTGGACCACACCACCTTCCACGAAGCAG
Organism: Arthrobacter sp. 01T414; assembly: GCF_056398965.1. NCBI lineage: Bacteria > Bacillati > Actinomycetota > Actinomycetes > Micrococcales > Micrococcaceae > Arthrobacter > Arthrobacter sp. 01T414. Next base: position 69,327 of record NZ_JBFTQK010000003.1, on the reverse strand, counting down.
TGGAGAAGCTCGCAGCCCGGATCGGTTACGAACTGCGCTACGAGGACGGCGGTTCGGGCCCGAACCGGGAGGAAATCGGCCGCCGCCAGCGGCTGCTCGACGCGCACAAGATCGCCGACGAATTCTTCCGCGCCCAGTTGCTGACTCCTGGGGCCACCGAAGGCCGGAACTTCCTCTACGGCCGCGGCTTTGACCGTGCCGCCTCGGAACAGTTCGGCGTCGGCTACGCGCCGCAGGGCTGGGACTCGCTGCTCAAACACCTCCGCGGCCGCGGCTACACCGACGCGGAACTCAAACTGACCGGCATGTTTTCGGAAGGTGGCCGGGGGATCTACGACCGTTTCCGCGGCCGGCTGATCTGGCCCATCCGCGACATTGCCGGCGACACCATCGGCTTCGGCGCACGCAAGCTCTACGAGGACGACCAGGGTCCCAAGTACCTCAACACCCCCGAGACCGCGCTCTACAAGAAGTCGCAGGTCCTGTATGGGATCGACCTCGCCAAGCGGAACATCGCCAAGGACCGCCAACTGGTGGTGGTGGAGGGCTACACCGACGTGATGGCCTGCCACCTCGCCGGGATCACGACGGCGGTGGCCACCTGCGGCACCGCGTTCGGCACCGAGCACATCAAGATTGCCCGCCGGCTGCTCTCCGACGACGGCAGCGGGGGAGAGGTCATCTTCACCTTCGACGGCGACGCCGCGGGCCAGAAGGCGGCATTGCGCGCCTTCGAGGAGGACCAGCGCTTCGTGGCACAGACCTACGTGGCCGTAGAGCCCGGCGGATCCGACCCCTGTGAGCTGCGCCAGGCCAAGGGTGACTCGGCCGTCCGTGACCTGATTGGCACCCGCCGGCCGCTGTTTGAATTCGCGATCCGTGCCACCCTGCGGCGGCACAACCTGGACACGGTCGAGGGGCGGATCGCGGCACTGCGCGAATCGGCTCCCGTGGTCGCCCAGATCCGTGATGCCGGCATCCGGCCCGCCTATGCCCGCGAACTAGCCGGCTGGCTGGGAATGCCGGTCGAAGAGGTCAGCCGGGCGGTTGGTGCCGCGGCCAAACGCAACGCCCAGGGGACGTCCGGAGGAGCCGGGCAGGGATACGGGCAAAACCAGGCGCGCCCCGCCGGAACGGCCCCCGGCGCCGCCCCCGGAGTGGCGCCGCTGCCGCCGTCGGCCACGCTGCCTGCCTTCAACCGGCCGGACCCGCGCGATCCCGTGGCCGCGATGGAACGCCAGGCGCTCGAGGTGGTGCTCCAGCATCCTTCGACCCTCGAAGGGGCGACGTGGCAGCGTTTCTCCGAGGCGCGGTTCTCCACGCCTGCCTACCTGGCGATCCACGAAGCGATCCGTGCCTCCGGCCCGGGCTCCATCGGAGATCCTGCGCGGTGGGTCGAGCAGCTGCTGCAGGAGGTTCCGGAGCCGCTTCGGCCGCTTGTGTCCGAGCTCGCCGTCGTGCCGCTGCCCGCAAGCACCGCCGAGGCTGTTCAACGCTACTGCCGGGACATCCTGGCGCGGCTGTTCGAGCTGCAGATCACCAGGGTCAAGGCCGACAAGATGGGGCAGTTGCAGCGCCTCGACGCCGCGGCGGACCCGGAAGCATTCCAGCGACTGAACCGGGAACTCATGGAACTGGAGATGCAGCGGCGCTCGCTCCGCATGGACTCCTGATCCTCCGCGTGTGATTGGGCCGAGGCTGAGCCCTGCTGTGCTCACTCCGGGGCTCAATTTCGCTTCCCGGCACGGTGTTTGCTAGGCTTATATCCGCTTCATTCCTCCTTAGCTCAATTGGCAGAGCATTCGACTGTTAATCGAAGGGTTGCTGGTTCAAGTCCAGCAGGAGGAGCGCACAGTCCCCGTTCCGGGCCACCGGAACGGGGACTTTTTGTATACCCGGAGGGGGTATGTGACCGGAACGGAGCGGGCGCCGTCCGTGTCCGCCGCCGCCGATTTCCCTCGCGGTAAAACCTTTGCTAATGTCGTACCTGCTTCATTCCTCCTTAGCTCAATTGGCAGAGCATTCGACTGTTAATCGAAGGGTTGCTGGTTCAAGTCCAGCAGGAGGAGCGGACAGGTCCCGCGGCCGGTGAAAAACCGGCCGCGGGACCTTTTTTCTTGCCCCAGTCACGCACGCCGGTTACGGACGAGACTTCAGACGAAGAACATTTCGACCTGCAGGAAGCGCTCCGCCTCGGCCACGGCGGCCTGGAAGGCTTCCTCTGCGGTGGGGGACTGCCGCGGCTCCCGCGGATGCCACTCGTGCGCGGAGGAATGTACCCGGGTGAAGCCTCCGCGCGGCGGCGCGTAGAAGATGCCGAAGCGCTGCACCGGCCATTCCGGCGATGTCTCGAGGGCTACCAGCAGGGCTGAGTCGTAAGCGGGGTTGTACCACTGCGCGATCGGCCGTCGCCGGTCCTCGGTGAACAGCCCGGCCGCGTAAAGGGCAGCGGACTGGGGGCTCGTTTGCGAGCACAGCCGCTCCCACCACAGAGGCAGAATACCGTCGTCGCAGCGCTGCCACGTGGCCGGTAGGGGAGGAGGATCCTGCCAGTCAGGCACACCACAACTTTATCGCCAGCTGCAGGCCGCGAACAGGGCAGCATGGCACCCCCGCACCCTCTGTCGTGCCCCGTCCGCTGGACATGCTCACAGCTGCCACGCAGCACCGGACATGCCCGTCGTGTACGCCCGGGCTAGTGGATCGAGGGCACGGTCCGCGGCCGGACTACGAGCCACAGGGACGCAGCCGCCAGCAGGATGCAGCCAGCCTGGACCGCTCCCATTGGCGTCGCCGAGCCGAGGCCCAGCCAGCCGACCACGGGGGAAATGATGCCGGCCATCAGGAAGGTCGCTGCACCAAGCAGGGAGGCCGCAGTCCCGGCCTGTGCACCGTGCTTGGCCAGGGCCAGCACCTGGACACAGGGGAAGGTGAAGCCCGCGCCCAGGATGTAGAGCCAGAGCGGCACCATCACACCCCACAGGCCGAAGCCCAGCTGGTCGAAGAGCACAATCAGCAGGGCCATCAGGAACATCCACGCCGTCGAGCAGGCCAGGATCCACTGCGGCGGGACGCGCTTGATGAGCCGGGAGCTGGTCTGGACCCCGGCGACGATCCCCAGCGAGTTGATGCCGAACAGCAGGCCGTACTGCTGCGGTGAGAAGCCGTACACGCCTTGGAACAGGAACGGGGAAGCCGACAGGTACGTGAACAGGCCGCCGAAGTTCATGCCGCCCAGCATCAGCATGCCCACGAAGATGCGGTCGGCGAAGAGGACCCGGTAGCGCTGGCGCATGGTCAGGCCGCTTGTCCCGCGCAGCTCCCTGGGCAACGTCTCGCGCACCACAAAGAGGGCCGCGATGATGACGCAACTGCCGTAGCTGGCGAGGAAGAAAAAGATGCCGGGCCACGGCATGAGCAGCAGCAGCTGGGATCCGATGACGGGTGCCAGGATGGGGGCCAGGCCGTTGACGAGTGCCATCCTGGAGAACATCCGGACCATCGCGTAGCCGCTGAAAAGGTCCCGCACCATTGCCATCGCCACCACGCCGCCGCCGGCGGCGCCGATCCCCATGAGCACCCGGAACAGGCCCAGCGTGCCGATGTCGGTAGACAGGGCGGCCCCGAGCGAGGCTCCGATGTGAACCCCGGTGGCCAGGATCAGCGGAAGCCGCCGGCCGAACTTGTCGCTCAGCGGCCCCACTACAAGCTGGCCCAGGGCAAAGCCGACGGTCGTGCCGGTCAGGGTCAGCTGCACAGCCGCCTCGGTGACACCAAAACTCGCCTCCAGAGCCGGGAACGCCGGAAGGTATAGGTCCACCGTGAACGGCCCAAGGGCCGTCAAAGCGCCGAGCATCAGGATGTAGAGGAGCTTGCGACGGCGGCTCAGGGAATCCCCGGGATTGCTGGGTGTATGCACAGAGGACAATCCTAGGGCCAGCACGGGACAGCCCGCCGCACGCCGGCGCCGCCCGCCACGCCCGTGCCCACGAGCGCAGGCGGGACGCCGCCGGGACCCTGAATGGTAGTTTTGACACCTGGGAGTGCGTGAAGCCGCGCAGACCCGGCAATCCAGCGGAAGCGGAATCACAGATGGCACCAGTTAGGCGGAACCGATGAGCGGACGGCACACCGGCAGGACAAACGGGGGGCTACGCCTTTCGGCGCTGCCCAAAACCCTGAAACTGATCTTCAAGCTGGCACCCCGGCAGCTCAACGACGAAATCGCCTTCGCCAAGGCCGAACTCAAGCGCAAGGGCATCCAGCTCGGCGTCGCGGCCGCCTTCTTCGGCGTCGCCCTCGTCTTTGTCGCCTTCCTCGTGATCGGGCTCATCGTGGCGGCCATCATGGGCCTCGCCACCATCATGCCGGCGTGGCTCGCCGCCCTGTTGGTCTGCGCCGCCTTCCTGGTGATTGCCCTGATCGTTGGCCTGATCGGCTACGGCCGGTTCAAGAAGGCCATGCCGCTGCTCCCCGAGGAGACCATCCGCGGCCTGAAGTACGACCTTGGCATCGCGAAGGAAGGCTCAGCGTTCGACGCCGCCGTCCTGGACCCCAACTCCCCGCAGGCCAAGGCGGCGAAAGCAGCCAAGGAAGAAGCCGCCGCGAAGGCCAAAGCGGAGAAGGAAGCCAAGAAGGCAGCCGAACAGCCCGATCTGGGCCCTGCCCCGACCGAGGGTGAGCTTCGGCGCCGCCTGGACCAGCGCCGGCAGCACCTCACCGGCGTGCGCGACGAACTCGGGCAGGAACTCGACGTCAAGACCCAGGCCCAGGCCCTCCTCGCCGCCACCCAGCAGAAGCTGGAAGAAGGCAAGGAACTCGTGGATGACAAGATCGCCGGGTTCCGCAGCCAGGCCAAGGCTTCCGGCGAAAGTGCCTCCGCGTCCGCCGGGGCTAACGAATCCGGCATGTCCGGAGCCGCCGCCGAGCTCGGCAAACGCTGGAAGCCGCTGGCAGCCCTCGCCGCCTCGACGACGGCCCTCGTGATCCTGCTGCGCCGACTGCTCAAAGGCTAGGCTCCACCCTGGACTCCGACACTAACTCGTTGCCGGCTGTGGAAAGGGGGAACGGATGAAGTTCATCGGCGCTGGCGCACGCGCCGGGCAGCCCCAGATCCATCACGACCTGGTCTTCACCGTTCCTAACCTGCTGACCGTGGTCCGGTTCCTCGGCGTGCCGCTCTTCATCTGGCTGGTCCTGGCCGAGCAGGAGTACGGCACCGCCGCGCTCGTGCTGGCAGTGATGGCCAGCACGGACTGGGTGGACGGCTACATCGCACGCCGCTTCAACCAGATGTCCAAGCTGGGCCGAGTCATGGATCCCATCGCCGACCGGCTGTCCCTGATCGCCGTCGCCGTCACCCTCGTGATCGCCGGCGTCGTGCAGTGGTGGTACCTGGCCGCGCTGCTGGTGCCGGACCTGGTATTGCTCGTCCTCTCGCTGTCCTACTTCCACAGCCATCCCGACCTGCCCGTCAGCCGGATCGGCAAGATCCGTACCGGGCTGTTGCTGGTCGGCACGCCGCTGCTGGTGCTCTCCAAGCTGCCCGTCCCCGGCACCGGCGCTTACTTTGTGGCTGCCTGGATCTTCCTGGGGCTGGGCCTCGTGGGGCACTGGATCGCGGCCTACAACTACTTCTGGGCCATCATCCGCAAGGGCCGGGACCTCACACAGGGCAATGCGGCCGGGAACCTCCCCGGACAGCGCAGCGGAAACGACATCGACGACGGCGGCCTCCGCTGATGGTCTGGTTCGCAGTTGTGCTGGCGGTACTTGGCGCCTTCTTCCTTGCCTTCGGCGCCCAACGGCAGGGGAGCGCGGTCAAGGCGGACACCGGAGGGCTGGCGCTCAGCTCCCACGGGTTGCTTCGCCTGATCCGCAACCCGCGCTGGGTCCTGGGGCTGCTGCTGCTCTGCGTAGGGACGGCGATGAATGCCGTCGCCCTGGTCTCGGCGCCGCTGACCGTGGTCCAGCCGATCGGGGCGATCGCGCTGGTCATCACCACCGTCATCAATGCCAAGGACCAGGGGCTCAGCATGAACCGGGCCACCGTCGTGGCCATCAGCTCCTGTGTCACCGGCTCGGCCCTGTTCGTGGTGCTGGCGGTCAATGTCACGCAGGAAAACCACCACGTGAGCGGTTCGGACGAGCTCACCATCGTGCTGCTGCTGGCCCTGGCCGTGAGCCTCTTCGGAACACTCGCGCTGCTGTTCAAGCACCGGATGAGCGCCTTCGTCTATATCCTCGGCGCGGGCGTGCTGTTCGGCTTCGTGGCGGTCCTGACCCGCATCATCGGCAAGCATCTCGTCGATCCGAACGGGATGTTCCTGCTCAACGTCCAGTGGTACACGCTGGTCGCTATCCTCGCCGCCGGCGGCCTGGGCTCCTGGTTTGTGCAGAGCGCCTACTCCGGCGGTCCGCCCGATCTGGTGATCGCCGGGCTGACGGTCATCGACCCGATTATCGGCATCGCGATCGGCATTGTGATCCTGGGGGAGCTGCGTCCCGACGTCCACGCCGTGACGGCGATTGCCATGGGCGCGGCCGCACTCCTTGCTATCGTGGGAGTGATCGCCCTTTCCAGGCACCACCCCGAGGTCACCAAGCGCAAGAAGGACGCGCGGAAGGCCGCGGGCAGGCCGTCCTAGGGCGGCGCCACAGACTTCCGGCGCAGGCCGCCGCCTGCGTCGACGGCCAGCCGGCCACCACAGCCCAGCTGACCGCACCGTGACCACCAGGAGCTATCCCCGTGACCATGCCCGAGAACGACCAAGCCGACAAAAAGCTGACCATCCTGATTGCGGCGGATACCTATCCGCCGGATGTCAACGGTGCCGCGCAGTTCGGCTACCGCCTGGCCAAGGGCATGACCGGCCGCGGGCATGACGTCCATGTCCTGGCCTGCCGCCCCAGCAAGGGCAAGAGCTACAGCGAGTTCCGCGACGAGGCCACCGTGCACCGGCTCCGCTCGCACTCGGTGCCGACCCACGAGTACTTCCGGATCACCTTCCCGTGGGAGACCAAGAAGGAAATCGGCCTGCTGTTCGACCGGATCCAGCCCGACGTGGTGCACATCCAAAGCCACTACATGATCGGCGAACACGTCCTCTACGAGGCGGTGAAGCGCGGCATCAGGATCGTCGCGACCAACCACTTCATGCCCGAAAACCTCAACCCGTTCCTGCCCTTCCCGCAGTGGTTCAAGAACATCGTCGGCCGCGTGTCCTGGCGCGACATGGGCAAGGTCATGGGCCAGGCCGACGTCGTCACCACGCCGACGCCGCTCGCCGCCAAGGCCATGCACCAGCACGCATTCCTGCGCAAAGTACTGCCGCTGTCCAACGGCATCGATGCGGCAGCCTATGAACTGAAGCCGGGCGAGGAGGCAGTGCAGCACTCCAGCCCCACCGTGCTGTTTGTCGGCCGCCTTGCGGAGGAAAAGCACATCGACGTGCTGATCGACGCCGTCGCCCAGACGCCCCCTGCACTCGACGTCCACCTGGAGATCGTCGGCGGCGGCGAAGTCCGGCCCGCGCTTGAGGCGCAGGTCGATCGGCTGGGCCTGCAGGACCGGGTCAAATTCCTGGGCCTGGCCAGCGACGAGGAACTGCGCCGTGCCTACCTGAGCGCGGACCTGTTCTGCATGCCCGGCACCGCCGAGCTGCAGTCCCTCGTCACGCTCGAGGCGATGTCCGCATCCACCCCGGTGGTGCTGGCCGACGCCATGGCCCTGCCGCACCTGGTGCACGACGGCGAGAACGGCTTCTTGTTCACGCCGAACGACAGCGACGACCTGGCCTCCAAGATCGAACGGGTGCTGTCATTGCCGGCGGACGAGCGTGCGGCCATGGGCAAAGCGAGCCGAAGCATGGTGGAAAGCCACAGCATCGAACGCACGCTGCAGACCTTTGAGGACATCTACCGCGGCGCCAGCTACGACGACCTGGTCGTCTAAGCGGGCAGCAGCCCCGGCGGAGGCGGTTGGCCGGGCCGGGGCGACTACTATTGCTAGAGTGTTTTTGCCCGGAACGGTCCGGCCCTTCGGGGCATGGCCGTTCGGGCCCACGGGGCTATAGCTCAGCTGGTTAGAGCGCGGGACTCATAATCCTAAGGTCCTCGGTTCAAGTCCGAGTAGCCCTACAACATCACCAAAGTTCCCTGGACACACCGTGTCCCCGGGGCCGCAGCAGACGTCCTTCGTCAGTTGCGGCCCCTTTTTGTACCGCGCCGGCCATCCCGCAGCCCTCGCGCGACCGCCCCCTGGCTGTCCCGGATCACATCCCGCGCCGGTCCGCCCCAGCTCACTGCCAGGCCGGCAGGATTCAGGCCCCGGCGTGTGCCCGGTCACTTGCCACCCGGTCGAAAACTGGGATATGTTACTCACGAGTAACATATCCGCGGCGCGGTGCCCGTGCCCTTTTGATCGCTGCTGATCACAAGTGAAGGAACAACATGTCCAAAGCTGCAATCGACATCAACAACCTCCCCTACGCCGACGGCGACTTTTTCGCTTTCGAGCAGCTGCTCAGCGGCAAGGAGAAGGACCGGCTGGCGGAGGTCCGCGAGTTCCTGGCCCGCGAGGTGAAGCCGATCGCCGTGGACTGCTGGAACCGCGGCGAGTTCCCGATGGACCTGATCCCGAAGCTGGCTGAGATCGACCTGGTCAGCCCGGTCAAGCGCCAGGGCTACTCGAACCTCTTCGCCGGGATCCTGCACGCCGAGGCAACCCGGGCGGACACCTCGATCGCGACCTTCATGGGCGTGCACGACGGGCTGTTTACCGGCTCCATCGAGGCGCTCGCCTCCCAGGAGCAGCAGGAGGCCTGGCTGCCGGACATCTACTCCCTGAAGAAGATCGGCGCCTTCGGCCTGACCGAGCCACTGGGCGGCTCCGACGTCGCCGGCGGCACCCGCACCACCGCCCGGCGCGAGGGCGACAGTTGGATCCTCAACGGCGCCAAGCGCTGGATCGGCAACGCCACCTTCTCCGACTGGGTGGTCATCTACGCCCGCGACCTTGCCGACAACCAGGTCAAGGGCTTCCTCGTGGACACCAAGACCGAGGGATACAGCGCCACCAAGATCGAGAACAAGATTTCGCTGCGCACTGTCCAGAACGCCGACATCACCCTCGACAACGTTATGGTGCCGGACTTCTTCAAGCTCGCCAATGCCAACAGCTTCCGGGACACCAACAAGGTCCTGAAGGTCACCCGCCTGTCGGTGGCCTGGCAGGCCGTCGGCCAGCAGCTCGCCGCTTTTGACGTCGCACGCCGCTACGCCGTCGAGCGCAGCCAGTTCGGCCGCCCGATCGCCTCCTTCCAGCTTGTCCAAAACCAGCTCGTGCAGATCCTCGGCAACGTCGTCAGCTCGATGGGCATGATGGTCCGCCTGTCCCAACTCGAGGATGCCGGCGAAGCAAAGGACGAGCAGTCGGCCCTGGCCAAGGCGTTCACCACGGCGCGGATGCGCGAAAGCGTCGCCATCGGCCGCAGCCTCCTGGGCGGCAACGGCATCGTCACGGACTACGAGATGGCCAAGGTTTTCTCTGACGCCGAAGCCATCTACTCCTACGAGGGCACCCACGAGATCAACACCCTGGTCACCGGCCGGGCGATCACGGGGATCTCGGCCATCGTCTAGGCGCTCGACTGACGCCACCGAATGACGGGGCGCCCGCGCAGCACCCTTGCGGCCCTTCATCCGGAACCGCCCTGTCCCGAGCCGGGACTGACGGGCGGAAGCAGGATGGAGGGCCGCAGGTCCATCACAAACGCCAGCGGATTGAGGTATTCGTCGCCGCGCCGCACGCCCCAGTGGATGCACGGCGTTCCGCCGCAGTGGCCGGGCAGCTCCCGTCCCAGCGCCGACCCCCGGCCCACGGCGTCGCCGGGCCGCAGCGTGCTGTCGACGGGTTCGAAACTGCTCCGCAGGCCGTTGCCGTGGTCGATGACGACCACGGGCCGGTCCACCACCATGCCCACGAAGCTGACCGTGCCCAACGCCGGCGAGGTGACTGGAGCGCCGTCGAACGCAGCCTGGAGATCCACCCCGCGGTGACCGCTGAGCCAGGGCCTGGCGGGCGGGTCGAAGGCGCGCAGCACGGCAGGCCTGGGGGAGAGCGGCCAGCTCCAGTCCCCGGCCGGGGAAGCCGGCTGCGCAACCATGGACTGCGGGACGAGCAGCAATGCTGCGAGCACAATGGAAACCTTCATGCCGCCAGCCTGCAGCGGGCGTCCCCGGCCGGAAAGAGCCCCGGCCGGCTATGTGGATTTCCGCCCCGAACCAGTCCCGCTGCACCGCGTGCAACCCCGCCCGCAGCCCCGCCCTCAGCCGGGCGGGCCGCCACCCAAAAACCGGGCCCGAAACCGGGCCCGAAAGCCGTCCTTCCCGACGCCCGAAACCGTCCAATCGGGCAGGTCCGCTGTAGTACACTAGGTGGAGCAGTTTGCTGTGCCCTCATGCCTACGTCCAGTTATCTGGACCGGCAGCACGTCTCATTCAGGAGTGCGGGAGCAGCGGCTGACTACGCGTATCCAGCCCTCCCTGTCCGAAGCCCGGCTTCCGGGTGCGGAGGACTGCGCCTCTTACGGTCCGGCCCCATGGTCCGGATGAGGGGTGCGGTGGATGCCAGGAGGAACACCCGTCTTGGGTGTTGCTAAACAACCGTCAACTATTGGCAGGGTAAGAGAGCCCAGGGCTTTCTCATGAATGACCTGCCGGAAGGAGCGTCGGCATGCCCGTCGTAACTATGCGCCAGCTGCTTGACAGCGGCGTCCACTTTGGACACCAGACCCGTCGTTGGAACCCGAAGATGAAGCGTTTCATCTTCACGGAGCGCAACGGCATCTACATCATTGACCTGCAGCAGTCGCTGTCCTACATCGACCGTGCCTACGAGTTCGTGAAGGCCACCGTTGCACACGGCGGCACCGTTCTCTTCGTCGGCACCAAGAAGCAGGCGCAGGAAGCCATCGCCGAGCAGGCCACCCGCGTCGGCCAGCCGTACGTGAACCAGCGTTGGCTCGGCGGTATGCTGACCAACTTCCAGACGGTTTCCAAGCGCATCCAGCGCATGAAGGAACTCGAAGAGATCGACTTCGACGACGTCGCCGGTTCCGCTTACACCAAGAAGGAACTGCTGCTCCTTCGCCGCGAGCTGACCAAACTGGAGACCAACCTCGGTGGTATCCGCAACCTGACCAAGGCGCCTTCGCTCCTCTGGGTTGTCGACACCAAGAAGGAACACCTCGCCGTTGACGAGGCCAAGAAGCTGAACATCCCGGTTGTGGCCATCCTGGACACCAACTGCGATCCGGACGAAGTCGACTTCCCGATCCCGGGCAACGACGACGCCATCCGCTCCGTCAACCTGCTGACCCGCGTTGTTGCCGACGCCGTTGCTGAGGGCCTGATCGCCCGCAACCAGCGCGCCACCGGCACCACGGAAGCTCCGGAAGAGCCGCTGGCCGAGTGGGAGCGCGAGCTCCTCGAGGGCAGCAAGGCCGAAGCTGCTGCCGCTCCGGCCGCCGCTGAAGCTGCTGCTCCGGAGGCCGCTGAGGCTCCCGCCGCCGACGCCGCTCCGGCCGCCGACGAAGCCAAGTAGTCAGACAAGTAAATCTGGATCTCCCCGCACGCTCTTAGCAGCGTAAGGGGTACTGACAGGATGGCCGCTCACTGGGTGAGCAGCCGTCCTGTCAGTCCGTACACCACACAAATTTCTAGACAGAGGGGTTCACATGGCGAACTACACTGCCGCTGATATCAAGGCTCTGCGCGAGCGCACCGGCGCCGGCATGATGGATGTCAAGAAGGCTCTTGACGAAGCCAACGGTGACGCCGACAAGGCCATCGAGATCATCCGCATCAAGGGCCTCAAGGGCGCTACCAAGCGCGAAGGCCGCTCCACCGCCGAGGGCCTGGTTGCTGCCAAGGTCGCCAACGGCGTCGGCGTGATGATCGAAGTCAACTGCGAGACCGACTTCGTCGCCAAGGCTGACAAGTTCATCCAGCTCGCCGACAAGGTTCTGGCCGTGGCCGTCGAGTCGGGCGCTGCCGACCTCGAGACCCTGCTGGCAACCGACGTTGACGGCAAGCCGCTCTCCGAGGTTGTCGTCGAAGAGGGCGCCATCCTGGGCGAGAAGGTCGTCGTCCGACGCATCTCCCGCATCGAGGCCCCGACCGTCGACGCGTACCTGCACAAGACCTCCAAGGACCTCCCGGCCCAGGTCGGCGTGCTGTTCGCCGTTGATGGTGAAGGCGAAGCAGCTGCCACCGCAGCCCACGACGTCGCCGTGCACGTCGCCGCTATGGCCCCGAACTACCTGACCCGCGAGGACGTTCCGTCCGAGCTGGTCGAGTCCGAGCGCCGCATCGCGGAGGAAACCGCCAAGGCCGAGGGCAAGCCCGAGGCAGCGATGACCAAGATTGTGGAAGGCCGCGTTACCGGTTTCTACAAGGGCGAGGTCCTCGTTGACCAGGCATTCGCCAAGGATGCCAAGAAGTCCGTCGCCCAGGTCCTCGAAGAGGCCGGCGTCAAGGCAACCGCTTTCACGCGTTTCCGCGTCGGTTCCTAAGTAAGTCACGCTGAGGGGGTGGTCACTGCGGTGGCCACCCCTTTTGCATGCACCCGGGAACGCTGCCCGGAGGGGAATGCAGCCTTTTGTCCCCGGCACGATACCCTTTTTCAGAGCTCACCAACGGGAAGGCACCATGGATACCGTCAACAATTCAGCCCAGCCAAAGAAGACCAGGCGCCGCGTGCTCCTGAAGCTGTCCGGCGAAGTTTTCGGCGGCGGCAAACTGGGCGTTGACCCGGACACTGTCCGCGGTGTCGCCAAGCAGATCGCGGCAGCCGTTCCCGACGTCGAGGTCGCAATCGTCGTCGGCGGCGGAAACTTCTTCCGCGGCGCCGAACTCTCGCAGAGCGGCATGGACCGCTCCCGCGCGGACTACATGGGCATGCTCGGCACCGTGATGAACTGCCTCGCCCTCCAGGACTTCCTGGAGCAGGCCGGTGTGGAGACCCGCGTGCAGAGCGCCATCACCATGGGCCAGGTCGCCGAGGCCTACATCCCGCGCCGCGCCATCCGCCACATGGAGAAGGGCCGCGTCGTGATCTTCGGCGCCGGCGCCGGACTCCCGTACTTCTCCACCGACACCGTCGCCGCGCAGCGCGCCATGGAGGTGCACGCCGACGTCGTCCTGATGGCCAAGAGCGGCGTCGACGGCGTCTACACCGCCGACCCGAAGAAGGACCCCACCGCCGAGAAGCTGCACAAGCTCAGCTACGACGAGGCCCTGCGCCGCGATATCCGCGTCATGGACCAGACCGCGATGACCATGTGCAAGGACAACAACCTCACCATGGTCGTGTTCGGCATGGAGGGCGAGGGCAATGTCACCCGGGCCATCCGCGGCGAGGACCTGGGCACCGTAGTCACCCCCTAGCTGCGGCTAGGATGTTTTTTAGGACAGTTCCGCTCCCCGCGCTCTTGGGGGACGCACCAATTTCTTAGGAGAGAACGTGATCGAAGAAACCTTGCTCGAAGCCGGGGACAAGATGGACAAGGCGGTTGAGGTAGCCAAGGAAGACTTCGCCTCGATCCGCACCGGACGTGCCACCCCGGGCCTGTACAACAAGGTCCTGGTGGACTACTACGGTTCGCCGACGCCGCTGCAGCAGCTGGCCTCCTTCGCTGTCCCTGACGCCCGCACGATCCTCATCACCCCGTTCGACAAGACCGCCCTGCGGGACATCGAGCGGGCCCTGAGCGACTCCGAGGTGGGCGCCAACCCGTCCAACGACGGCAACGTCATCCGGATCACCATCCCGGAGCTGACCAAGGAACGCCGCAAGGAATACGTCAAGATCGTCAAGTCCAAGGGCGAGGACGCCAAGGTGTCCATCCGCAACATCCGCCGCAAGGCCAAGGAAACCCTGGATAAGCTGGTCAAGGACGGCGAAGCCGGCGAGGACGAGGGCACCCGCGGCGAGAAGGAACTCGACGCCCTGACCAAGGCCCACGTCGAGGGCATCGACGAGCTGCTCAAGCGCAAGGAAGCCGAGCTGCTCGAGGTCTGATGGGGGACGAACAGCAGGCAGCCGGACCGCGCGTCCGGGTGCGGGGGAAAGAGCGGAAGAACCCGACGCCCAAAGCCGGCAGGAACCTTCCGGCCGCTACGGCGGTCGGCCTTGCCATGCTCTTCGCCGTACTGGGCGGCCTGCTGTTCCTGCCACTGGCCTTCGTGCTGATCGTGACCGCCTTCGCCGTGTTCGGCGTCTGGGAAGTGTTCCGCGCGCTGGAAGCTTCCGGCACCCGGCTGCCGATCATTCCGGCCATGACGGGAACCGTGGCGATGCCGCTTGCCGCCTACTTCGGCGGCCCGGAAAGCCTGTTGTTCACGCTGCTGCTCAGCAGTGTGGCGGTCCTGCTGTGGCGCTCCCTGGAGGGAGCGGCAGGATCCGCGCGCAGCATCTTTGCCGGCGTCTTCACGATGGCCTGGGTGCCGTTCCTGATCAGCTTCGCCGTGCTGCCGCTGCATGCCTCCGGCGGTGTCACCCCGATCGGGCCCTGGCCCGGGGGTGTGGTGCCGATCGGGGCCTGGCAGATCGGCACGCTGCTGCTGCTGGTGGTCTCCAATGACACCTTCGGCTACCTCGTGGGAGCCTCGCTGGGCAAGCACCCGATGGCGCCGAAGATCAGCCCGAAAAAGTCCTGGGAGGGCTTCGGCGGCTCGATCGCCGGCGCGGCCCTGGTGGGCATCCTCGCCAGCATCTACGTGCTGGGGGAGCCTTGGTGGTTCGGTGCCGCGCTGGCCGTGGGCATGGTCGCGGCGGCAACTGCAGGCGACCTGGCCGAATCCATGGTCAAACGTGAGCTCGGCATCAAAGATATGAGCAGCATCCTGCCCGGCCACGGGGGAGTCATGGACCGACTCGACTCCATCGTTTTCGCCTCCCCGGTGGCATTCATGATCTTCTCCGCCGGCGCCGGCGGCTAAGGGAGCGCACCGCCTCCTCCCGGTGCCTAGAATGGTGCCGGGCAAACACGCCTGAACTTGGCGCAACAAGAGCCGAACGGCATCGAAGGAAACATAGTACAGTGGACATTCAACGGCAGATTCCGGCCTCCTTTGACCGCGTGCAGCGGAACCAGTACGGCTACAACGCCAAGCAGGTGGACCAGTTCCTGCAGCGCGCGCGGGTCTCGTTTGAAACGCCCCATGCCGCCGGGCGCGCGGTCAAGAGCGCCGATGTCCGGGCCGTCTCCTTCGACCCGGTCAAGGGCGGCTACTCCGCCGCCGGGGTGGACGCGGCCCTGGACCGCCTCGAGGACGCCCTCGCCCGGCGGGAACGTGACGAACTGATCGGGGAGCGCGGCGAGGAGGCCTGGCTGCGTGAAATCGGCCGGCTCGCAGGGCTGTTGCGCGGCCGCCTGCACCGCCCCGACGGCCAGCGTTTCCGCCGTCCCACCAAGGCCAAGGTGCGCAGCTACAACACCACCGACGTCGACGACCTGTGCCACGAACTGATCGGCTACCTCGAGGAGGATCAGCCGCTCAGCGTGGACAACATCCGCCGCGCCGTCTTCCGCCCCGCCGTCGGACGCGAAGGCTACGAGGAAAGCCAGGTCGACGCGTTCCTGGACCGCGTCGTCGAACTCATGGCCGCGATCGACTGACGCAGCGCCGCTTCATTGGCGGCGCGTCACCGTTCGGTGGCGAGCGGCCGTTCCGGGGTGTGCAGCCGGGTCATCAGCCGGGTGATAGTCCGCGGAACGCGGCCCTGTGTGGCCCGCGAGACGAGGACCATGACGGCGAAGGCTGCCGGCACCGTCCAGGCGGCCGGCTGCGCGAGCCACGGTGGCGTCGCGGCCGAACCCAGCACGGTGCCTGCCAGCATGGAGCCGCCGCAGAGCAGGGCTCCGGTCAGCATCCCGGCGATCGCGCCGGCGTCCGTCAGCCCGCGCCACCAGATGCCCAGCAGCAGCACGGGGCAGATGGTCGAGGCCGTGAAGGCAAAGACGAGTCCCACACTCCCGGCCAGCGCGGTGGAGTCCGTCATGGTCGCGATCCCCAGCGGAACCACGGCCGAGATCAAGGCGGCGAGCCGGAAGCCGCGCACGCTGCCGCCCAGGATGTCCTGGCTGATGACACCCGCGAGCGACACCACCAGGCCCGAGGTGGTGGACAGGAAGGCGGCGAAGGCGCCCGCCACCACGAGGGCGGACAGCAGGTCCCCGGCCGTTCCGCCGATCAGCCGGCCCGGAAGCAGGAGCACCAGGGCATCGGTCTGGCCGCTCTTGGCCAGCTCCGGTGCGAACACCCTCCCGATCAGGCCGTAGGCGGTCGGGAACAGGTAGAAGACGGAAAGCAGGCCCAGCACGATGAGCGTGGTCCGGCGCGCGGAGTGGCCGTCCGGGTTGGTGTAGAAGCGCACCAGCACGTGCGGCAGTCCCAGGGTTCCGAAGAGCAGGGCGACCAGCAGCGAGATGTTCTGGTACGGCCCTGCCGGTGCCATCGCCGTGGGATTCACCGACGCCTCGGCGACCGCGCTGGAGCCGCTGCCGGCCAGGACAAACAGGATGAACAGCGCCGGGACGGCCAGCGCCGTCAGCTTCAGCCAGTACTGGAACGCCTGGACGAAGGTGATGGACCGCATCCCGCCGGCCACCACCGTCACACAGACGACGGCGACCACGGCCACCTGTCCCACCCAGGCCGGCAGGCCGGTGGTGATCCGGATAGCCAGCGCGGCGCCGTGGAGCTGCGGGACGATATAAAGCCAACCGACCACCACCACCACGAAGCTCGTCACCCGGCGGACCGCACGGGAATCGAGCCGGGCCTCGGTGAAATCGGGAATCGTGTACGCGCCGGACCGGCGCAGCGGGGCGGCCACGAACAAGAGCAGCATCAGGTAGCCGGCGGTGTAGCCGACCGGGAACCATAGGGCGTCGGTGCCGGAGAGCAGGATGAGTCCGGCGACGCCGAGGAAACTCGCGGCGGACAGGTACTCGCCGCCGATCGCCGAGGCGTTCCACCACGGCCGCACCGTGCGGGAGGCGACGTAGAAATCCCCGGTGGTGCGTGAGACCCGGAGGCCGTAGAAGCCGATGACGGCGGTGGCCAGCGAGACGGCCGCGAAGGCCGCGATGCCGACGACCGGGTTCACCGGCGCCTCACTTGTCCCCGGCCAGGTCGCGGTAGCGGGATTCGTTCCGCGCGGCCGTCCGGACATACAGCCAGGCGCTGAGCCCGATCACCGGATAGATTCCTGCGCCCAGCAGCACCCAGTCGAAGGGCAGCCCGGCGATCCTCAGCTCGGCCAGGCCGGGCAGCAGCCCCAGCATCAGCGCGAAGGCGAGCAGGATCAGCAGGAACCCGGCGGCCACCACCACTCCGAGCCGGAGCTGGGAACGGATCAGCGAGCGGACGAACACCTGCCCGGCGTCGGACTCCTCGGCAGCCTCGCGCGTGTCGGCGGCCGAGCGCCCGGCGGCGCCGCCTGCCTTGGTGCTGCCTGCCTGGAGCGCGCGGGGCGCGGTAACGCGGACCCGGGTCATGCCTGCGGCCGGATCCGGGTCGCCTCGAGTTTCTCCCGGACCGGCGGCAGGTGCCGGCGGCTGATCGGCAGTTCGGCCCCGGCCACGGTCACGCTGGGACGGGCCGCGGCCAGCTTCATGTGGCCGATGTGGTTCAGGGCGATCAGGTACGAGCGGTGGATGCGCAGGAATCCGGCGTCGGCCCACTGCTGCTCCAGGTCCGCCAGCGGCACCCGGATGAGATAGCTCGCGTCCGCGGTGTGCAGCCGGGCGTAGTCACCCTGCGCCTGCACGTAGGTGACGTCCTCGCGGCGGATCATCTTGGTGTTCCCGCCCAGGTCCACCGTGATCATCTCCGGCGCCGGCGCCCCCTCCCGGAGCAGCTCGCTGATCCGGCCGACCGACCTGGCCAGCCGCTCGGCGCGGACCGGCTTGAGCAGGTAGTCCACGGCGGCGAGCTCAAACGCCTCCAGCGCGCAGTCCTCGTCGGCGGTGACGAAGACGACGGCGGGCGGCTTGGCGCTGCGCGAGATGACCCGGGCGATGTCCAGTCCGGAGAGGGCGGGCATGTGGATGTCCAGGAATACGGCGTCGACCTCGTGGGACTCCAGCACGCGCAGCGCCTCGGCGCCGGAGGAAGCGCGGTGGATGGCACCGATCCGCTCGTCCCGGCCCAGCAGGAAGGCCAGCTCCTCGACAGCGGGCAGCTCGTCATCGGCGACGAGGACGTTAATCATGGTTCTAGGGTACTGCCGTGTAGGGCCGGGGCCGCTCAGGCGTCGTGCATTGGCTGGGACTTGGGCACCCGCATCGTGATCAGGGTGCCCTCGCCGGGGGCCGTCTCTATCACCAGGCCGTTGTCCTCGCCGTAGACCTGCCGCAGCCGGGCGTCGACGTTATGCAGGCCCACGTGTTCGCCATCGCTGTGCCCGGCCAGGACGGCCCGCAGCTTCTCCGGATCCATGCCGACGCCGTCGTCCTCGATGGTCACCTCGGCGAAGGCGCCGGAATCGTTGGCCGTGATGGAGATATGGCCGGGGCCCTCCTTGGCTTCCAGGCCGTGCCGCACCGCGTTCTCCACCAGCGGCTGCAGGCTCAGGAACGGAATCACCGTGCTGAGCACCTCCGGCGCGATCCGCAGGCTCACCTGCACCCGGTCGCCGAAGCGCGCCCGCTCCAGGAGCAGGTACCGGTCGATGCAGCGCAGCTCCTCGGCCAGCGTGGTGAAGTCCCCGTGCCGGCGGAAGGAATAGCGGGTGAAATCGGCGAACTCCACCACCAGCTCACGGGCCCGGACCGGGTCCGTGTTGATGAAGGACGCGATCGCGTTCAGCGAGTTGTAGATGAAATGCGGGCTGATCTGGGCCCGGAGCGCGCGGACTTCGGCCTCCATCAGCAGCGTCCGGGACGCGTCCAGCTCGGCCAGCTCCACCTGCGTCGCCACCCAGTCGGCCACCTCACTGGTGGCCCGGACCAGCCCGGACCCGGCTGCCGGGGCGAAGGCCGCCACCACGCCCACCACCCGGCTGCCGGCCTTGACGGGGGCGATCACGACGGCGCGCTCCACCCCGGGGGCGAGCGTCGCCCCGGCCTTGCCGTTGGCCAGCAGCGACAGCTCGCCCGCCGGGATCACGGCGGTGTGGCCCCCTTCCAATACCTTGGCAGCGAGCCCCATCAGCGCCGGCTTGAGCTCCTCGGCGGCGCCGTCCCAGGCCAGTACGCCCGCCGTGTCGGTGATCGCCAGGGCATCGCAACCCAGCAGGCTCCGCAGCTGCCGGCTCGCCTTGGCCGCGCCGGCCGGGTTCAGCCCGGTGCGCAGATACTGGCCGGCGCGCGAGGCGGCGTGCAGGGTCTTGTACGTGGCGCGTTCCGCGTCGGTGCCCAGCTCGCGGAAGGAGCGCAGGACCTTGAGTCCAACGGCCACGACGACGGCGATCGCCAGGGCAATCACGGCGATCGCCGCGGCGGTGAAGAGGGGAGAGTCCGGCATGCTGCCAGCGTAGCGCGGCGGGCCACACGGGTGCCCGGAAGCGGTCTGGAACGGCCACAGAGTGCCGCCGGGGGCGTGCAGGCGCCGTTGGGCGCAGCATCGCGACCGTTGAGCGACAGGAAACACGGCGGTGCTGGAATGTAACACGCGTCACGATGCACAGTGATTGCAGTCACACAAGGCCGGAAGTCTGTTTCCCGGAGCCCGGGATACCCGGGGGTGGCTCGCCAGTCTCAATGAGGAGGAACGATGGGTCACGAAGCCCAAGAAACGGACGCACCGGCGTTCGTGGACTTCAAGGAAGTCCAATCGACTGAGCAGTTCCAGGAACTGCGCAAACGGCACCGCAGCTTTGTCTTTCCGATGGCCATCGCATTCCTGCTGTGGTACTTCGCCTATGTCCTGCTGGCCGACTACGCGGTGGGCTTCATGTCCACCAAGGTCTGGGGCAACATCAACATCGGCCTGATCCTGGGCTTGCTGCAGTTCGTCTCCACGTTCGCCATCACCGGCTGGTACGTCAGCTACTCGAACCGGAAGCTGGACCCGATCGCCTCCGAGATCCGGCACGAAATCGAGGGCCACGAGTTCGACAAGCACGGTAACCGAGTGAGCGGAGAAGCGAAATGACCCTTATGGTTCCCGCGGTCAACGTCGCCGCCCTCAAGGACACCACCCTGCTGAACATGGGCATCTTCGCCCTGTTCGTCGCGGTCACCATGGTGATCGTGTTCCGCGCCAGCCGCAACAACAAGACGGCCGCCGACTACTACGCCGCCGGCCGTTCGTTCACCGGCTCGCAAAACGGCACCGCCATCGCCGGCGACTACCTCTCCGCGGCTTCCTTCCTCGGCATCACCGGCGCCATCGCGATCAACGGCTACGACGGCTTCATGTACTCCATCGGCTTCCTCGTGGCGTGGCTCGTGGCGCTGCTGCTGGTGGCCGAACTGCTCCGCAACACCGGCAAGTTCACCATGGCCGACGTGCTGTCCTTCCGGCTCAAGCAGCGCCCCGTGCGCATCGCCGCGGCCATCTCCACCCTGGCGGTCTGCTTCTTCTACCTGCTGGCACAGATGGCCGGTGCCGGCAGCCTGATCTCGCTGCTGCTGGGCATCAGCGACTGGGGCGGCCAGGCGCTGGTGATCATCGTCGTCGGCGCGCTGATGATCATGTACGTCCTGATCGGCGGCATGAAGGGCACCACCTGGGTCCAGATCATCAAGGCCATGCTGCTGATCGCAGGCGCCGCCGTGATGACCTTCTGGGTCCTGGCGATCTACGGCTTCAACCTCTCGGACCTGCTCGGCGGCGCGGCGGAAACCGCCAAGAACCCGGCCGTCCTCAACCCGGGCCTGCAGTACGGCAAGTCCGACACATCCAAACTGGACTTCATGTCCCTGGGCCTGGCCCTGGTGCTCGGCACCGCCGCACTGCCGCACGTGCTGATGCGTTTCTACACGGTCCCGACCGCCAAGGAAGCCCGCAAGTCGGTGGTCTGGTCCATCTGGCTGATCGGCATCTTCTACCTGTTCACCCTGGTGCTGGGCTACGGCGCCGCGGCCCTGGTGGGTGCGGACACGATCAAGAGCGCTCCGGGCGGAGTGAACTCGGCGGCTCCGCTGCTGGCCTTCCACCTGGGCGGCCCGCTGTTGCTGGGCTTCATCTCGGCGGTGGCCTTCGCGACCATCCTCGCCGTGGTCGCCGGCCTCACCATCACGGCGGCAGCGTCCTTCGCCCATGACATCTACGCCAACGTCCTGGCCAAGGGCAAGGCGGACGCGGACACGGAGGTCAAGGTTGCACGCCGCACGGTCGTCGTGATCGGCCTGCTCGCCATCGTCGGCGGGATTTTCGCCAACGGCCAGAACGTCGCGTTCCTCGTGGCTCTCGCCTTCGCGGTGGCGGCCTCGGCCAACCTGCCGACGATCGTGTACTCGCTGTTCTGGCGGAAGTTCACCACCCAGGGCGCCATCTGGAGCATGTACGGCGGCCTCGGCTCGGCCATCATCCTGATCGCACTTTCCCCGGTGGTCTCCGGCGCCAAGACGTCGATGATCCCGGGGGCCAACTTCGCGGTCTTCCCGTTGAGCAACCCCGGCATCGTCTCCATCCCGCTCGCGTTCTTCCTGGGCTGGCTGGGCACTGTCCTGGACAAGAAGCTCGAGGACACCACCAAGCAGGCCGAAATGGAGGTCCGCTCCCTGACCGGGGTGGGCGCCGAAAAGGCCACCAACCACTAACCGCACTGCCGGGCCGCAGCGACAGCGGGCCGGCCCGGCAGGCTAGGCCAGAGAGGCGGAGCCCCCGTGCAACAGCACGGGGGCTCCGCCTCTTCTTCGTTGGCTGGCAACACGGCGCGGCCGGCCCCGGCGGCTCAGGTATCCGCGGAGCCGCGTTCCAGCAGCGGCTGGATCCGGAAGGGGATCAGTTCGCCCATGGCCAGGGCGGTGTCGGTGCGGTCCACGCCGTCGCAGGCGAGGATCTTGCCGTTGATCCGGAACAAATCCTCGGCGTCGAGCGCGACCACCCGGAGCAACAGGTCCGCCGAGCCGGTGAGTCCGTAACCCTCCAGGATCTCCGGGATGCCTGCCAGTTCCACGGCCAGCTGGCCGAGTTTCTGCTGCTGCACGTGCACCGAGATGAACGCCATCAGGGGGTAGCCCAGCGCCGCCGGGTTGATCCGCCGCTCGAAGGACAGGAAGACGTGCTTTTTCTCCAGCTGCGACATGCGGGCCTGCACCGTATTGCGGGACAAGCCCAGCTTTTGCGCCAGGGCCACCACGGTGCGGCGGGGATCCCGTGCCATGGCCGAAAGTAGGCGGGTGTCTGTGCCATCCAAGGGTTGCATAATGCGCAAGGTTAGCACGGTCACGAACGCCCAAGCTGTGCATAATGCTCAATTTTTTTGAGGGTGGTTGTACCCAATGGCACTTGTGAGTAGGGTCACAATTATCCGGGGCAACGGCGCCCGGGTGGCCGTCGCGCGCAGGGATCACGAGTCCCGCGGGCAGGGTCAGACGACGTCAGAAGGTTGCGGACAAACTGTGTTTACCGACGACGCGGGCAAGGGCGGCATTGCCGCTGGCGGCCCCGGGAACAGTGCAGAATCAAACAGGCGCTCGGGCGGGGATCTCGTCCAGCTCATCACCCCGGGGGGTGAACGTGTAAGCCATCCGGAGTTCGACTCCTGGGTCCAGGACGTCAGCGACGAACAGCTCGCCTCGCTCTATCAGGACATGGTCGCCATCCGCCGGATTGACGCCGAAGCCACCGCCCTGCAGCGCCAGGGCGAGCTCGCGCTGTGGCCGCCGCTGCTTGGCCAGGAAGCGTCCCAGATCGGCTCAGCCCGTGCGCTCCGCGACGACGACTTCGTCTTCCCCAGCTACCGGGACAACGGCGTCGCCTACGTCCGGGGTGTGCAGCCGGCGGACATCGTCAAGGCCTGGCGCGGCAACGCCCTTGCCGGCTGGGATCCCTACACCGTGAACGTGGCGACGCAGCAGATCATCATTGGCGCCCAGTCGCTGCACGCCACCGGCTACGCGATGGGCATCCAGAACGACGGCGCCGATTCGGTGGCCGTGGCCTACTTCGGCGACGGCGCCACCAGCGAGGGCGACGTCAACGAGGCCATGGTCTTCGCGGCGAGCTTCCAGGCCCCGGTGGTGTTCTTCTGCCAGAACAACCACTGGGCCATCTCCGAACCCGTCATGCTGCAGTCCCACATCCAGATCGCGGACCGTGCCTCCGGCTTCGGCATTCCCAGCATGCGCGTGGACGGCAACGACGTGCTGGCCG
The DNA here is from genome assembly GCF_056398965.1 of Arthrobacter sp. 01T414. Taxonomy (NCBI): domain Bacteria; kingdom Bacillati; phylum Actinomycetota; class Actinomycetes; order Micrococcales; family Micrococcaceae; genus Arthrobacter; species Arthrobacter sp. 01T414. The sequence goes on along the minus strand of NZ_JBFTQK010000003.1, from coordinate 45,990 downwards.
TCATGGCCGCCACCCGGATCGCCATCGACCGCGCCCGCCACGGCGGCGGACCCACCTTCATTGAGGCCGTCACCTACCGGATGGGCCCGCACACGACGGCGGATGACCCCACCCGCTACCGCGACGCCAACGAACTTGAGGACTGGGCCGCCAAGGACCCGATCGCGAGGCTCAAGACCCTGCTCGAGCGCAAGGGCCTGCTCACCGCCGAACTCGAAGCCGCCGTCGCCGCCAACGCCGACGCCGTGGCCAAGGAACTGCGTTCCGGCACCATCAACATGCCCGAACCGCAGCCGCTGGACATCTTCAAGCACGTGTACAGCACGCCGAACTCCTGGCTGGAACGCCAGCAGGACCACTACACCCGTTACCTGGCTTCCTTCGGCGATCCCGCAGAGGCCGCTTCCGAAGAAGGTGCACGCTGATGACACAGATGACCTTTGCCCGAGCCATTAATTCGGGCCTGCGCAAGTCCCTCGAAAACGATCCCAAGGTGATCCTCATGGGAGAGGACATCGGCACCCTCGGCGGCGTCTTCCGCGTCACCGACGGCCTGCAAAAAGATTTTGGAAAGCACCGCGTGGTGGACACGCCGCTGGCCGAATCCGGAATCCTCGGCACCGCCGTCGGCCTCGCCTACCGCGGCTACCGGCCCGTGGTGGAGATCCAGTTCGACGGCTTCATCTACCCGGCATTCGACCAGATCGTCAGCCAGGTCGCCAAGATGCACTACCGCACCCAGGGTGCGGTCAAGATGCCCATCACCATCCGCGTGCCCTTCGGCGGCGGCATCGGCTCGCCCGAACACCACTCCGAGTCGCCCGAGGCCTACTTCACCCACACCTCGGGCCTGCGCGTAGTCAGTGTCTCGAACCCGCAGGACGCCCACACCGTGATCCAGCAGGCCATCGCCTCGGACGACCCGGTGCTCTACTTCGAACCCAAGCGCCGCTACCACGACAAGGGGGAAGTGGATGAGTCGCTCGACCTCGCCGCCGCCCTGTCGATGGAGAAGGCACGCGTGGTCACCGAGGGTACCGACGTGACCCTGGTGGCCTACGGACCGCTCGTGAAGACCGCCCGCGACGCCGCCCTCGCCGCCGCCGACGAAGGCGTCTCCATCGAGGTCATCGACCTGCGCTCGCTGGCCCCGCTGGACTTCGCCACCCTGGAAGCCTCGGTACGGAAGACCGGACGGCTCGTCATCACGCACGAGGCCAGCCAGTCCGGCGGCCTCGGCGCGGAAGTCGCGGCCAGCATCACCGAACGCTGCTTCTACCACCTCGAAGCCGCGCCCGTCCGGGTGACCGGCTTCGACGTCCCGTACCCGTACTCAAAGCTTGAAATGCACCACCTGCCGGGCCTGGACAGGATCCTCGACGGCGTCGACCGGGCCCTGGGCCGCCCCAACTCCCTTAGCGGGCTGGAAGGATGACCGCCACCATGATCAAGGAATTCCGGCTCCCGGACCTCGGCGAAGGCCTGACGGAATCAGAAATCGTCGCGTGGAAAGTCGGCGTCGGGGACACCGTCACGCTCAACCAGATCATCGCCGAGGTGGAAACCGCCAAGGCTGTCGTCGAACTGCCCTCGCCGTTCGCCGGCGTCGTCACCGCCCTGCATGAGCAGCCGGGCACGGTCGTTGAGGTCGGCAAGCCGATCGTGTCCTTCGAGATCGAGGGCGACGACGGCGGGGAGGCCGGGGAAGCTCCCGCCAAGCGCGAGCCGAACCTGGTTGGCTACGGCGCCGTGCTGGAAGGCTCTGGCCGTCCGGCCCGCCGCGCCCGCAGCTTTGCCGCAGCGCCGGCGCCAGCTGCGCAGGCGCCCGCCGTCGCCCCGGCCGAGGCGCCCGTGTCGGCGCAGGTCACGGCGCAGGTCACGGCGCCCGTCCCGGCGGCCGTGCCCCAGGCCCCGGCGCCCGCCGCTGCCGGCAGCGCCGAACGGCCGCGCTCCACGCCGCCGGTGCGCAAGCTGGCCAAGGACCTCGGCGTCGACCTCGCAGCGATCACCGGCACGGGGGAGCGGGGCCTCATCACCCGCGACGACGTGCGGAACTTCGTTGGCGGCGGCGACCTTCCGGTGGCGCCGCAGGAACTGGCCGGCGGCCAGGCCGCTGCCCCGGGAATTGCCCGGTCGGCGGTTCCGGGCGAGCGGGAAACCCGGACCCCGATCAAGGGCGTGCGGAAGTTCACCGCCGCGGCCATGGTCTCCAGCGCCTTCACCGCTCCGCACGTCACCGAATTCCTGACTCTCGACGTCACGCCCACCATGGAACTGCTGGCGAGGCTCAAGGCCAGCCGGACGTTCGCGGGCTACAAGCTGACGCCGCTGACGCTGGTGTCCAAGGCCGTGCTGATCGCGCTGCGCAACCATCCGACGCTCAACGCCCGGTGGGACGAAGCCAACCAGGAGATCGTCCAGTTCAACTACGTCAACCTTGGCATCGCGGCCGCAACGCCGCGCGGGCTGACCGTCCCGAATATCAAGGACGCGGACCGGATGTCCCTGCTGGAGCTGTCCACCGCGCTGACCGAGCTGACCGACACCGCGCGGACGGGCAAAACCGCTCCGGCTGATCTATCCGGCGGGACCATCTCCATCACGAACATCGGCGTCTTCGGCATTGACGCCGGCACGCCCATCCTCAACCCCGGCGAGGCCGCCATCCTGGCGCTCGGCGCGGTGCGGAAGATGCCGTGGGAGTACCAGGACGAGGTGGCGCTGCGCCAGGTCATGACGCTGAGCCTGTCCTTCGACCACCGGCTGGTCGACGGCGAGCAGGGCTCCCGCTTCCTCCAGGACCTTGGCGCCATCCTTGCCGATCCCGGCATGGCCCTGGCCATGGTTTAGACGCAGCAAGGTCAAAGGCCGGGCATCCATCCACATGATGGGTGCCCGGCCTTTGCCGTGCGGGGGCACTTTGATGGCGGGGCTCGTCGTCGGACTCGCAGCTGACGGCGGGTGCCGCGTTATGGGAGTGGCGTCGGTCAGCCGAGCGGGCGGGGAGCCGCCGGTGCCGTCAGGGCAGCCAGGGCCATGCTCTCCAGCAGCGGCCGGGCCCGCTTCAGCGCCATCCGGCGGCCGTGGTTCCGGACCGAGTGCGGGGTGGAGTTGATCAGGCCGAAGGTGGCATGTGCCCGCATCCGGAGCTCGGCCGGATCGGTGTCCGGATGCACGCCGGCCAGCACGTCCACCCAGAGCTCAACGTAGCTGCGCTGCAGGGCGCGGACCTCTGCCTCGTCGTCGTCGTCGAGGTTGCTGAAGTCCTGGTCCTGGACCCGGATGACGTCGGCGTTGCTGAGGGCGAAGTCGACGTGGAACTCGACCAGCCCGGCCAGTGCCGCGGCGGCGCCGTCGGAGCCGGCCACCACGCTGCGCCCGCCCTCCAGCAGGTCCTGGCTGACGCTGAGCAGCAGCGCGCCCAGAACTGCCTGCTTGCCCGCGAAGTGGCGGTAGACGGCGGGACCGCTGACCCCCGCCGCGGCCCCCAGGTCCTCAAGCGAAACGCGGTTGAAGCCGTCGGCGGCGAAGAGGGCGGCGGCCGCGGTGAGCAGCGCCTTCCGGCGGTTCTCCTTGGCCTGGCTTCGCTGGGTTGTCTGGCTGGACTCGGTCACCGGCGCGTCCCTCTCGACTGTTCTGTGTTGAAGCTGCCCTGTGTTGGACATCACAGTTAATAGAGACTAACCTAAATCTCAGTTATGCGGCACTAACCGAAATGCCCCAACGGAAATGTCCAGGACAAGCGCCGGCACCACGGCCGAGGATGGAAGCAGTCAATGGAGACAATCGCCAGCCAGCTGGACGTTGCCAGCGCCGGCTACGCCGCGAACCGCGAAGCGCAGCTCGGCCTGGCCCGGGAGCTGAAGGACCGCCTCGCCGTCGCGGCGCTGGGCGGGCCGGAGAAGTCCCGGGAACGGCACGTAGCACGCGGCAAGCTCCTGCCGCGGGAACGGATCGACCGGCTGCTCGACGACGGCAGCCCCTTCCTCGAGATTGCCCCGCTCGCAGCCAACGGCATGTACAACGACGAATCGCCCGGCGCCGGTGTGATTGCCGGGATCGGCCTGGTCCACGGCCGCCAGGTCCTGGTCATTTCCAACGACGCCACGGTCAAGGGCGGCACCTATTACCCGATGACCGTCAAGAAGCACCTCCGGGCGCAGGAAATCGCTCTGGAAAACCGGCTGCCCTGCATCTACCTCGTGGACTCGGGCGGAGCCTTCCTGCCCAAGCAGGACGAGGTCTTCCCGGACAAGGAGCACTTCGGCCGGATCTTCTTCAACCAGGCGAAGATGTCCGCGGCTAGGATCCCGCAGATCGCCTCCGTGATGGGCTCCTGCACCGCCGGCGGCGCCTATGTGCCGGCGATGAGCGACGAGACCGTAATCGTCCGCAACCAGGGCACGATCTTCCTCGGCGGCCCGCCGCTGGTGAAGGCGGCGATCGGCGAGATCGTCACGGCCGAGGAGCTCGGCGGCGGCGAGGTGCACTCGAAGATCTCCGGTGTCACCGACCATCTGGCCGAGAACGACGAGCACGCCCTGCAGATCGTCCGCGACATCGTCTCCACCCTGCCGAAGCCGGCAGCCCCGGCCTGGGACGTGGACACCGTCGTCGAGCCGCTGGCTGACGAAGGCGAGCTGTACGGTGCCGTCCCCACAGACGTGAACGCCCAATACGACGTCCGCGAGGTCATCGCCCGGCTGGTCGATGGCAGCCGCTTCCACGAGTTCAAGAAGAACTACGGCACCACCCTGGTCACCGGCTTCGCGAAACTGCACGGCCACCCGGTGGGCATCGTGGCCAACAACGGCGTGCTGTTCAGCGAATCCTCGCTCAAGGGCGCGCACTTCATCGAACTCTGCGACCAGCGCGGCATCCCGCTGATCTTCCTGCAGAACCTCTCCGGCTTCATGGTCGGCAAGGACTACGAGCAGGGCGGCATCGCCAAGAACGGCGCCAAGATGGTCACCGCCGTCGCCACGGCGCGCGTGCCCAAGCTGACCGTGGTGATCGGCGGCTCCTTCGGCGCCGGCAACTATTCCATGTGCGGCCGGGCCTACTCGCCGCGCTTCCTCTGGATGTGGCCGGCCTCCCGGATCTCGGTGATGGGCGGGAACCAGGCCTCCAGCGTGCTCGCCACCGTCAAGCGGGACCAGTACGAGGCCCGCGGCGAGGAATGGTCCGCCGCGGACGAGGAAGCCTTCAAGGCCCCGATCAAGCAGCAGTACGAGGACCAGGGCAGCCCCTACTATTCCACCGCCCGCCTCTGGGACGACGGCGTGATCGACCCCGCGGACACCCGCACCGTCCTGGGACTGGCGCTCGACGTCGTCTCCCGCACCCCGCTGCCGGAGACCTCCTTCGGCCTCTTCCGGATGTGAGCCCCGCTGTGACTGTTACTTCCACACCCACCGTTTCGACCCCCGCGCCGCTCTTCGGCACCGTCCTGGTCGCCAACCGCGGCGAGATCGCCTGCCGCGTGATCCGCACCCTGCGTGCCTTGGGCATCCGTTCGGTCGCCGTTTACTCCGACGCCGACGACGACGCCCGCCACGTGCGGGAGGCCGATGTCGCCGTCCGGATCGGTCCCGCGGCCGCCACCGAGAGCTACCTCAAGATCGAGGCCATCATCCAGGCCTGCCGCGACACCGGCGCCGAAGCCGTGCACCCGGGCTACGGCTTCCTGAGCGAAAACGTTGAGTTCGCCCGCGCCCTGGAGCAGGCCGGCATCACGTTCATCGGCCCCGGCGTCGAATCCCTGAACGTGATGGGCGACAAGATCCGCTCCAAGAACCACGTCACCGGCTACGGCGTCCCGGTGGTCCCGGGTATCGCCGAACCCGGCATGAGCGATGCGCAGCTGATCGAGGCGGCGGCCGGCGTCGGCTATCCGCTGCTGATCAAGCCCTCCGCCGGCGGCGGCGGCAAGGGCATGCACGTTGTCGAACGGCCCGAGGACCTGGCGGACACCCTCGCCACGGCCCGCCGGGTCGCGGCCAGCGCCTTCGGTGACGACACGCTGTTCCTGGAACGGCTCGTCACCACCCCGCGGCACATCGAGGTTCAGGTGCTGGCGGACAACCACGGCAACGTCATCCACCTGGGCGAGCGCGAGTGCTCCCTGCAGCGCCGCCACCAGAAGGTCATCGAGGAAGCGCCGTCGCCGCTGCTGGAGTCCCTCCCCGACGGGGCGGACATCCGTGCCCGGATCGGCGAGGCTGCTTGCAACGCCGCACGCAGCGTCAACTACAGCGGCGCCGGCACCGTGGAGTTCCTGGTCTCCGACAACGCCCCGGACGAGTTCTTCTTCATGGAGATGAACACCCGCCTGCAGGTCGAGCACCCGGTTACCGAGATGGTCACCGGCATCGACCTGGTCGAATGGCAGGTCCGCATCGCGGCCGGTGAAGAACTCACCGTGACGCAGGACGACGTCGTGCTCACCGGGCACTCGGTGGAAGCCCGCGTCTATGCGGAGGTGCCGGAGAAGAACTTCCTGCCGTCCGGGGGAGAGGTCCTGCTGCTCGACGAGCGCGGCACGATCTTCACGGCGCTGGATGACCTGGATTCCTTCACCCCGGCCGCCGCGGACCCGGACATCCGGATCGATTCCTCGTTGATCACGGGTCTCGAGATCTCCAGCGACTACGACCCCATGCTGGCCAAGGTGATCGCCCGCGGCAAGGACCGCGCGGCCGCGCTGGACCGGCTCGACACGGCCCTCACCCGGTACACCGTTCTGGGGGTGGACACCAACGTCGAATACCTGCGGATGCTGATCAACGACGCCGACGTCCGCGCCGGCCGGCTCGACACCGGCCTGATCGAACGCAAGATGCCTGGCTTCGCATTCCGCCGCATCGGCGACAACGAACTCATCGCCGCGGCCATGCCCTTCTGGGTCCTCGCCGGGGGCCCGGAAACGGTGGGGTCCCCCTGGGACACCACCCGGGGCTGGCGCCTGGGCGCGCCCGCGGCGTGGACCATGAGCTTCGGCACACCGGGCGGCGGGGTCTCCGAGGTGGCCGTGACCTGGCTCGAGAATATCGACCTCGGCCGTGCCCGGGTGCGGGTCGACGGCGGGCCCGAGCATGACGTGACGGTCATTGGGATGGCCAGCGACAACATTTTCCTTGAGATCGACGGCGGGGAATTCCGGTTCGCCCACACGCTGTCCGGGCAGGATTATCCGCGGGAGAACCTGCCGGAGTCTGTCTATCTCGGCAACGAGGGCTGGTCTTGCCGGCTCGAGCCGCTCACCCGCGAGGCCCGGCTCGCCCGGGTGCTCGCCGCCGTCGAACGCGAGGAAGGCGCCGCCGACCCCGCGGTGCGCTCGCCGATGCCCGGCACGGTGGTGTCGGTCTCGGTAGCTAACGGCGACACCGTGACGGCCGGCCAGGTCCTGCTTTCGGTCGAGGCGATGAAGATGGAACACCAGCTCGTCGCACCGCTGGACGGCACCGTCCACATCAGCGCAGGCGCCGGGGACCTCGTCAAAGCCGACCAGGTCCTCGCCACCATTCACCCCGCCGAACCTTCAAAAGCCGAGGACACCGTCGAAGAATCCGTCATCGCCATGGGCGCGGCGGAGTAGCAAGCCACAACGTCAGCACCACACCAGAACAGCCACCAGACACAGGAGTCACCCCATGCCGGATTTTGAACTCAGCGAGGACTACCAGGACCTCAGCGATACCGTCCGCGAATTCGCCGACCAGGTGGTGGCTCCGGTCTCCGCCAAGCACGACGAAGAGCACAGCTTCCCCTACGAGGTCGTCTCCCAGATGGCGGACATGGGCCTCTTTGGCCTGCCGTTCCCGGAAGAGTCCGGCGGCATGGGCGGGGACTACTTCGCCCTGGCCCTGGCGCTCGAGCAGCTCGGCCGGGTGGACCAGTCGGTCGCGATCACCCTGGAGGCCGGCGTCTCGCTCGGCGCCATGCCGATCCACCGCTTCGGCAACGAGGCGCAGAAGGAGGAATGGCTGCCGCTGCTGGCCTCCGGAAAGGCGCTCGCCGGCTTCGGCCTGACCGAGCCCGAGGCCGGCTCCGACGCCGGCGGAACCAAGACCACCGCCCGGCTCGAGGGCGGTGAATGGGTGATCAACGGCAACAAGGCGTTCATCACCAACTCCGGCACCGACATCACCAAACTCGTCACCGTCACCGCGGTGACCGGCCAGGAGGAACGCCCCGACGGCAGCATCAAGAAGGAAATCTCCACCATCCTGGTGCCCACCGACACGCCCGGCTTCACGGCCGAAAAGGCCTACAACAAGGTCGGCTGGAACGCCTCGGACACCCACCCGCTGACGCTGGACGACGTCCGGGTACCGGAGGCCAACCTGCTCGGCACCCGCGGCCGCGGCTACGCCAACTTCCTGTCCATCCTCGACGAGGGCCGGATCGCCATCGCCGCGCTCGCCGTCGGCGCCGCACAGGGCTGCGTGGACCAGTCGGTCAAATACGCCAAGGAGCGCAGCGCGTTCGGCCAGAACATCGGCAAGTACCAGGCCATCGCGTTCAAGATCGCCCGGATGGAGGCGCGCGCCCACACCGCCCGCCTGGCCTACTACGACGCGRCTGCCCGGATGCTCGCCGGCAAGCCGTTCAAGACCCAGGCCGCCATCGCTAAGATGATCGCAGGCGAGGCAGCCATGGACAACGCGCGGGACGCCACCCAGGTGTTCGGCGGCTATGGCTTCATCAACGAGTTCACCGTGGCGCGCCACTACCGCGACTCCAAGATCCTTGAAGTCGGCGAGGGCACCACGGAGGTCCAGCTGATGCTGATCGCCCGCGAACTGGGACTGTAGCCGGCCGGAAGGATCCCCAGATGATCAACAAAGTTGTTGCCAGCGCCGCCGAGGCCGTCGCGGACATCCACGACGGCGCCTCCCTCGCCGTCGGCGGGTTCGGGCTGTGCGGCATACCGGTGGCCCTGATCGACGCCCTGCACGCGGGCGGCGCAACCCAGCTGGAAACCGTGAGCAACAACTGCGGCGTGGACGACTGGGGGCTCGGCATCCTGCTCAAGGACGGCCGGATCCGCCGCACCATCAGCTCCTACGTGGGGGAGAACAAGGAATTCGCCCGCCAATACCTTGCCGGCGAGCTCGAGGTGGTCCTCACCCCGCAGGGCACGCTGGCCGAGAAGCTGCGTGCCGGCGGGGCCGGCATCCCCGCCTTCTACACGCCCGCCGGCGTCGGGACCCAGGTCTCCGACGGCGGGCTGCCGCAGAAGTACGACGCCGACGGGAACGTCGCGATCGCCTCGGCGGCCAAGGAAGTCCGCAGCTTCCACGGCGCCGACTATGTGCTGGAGGAGGCCCTGACCCCGGACTTCGGCCTAGTGCACGCGTGGAAGGGCGACCGGCACGGCAACCTGGTCTTCCACGCCACGGCGATGAACTTCAACCCGCTCTGCGCTATGGCCGGACGGATCACCATCGCCGAAGTCGAGGAGCTCGTGGAGCCGGGGGAGCTGGACCCGGAGCACGTCCACGTCCCGGGGATCTTCGTCCAGCGGGTGGTCCTCGCGCCGCAGGCGGAAAAACGGATTGAAAAGCGCACGGTCGCGGTCACCGCGGCCCCCACCGAGCAGGCAGGAGCGTAGCCGTGGAGACGAACGACGCGCAGGGCGCGCCGCCCCGGCCCGAGGCGGTCCGGCACGAATACCGGCGTTCCGCCGTCGAGCACGTCGGCGGCGCCCACGGTAAAGGCTGGACGCGCAACGAACTGGCCGCCAGGGTGGCGCAGGAACTGCATAACGGCCAGTACGTGAACCTCGGCATCGGCATGCCCACCCTGATCCCGAATTACATTCCGGCCGGCGTCGAGGTGGTGCTGCACTCGGAGAACGGCATCCTCGGGGTCGGGCCTTACCCGGCGGAGGACCAGGTGGACCCTGACCTGATCAACGCGGGCAAGGAAACCGTCACCGTCAACAAGGGGGCCGCCTTCTTCGACTCCGCCGCCTCCTTCGGCATGATCCGCGGCGGCCACGTCGACGTGGCGGTGCTGGGGGCCATGGAAGTCGCCCAAAACGGCGACCTCGCCAACTGGATGATCCCCGGCAAGATGGTGAAGGGCATGGGCGGGGCGATGGACCTTGTCTTTGGCGCCAAGAAGGTCATCGTGATGATGGATCACGTGGACCGCAACGGCATCCCCAAGATCGTGGAAAAGTGCACGCTGCCGCTTACCGGCAAAGGCTGCGTCGACCGGATCATCACCGACCTTGCCGTGATCGACGTTGTGACCGAAGGTGGCAAATCCCGGCTCGTGCTGCGGGAGCTCGCCCCCGATGTCACCGCGGAGGACGTGGCCGCGGCCACCGGTGCCGAACTTTTCGAGGAAGACCAGGAACTGACCGTATGACAACGAATGCAGTGCCCGGCTCCGGAACCGGCCACCGGGTGATTGAACAGCGCGGCCTCTACTTCGACGAACTCGAAGAAGGCGTGCTCTACGCGCACCGCCCGGGCCGGACCGTGACCGAGACGGACAACGTCCTGTTCACCACCATGACCATGAACACCCAGGCGCTGCACCTCGACGCTGCGTGGAGCGCCGGGCAGCCGTTCGGGCAGCGGCTGATGAACTCCATGTTCACGCTCGCCACCCTGGTGGGCCAGTCCGTCCCGCAGCTGACCCAGGGCACCATCATTGCCCAGCTGGGACTGACGGATGTGTCCTTCCCGCACCCGCTTTACCACGGGGACACGCTGTATACGGAGACCGAGGTGACCGGCAAACGGCTGTCCTCCTCCCGGCCCGGCCAGGGAATCGTGACCATGCGGCACACCGGACGGAATCAGGACGGTGTGGTGGTGGCGCTGGCCACGCGCAGCTGCCTGATGTGGACCCGCGAGGCGCATGCCGCGCAGGAGGGGGCGCAGGAGCCGGGCTCGGCGCATCCGGGTTCGCAGGAGCCGGGGCGGCAGGCGCGCTCGCCGCAGGCGGGGCGGCAGGAACCGGCCGAAAAGGGGACAATCGAAGCATGAGTTTCCTGATGGGCCCCGCCCTGCTGTTTTGCCCTGCCGACCGGCCCGAACGGTACCAGAAGGCGGCCGAGCGCTCCGACGCCGTGATCGTGGACCTTGAGGACGCCGTCGCGCCCGCGGACAAGCAGCGCGCCCGCGGCGCCATCCTCGCCCAGCTGGGCTCCGCCGGTGACGTTCCGGAGCTCGACCCCAGCCGCACGATTGTCCGGATCAACCCCGCCGGCACGGAAGAATTCGAAAAGGACCTGCACTGCCTCAAGCACACCCCGTACCGGCACGTGATGCTGGCGAAGGCCGAGAGCGCCGCCCAGCTCAAGGAGCTTGAGGGCTACAGCGTGATCGCCCTGTGCGAGACGGCCGCTGGCATTGTCAACGCCGCCGAGATCGCCGCGGAGCCCAACGTCGTCGGCCTGATGTGGGGCGCCGAAGACCTGCTCGCCTCGCTTGGCGGCACCTCCAGCCGCAACGACGACGGCGGCTACCGCGCCGTGGCACTGCACGCCCGCTCCACGGTGCTGCTCGCCGCCCGCGCCTTCGGCAAGGACGCGATCGACTCCGTTTACGTCAACATTCCCGACCTAGACGGCCTCGCCGCCGAGTCCCGGGACGCCGTGGCCTCCGGCTTCGGTTCCAAGGCCTGCATTCACCCGAACCAGGTGGCAGTGGTCCGGGAAGCCTACGCCCCGTCCGAGTCCGACGTCGCCGCGGCCACCGAACTGCTGGCCGCCGCTGCCTCCGCCGGCACGGGCGTGTTCCAGTACCAGGGCAAGATGATTGACGGGCCGATCCTCAAGCACGCCGAGGCCACCCTCCGCCGCGCGGGCCGCTAGGACTCCGAGGGGCTCGTTGCCCGGGCACCGTGGTGGGTGCGCGGGCCGGGGCGTCTTTGGCGGCGCCGCGGTTGTCGTGGGCCCAGGCCTCGTCGATTAGCCAAAAATGGCCGCTATGACACGCCCATTGCGGCCATCTGTGGCGAATTACGGATCTGGCGGGCCACATCTTGGTGCCAGGACCGAGCCGCGGGGTGTCCCGGCGGCCACGGGGTGTAACAACGACCGCCGTGGGCCCAGGCCGGCACGGCGGTGTGAGCGTGCACCGTGCTGCCCCCGCCCAAAGCCTCGCCGATTAGCCAGAGATGGCCGTTATGACACGTTCTTTAGCGGCCATCTGTGGCAAACGGCTAGTTCGTCCGGCCCACCTGGTGGCGGGGTCTGGATTCCCGATGTCCCAGCGAGCCCAGGGTGCGTCACCTTGGACCGTCGCGGGCCCGGGCCGGCACGACGGCGTGGACGTGGACCGCCGGGGGCCAAGACCGGCGCAGCGGCGTGGACGTGGACCGCAGTGGGCCCAGGCCTCGTCGATTAGCCAAAAATGGCCGCTATGACACGCCCATTGCGGCCATCTGTGGCGAATTACGGATCTGGCGGGCCACATCTTGGTGCCAGGACCGAGCCGGGGGATGTCCCGGCGGCCAAGGGGTATAACAAGGGCCGTCGTGGGCCCAGACCGGCACGGGGATGTGAACGTAGACCGCCACCGCCCAAAGCCTCCTCGATTAGCCAACGACGGTCGTTATGACACGTCCCATAGCGGCCATCTGTGGCAAATGGCCCTCGGCGGCAGCGCGGATCCCCGAGCCTGAACTCCGAAGGATGGGCATGTCCACCCGGACCAGTCGACGCGGAGCATGCTCAGCGCTTCCACTGGTACCTGTTCTCCGGCCGGCCCGCGGCTCCGTACCTTGGGGTGAGCCGGGCATAGCCGTTGACCACCAGGTACTCGAGGTAGCGGCGGGCACTGACCCTGGAGAGCCCCATCCGCAGCGCCAGACCCGCCGCGGAAACATCCTCCGGGCTGGCCTGCAGCGCCTCAATGACCGCGTCGAGGGTAGGCCGGGACAACCCCTTGGGCAGCCGCGGCGCCGGGCTTCCCGCAGGACCAGCGGACTGTGGCGCCGACTCGGAAGCGTCCACACCTTCAGCCGCCGCGACGCGGGGTGCCGGTGCCACCAACCGGTCGATGCGTGCCTGGTCCAGTGGGCCCGCGGCCGCCCCGGCGACCAGTTCGTCGCGCAGCAGGACGTAATCGTCCAGCCGCTCGTTCAGGGCCTGCGAGGTGAAGGGCTTGACCAGGTAATGCAGCACGCCGCCGGCCATCGCCGAGCGCACCGTCTCCAGCTCGCGCGACGCCGTGATGACCAGGACGTCGACAGCCTGGCTTGGTCGGTTTCGGAGCCCCTGCAGCACGTCCAGTCCGGACATGTCGGGCAGATGGATATCGAGCAGGACAAGCTCGGGCAGCAGCTCCGCCGCAAGGTCCAGTCCCTGCTGCCCGGTGTGCGCCGTGCCGACGACGTCGAAGCCACCGCGCGCCAGCAGGAAGCCGTGGTGGATCCCCGCCACTGCCACGTCATCGTCAATGATGAGGGTGCGTATGCCGCTCATGGTCGTTCCAGTACCTCCTCTTGTGTCTTGGCCCCGCCGGTCGGCAGCCCCGCCGTCGCAAGCCCGCCCGCCGGAACCCCGTCTGCCGTCGCAACCCCCGCCGTCTTGAAAACTACGGTAAAGCAGGCACCGCCCAGTTCTGAACGCGTTACCGCGGCGCTGCCGCCCCGTCGGCGGGCCACGCGCTGCACCAGCGCCAGGCCCAGGCCGCGGGTGTTGATGCCGTCCGGCTTCTTGCTGGTTACCCCGGCCTCGAACACCGCTTCCCGCTCGGCCTCCGGTACGCCCGGACCCTCGTCCTCTACGGTGAGGGTCCGCCGGCCTTCTGGTGCCTCAGCCAGGGCGACGGCGATCGTGCTGTCGTAGCCGGCGGCGTCGACGGCGTTATCGAGCAGGTTGCCCAGCACCGTGATGACGTCGTCGGTGCCGTCGGGGGAGCAGACGGAATCCGGTGCCACGACAATGTCGATGCCGCGCTCCGCGCAGACGGTGGACTTGGCAATCAGCAGGGCCCGGACGCCGTCGTCGGTGATCCCCGGAGCGAGCGGCCGGTTCACGAACGCGGCATCGTCATGGCTGCGGCCCAGGTACTCCACCGCCTTGGACTGCTCGCCGAGTTCCAGGAGCCCGGAGATTACGTGCAGCTTGTTGGCGAACTCGTGCGCCTGGGCCCGGAGCGCCTGCGTCACGTCCAGGGCGCCGTCGCGGTCGCGCAGCATGGTGTGCAGCTCGGTCCGGTCGCGCAGGATCAGGACCTTGCCCACCTCGCGGCCGTCCACGGTGGCCGAGTTGACCTTGCCCAGCAGGATCCGTTCACCGGAGAGCACCAGTTCCTCGGTGCTGGACCCGGCCGAGAGGAGGCGGTGGATGCCGGGCTCCAGGGAGGCGGTGGCGGCGGTGCCAAGGATCTCCTCGCCGACGCCTAGAAGCCGCCGGGCTTCGTCATTCACCAGCGCCACCCTGCCATCGGCGTCGACAGCCACCAGGCCCTCGCCGAGGCCGTGCAGCATGGCATCGCGGGTTTCCAACAGGGCGGCGATGTCCTCGGGCTCGAGCTTGTAGATCCGCCGCCAGACCAGCTTCGAAACATACATGGCGCCCAGCGAACTGAGCAGTGCGGCCCCGAGCAGCCAGCCGAACAGCAGCGGGAGGTCCTCGTTCAGGTCCGCCGCCAGGGTGCTTTCCAGCACGCCCACCGATGCGGAACCGATCACCGTGCCGGCGCGGTCAAAGATGGGAACTTTGACCCGCCAGGACTCGCCCAGGGTCCCCGTCTGGGTGCCCACGTAGATGTCACCGGACAACGGCACCGAGGGGTCGGTGGAGACGTGCTTGCCGATCTCCTCCGGGTTCGGGTGTGACTGCCGCACGCCGTTACGGTCCGTCACCACCACGTAGGTGACGTTGGAGGCCTGGCGGATGACCTCGGCGATCGGCTGGATGGTCTGCGCCGGGGACTCGGTGCGGAAGGCGGAGACAACGGAGGGCAGCCGGGCCACGCTTTCGGCCACGCCGATCAGGCGGCCCTTGTACGCGTCGCGGAGCTGTTGTTCCTGCATCCGGATCGTCACGGCGCCCACCACGGTGAGGACGGCAAGGACGATCCCAAGCTGGAGGGCAACCAGCTGGAAGCGCAGCGGAATCCTGTGAAACATGTCACAAGTCTCCCATCCGGCGGCGCTGCGGCCCGCCGGATGACGCCATCCCGCCGTGACCAATATGACCACTACTACCTCTACGTCCGAATACTGTTCCCGGCCCCGCCCCGCCCCTACGGTCGCAGAAGTGATTCCAATGATGTGCATCACATTCGTACAAGGAGAGATAATGACGTCCCACCTCAACTTCACCCGCCGGGCAGCCCTCACCGCAGGCGCAGCCGGCCTCGCGCTCGCCATGTCCGCCTGCGCCGGTGGCGGGGCCGCCACCGGTTCAAGCGGGGACTCGGTCAAGAAGCTCAGCATCATCGTCCCCGCCAACCCGGGCGGCGGCTGGGACCAGACCGGCCGCGCCATCCAGGCCGACCTGCAGTCCAACAAGCTCGTCTCCTCGGCCCAGGTGACCAACATCGGCGGCGGCGGCGGAACCAACGGACTGGCCAAACTCGCCACCGAAAAGGACGCCAACACCCTCATGGTGATGGGCTACGTCATGGTCGGCGCGGTGGAGACCAACGGTGCGAAGACCCGCCTCGAGGACACCACCCCGATCGCCCGCCTGACCGAGGAGCCCCTCGTGCTCGTGGTGCCGGCGTCCTCGAAGTACCAGACCGTGCAGGACCTGGTGGCAGACATCAAGGCCAACGGCAAGGGCGTCGCCATCACGGGCGGCTCCGCCGGCGGCGCCGACCACATCCTGGCCGGCCAGATCCTGAAGTCCCAGGGCGTCGAGCCGGAGAAGCTGAACTACATCGGCTACTCGGGCGGCGGCGAATCCATCGCGGCGCTGCTCGGCAACAAGGTCCAGGCCGGCATCTCCGGCATCGGCGAATACGCCGAGCAGGTCAAGGCCGGTAAGGTCCGCGCGCTCGCCGTCTCCGGCAAGGCCGAAGTTCCCGCGCTGCCGGGAATCAAGCCGCTCAAGGACCAGGGCATCGACGTCGTGCTGACCAACTGGCGCGGAGTCGTGGCACCCGGCTCCATCGACGATGCCCAGCGCACCAAGCTGACCGAACTCGTCACCAAGCTGCACGATTCCGAAGCCTGGAAGTCCACCCTGAAGAAGAACAACTGGGATGACGCCTTCCTCGCCGGCGACGGTTTCAAGACCTTCCTCACCGAGGACATCACCAAGGTCAAGACCACCCTGACGCAGATCGGCCTGGTCAAGTAACAATGTCTTCGCAAGCTCTTACGCCCACCAGGCGGCCGACAGGGGAGATTCTTTTCGCCCTGTTGTTCGTGAGCGTGGGCGCGGCAGGACTCCTGGCGGCGGGATCCATTCCGGTCCCGCCGTCGGAGACCGGCATCGGCCCCCGGGCTTTCCCCTACATCGTGTGCAGCATGCTGGTGCTGGTCGGCGCTGGAATTGTCGTCCAGGTCCTGCGCGGCAAGGTCGGCCAGGCCGAGGAAGGCGAGGACCTCGATGTCACGGCCAAGACGGACTGGATTGCCCTGGCCAAGCTCGTCGGCTTCGTGGTGCTCCACATCTTCCTGATCGAACCGGCGGGCTGGCCCGTGGCTGCGGCCGTGCTGTTCAGCGGATCCGCGTGGACCCTGGAGGCCAAGCCGCTCTGGAAGGCCATCCTGGTCTCGGTGATCATGGCCCTCGTGCTGCAGTACGTCTTCGGCGGCCTGCTGGGCGTCTCACTCCCGCCGGGCCCGCTGCTTGAGGGGGTGCCGTTCTTCCATGGATAGCTTCATGCTCCTGCTCGAGGGGTTCACGACGGCGCTCCAACCGGTCTACCTGCTCTACGCCCTGGGCGGCGTGTTCGTCGGCACCGCCGTCGGCGTGCTGCCCGGCATCGGCCCCGCCATGACGGTGGCCCTGCTGATGCCGATCACCTACGCGCTGGACCCGGCGGCGGCCTTGATCGTCTTCGCCGGGATCTACTACGGCGGCATGTACGGCGGCTCCACCACGTCCATCCTGCTCAACACCCCTGGCGAATCCTCCTCGATCGTCACGGCGCTGGAGGGCAACAAGATGGCGAAGGCCGGCAGGGGAGCGGCGGCGCTGGCGACGGCGGCGATCGGCTCGTTCATCGCCGGCACCATCGCCACCGTGCTGCTGTCCTTCCTCGCCCCGGTGGTGGCCGAACTCGCCGTCGGCCTCGGCCCGGTGGACTACGTGGCTCTGATGGTGGTGGCCTTCCTGACCGTGGGTGCACTGCTGGGGGCATCGGTGCTGCGCGGGCTGGCCTCACTGTCCCTGGGGCTGTTCATCGGCCTGATCGGCATTGACGACAGCACCGCCCAGCAGCGATTCACCTTCGACAACCCCAACCTGGTGGACGGCATCGACATGGTGCTGGTGGCGGTGGGACTCTTCGCCCTCGGCGAGGCGCTGTACGTGGCGTCCAAGCTGCGGCACGGGCCGGTCGAGGTGATCCCGGTCAGCAAAGGCAAGAACGCCTGGCTGTCCAAGGAGGACTGGAAGCGTTCCTGGAAGCCGTGGCTGCGCGGAACCTTCATCGGCTTCCCGATCGGCACCGTACCGGCCGGCGGCGCGGATGTGTCCACCTTCCTGTCCTACGCGGCCGAGCGGAGGCTCGCGAAGGGCGCACACAAGTCGCAGTTCGGCAAGGGCGCGATCGAGGGCGTCGCCGGACCGGAGGCGGCCAACAACGCCGCCGCCGCCGGTGTCCTGGTGCCGCTGTTGACCCTCGGCATCCCGACGACGGCCACCGCCGCCATGATGCTGACGGCATTCCAGCGCTACCAGATCCAGCCCGGACCGCTCCTGTTCGAAAACCAGGGCGCCCTGGTCTGGACCCTGATCGCCTCGCTGTACGTGGGCAACTTGATGCTGCTGGTGCTCAACCTGCCACTCGTGGGCCTCTGGGTGAAGATCCTGCAGATTCCGCGGCCCTTCCTGTACGCCGGCATCCTGGTCTTCGCCGCGCTCGGCGCGTTCTCGGTGAACTTCTCGCCGAGTGACGTCGGCGTCCTGCTAGTGGTGGGCATCCTCGGCTACTTCATGCGCCGCTACGGCTACCCCGTGGCGCCCATGGTGGTGGCGATGATCCTGGGCCCGATGTTCGAGGTGCAACTGCGGCGCTCGCTGCAACTCTCCCAGAACGACCCCTCGGCCCTGTTCTCCACCCCGTTCGCCGTCGTGGTCTACGCGACCATGGCGCTGATCTTCCTGGGTTCCTGGTGGCTGCGCCGCCGGCAGGCCGCCATGGAAGCGGTGGCGGAGAAGGAGTCCGTGTCCGTCTGAGCGATCGAAATGACAGATCACGGCAGTGATTCCAGCAAACACTGCCGTGATCTGTCACTTGGCGCCGAAGGACGGGGCACGGGCCGGGTGCGCGATACTGGAACCATGCAGCCGCGCAGAATCGTCCTCCTCGGATCCACCGGGTCCATCGGTACCCAGGCCATCGACGTCGTCGACGGCGCCCCGCACCGCTTCGAGATCGTGGCCCTCAGCGCCGGCGGAGGCAACCTGGAACTCCTCGCCCGGCAGGCCGTGCACACCCGGGCCCGGGCGATCGGCATTGCCGGCGGGGACGCCGCGGCCCTGCAACAGTTGATCGACGACGCCGCCCGCGCGGCCGGCGTCAGCGGCTACCGTCCTGAGATCATCACCGGACCTGACGCCTCCACCCGGATCGCGGAAATCCCGGCCGACGTCGTGCTCAACGGCATCACCGGTTCGATCGGGCTTGCCCCCACCCTGGCCGCGCTCAGGTCCGGCGCGACGCTGGCGCTTGCGAACAAGGAATCCCTGATCGTGGGCGGCGCGCTGGTCAAGGCGGCCGCGCGCGAAGGACAGATTGTCCCGGTCGACTCCGAACATTCCGCCATCGCCCAGTGCCTGCGCTCCGGCACCGCGGCCGAGGTGGACCGGCTGGTGCTGACCGCTTCCGGTGGCCCGTTCCGCGGCATGACCCGGGAGCAGCTCCACGACGTCACGCCGCAGGATGCCCTGGCCCACCCCACCTGGGACATGGGACTGATGGTCACCACCAATTCCGCGAGCCTGGTCAATAAGGGCCTGGAGGTCATCGAGGCCCACCTGCTCTTCGACATCCCCTTGGACAGGATCGACGTCGTGGTCCACCCGCAGTCGGTGGTCCACTCCATGGTCCAGTTCGTGGACGGGTCCACCATCGCGCAGGCCTCGCCGCCGGACATGCGCCTGCCCATCGCCCTGGGCCTGGGCTGGCCGGACCGGGTGGCCGGCGCCGCGCGGCCCTGCGACTGGAGCAAGGCCACCAGCTGGACCTTCGAGCCGCTGGACACCCTGGCCTTCCCCGCCGTCGGACTGGCCAAAGACGCGGCCGGGCGGGGGAGCACCTTCCCGGCCGTCTTCAATGCGGCCAACGAGGAAGCCGTGACGGCCTTCCACGCCGGCCGGATCCGCTTCACCGATATTGTCGATACCATCGAAGCCGTCCTCAGTGAGCATTCAGGATCCTCCGGGCTGACGGTCGAATCCGTGCTGGATGCTGAACAGTGGGCACGTGCGCGGACGCTTGAGCGTTTGTCCGTGGGAAGTGCCTAAGAAGCAGCCGACCAATGGCCAGGAAGTAGCAAGCCCAGCATGAGCCCCGTAGTCCTCTTTATCCTCGGCGTCGTCTTCGTCGTGATCGGCATAGCCGTGTCCATCGCCCTGCACGAGGTGGGGCACCTGGTCCCGGCCAAGCTCTTCAAAGTGCGCGTCACGAAGTACATGATCGGCTTCGGACCCACCCTCTGGTCCAAGCGCCGGGGCGAAACCGAGTACGGCTTCAAGGCGATCCCGCTGGGCGGCTTTGTCTCCATGATCGGCATGTATCCGCCGAACAAGACCGACGGCAGCGTCCGGCCCTCCAGTACCGGCATGTTCCAGTCCCTCGCCTCCGACGCCCGGTCCCTGGCGCATGAAGAAATCGGTCCCGAGGACGGGAACCGGGCCTTCTACCGGCTGCCGGTCTGGAAGAAGATCATCATCATGCTCGGCGGTCCCGCGATGAACCTGCTGATCGGCCTGGCGCTGACCGCCGTGCTGCTGATGGGCTTCGGGGTTTCCGAGTCCACCACCACCATCGCCGACGTCTCCAAATGCCAGGTCAAGGCCGGCCAGACCGTGGATCCCAATTCCGCCGACTGCAAGCCCACCCCCGCCGCCGCAGCCGGCCTCAAACCGGGCGACCGCATCACTTCCTTCGACGGCAAGGCTGTCACCAACTGGGAGGAGCTCACCGGCTGGATCCGCGCCTCGGCCGGCAAACAGGTCAGCGTCACCGTGGAGCGCGACGGCGCCCCCGTCGCCACCACGGTCACCCCGGTGCTGTCCTCGCGCCCGGTCGTCGGCTCGGACGGACGCCAGGCCAAGGACGCCGACGGCAAGCTCCAGTACCAGGACGTCGGTTTCCTCGGCATCGGCGCCCAGACCGCGCTCGTGCAGCAGCCGGCCTCGTCCGTGCTGCCGATGGCCGGCGAGAACATCAAGGAGATCGCCGGCGTCGTCGTGAACCTCCCGGCCCGCGTGGCCGGCGTGGCGCAGGCCGCCTTCAGCGAGGAGCCCCGCGACCCCAACGGCCCCATCAGCGTCGTCGGGGTGGGCCGGGTGGCCGGCGAGGTCGCCGCCATGGAGCAGGTTCCGTTGCAGAGCCGGGTGGCGGCCCTGGTGGGCTTGCTGGCCGGACTCAACTTCGCGCTGGCTGTGTTCAACCTCGTCCCGCTGCTGCCGCTCGACGGCGGCCACGTGGCCGGGGCGCTGTACGAGGGGGCCCGCCGGCAGATCGCCAGGCTGCTCGGGCGGCCGGATCCCGGCGCGTTCGACATCGCTAAGCTGCTGCCGGTGACCTACGTGGTGGCTGTGCTGCTGATGGGCATGGGCGCGCTGCTGATCTACGCGGATATCGTCAAGCCGGTCAACCTCTTCGGCTAGCCACACCGCCCGGCCCCGGGTCAACCGAAGACGGCAGTTTCTTCACACTTAGCTTATTTCGGCTGATTATAGATAATCAGTTGTAAATGGTTGATTCATCGGAATCAGCCGCCTAGGGTTGGGGCTATGTACGTGATGACCATCGATCAGCGCGGCAGCAGCACCGACGTGGACCGTGTCCCCGGGCTGCTGGCGGAAGTGGCGAAGCTTTGCCCCGACGCACGCTTCGAGCGCTCCGTCGGAGACGAGATCCAGGGGGTGCTGGAGCATCCCGGCCCGGTGGTGGAGCTCGCCCTGCACGCGCTCCGCAGCGGGCGCTGGTACGTGGGCATCGGCGTCGGACCCGTGGAGCTCCCGCTGCCTGCGAGCCCGCGGGAAGGGGCGGGTCCGGCCTTCGTGGCGGCCCGCGCCGCCGTGGAGCGGGCCAAGGCGGCGTCCTCCCACGTCCCGCTCGCCGTCGTTTCCGGCGGCCGCCCGCGGGGGAGCGCCGCCGGCTCGGCGGAAGAGCCGCCGGGCGCCACGGAGTGCGCCAATGCGGAGGCGGTGCTGCGGCTGATCGGACGCGTTGTTCAGGACCGCACCGCTGCGCAGTGGAAAGTGGTCGACGCGCTGCGGGGCCTCAGGCAGGGACAAGCCGGAGCGCACGGGACGCAGAAGATCGCCGCCCGGCAACTCGGAATCACCGAACAATCGGTGAGTCGCGCCCTGCTCCGCTCCGGCTGGCAGGAAGAATGGGCGGCGAGGCCCGCGGCGGAAATGCTGCTGGCCCTGGCCCACGGCCTGACCACCGGGACGGAGACCGCCGCCAGGCAGAACCCAGCCCGGCAAGACCATAGCGAAGGAGCCCGGTGAACGCCCTCTGGATCACGCTGGCCCTGCTGATTTCCGGGTTCGGCGGCTGGCCGGTCACCGCCCTCGTCTTCCGGCTCGCCCGGACCATCGATGACCGCTCGGACAGCCGCGCCGACGCTGCCGCCGGCTCCCTGCACACCGCGGATGACCCGGCCGGGGCGGTCGACGGCGACATCACCCTGCCTGCGGAGGAGCCTGCGGGGGTGGGCGCGGCTGCGGTCGCCCTGCCCGCGGAGCACGGCGCCGTCACCCCGGCCCCAACCGACGGCGCCGGGCCGGCTCCCGCGGTTCCCGGAGCCGGCACGCGGATCCTGCGCGGCGGCGCGATCATCGGCGTGCTCGAGCGCCTGGCAGTTTGCCTGGCCATCCTGACCGGCCAGCCCGTCGCGATCGCCTATGTTGTCGCGATCAAGGGGCTCGGACGCTTCGCCGAACTGAAGGAAACGCCGGTGGCCGCAGAGCGGTTCATCATCGGCACCCTCACCTCGCTGCTGTGGGCGGCGGGGGTCGCGGCCCTGGTCAAGGTCCTCTTCCTCGGCTGAAAGTAATGGTCCCCACGGACGCCGGGACCGAACACGCTCGCCCTGCGGGCCGGAGGCCTGCTGTAGCCGGGCATCTTCGCCGACGGGAACGGACCTGGGCGGATGGGAACCCGGCGGGCAGGGCGATAGGGTATCTCTATGACTGTTTTTGCTGTTGAGTACGTTTTCGATGCCGAATCCGCCGAAATCCGCGACGCCACCCGGCCCGCGCACCGCGAATGGACCGCAGCACTCGCGCAGGAGGGGACCCTCCTCGCCAGCGGCCCTTACACGGATGGCGCCGGCGCCCTGCTGCTCTTCAAGGCTGCCGACGAGCAGGCCCTCAACGAACTCCTCAAGCAGGATCCCTACGCCGGTACCGGTGCCGTCTCCGGCACCCGCACGATGGCCTGGGCGCCGGTGACCGGCCTCCTGGCCGGCCACGCAGCCTAGCCTCTTACCGCCCACCCGCCATCGATTTTTCGACCTAGAATTCGATTCACAGAGGAGTCCATGTGACCTCGGTCAGCCTGGGAATGCCGTCGGCACCGCCCCCCGTTCTTGCCCCGCGCCGGAAGACCCGCCAGATCAAGGTGGGCTCGGTCGGCGTCGGCTCCGACTCGCCGATCAGCGTGCAATCGATGACGACGACGCCCACCACGGACATCAACGCCACCCTGCAGCAGATCGCCGAACTGACGGCCTCCGGCTGTGACATTGTCCGTGTTGCCTGCCCGTCCGCGGACGACGCCGAGGCCCTGCCGATCATTGCCAAGAAGTCGCAGATCCCGGTGATCGCGGACATTCATTTCCAGCCGAAGTACGTGTTCGCCGCGATCGAGGCTGGCTGCGCGGCAGTCCGCGTGAACCCGGGCAACATCCGTAAGTTCGACGACCAGGTCAAGGAAATTGCCCGCGCGGCCAAGGACCACGGCACCTCCATCCGAATCGGCGTCAACGCCGGCTCGCTGGAGCCGGGCATCCTGAAGAAGTACGGCAAGGCCACGCCGGAAGCCCTGGTGGAATCCGCCGTCTGGGAGGCCTCGCTGTTCGAAGAGCACGGCTTCCACGACTTCAAGATCTCGGTCAAGCACAACGACCCCGTCATCATGGTGGCCGCCTACGAAATGCTGGCGGAAAAGGGCGACTGGCCGCTGCACCTCGGCGTCACCGAGGCGGGCCCGGCGTTCCAGGGCACCATCAAGTCCGCCACGGCCTTCGGCGCGCTGCTCTCCCGCGGCATCGGCGACACCATCCGGGTTTCCCTCTCCGCACCCCCGGTCGAGGAAATCAAGGTGGGCAACCAGATCCTGCAGTCCCTGAACCTGCGCCCGCGCAAGCTCGAGATTGTCTCCTGCCCGTCCTGCGGCCGTGCCCAGGTGGACGTCTACACGCTGGCCGAGCAGGTCACGGCCGGACTGGAAGGCATGGAAGTTCCGCTGCGCGTCGCCGTCATGGGCTGCGTCGTAAACGGACCCGGCGAGGCCCGGGAAGCGGACCTCGGCGTGGCGTCCGGCAACGGCAAGGGCCAGATCTTCGTAAAGGGCGAGGTCATCAAGACTGTCCCCGAAGACCAGATTGTTGAGACACTGATCGAAGAGGCCATGCGTCTCGCTGAAGAGATGGGGGAGTCCGATGGCGAAGATGCTGTCCCGGGTAGCCCCGTGGTTAGCGTCTCGTAGGGACGGCGCCGCAGCCGGCGCTCCTGCGGGTGTGACTGTCAGGGTGCTGGCGGGCGCGGATACCCGTGCCCTGCTGGACCTAGCCCGGCAGGACGCCGTCGCCAACGTCTTTATCCTTTCCCACCTCGAGACCGCGGGGACGGCGTCGCCCACCGCCGGGGGTGCCAGCATCTTCGGCGTGTTCGACGGCGACGTACTGATCGGCGCCTGCTGGGCCGGTGCCAACCTGGTCCCGGTGCAGCTGGATGCGGAACTGGCGCCCGCGGTGGCGGCGGTTGCGCACCGGACAGGCCGCCGCTACGCCTCCATCTTCGGCCCGGCCGAGGCGGTCATGGCGCTCTTCGCCGCGCTGGACGAGCTGGGCCACTCCGCCCAGGAAATCCGCAGCGAGCAGCCCCTCCTGACCATCAGCGGGACGCCTGCCATCGAGCCCAACCCCGCACTTGGTTTTGGCCGTCTCGCCGACTTTGACCGGATACTGCCCGCCTGCGCGGCCATGTTCGAGGAAGAAGTCGGCTATTCGCCCTACCTGGGCGGCCGCGAATACTACAGCAGGCGGGTCAAGGGCCTGATCCGGGCCGGCCATTCCCTGGTCCACCTGGGGCCGGACGGCGAGGTGGTGTTCAAGGCCGAGCTCGGCGCGGTGACTCCCGAGGTCACACAGGTACAGGGCGTCTGGATGAATCCGGCGTTCCGCGGACGCGGCCTGAGTGCCGGCTACATGGCCGCCGTCGTGATCCTCGCCCAGACCCTGGCGCCCGTCACAAGCCTGTACGTCAATGACTTCAATACCCGCGCCCGCGCCAGCTACGAGCGTGTCGGGTTCCGCCAGGTGGGTACTTTTGCGACCGTGCTCTTCTAGACATATTTGTGACAGTCACTTGTGACAGAAATCTGGTTGGCAACTCTTGTTTTTGCGACGGGGATCACATACGTTTTAGCTAGCCGCGCCGAGCAGGCGCGTGCGGTCTCAGGGGGAAACCGCGGACTGCGGGGCCCGGCAGGGCAACATTAGTCAACCCGTCAGTCTTGGACTTAGCGGCACTGGGGTCGCAGGGGCCACGCCATCACTGGATGACCAGCCGGAAACGGCCAGGGGCTTCCGTGCCATGGCGTGGCTCTTCCATTTCCGGAAGCAAACCCGGAGGGCGCCTTGGCGGTAGATTAGTCTCTGGACAATTTCGTACCTACCCAGTCCGCCCGCACTTCCTCAGAAACGGATACCTCCCAGTGGTCCTTCGACTCTCAAAGCTGTTCCTGCGCACCCTGCGTGAAGACCCCGCCGACGCCGAAGTGGCCAGCCACCGGCTTTTGGTCCGAGCCGGCTACATCCGCCGCGCGGCCCCGGGCATCTACACGTGGCTCCCGCTGGGGTTGAGCGTGCTGCGCCGCGTGGAGCAGATCATCCGTGAGGAGATGACGGCGATCGGCGCGCAGGAAGTCCACTTCCCGGCGCTGTTGCCGAAGGAGCCCTACGAGGCGACCAACCGGTGGACCGAGTACGGTGAGGGCATTTTCCGGCTCAAGGACCGCAAGGGCAACGACTACCTACTCGCCCCCACGCACGAGGAAATGTTCACCCTGCTGGTCAAGGACCTGTACTCCTCGTACAAAGACCTGCCGCTGAGCATCTACCAGATCCAGAACAAGTACCGCGACGAGGCGCGCCCCCGGGCGGGCCTGCTGCGCGGCCGCGAGTTCATCATGAAGGACTCCTACTCCTTCGACGTGGACGACGCCGGCCTGGACGCGAGCTATGCCGCACACCGCGCCGCCTACCTGAAGATCTTCGAGCGCCTCGGCCTCGAGGTCGTCCCGGTCACCGCGACGGCCGGCGCCATGGGCGGGTCCAAGAGCGAGGAATTCCTGCACCCGACCGAGATCGGCGAGGACACCTTCGTGCGCTCGGCCGGCGGCTACGCGGCCAACGTCGAAGCCGTCACCACGGTGGTCCCCGCGGACATCGACTTTTCCAACGCTCCGGCCGCAGAGGTCCGCGATACCCCGGATACCCCGACGATCGAAACGCTCGTCGACGCCGCCAACGCCCTGGCACCCCGCAGCGAGGCCGACGGCGGCGCCTGGACCGCCGCGGACACGCTCAAGAACGTGGTCCTCGCCGTCACGCTGCCCACCGGCGAACGCCAGCTCGTCGTGATCGGCGTTCCCGGCGACCGCGGCGTCGACCTCAAGCGCGTCGAAGCGAACATCGGCGCCTTCCTGCCCATCGGCGGCGAAATCACGCTCGAGGCAGCCAACGAGGAAGACCTCAAAAAGCAGGCCCTCCTGGTTAAGGGCTACATCGGCCCCGGGCTCTCCCTGGACGCGCCGCTGCTCGGCGCCGAAGGCGCCTCGAAGCTCCTCTACCTCGTCGATCCCCGCGTGGTCCGCGGTACCGCCTGGATCACCGGCGCCAACGAGGCCGGCAAGCACGTCTTCGGCCTGGTCGCCGGCCGTGACTTTGGCTGGGACGGCGTGATCGAAGCCACCGAGGTGCGCGCCGGCGACGAGGCTCCGGACGGTTCCGGCCCGCTGGAGACCGCCCGCGGCATCGAAATGGGCCACATCTTCCAGCTCGGACGCAAGTACGCCGAGGCCCTGGATCTGAAGGTCCTGGACCAGAACGGCAAGCAGGTCGTCGTGACCATGGGTTCCTACGGCGTGGGCGTCACCCGTGCCGTGGCCGCACTGGCCGAATCCAACCACGACGACAAGGGCCTCGTCTGGCCCCGCGCCGTCGCCCCGGCCGACGTCCACGTCGTCGCGGTCGGCCGCGGCGAGGAAATCTTCGCCGCCGCCGAGCAGCTGGCCCTTGAGCTGGAGGCCGCCGGCCTTGAGGTCATCTACGATGACCGGCCCAAGGTATCCCCGGGCGTCAAGTTCGGGGACGCCGAGCTGGTGGGCGTCCCGACCATCCTCGCCGTCKGGCGCGGGCTGGTGGACGGCGTCGTGGAGATCAAGGACCGCCGCAGCGGCAGCGCCGAGAACGTTGCCGTGGACAAGGCCGTTGATTACGTGGTCAACGCCGTCCGCAACAACTGACCCGCCCCGGCGTTGCAGGGTATGGTCTCCGGCCTTGAGTCAATCCAGCTCGCCACGCTCATCCTCGTGGTGGTGGCCGGGTTCGCCGCCGGCTGGGTGGATGCCGTGGTGGGCGGCGGCGGGCTGATCCAGTTGCCGGTCATGCTGCTGGTCCCCGGGATCAGCCCGGTGCAGGCACTGGCGACCAACAAGATGGGCTCCATCTTCGGCACCACCACCAGTGCGGTCACGTTCTACCGCCGTGTCGGCCCGGACCTGCGCACGGCGGTGCCGATGGCCGTGATCGCGCTGGCCGGCAGCTTCGGCGGGGCCGTGCTGGCGGCGACCCTGCCGGCGAGCGTGTTCAAGCCCATCATCGTGGCGGCGCTGGTGGCCGTCGCGCTGTTCACCGCCTTCCGGCCCAACGTGGGGGAGCTGACCCAGCTTCGTCACGACGGCCACCGGCACTATGTCGTGGCCTGCCTGATCGGCGGCGTGATCGGCTTCTACGACGGCATGATCGGCCCCGGCACAGGATCATTCCTGATCATCGCGCTGGTGTCCGCGATGGGCTACGCCTTCCTCGAGGCAAGCGCCAAAGCCAAGATCGTCAACATGGCCACCAACGCCGGCGCCCTGATGTTCTTCCTGCCGCACGGTTCGCTGCTGTGGGGCCTCGGCCTTGTCCTGGGC
This sequence comes from Arthrobacter sp. 01T414, assembly GCF_056398965.1. Taxonomy (NCBI): domain Bacteria; kingdom Bacillati; phylum Actinomycetota; class Actinomycetes; order Micrococcales; family Micrococcaceae; genus Arthrobacter; species Arthrobacter sp. 01T414. The sequence continues at coordinate 18,229 of NZ_JBFTQK010000003.1, read as the reverse complement.
GCCGCGAACATGGCCGGCGGCTACCTCGGCGCCCGGACCGCCGTCAGCCGCGGCAGCAAATTCATCCGGATCGTCTTCCTGGTGGTGGTCGCCGCGCTGATCATTAAACTCGGCTCCGACGTCTGGCACGACACCTTCGGGTAGTGCCGGGCGGACCGGGGCCGGATGGCGCGCAGGACTGCCGCGGGCCCGGGCGCGGGCGTAGCATGCAGCTATGTCAGCACCCGAAGAGCGTTATCGCGACGCCCTGGCGGCCGCCGCCCGGCATGCCCGCGCGTGGCTGGAGAGCCAGGACACCCGGCCCGTCGGCCCTAGGACGACGGCGGCCGGACTCGCCGCCGACTTCGGCGGACGGCTGCCCCGGGTCGGCATGCCGGCCGCGGAGGTGGTGGACTACCTAGCGACGAAAGCCGAACCCGGGCTGATGGCCATGCCCTCCGGGCGGTTCTTCGGCTGGGTGATCGGCGGCACCCTGCCGGCCGCGCTGGCGGCGGACTGGCTGGTCAGCGCCTGGGACCAAAACGCCGTCCTGCGTTTCGCCACCCCTGCCACGGCGGCCATCGAGGAGGCCGCCGGTGCCTGGCTGCTCGAACTGCTGGGGCTTCCCGAAGAATCCGACGTCGGCTTCGCCACCGGCGCCACGATGGCCAACTTCACCGGCCTGGCTGCGGCGCGGTGGCGCCTGATGGCCGACGCCGGCTGGGACCTCGACGCCGACGGCCTCGCCGGCGGACCCAAGATCCACTGCTTTGTGGGCCAGGAACGGCACGACACGATCGACCTGGGCCTGCGCTACCTGGGCCTGGGCCGGCCCACGGTGGTCCCGGCCGACCGGCAGGGCCGCATCGACCCGGCGGCACTCGGCGCCGCCCTGGACCGCGCCGCAGCAGAGGCGGCGGGACGGGTTCCGCTGCTGGTCTGCCTGCAGGCCGGCAACCTGCATTCGGGCGCCTTCGACCCGTTCCGTGAGGCCATTGCCGTTGCCAAGGAGCACGGCGCCTGGGTGCACGTGGACGGAGCCTTCGGACTGTGGGCCGCCGCCGTCCCCGAACTCGCCGCCCTCACCGATGGGCTGCAGGACGCCGATTCCTGGGGCACCGACGCGCATAAGACCCTCAATGTGCCCTACGACTGCGGCATCGCGGTGGTCCGGGATGCGCAGGCGTTGCGCTCGGCCATGGGCGCGCACACCAGCTACCTGATCCAGGCTGCGGACGGCGCGCCGGACCCCTTCGAGACAGTTCCCGAGCTGTCCCGCCGGGCCCGCGGGGTGCCGGTCTGGGCGGCGCTCAAATCGCTCGGCCGGGACGGCGTCGCCGCGCAGGTGCGGGGCCTGGTGGGCCGTGCCCGCGAACTGGCGGAGCGGCTCGCCGCACTCGACGGCGTCGAGGTGCTGAATGACGTCAAGTACACCCAGGTCTCGCTGGCCTTTGGCGACGACGCCACCACGCGCGCCGTGACGGCCCGGATCATCGAGGAAGGACGCGTCTGGATGTCCGGCTCACGCTGGCAGGACCGGGACATCCTGCGGATCTCAGTGAGCAACTGGAGCACGGACGACGCCGATGTGGCAGCCGCCGTCGACGCCGTGCGCGCTGCCATGGCAGCGGTTCGGGGACAGCGCTAGGACTGGACCGGCCGGTGCATGGACTCGCCCGGCGCGGGCAGCTCCTGCGGGCCGGGCAGGTTCTCCAGGGTGTTCCCGGCGAGGCTGCTGGCCACCCAGAGCGAGCGGGCCAGGTCGCCGTCGTGGTTGGGTTTGGCCGCGTACCACAGGGCGTTGTCTACTTCACGGGCGAGCGCCCACTGGCGCGCGGTCTCGCCGTCGAGTCCCGCGGCCGAGCTGAAATCCAGGCAGCGCTGCAGCAGGGCCCCGCAGGCGCCGGCCCGGGGGAGTTCGGCCAAGCGGTTCCAAAGCAGCGGGGCCACGGCGAACTCCGCCTCGCCGATCATCGGTTGCGGATCGATCGCCTTGAAGTCGCCTGGTTTGAACTCCCCAGGCTTGGAGTCCCCGGGCGCCAGGGTTCCGGGCCAGGCCGGGGCGTCCGGCCGGGCGAGGATGTTCAGGAAGTGCAGGTCGGTGTGCACCAGTACGTCCGTCCCCGATCGCCGGCCGACGGCGCCTCGGGTCTGGCAGACTTCCAGGGCAGCTTCCAGCAGCCAGCGCGGGAAGGGCCGGCCCAGCCGTTCCCAGCTTTCCGGGAGTTCGTCGCTCCACTGCTCGGCACGGGCGGCCACATGGTCGAACTCGCGCCACTGCGGCCGATCGTCCGGCAGCAGGCTCAGCTGGCGTACCAGGCCGCCCCAGACGCCGGTGGCGAGCTCCAACGGAACGTCCTGCAGCGAGCGTTCGGCGTCGAGCCGCTCCAGCAACAGCGCCCCGGCGTCGGGATCGGATGCAAGGGCCAGTACGGCGCCCCGGCCGTCCCACAACGCCAGCGCATGTGGTTCGGCCAGGGCTTCCTCGTGCGGATAGGCAAGCTTCAGGACCGCCCCTGGGCCGGGCAGTTCGAGTCCGGTCCCGCCGTCGCCAGCGCGGCGCCGGACCGGGACCACGACGGCGCCATGGCCATGCCAGGGCAGGCTCCCCGGCGCGAGGTCCGGTTCGAGCTGCCATTGTTCCAGGCACCGCCCGATCAACCGGGGGAGGGACGCCAGCCACTCCCGGCCCTCCGCGCTGCCGCTGTAGCGCCGGGCGAGTGCGGGCGGGATCGGGACGGCTGGTGGCGTACTCATCGCCTCCAGCGTAGTGCGGGCGATCAGGCGGCGATGCCGCTGGCGCCCAGCCAGCTGCCGATCAGGAAGGTTGCCACGAGTGCCGCGGCGCCACCAATCACCACCCGGACGGCCGCCTTCAGCTTCGAGCCTCCGCCGATCCAGGCGCCGATGGCTCCGGTCGCCGCGAGTGCCACGAGCACGGCGGCGAAGGTCAGCGGAACACGGATATTCTCCGGCGGCAGCAGGATGGCCAGCATCGGCAGGATGGCACCGATCAGGAAGGCCATGGCGGACGCGAAGGCCGCGTGCCAAGGGCTGACGATGTCCGTCTCGTCGATGTGCAGTTCGGCGGACAGGTGCGCGGCGAGGGCATCGTGCGCGGTCAGCTCGGTGGCGACCTGGTGGGCCGTTTCCGGGCTCAGTCCCTTGCCCTGGTAGATCGCGGCCAGTTCGGCCAGTTCCTCTTCGGGCTGTTCCGCCAGTTCACGGCGCTCCTTCTCGACCAGCGCCTGCTGGCTGTCCTTCTGGCTGCTGACCGAGACGTACTCGCCGAGGGCCATCGAGATAGCGCCACCCACGACGCCCGCGGCGCCGGCAATGAGGATCGGCCCCGAATCCGTGGTCACACCGGCGACGCCGACCACGATCGCGGCGACCGAAACGATGCCGTCATTGGCGCCCAGGACGCCGGCGCGGAGCCAGTTGAGGCGATGCGCGATGTCGTTGTGGTGGGGCTCGTTGTCATGAAGGGCTGCTGTGCCGCTGGTTTCCATGCCTACAGCAAATCACCGGCGGGCACGGCTGGCCAGTATTGGAAGGCTAAGCAAGGTAAGTCGCACCTTGCCTGTCGGCCGGCGTCAGCCCGCGGGCAGGGTGGGGAACGACGCCGGATCCACGGCCAGCCCAGGCGTCGGCCCCGGGTTGGCGCCCCAGGCTGCGGCTCGGCGCGCGGCGCCCAGTAGCCCGGAGACTGCCCACTTGCGGGTCTCGCCGTCGCTGAGGGCGACGAGATCCCCGTAGGCGGGCAGCGCGGCATTCTCGAGCGCGCCGAGGCCGGAAGCCGGGGACGCCAGGAAGCTTGGGTCCAGGGCATAGCCGGGTTCCCGCGGCGGGATCGGCGCGCAGTGCGACCGGCTCAGGGATTCCGCTCCGGAGAGCAGCGTCTCGTGCAGCGCGAGCTGCCCGGCGGCCGACTTGGCGGCAGCCCCGTCCAGTCGCGTCAGGGCCACCTGGTAGCCGTATACCGTCTCCAACTCAGCTCTGATAAGCGCCGCCAGGGCACCTGGCAGGCCCGCGCTACCGGAGGCGGCTTCAGTGTCGCCGCCAGCGGGCGCCGACGGCGGCGCGGTCGTTTCGGGGCAGGCCCCGGCGGAGGCGGCGTCCGGGGCAGGCTGCCCGGCGCCCGCCGCGGGGCTGGACACCGAACCCGCAGGGTCGGGGGCGCCGGCCGCGGCAGCGAGGGCGGACGACTGGAGCAGCTGCGCGGTTCCGACGGCGGCCAGCAGCCTGGCCATCCCGCCGTCGGCCGTGGCGGCATCGGCGAGCCGTTGCCGGCCGCTCTTGGCGAGGTCCGCGGCGAGGGCGGCGGCGTCCGGCGCGACTGCAGAAGCCGACGCCGACGGCGTGGGTTCCGGTGCAGCCGACGGCGTCTGGGCGGGGCGCAGCAGGGCGCGGGCCTGGGTTGTCAGCAAACTCACAGTCCGAGTGACGGCCGTTCCCGCGCCGGCCGTGGCCGCCGGACGGCCGGCCCCGGCAGGGGCAGCACCCAGCTGCTCGCCGGCGGTCCGCAGGTGCAGGGCATCGGCCAGGGCGGCGGCGCGGGCCTGCTCCGAACGGGACGGTTCCGGTGGTTTCGGCGCGTTTCCGGGCCTAAACGCGATGCCCAGGCTCACCACCACGAGGGCAAGGCAGAGCAGTAGGGCGAGCCGGGGAAGGTGCCGGGAAACCCGGATCCGCGCCCGTTCTTCCCCGCTGTCGTCTTTCACAACAGACCATGTTGTCATGGTTGGGATACCAGCCGGGAACTCGAGTGCACCACGTTGCCGGGAATATCGCTACGCTAGTAGACACAACATCATCTAGCGGGAGGCGGGCGGCATCATGACCAACGCAGAAGCCACGACTTCGACAGACCGGACCGGGACGGGGAAGGCTGAAGCCGCACCCGCTCACAATCTGGAGGCCGAGCGCCTGTACGCGCTCCTTGAGCCTGCAGTCCTGGCGAACCGGCTGTACCTGGAGGACGTTTCCATCCACATTGCCGGCGCCAACCGGGTAGTCCACGTGGTGGTGGACCTGCCGCAGGAGGAGACCGGCGGCGTCAGCCTTGACGTCATCGCCGAGATTTCGAAGACCCTCTCGGACATCCTGGACAACGATCCGAGCACCGACTCGCGCCCCTACGACCTCGAGGTGTCCTCGCCCGGCGTTGGGCGGCCGCTCACCGAGGAACGGCACTGGCACCGCGCCCGCGGCCGGCTCGTCACGGTCAACGTGATCCAGGGCGACAATGTCACCGGCCGGATCCAGTCCGTGGACGACGGCGGCGTGACCCTGGTCCCGGAACTGGCCGTCAAGAAGGGGATGAAGCCCAAGCAGGGCGACCCCATCAAGCTTCCTTTCGACAGGATCCGTAGCGGAAAAGTCGAGATAGAGTTCAGCCACCTCGAAGAGGCCGGTCTGGAGAACGACAATGGACCTTCCGAGGAGGCCTAATGGATATTGACATGAGCGCACTGAGACTCCTGGAGCGTGAGCGCGAAATCCCCCTGGATCTCCTGATTCCGACCATCGAGCAGGCCCTGCTGGTGGCCTACCACAAGACGCCCGGCGCCTTCGAGAAGGCCCGTGCCGAACTGGACCGCAAGAGCGGCCACGTGACCATCTGGGCCACCGAAATCGACGACGACGGCGCGCCGATCGGCGAGTTCGAGGACACCCCGGCCGGCTTCGGCCGTATCGCGGCGAGCACCGCGCGGCAGATCATCCTGCAGCGCCTTCGCGACGCCGAGGACGACAACGTGCTGGGCCAGTTCAAGGGCCGCGAAGGCGAACTCGTCGCGGGCACCATCCAGCAGGGCAACAACCCGCACATGATCCAGGTCAACCTCGGAACGGTGGAGGCGCTGCTGCCGCCGCCCGAGCAAGTTCCCGGCGAGAAGTACACCCACGGCAACCGTTTGCGCGCGTTCGTGATCGACGTGCACCGCGGCACCAAGGGCCCGTCCATCACGCTGTCCCGGTCCCACCCCGGTCTGGTCCGGAAGTTGTTCGAACTGGAGGTCCCGGAAATCGCGGACCGCTCGGTCGAGATCGTGGCGCTGGCCCGTGAGGCCGGCCACCGGACCAAGATCGCGGTCAAGGCGAACACCCCCGGCATCAACGCCAAGGGTGCCTGCATCGGTGAAATGGGTTCGCGTGTCCGGGCCGTGATGACCGAGCTGAACGACGAAAAGATCGACATCGTCGACTACAGCGACGATCCGGCCGCGTTCATTGCCAGCGCGCTGTCGCCGTCGCGGGTGAATTCCGTCACCATCACGGACGAGGCCACCCGGTCCGCCCGAGTGGTCGTCCCGGACTACCAGCTCTCGCTCGCCATCGGCAAGGAAGGCCAGAACGCACGCCTGGCCGCCAAGCTCACCGGTTGGCGTATCGATATCGTCTCTGACGCCGCGGAAAACCGCGACAAGTAGCGCTGGTCCGGGACCGCTCCGCGGCGTCCGGACCAGCGACCCCTCCAGGGTTCCCCGCTATGCCCCCATTTCGGGGGATAGGGGCCGGAGGGGCTAGAATAGACATGACCGCGCCTAACGGCCGGTGTCCGCGTGCCTCGCTCGCAACCGGTTTTTTGACCGGAAGCCGGGGCCGGCAGATGCGTACTGGCAGGAAGATACTCGTAGTGGCAGAAGTGCAGCACCTCGGGAATCAGCCGCAGCGCACCTGCATCGGATGCCGAAAGAAGGGTCTGCGGTCGGAGTTAATCCGGCTCGTCGCCGACGCCGGCGGTTCATCCGCTGTCGTAGTGGATGAACGACGCCGGATGGCTGGCAGGGGAGCATGGTTGCACCCCAGCGAAAAGTGCCTGGCACTGGCGGTCAAACGTCGAGCGTTCGGACGTGCCCTCAACGGGGCAACCGGAACAGCCGACGTCGAACGCCGGATTATGGCAGGAACGCAAGCAGTGGACACCCCGGTGGCCGCAGCAAAAACCGTCCAACCTGAAAGCGGGTCAGAAAACTGATGGAAACCCGATGAGTTCCCAGCGATGAGTGCGCAACGATGACAACTTTGTTGCGCTCTGCAATGGGTCTTTCAGCTGCAACAGCGGCGGAGGCCCGCAGTAAGAAGTAGACGGTTCGTGCCTGGCTCGGTGCGGACCGAGACAGGAGAAATGTGGCCAAGGTCCGCGTACATGAGCTTGCAAAAGAGCTCGGTATTACTTCCAAAGATGCAGTAACCAAACTGCAGGAACTGGGCGAATTCGTTCGCTCCGCCTCTTCCACCATTGAGGCCCCCGTTGTGCGGAAACTCCGCAACGCTTACCCCGACGCACCTGCCGCTTCGAAGACCGAAGCGCCCGCGTCCGCCCCCAAGGCCAGCCCGGCAGCGACTCGACCGGCGCCCGCGCCGGCTCCGGCCGCACCGAAGGCAGCCGAAACCAAGACTGAAGCTCCGGCTCCGGCGGCTCCTTCCGCCCCGGCTGAGGCGCCCGCAGCAGCGGCCCCCGCCGCCGCACCGGCTGCCGAGGCTCCGGCGGCTCCGTCCACCGGCGCCAAGCCCGGCGCACGGCCGGCACCCAAGGCTGAAGCCCCGGCTGCTCCGGCACGCCAGGGCGGCTCGGCACCGCGTCCGGGCGGCCCCCGTCCCGGCAACAACCCGTTCGCCACGTCCCAGGGCATGCCCCGCGGCCGCGGCGGCGACAACGAACGCACGGCGCGTCCGGGCAACAACCCGTTCGCTCCCTCGCAGGGCATGCCGCGTCCGGGCGGAAGCCGCACCGAGGGCGAACGCCCCGGCGGTCCCCGTCCCGCAGCAGGCGCAGGCGGCCCCCGTCCGGGCGCTCCGCGTCCGGCCGGCGCTGCCGGTGCACGTCCGGGCGCTCCGCGTCCGGCCGGCGCTCCCGGCGCCCGTCCCGGAGCCGGCGGAAACCGCCCGACTCCCGGCATGATGCCCAACCGCACCGAACGTCCCGCGCCCACCGGCGCCGGCCGTCCCGGTGGCGGCCGTGGCCCGGGCCGCCCCGGTGGCGCTCCTGGCACCGGTGGTCCCGGCGCCGGCGGCGGCGCTCCGGCCGGCGGTGGCTTCGGCAAGGGTGGCCGCGGTCGCGGTGGCACCCAGGGTGCATTCGGCAAGGGCGGCGCAGGCCGCGGCAAGCAGCGCAAGTCGAAGCGTGCCAAGCGCCAGGAACTCGAGCAGATGAGTGCCCCGTCGCTGGGTGGCGTGAGCGTACCCCGCGGCGACGGCAACACCGTAGTCCGGCTCCGCCGCGGCTCGTCCATCACGGACTTCGCCGACAAGATCGAGGCAAACCCCGCCGCACTGGTGACGGTCCTCTTCCACCTCGGCGAAATGGCCACGGCCACGCAGTCGCTGGACGAGGAAACCTTTGCCCTGCTCGGCGAGGAGCTTGGCTACAAGCTCCAGGTCGTGTCGCCGGAGGACGAGGAGCGCGAGCTGCTCTCCGGCTTCGACATTGACTTCGAAGCTGAGCTGGAAGCCGAAGGCGACGAGGAGCTTGAGGCTCGTCCGCCGGTAGTCACCGTCATGGGTCACGTTGACCACGGTAAGACCCGACTGCTCGATGCCATCCGCAAGTCCGACGTCATGGCGGGCGAACACGGCGGCATCACGCAGCACATCGGTGCGTACCAGGTCACCCACAACCACGAGGGCACCGATCGCAAGATCACCTTCATCGATACTCCGGGCCACGAGGCGTTCACCGCCATGCGTGCCCGTGGTGCCAAGGTCACCGATATTGCCATCCTCGTGGTGGCAGCGGACGACGGCGTTATGCCGCAGACCATCGAGGCGCTCAACCACGCCCAGGCGGCCAACGTGCCGATCGTCGTGGCCGTGAACAAGATCGACAAGGAAGGCGCCAACCCGGACAAGGTCCGCGGCCAGCTGACCGAGTACGGCCTGGTTCCGGAAGAGTACGGTGGCGACACCATGTTCGTTGAGGTCTCTGCCCGCCAGAACCTCAACATCGACGAGCTGCTCGAGGCAGTCCTGCTCACCGCGGACGCCGCCTTGGACATGCGCGCCAACCCGAACAAGGACGCCCGCGGTATCGCGATCGAAGCCAACCTGGACAAGGGCCGCGGTGCTGTCGCAACCGTCCTGGTCCAGTCCGGTACGCTCCACGTCGGCGACACGATCGTGGCAGGCACGGCCCACGGCCGCGTCCGCGCCATGTTCGACGACGACGGCAGCGCCCTGACCGAGGCCGGCCCGTCCCGCCCCGTGCAGGTGCTGGGTCTGTCCAACGTCCCGCGCGCCGGTGACACCTTCTTCGTGACCGCTGACGAGCGCACCGCCCGCCAGATCGCCGAGAAGCGTGAAGCCGCAGACCGCAACGCCGCCCTGGCCAAGCGCCGCAAGCGCATCAGCCTGGAAGACTTCGACCAGGCCGTCGCCGAAGGCAAGATCGACACCCTCAACCTCATCCTCAAGGGTGACGTGTCCGGTGCGGTCGAAGCCCTCGAAGACGCGCTGCTCAAGATCGACGTCGGCGAGGGTGTCCAGCTCCGCGTTATCCACCGCGGTGTCGGTGCGATCACGCAGAACGACGTCAACCTGGCAACGGTCGACTCCGCCGTCATCATCGGCTTCAACGTCAAGCCCGCCGAGCGTGTTGCCGAACTGGCAGACCGCGAAGGCGTGGACATGCGCTTCTACTCCGTCATCTACGCAGCAATCGATGACATCGAAGCAGCCCTCAAGGGCATGCTCAAGCCGGAGTACGAAGAAGTCCAGCTTGGTACCGCCGAGGTCCGCGAAGTGTTCCGTTCTTCCAAGTTCGGCAACATTGCAGGCTCGATCGTCCGCTCCGGTGTTATCCGGCGCAACGCCAAGGCCCGCATCAGCCGCGATGGCAAGGTCATCGGGGACAACCTCACCGTTGAGACGCTCAAGCGCTTCAAGGACGACGCCACCGAGGTCCGCACGGACTTCGAGTGTGGTATCGGTCTTGGTTCGTACAACGACATCAACGAAGGTGACATCATCGAGACCTTCGAGATGCGCGAAAAGCCGCGCGTCTAAGTCGGACCGCCTGATGGCGAGTCAGCAGTAACAGGTGCGGGGCCGTTGGATTTTTTCCGGCGGCCCCGCCCTTTCCGCCGTTGTGGGGGCCCCGCCCCTGCGCTGGGCGGCCAACGTCTGACGACGTCGGCCGCCCAGCTCCGGCAGGCCCGATGCCACTCCCGGGCCCCCACAACGGCTCCAAGGATCCGCGGGAGAATCCCGTGCGCGTCCGTCGTAGACTCGCTTTAGGGCGTGGCATCAAATCCCAACAGTTGTATGGCGACCGTTTCGGCGCCGTCGTACATCCAAATTTTTTAGGAGTGGAAATGGCTGATCCCGCACGGGCTGCCAAGTTGGCGCAGCGGATTAAGGTTGTTGTGGCTGAGGCTTTGGGCCGGAGGGTGAAGGATCCCCGGCTTGAGGGCGTGACGGTGACTGACGCGCGTGTGACCAATGATCTGCAGCACGCCACGGTCTACTACACCGTCTTCGGTGACGAAGTGGCCCAGACCGATGCGGCCAAGGGGCTGGAGAAGGCCAAGGGTGTGCTGCGCCAGGAAGTGGGCCGCAACATCACCGTCCGGCTGACGCCGACGCTGGAATTCGTCGCCGACCAGATCCCCGTCGTCGCCTCCAACCTTGAAGAGCTCCTGCGGGCGGCGAAGAAGCGCGACGCGGAGGTGGCGGCCCTCGCGGCCAGCGCAAAGCACGCCGGCGACGCCGATCCGTACAAGAGCGACATCCCCGAGGACGTAGAACTCGACGAGGACGACTTCGACGAAGAGGACACTGACCTCAGTGGCGACAGCGACGTCGACGAAGACAGCAACAAGTAGCTGCAGCAGGCAATAGACGCAGCGCTGCCACGACTGGCCGGACCCCTAAGGGTCCGGCCAGTTTCGTGTCTGGCTAGCCGGGGGACTTTGGACTCTAGGCCCGGTCCGGGCGGGAGCGTCCCATGGAGTCATGACTGCGGGCGAGCGGAACGACGGCGACCGGCCGTGACTAGCGCGCTGCTTAAGTGCCCCCAGTGCGGCACGACCAACCGCATCCCGGACGTGGCGTCAGGGCACCCGCGGTGCGGCAAATGCCGCCGCGACCTGCCCTGGGTTGTCGAGGCCGGCGACGCAGACTTCGCCGCCGTCGCAGAGCAATCCCCGGTGCCCGCCCTCGTCGACTTTTGGGCGGCCTGGTGCGGCCCGTGTCGAATGGTCAGCCCGGTGCTGGATAAACTCGCGCAGGAACGGGCCGGCAGGGTCAAGCTCGTCAAGGTCGACGTCGACCGGTCCCCGCAGTTGTCCCGGCGCTTCGAGGTGCAGGCGATCCCCACCATGCTGGTGATCATCGACGGCAAGGTCGTGGCCCGGCAGGCTGGAGCCCCGCCGGCCGCGGCACTGCGCAACTGGCTGGACGGTGCGCTGGCAGCCCGGCCCGAAGGGAGCACGCCATGACCGAAATCTTGCGCTACGAGGTCGGGTCCGGAACAGTGCTGGTGGAGGTCGAGGAAGGCAGCTTCGGCGTCGAACGGCCCGCCCGCAATGAATTGGGCATCCTCGACGCCGGCCGGCGGCTCGAGGACGCCCTTGCGGCGGTGCGGCCGGCCGCCAGGGCCGCCGCCGACGTAATGCGGGAGCTCGCCCCCGAGCACCTGGAGCTCCAGTTCGGGGTAAAACTGGCCGGCGAAGCCGGGGCCATCATTGCGAGGAACTGTTCCGAGGGGCACTTCATCGTCAAGATGTCGTTCACCGCGCCGCCGTCGTCCTTGCTGCCGGAGGACGAAATCAGGCTCTGACGCCGACCGCCCGGGCAGCGTCACTGAGGCACACGCGCCGCAGCGCCGCCTTCTAGCGTGGGCGCCTCAGCGCCGCCGCCGGCCCAGGGTTCCGAGCAGCGGGGAACCCATGCCCAGCAGGAAGCCGAAATCGTACCAGTTGCCGGCCCGCCCCGTGTTGTAGAAGGGGAACTCTTTCCATGCGCCGAACACATGCGCAATCAGCACAATCCAGGCCGTGATGCCGTTCCAGACGCCCCACAGCAAATCCTGCCACCACATGAGGTCCTCCTCCCGGGCCGGCCGCGTACCCGCCGTGGATCCGCCCGCACCCGCGTTGTGGTCAGGCTACTGCCTGGTCCCTCCGGGCGGTAGGACTAGAAAGCCCCGTCGCGCGCCGGAAGCCGGCCCAGGCCTTCGACGAGCTCGGCCTGGCCGCCGCACAGGGCAATCCGGATCCACCCCTCACCGATGGAGCCGAACGCGGTACCCGGCGCGAATGACACCCCGGAGTCAGCGAGGAAGCGTCGCACCCAGGCACGAACGTCACCGCCGCTGGCGTGCGAGACATCGGCCCAGAGGTAGAAGGCGCCCTGCGCGCTAAGGAACGGGATGCCCTTGGACTCGAGTACGGCGGAGGCGGCGTCCCGGTTGGCACGGTAATGCGCGCGGGCATGGCTGACGTAGTCCTGCGGACCGGTCAGGGCTGCGAGGGCGGCGTACTGGGAAGGCGACGCGACGCAGGAAACGATCGCCTCCATCACGTTGTTCATCTGCTGCTCGAGCCCGGGCGGGCAAATCAGCGCGCCGATCCGCAGCCCCGTGAGGCCATAGGTCTTGGAGAGGGTCAGCGAAGTGAAGACCCGGGCCTCACCCGGAACGTCGCTGTCGAAGCGGGCCGGGCTGATGTGCGGGACGTCGTAGGTGAAGGCCTCGTAGCATTCGTCGGAAATGATCCAAAGGTCGTGCCGGACGGCCAGTTCCACGAGGCTGCGGGTGAGATCCTCGCCCAGTACCGCGCCGAGCGGGTTTGACGGGGAATTGAGGATCAGGACCTTGGTCCGCGGAGTGATGAGCGCTTCGATGTCCTCGATCCGGGGCTGGAAGTCGTGGTCCGGGTAGAGCGGGTACTCGACCGGTACGGCGTGCAGCAGCCGGGAGGTCATCGCGAACGTCGGGTAGCCCGGGTTCGGGATCAGGATCTCGTCGCCGGGGGAGAGTAGCAAGGTCATGGCGAAGTGCAGGCCCTGCTGCGCGCCGTCGACGACGTACACCCGGTCCGCGCCGACGTCCGTCGCATTGTGCTCCCGGAACCGCGCCGCAAAGGCCTCGCGCAGCGCAGGAATGCCGGCGTTGGGCGTGTAGTTGGTCTCGTCCCGGTCCAGGCACGCCATGCCGGCTTCGAGGATGTGCCGGGGGAGGGCGAAGCCTGGTTCGCCGATACTCAGCACGATCGCGCCGGGGGTGTGCCAGGCGGCCTCGGTGATCTCGCGGATCTGGTTGACGGGAACGTCGCGGACATGGGCTGCAAGCTCGGGCATGTGTGCCATCCTAGCCGCGGCCGGCAGCGTGCCCCGCCGTCCGCGCCGGGGGCCGTCCCGGCGCGGATATACTGGGAGGCGTGCTTTCTGGACTGGTGATAGTGGACAAGCCGCAAGGCTGGACCAGCCACGATGTGGTTGGACGGATGCGGCGGATCGCCGGTACCCGAAAGGTGGGCCATGCCGGAACCCTGGACCCCATGGCGACCGGGGTGCTGGTGCTTGGCATCAACAAGGCGACACGCCTGCTGACCTACATCGTGGGAACCTCCAAGACTTACACCGCCACCATCCGCCTCGGCGAGTCGACCGTCACGGACGACGCCGAAGGCGAGGTCACTGCTACCCGCAGCGCCGCCGCGGTCACCGAGGAAGCCGTCCGGGTCGGCGTCGCCGCCCTGACCGGCGAAATCCAGCAGGTTCCCAGCAGCGTCAGCGCCATCAAGGTCAACGGCGAGCGTGCCTACGCCCGCGTCCGCTCCGGCGAAGACGTCAAGCTCGCCGCGCGGCCCGTCACGATCCACCGCTTCGAGATCCACGAACTCCGCCGCACGCAGGACGGCGAAGCCCTCGACCTGGACGTCACCGTTGAGTGCTCCTCCGGAACGTACATTCGTGCCCTCGCCCGGGATCTTGGCGAGGCCCTCGGTGTCGGCGGCCACCTGACAGCCCTGCGCCGGACCCAGGTGGGCCCCTACACACTGGACCAGGCACGGACCCTGGAGCAGCTCGCCGAGGAGTTGGACGTCCTGGAGATGTCGCAGGCCGCCCGGGCGCTGATGCCCAACCGGGAGCTGACCGCGGACGAAACAACGGAGCTGTCCTTCGGCCGTAGGATCGCGGCAGGACCCGCTGCCGGCACGCCGGACGCCGCAACGCCGGAGAAGCCCGCGGCGGCCTTCGCCCCCGACGGCTCCCTCGTGGCCTTGCTGGCCGACGCCGGAAGCTATGCCAAGCCCGTGCTGGTCTTCGCGCCGGACAATGAGAAACCGGCTGCCGGGAAAACTGCCGCCACGCAGGCTTCCTCCGCAGAGCCGGGGGGTTAGCCGTGGACGCATACTTCTACATCATCCTGGCGGTGGGACTGCTCTCCAGCCTGCTTTGCATCGGCGCCGGCGTCCTGAAGAAGGCTCCGAACGACGCGACGATCCTCTCGGTAGCCGCCGTCGAGCTGTCCCTGCTGGTGTACCTGCTGGGTTCGATCATCCGGGTCGCGTCCGGGGAGCACATCGCGGGCGAGCCCTGGGAATTCTGGGGATACCTCGTCACCGCGCTGATGCTGCCGGTCGGGGCCGTGTACTGGGCCATCCTGGAACGCACCCGGTGGAGCAACTTCGTGCTGGCAGCTGTCGGCGTCACCGCTCTGGTGATGGCGGCCCGAATGAACCAGATCTGGTACTGACGTGGAAGAGGCAAAGAAGAACATGACGGCTTCACAGCAGGACGCCAGCGGCGACGCCGGGACCGCGGCCGGGGCCGCCGGGGCCGGGGGCGCCGGGACTGGAGCCGGAGCTGCCGGGACCGCGGCCGGAGCTGCCGGCCCGGCGGATGCCGCCCCAGCGGCGAAGGACACCCGCAACACCGGTCCCGGCCGGCTGCTGATCGCCGTCTACGCGGTGTTCGCGCTCTCGGCGACCGCCCGCGCCGGGTACCAGATCCTCACCAAGTTTTCCGAGGCGCCGCTCGCGTACCTGCTCTCCGCCTTCGCCGCCGTCGTCTACATCGTGGCGACGGTCTCACTCGCAAAGGCCGGCAGGACCTGGTTCAAGGTGTCCGTGACCGCCGTGCTGGTAGAGCTGATCGGAGTCCTGGTGGTTGGCGCGCTCAGCCTGTTCGACGCCGTCAACTTCCCGCATGAGACGGTTTGGTCCTTGTTCGGGCGCGGTTACGGCTTCATCCCCTTGTTGCTGCCCATCCTTGGCCTCATCTGGCTCTACCGCCGGCGCCCCGCACCCAAACAGGCCTGACAAGACCTCCCGCACAAGCTAAGCAGCCCCGAGGAGGGGTTCTTTGGAGTGCCCGGGTGATCCGGAATACTAAGCAAACTTGCCAAATGCATAGTAAGCATGCTTATTGTAGTACCGGAGCGCGGGTAGTGATAGCCGCTATCCCACGTTTGTCCACCGGAGCGAGGGAGGCATCATGAGCATTGTGAACGCCGTTCCCCGAGCAACATGGGAACCGAGAAGACCAGGCATGGGGCTCCAGCCCGGGTGGCGCGCATGAGCCAGAGTCACGATACGAACCCCGATACTAAGCCGGACAAGAAGTGGCGGACAGACCAACTCCTGTCGATGGCCGCGCGAGTTGTAGAGCGGCGCAAGGATCAGGCCTTGGCCGCCCTGGGTCTGACGCATGCCGCCGTGATCGCCCTTCAAGGCCTCGCCGCAGGGCCGCTAAACCAAGAGCAGTTGGCGCGACGGATCGCGGTCCAAAGCCAGTCGCTGGGCAAGGTCCTCGGCCGGCTCGAAGAGTCCGGACTGGTCACTCGAACCCGGGACCAGCGCGACCGTCGGCAGTTCTCTGTCGCCCTGACGCCGTCGGGCCAGGCCGCGTTGGCGACGGCCCATCAGATCGAGCGCAACGCACTTCCCGAGGACTTGGAGGGCTGGACCACCCTGCAGAAGGATCTGGCCAGGATTCTGGCCGCGTTTGAGGTCCCGGGGCGCTACTGAGCGCTTTCCTTCGCGCTAGCAAGGTGTTTGTTCGACGGCGGAGCCGCTGACGTTCGCGTTGGCAGCTCCGCCGTCGTGGTCGTTTAAGGCGTTAGTTGGGGCGCCCGGCACCTCCGTGGCGCGACTGGAGCCTGCTGCGCAGCGCGGGCCAGGCAGCTGCGAACCCCGGATGAAGCTCCTTCTCGCTGACACCGTCGAGGCTGACCCATTCCAATTCGAGGCTCTCCGGATCGCTAATGACCGGCTCGAACGGCTCCACCACCTGGGCGGCAACCGTCGTGTACGACCAGTAGCCCACGTCGAACACCGAGGTGAACAGCACACGGACGGATTCAGGCGGGACGGCGGCCTCTTCTTTCGCCTCCCGCAGCGCGCCGTCGACGGCGTCCTCACCCTGGTGCAACGCGCCGCCAGGAAGGCCCCAGGTGCCACCCTGGTCGCTCCACGTCGCTCGGTGCTGCAGCAGAACGCCCTTCGCCGCATCGTGTACGAGCAGGCCGGCGGAGCCGAAGCGGCCCCAGAAGCGGCCCTGTTCGCCTTCAACCCAGGCATCGCCGGGGTCCCGTGGTCCGTGCGGCCGGCGGGGCTCGGGATACGAGTCGCGCGGCCGCAAGTCCTGCTCTTCCGGCTTTCCGCGCGTTGCCGACGGGCGGTCACTGGGGTTCTTCTGGGCTTGCTGCGGTGAACCTGAGCTGTCCATCTGGATAGTCTGTCATGCCACGGCTGGGGGATTGGGGTTGACCTTCGGAACCAACGCAGCGGTCACTTTCTTGCCAGTCAATCAGTCGGGCGATGATGTTTGGCGGTTGTCCGTTGCCCGCCCCGTGCCACCCGGGCCGGGGGATAGTGCCGGTTGTTCCTGGGCGGGCAATAATGTCGTAGGTCCGCGGCAGGATTGACTCATGGGAACCAGCGCAGCGGTCACGTTGTTGCCAGCCATACGGCCGGCTGATGACGTTCGACGCTTGCACGGTGCCCAGCCCGTGACGCCCGGACCCGAAGAGAGCGCCGGTTGTACCGGTGCGGGCAATAACGTCGCAGGTCCGCGGCAGGATTGACTCATGGGAACCAGCGCGGCGGTCACCTTCTTGCCAGCCAACCGGCGGGCCGATGACGTTCGACGCGTTCCGTCGCTGGGCAGTGTCCTGGGGCAGTTGCGGGAGCTGTGCGCGAGGGCGGTCGGGGATGCGGCGTTGCTGGGGTTCGGTGAGGCGGCGGAGTTCGCCGGCCGGGTTGAGGAGATCTCCCGGGCGGTGGAGTACCTGCAGGTGGTTGCCGCGGAGGCCGTGGACCGGACCCGCAAGGAAGACGCCGCCGATGCGCTCCCGGCCGCTGGCGACGGCTACCGCAAGACCGGGGACTTCCTGCGCGCCCGGCTCCAGATCAGTGCCGCCGAGGCCCACCGCCGGCTCTGCCTGGCCGGGACCGTGTTGCCGCGCACCGGGATCATCGGGCAGGTCCTTCCGCCCCTGCGCGAGGAACTCGCCGTAGCCGTGGCCGCCGGTTCGGTGCCTTCCCGGTCCGCGACCATCGTCAGCCAGGCACTGGAGCGGGTCCGGCCGGTGTGCGACCCGGACGCGGCCGTCCGGATGGAACACGCCCTGACCGCTACCGCGGCGGAGCACGACCCGGATTTCCTGGCCCGGATCGCCCGCCGCTGGATGGACGCGATCGACCAGGACGGCGCCGAACCCTCTGAGGAGCTCCTGCGCCAGCTCCAGGGCGCGTTCATCCGGAGGCCCCGCCACGGCCTGCAGCATCTGGAAATCTTCGCCACCACCGAACAGTTCGAACACCTCCTGACCGTGATGAACACCGCCACCAACCCCCGCACCGGCGCGGGTGCAGAGGCAGGCGCGGACCAGAGTGAGGCGTGCGCCGACGGCGGCGGCCCGGCCAGAGACGGCGACGGCGGAGCGGCTGACCTGGACCGGCGGTCGAGGCCTCAGAAACTTCTCGACGGACTCGTCGGCGCCTGCAAAGTCGCCCTCGCCTCCGGCGGTCTGCCCGCCGCAGGCGGCCTGCGCCCCCAGGTCATGGTCACCATCGACTCCCGCGATCTCCTCGAACGCCTCCAACGCACCACCCGCACTGGGGAAACCTTCGGAAACGGCCACACCGGCACCGACCGGCTCGGCTTCACCGGCACCGGCACGATGGCATTCACCGGACCCGTCACCGCCGCGACCATCCGCAAAATCGCCTGCGACGCCGACATCATCCCCGTCCTCCTCGGCACCCAACGCAGGATCCTCGACATCGGCCGCACCACC
>NZ_JBFTQK010000002.1:0-666542 GCF_056398965.1 Arthrobacter sp. 01T414 | reverse complement strand
TCAGGAAGGTCGCTTCCTTGTCTTCCCAGCACTCGAAGATGTTCGGGCAGCCGGCCTCTTCACAGACGGTGTGCAGGCCTTCCTTCTTCACCAGGTTCTTGAGCTGGACGAACTCCGGGCCCATCTGGACCTTGGCCTTGATCCACTCCGGCTTCCGTTCCACCGGGGTGGCCGCATTCCGCTGCTCGATCCGCAGCATCTTCCGGCCTTCTGGTGCCAGTGTCACAGTAGGGCTCCTTCATGGGTTGCAACTAGGGCTTCTTCATTGTTGCGCAGTTCTTCGATGATCCGCGAAACGAGGTCCGCCGGGGCAACGTCCCGGCCGGTCTCTTGAGCGATCGTGGTGACGCCGGCGTCGGTGATGCCGCAGGCGATGATCTGGCCGTAGGGAGCGAGATCGTTGTTGCAGTTGATGGCGAAGCCGTGCATCGTCACGCCCTCGTGGACCCGGATGCCGATGGCGGCGATCTTGCGGTCCGGACCCTTCGGATCGGCCTCGATCCAGACGCCGGCCCGGCCCTTGATCCGGACGGCGTCGATGCCGTAGTCGGCGAGGACAGCGATCATGACGGCTTCGAGGCGCTCAACGTAGTCGCGGATGCCGGCCTTGTTCTTCAGCTTGATGATC
This sequence comes from Arthrobacter sp. 01T414, assembly GCF_056398965.1. NCBI lineage: Bacteria > Bacillati > Actinomycetota > Actinomycetes > Micrococcales > Micrococcaceae > Arthrobacter > Arthrobacter sp. 01T414. The sequence goes on along the minus strand of NZ_JBFTQK010000002.1, from coordinate 665,914 downwards.
GGGTAGCCCACCAGCTGGCCCGGGCCGTGCCAGGTCAGCTTTCCGCCGCGGTCAACGGCCACCACGGGCGTTCCGTCGAAGGGACGCTCGTGGTCCTCGGTACGCTTCCCTGCGGTGTAGACAGCGGAGTGTTCGAGCAGCAGTACGGTGCTGGGCGCGGTGCCGGCGAGGACTTTCTCGTGCAGTTCGCGCTGGATCTCCCAGCCGCGCGTGTAATCGATGAAGTCCGGGGCGAGACCCAGCTGTTGGAACTCAAGAGTCATGGAATCCAGCTTAGACCTCGGCTGTCACGCCGACCGATTCTGTGGTGAACCTCTCACGCCTGTGGATAACTTCTGCAGGGAAGTCGATGATCCGCTATTCATGAACCATGGAAGATTTCGAACGGTCCGCGCCCCGTGGTCCCGCACCGGCCCCGGAGGTTCCCGGGTACGACGTCGGGCGGCTGCTGGGCCGCGGCGGCACCGCCTCCGTCTGGCTCGCCACCGAGCGTGTGACGCGGCGTGACGTGGCGCTCAAGTGCCTGCATGCTGCCGGGCCGCCGGAGGAGCAACGGCGGGAACGGCGGCGGGCCGTGGACGCGGAAGAGGTCGTCCGGCGCGAGGTGCGCATCCTGTCCGCCCTGGACCATGAGCACCTCGTCAAGGCCCATGCCGTGGTGCGGGTGGGTTACGGAGCCGGCGGCGGGTCCGGGCTGGCGCTTGTGCTGGACTATGCCGCCGGTGGATCGCTGGCCGGACTGGTTGCGGCCCGCGGCTGCCTGACGCCGGGGGAGGCGGTCACGACCCTGACCCCGATCGCCCAGGCAGTGGCCTACCTGCACGCGAACGGCTTCACTCACGGCGACGTAGCACCGGGCAACGTGCTGTTCACCGCCCACGGCAAACCGCTGCTGGCCGACCTCGGCGTGGCGCGGATGGTGGCGGATCCGCGGGATGCCTCCGGCGCCGGCACGGACGGCTTCCGTGACCCGTCTCCGGTGGATGCTGTCCGTGCCGGACTGCAGCCCGAGCGGGACGTCTATTCCGTGGCGGCACTCGGCTGGTTTTGCCTCACCGGCCGGGCGCCGGAACCGGAGGACCAGCGTCCGCCACTGCCGCTGTTGGTCCCGGCGGTACCGCCGGAGCTCGCGGAGGCGCTCGAAGCGGGACTGCGCAGTGACCGGCGCGGGCGGCCGTCCGCTGCTGAGCTTGCCGACGCGGTTTTCCGCAGCGCCCCGGCGGCGCCGGTGGATCTGTCCGTGGCGGTGCATCCGACCGTGCTGCCGCAACTGCTGACCCGACGCTCCCTGCCCGCCGGTGCGCAGGAACGGCGGGCGGCGCGGCTGAGGGGCTGGTGGCGCCGTCTTGCACCGAAGGGACGAAGCGCGCGGCACGCATCGATTTGGATCCGACGCCAGGCGGAGGCCGTGCGGCCGGAGGCCCTGCGCCCGCACACCCGGCGGCCGGACACCCGGTCCCTGAAGGCCGGGGGCGTCAGGCGCCCGCCTGGCCTCCGGCGCTCGGGCTTCCGGGTGGCGAGCATCCGGGGTGCCGTGGCCGTGCTCATGATGACGCTGCTGTTCACTGCCGCAGGCGTCTTCGGGACGTTGCTGCTCGCCGGGAGGCTGGCGGCGGGGGAATGGGCCCCGGAGGTCCGGCCTCTGTCCGGTACGGCAGCCGGACCCGCTGAGGGCAAAGCTGCCGGCACGCACCCCGGCGCAGTGCCGGCAGAACTGCAGGAACTGCAGGAACTGCTCGAGGCGCCGCGGCCCGAAGACGCCGTGCGCGGACTCGCCGGCCTGCGTTCCTACGCCCTCAGCACCGGAAACATCGGTCTGCTGGAGCGGGTGAACGTGCCGGAGTCGCCTGCTGCTGCCGCCGACGCCGGCGTGGCTGCACGGCTGGCGGCGTCCGGCCACGTGCTCGACGGCTTCGAAACCCGCCTCAGCCTGGTCAAGCGCCAGCCTGAGAGCACAGCCGCGCGGGCCGTGCTGTCCCTCGTTGTGGCCTCGCCGCCCTACCGTGAGCGTGACGCTGCGGGAACGGTGGTCGCCAGGGCGGTCGCCGCCCCGCAACAGCGCCTTCGCCTGGTGCTGGCACCGGTCGATGGCCGCTGGCGGATCCAGGAAATCCTGCCTGCCGGGGGCTAGGCCGTCTGCAGCGGTTGGAAGCCGGTCAGTCCCGGCCCGCCACCCAGGCAGCGGCCTGGGCCAGCGAGGGGTGCTGCCACTGGAACCCGGCACCGGCCAGGGCGGCCGGCTCCATCCGCTGGCTGGCGAGTAGCAACTCGTTGGCCAGCTGTCCCATCAGGAGGCGCACCACGGGTGCCGGCACCCGGAGGACCGCCGGCCGGTGCAGTGCTTCGGCGAGGCGGGCGATCAGCGAGTTCACGTCCGCGCTCTCTGGGGCGCAGACGTTGACCGGTCCGGCCAGCGGTGCGGTCAGCAGGAAGTTGAAGGCGCCCGCCACATCGGGCAGCGTGATCCACGGCCAGTACTGCCGGCCATTGCCGAGCGGACCGCCCACGCCCAGACGCAGCAGCGGCAGGAGCCGGCCGAGGGCGCCCCCGCTGCGGCTCAATACGACGCCGGTACGGACCGTGACCACGCGGACCCCCGCCGGTGCCTCGTGGGCCGCGGCCTCCCAGTCGGCGCAGATCCGAGCGAGCACGCCGCTGCCGGCGGGCGCGTTCTCGCGCAGCACCGCCTGACCGGCGTTTCCGTAATAACCGGAGGCGGACTGGCTCAGAAAGACCGGAGGCGGGGTGTCCATCCGACCCATCGCCGCCGTCAGGGTCCGCGTCGGCCCCAGCCGCGAGTTGCTGAGCTCGTTGATCCGTCCCCGCGTCCACGGCCGGTCGCCGATCCCGGCTCCGGAGAGGTTGATAACGGCATCTGCGCCCTTGAGGGCCGTGTCGTCGATGCGTCCCGCCGCGGGGTCCCACTGGAACTCCGCGGGCGAGGCGGGTGGCCGGCGGACCAGGCTCGCGACGTCGTGGCCGCTGTCGCGCAGGGTGCTGGAAAGGGCGGTGCCGATCAGCCCGGAGGCGCCTGCTACAAGGATTCGCATGATCCATCTCACCATGCCCGGCACGGCAGGGAAACCTCCCCGGGGCAGGGAGGGGTTTTGACTATGATCTAACGATGACCTCTTCGAGCTACCTCCGTTTCCCGCATCTGCATGGCGATCTGGTCACCTTCGTGGCCGAGGACGACGTCTGGATCGCGCCCCTCGACGGCGGCCGGGCCTGGCGGGTCTCCTCGCTGCAGCTGCCGGCCCGCAACCCGCGGTTCACCCCGGATGGCAAGCGATTGGTCTGGACGGTGATCCAGGGGACGGCGCCGGAGGTTGTCACCGCGGACGTCGACGGCGGCGGGTACCGGCAACTCAGCTACTTCGGCCACAGCTCGACCCGGGTCAAGGGCTTCACTCCCGGCGGCGACGTCGTCGTCACGAGCGCCTTCCGGCAGGCGGACAGCCGGCTCACGCACGCCTACAGCCTCCCCGTCGCCGGTGGCTGGGCCGAAGAGCTGCCGTTCGGCCCGGTCGAGTCCGTGGCATTCGGCACCGTCGTGGGGGACGAACGGCCTGTCGTGCTTGCCAGCGTGCTCTCCCGCGAACCGGCCTGGTGGAAGCGCTACCGGGGCGGCGCCGCAGGCAAGCTCTGGATCGACGCGGACGGCAACGGAGAGTTCGAACGGCTCGCCTCCGAACTCGACGGCAACCTGACCGACCCGATGTGGGTCCGCGGCCGGATCGCCTTCCTCTCCGATCACGAGGGCTACGGCAACCTCTATTCCGTGCTGCCCAACGGTACGGACCTCCGCCGCCACACCGACCACGAGGATTTCTACGTCCGGCACGCGGCCACCGACGGCGAACGGGTGGTCTTCGAATCCGCCGGCGAGCTGTGGCTGCTGTCCGGCCTGGACGCCGACGCGGTCAAGCTCGACATCAGGCTGGGCTCCGCCTCGCAGACCCGCCGCTCGTCCGCGCTGAAGCCGTCCCGCCATCTGGGCGACGTCATCCCCGACCGCACCGGCGACTCCAGCGCCGTGGAGGCCCACGGCACCCTGCACTGGCTGCGGCACAAGGACGGACCCTCCCGCATCCTCGAGGCGACGCCGGGCGTCCGCGCACGCCTGCCGCGCCCCTTCGGCGCCAGCCAGGTCGCCTACATCGCGGACCACGAGGGAACCGAGTCGCTCTACCTCAAGCCCATCGCCGCACCCGTGCACGGCGGCCAGGCTGCAAGCAAGGAGCACGCTCCAGCGCAGGCGGCCGCCGCCGAGGCCGGGCAGGACGCAGACGGCGGCACGCCGCTGCCGCGGCCAGTCTCCGCCGCTGCCCTCGCACGTCCCCATGCCTCCGCCACCGTCGCTCCGGTGCCGGACGCCGCCGCGGCCCCGGACGCTGTAGTCGCCGCGGATGCCGCCGCCGATAGCTCCACTTCCGCTGCCGGATCCACGCCGGAGCAGGCCGACGCCGCAGAACTGACGCGGATCGATTTCCCGGCGCCCACCCGGGCCAGCTCGATGGAGGCCAGCCCGGACGGCAAGTGGATCGCCGTAGGCACCTCCTTCGGCGAGATCTTCCTCGCTGACACCCGCACCGGCGCCCTGACCTTGCTGAGCAGCATCGGCGAGGGCAGCATCGACGGCTTCAGCTGGTCTCCGGACTCTGACTGGCTGGGCTGGGCCGAGCCGGTCACCTCCTTCGGCTCCAGGACCCGGCTGCGCCTCGCCCAAATCGGGCGGGAAGCAACGGGCACGTCCACCACGACCGGGGCCGACAAGGCGGCGATCATCGACGTCACCGACGGCCGCTTCCGGGACGAGTCGCCGGCATTCACCCCGGACGGCAAGTTCCTGGCCTTCCTGTCCAACCGCAGCTTCGACCCGGTTTACGACGGGCACTCCTTCGACCTGTCCTTCCCGAGCCCGATCAAGCCCTACCTCGTGGCCCTGGCCGCGGACACTCCGTCCCCCTTCGGGCCAAGCGTCGCGCTCCCCGAAGACACCGCCGGCACCACCGACGCCGGAGCCACCGCGGACGCCGAGACCCCCGCGCCGGTCAAGGTCGACGCCGAAGGCCTCGCGCACCGCGTGATCAGCGTTCCGGTCCCGCAGGGCAACTACTCGGATCTTTCCGCGACCGCGGGTGCCCTGCTCTGGCTCGACCACGAGCTGACCGGCGTGACCGGCGACGGCCGGGCCAGCCTGGAGGACAAGGGCACGGCCCCGAGCCTGGTCCGCTTCGACCTTGCCAAGCGCCGGGCCACCACCATCGTGGACGCGCTGGACAGCTACCGGCTCACCGGCGACGGGGAAAAGGTCGTCCTGGTCCAGGACAAGCAGATCCGCGTCTCGCCCGCGGCGTCGAAGGCCGATGAGGAATCCGGCCAGCTGATCAAAGTGGACCTGAACCGCATCCGGGTCAGGCTGGACCCTGTCAGCGTCTGGGGCCAGGCCTTCGACGAGGCTTGGCGGCTGCAGCGCGACTTCTTCTGGACCGCGGACATGGCCGGCCAGGACTGGGATTCCGTGCACGCCCGCTACCGCCCGATCGTGGACCGGCTTGGGTCCCACGATGACCTGGTTGACCTGCTCTGGGAACTCCACGGTGAACTGGGAACCTCCCACGCCTACGTCCGCCCCGCCATGGTGACGGAGAACGGCAGCACCGGCCAGGGCCGCCTCGGCGCCGACCTCGCCTTCGCCGGCGGAGGCTGGGAAATCACCCGCATCCTGGCCGGAGAGTCCTCCGACCCGCTGGCCACCTCGCCGCTGACCCGGCCAGGCGTGGACGCCAAGGCCGGGGACGTGCTGCTGGCCATTGACGGCGTCGAACTCTCGGAGACACTCACCCCGGCCATGCAGCTGACCGGTTCCGCCGGCCGTGCCGTCGAACTGACCCTGCGCAACGGCGCCGGGCACGGCGCGGCGGCAGGGGAGCAGCGCCGCGTCGCCGTCGTGCCGGTCAAGGACGAGGAACGGCTGCGCTACCAGGAATGGGTCGCGTCCAACCGCCGGACCGTGCGGGAAGCGTCGCAGGGCACCTTCGGGTACCTGCACATCCCGGACATGGCCGCGAACGGCTGGGCCCAGCTGCACCGCGACCTGGACACCGAAACCTCCCTTGACGGCCTGATCGTGGACGTCCGCCGCAACCGCGGCGGCCACACCTCGCAACTCGTGGCCGAACTGATCGGCCGCAAGGTGACCGGCTGGAGCATGCCCCGCGGCGAACGTCCGCGCACCTACCCGCACCACGCCCCGCGCGGGCCGGTCATAATCCTCGCCGATGAGTTTGCTGGCTCCGACGGCGACATCATCACCCAGGTCTCCAAGCTGCGCGGGATCGGGCCGGTCATCGGCACCCGGACCTGGGGCGGCGTCGTCGGCATTGACAACCGTTTCGCCCTGGCGGACGGCACCGGGGTGACGCAGCCGCGTTACGCGACCTGGTTTGCCGGCGGGGTGGGCTGGGGCGTCGAAAACTACGGCGTTGCGCCCGACATCGAGGTGTCCTTCCCGCCGCACGCCTATGCGGCCGGGGCTGACCCGCAACTCGAATACGGCATCGGCGCGCTCAAGGAAATGATCCAGGAGCTGCCCACCGACCGACCGCCGCTGCGCGAGGGTTACCGCATGGTGCGGCCCGCGCCGCTGCCGGCCCGCGGCCAGTCAAACTAGCGCAGACACACATCGGCCCCCGCCCCGGAAGAGTCCGGAACGGGGGCCTTCGTGTGTCTGGGCCTGGCTGCTAGGCGGCCAGCGTGGCGTCCAGGGTGATCTCGATGCCGGTCAGGGCCGCGGAGACCGGGCAGCCCGTCTTGGCTTCCCCGGCGAGACGCTGGAACTCCTCTTCGGAGATGCCGGGCACCCGCGCGTTCAGGGTGAGGTGGCTGCCCGTGATGCCGGTGCCCGGTTCAAAGGTGACGTCGGCCTTGGTGTTGACCTCTTCGGGCGTGTGGCCGGCCTGCGCCAGGGCGTGGCTGAAGGCCATCGAGAAACAGGCCGAGTGCGCGGCGGCGATCAGTTCCTCGGGGCTGGTCTTGCCCTCAGCTGCTTCGGCGCGTGCCTTCCACGTGACGTCGAAGTTGCCGAGCCCGGAGCTGTCCAGGCTGGTGTTGCCCGCCCCCGACATCAGGTCGCCGTTCCATACAGTGTGTGCGGTGCGTGTTGTTGCCATGTCCACTCCTCAGCGTTGTTGAATCAGCGATCCGGCCGGCTGGCGGATCCTGCCGACTCCCATCCTAGGGATTGGGCCCCGCCGCCGCACCCGGTGTCCGCTGTCAGAGGATTGCCTCGACATCGCGTGACCGTGCGGATAGGGCTCCGCCGAGGAGGCAGGGGAGCGACTTAACGACGACGGCGACGCACCCTGTGCGGGTGCGTCGCCGTCGTCGTTGTGGTGGCCGGGGCCTACTGCCAGAGGGTGGCGATGGCGACGTTGAGCAGTGCCAGGCCGCCGACGGCGTGGGCGAGGCCCTTGCTGACGGGCTCGTCCTTCTTGTACTTGCGGCTTCCGATGAAGGCGAGCACGGCGACAACGAGGGCGATCACCAGTTTCAGGCCGAGCTTGGCGTAGTTGGCGTCCATGTTCAGGGCGGGGATGAGTCCCATCATCACGATGCCGGTGATGAGCTGCAGGACGGCGCCGTCGAACTGGCGCGGGTGCACGGTGGGCTTCTTCATCTGCGCGATCCAGATGCCCACAATCATGGCGGCGCCGATGATGTGCAGGAAAACCATGATGTTAAAGACGATGTTCATGTGACCTAGCTTAGCGACAAAGTGTCGGTAAAGCGCGAAGGACACCTTCCCTTCCGGAAAAGTGCCCTTCGCCCACCCGATTAGATGGGCCTGCCTAGGTCCTAGAGGCCGAGGTCCGCTTCGAACGCGCCTTCTTCAAGGCGTGCCTTCAGGGTCTGCAGGAAGCGACCTGCATCGGCGCCGTCCACCAGGCGGTGGTCGTAGGTCAGCGAGAGGTACATCATCGAACGGATGGCGATGGAGTCGTCGCCGTTCTCATCGGATACCACCACGGCGCGCTTGACGATGGCGCCGGTGCCGAGGATGGCCACCTGCGGCTGGTTGATGATCGGGGTGTCGAAGAGGGCGCCCACGGAACCGATGTTGGTGATGCTGAAGGTTCCGCCGGAGAGCTCGTCCGGACCGATCTTGCCGTTGCGGGTGCGGTCCGCGACGTCGGCGATCTTGCCGGCGAGGCCGGCCAGGTTCAGGTTGCCGGCGTCGGCGATAACCGGAACCAGCAGGCCCTTGTCCGTGTCCACCGCAATCGCCAGGTGCTCGGCGTTGTGGTAGGTGATCTCCTGCTTGTCCTCGTCGTAGGAGGCATTGACCTTCGGGTGCTGCTTCAGGGCCTCGGCGACGGCCTTGGCGATGAAGGGCAGGAACGTCAGCTTGGAGCCGTTCTGGGCCTGGAAGGAGTTCTTGGCCCGGGCACGCAGCTTCGCGACCTTGGTCATGTCCACCTCGTGCACCTGGGTCAGCTGGGTGGAGATGTCCAGCGACTCGCGCATGCGGCGGGCAATGACCTGGCGGATCCGCGGAGCCTTCTGCACGGTGCCGCGCAGCGAGGAGGCCGCAGGCGACGCGGCCGTCGATGCTGCCGGGGCTGCGGAAGACGCGGCCGGCGCGGAAGCGGCGGCAGCCGGAGCGGCCTTGGCCTCTGCCGCGGCCAGCACGTCCTGCTTGCGGATGCGGCCGCCGACGCCGGTGCCGGTCAGCGAGGAGATGTCCACGCCCTGCTGGTTGGCGAGCTTGCGAACCAGGGGAGTGACGTAGCCGGACTCGGCGCCAGCCGCGGCCGGAGCTTCCTGCTTCGGTGCTTCCTGCTTGGGAGCTTCCTGCTTAGGGGCCGGGGCGGGAGCGGGTGCTTCCTGCTTCGGGGCCTCCTGCTTGGGAGCCTCTTCCTTGGCGGCCGGGGCCGGAGCGGCAGCCGGAGCCGGTGCTTCCTGCTTGGGGGCTTCCTGGGCGGGGGCGGCAGCCGGAGCGGCGCCGGAGCCGATCACGGCGAGGACGGAGCCGACCTCTGCCGTTTCATCCTCGGCGACGCGGATTTCCTGCAGGGTGCCGGCGACCGGGGACGGGATCTCGGTGTCGACCTTGTCGGTGGAAACTTCCAGCAGCGGCTCGTCCACCTCAACCGTGTCGCCGACGCTCTTGAGCCAGCGGGTGACGGTACCTTCGGTGACGCTCTCGCCCAGGGCGGGAAGGGTGACTTCGTGGCCTTCGCCGGCGGGCGCGGCTTCCGCGGCGGGCGCCGGTGCCGCAGCCTCGGCAGCCGGTGCAGGGGTTTCGGCTTCCGGGGCCGGAGCCTCGGCAGCGGACGGCGATTCGGCGGGCGCTTCCTCGGCAGCCGGAGCGGCGGCCTCGGCGGAGCCGGAGCCGTCGCCGATGCGGACAAGCGGTGCTCCGACTTCAGCGGTCTCGTCCTCGGCGACGAGGATTTCCTCGATCACGCCGGCGATAGGAGAGGGGATCTCGGTGTCTACTTTGTCGGTGGAGACTTCGAGCAGGGGCTCGTCCACCTCTACCCGGTCACCGACCTGCTTGAGCCAGCGGGTGACGGTTCCTTCGGTGACGCTCTCACCGAGGGCGGGCAAGTTAACGGATTCAGACATGTCGTCCCCGTTCTCCTTATTGATCTTTAGTGCGGATGGTTGCTGCCTTGTTCGAGCTTAGTGCACCCGGATTTTCGGGCCGGGTGCACTAAGCACGGAGTTCTTGCGGTGCTGCGGCGGAACTTTAGCCGTGCAGCGGCTTGCCGGCGAGGGCGAGGTGGGCTTCGCCCAGGGACTCGTTCTGCGTCGGGTGGGCGTGGACCAGCTGGGCCACGTCCTCCGGGTATGCTTCCCAGTTCACGATCAGCTGGGCCTCGCCGATCTGCTCGCCCATGCGGGCGCCGATCATGTGGACGCCGACGACGGGGCCGTCCTTCTGGCGGACCAGCTTGACCAGGCCGGAGGTGCCCAGGATGGAGCTCTTGCCGTTGCCGGCCAGGTTGTATTCCTGGGTTTCGATCTGGTCGTCGCCGAACTTGGCCTTGGCAGCCTTCTCGGAGTAGCCGACGGTCGCGATTTCCGGCTCGGAGTAGGTGACCTTGGGGATGTTGACGTCTTCGACGACGACCGGCTTGAGGCCGGCGATTTCCTCGGCGACGAAGATGCCCTGCTGGTAGCCGCGGTGCGCGAGCTGGACGCCGGGGACAATGTCGCCCACGGCGTAGATGTTGCCGACGCCGGTGTGCAGGCGCTCGTTGGTGATAACGAAGCCGCGGTCGATGGTCAGGCCGGCCTCTTCGTAGCCGAGGTTGGCCGTGACCGGGCCGCGGCCGACCGCAACCAGCATCAGGTCGGCTTCGAAGGTCTTGCCGTCGACAAGGGTGACCTTGACGCCGTCGTCGTTCTGCTCAACGCCCTGGAAGAAGGTGCCGGTGGAGAACTTGATGCCGCGCTTCTTGAACGCGCGCTCGAAGGCCTTGACGATCGTTGCGTCCTCGTTCGGGACGAGGGAGGGCAGGCCTTCGATGATGGTGACGTCGACGCCGAAGGACTTCCAGACGGAGGCGAACTCGACGCCGATGACGCCGCCGCCGAGGATGATCGCGCTCTTGGGGATGAAATCCATCGTGAGGGCTTCGTCGGAAGTGATGACCTTGCCGCCGATTTCGAGGCCGGGCAGCGTGCGGGAGTAGGAGCCCGTCGCCAGGACAATGTTCTTGCCCTTGTACGCGGTACCGTTCACGACGACAGTATCGGTGCCCTGGAGCTTGCCCTCACCCTCGATGACGGTGATGCCCTTCTTGCCCTTGATGAGTCCCTGGAGGCCCTTAAACTTGCCGGCAATGATGCCGTCCTTGTAGGCGTTGACGGCATTGATGTCGATGCTGTCCAGGGTCACGTTGACGCCGTACTTGGCGGAATCACGGGCGTGGTCGGCCAGTTCCGCGGAGTGCAGCAGGGCCTTGGTGGGGATGCAGCCGTTGTGCAGGCAGGTGCCGCCGAGCTTTCCCTTTTCGATGAGGCCGACGGTAAGGCCAAGCTGGACGGCGCGGAGCGCAGTTGCGTAGCCGCCGCTGCCGCCGCCGAGTACCAGGATGTCGAATTCTTGCGCAGTTGCCTGATCGGCCACTAAAACGCTCCCTCGCGTGAACGATGACACGAGCGTACGCATCATCTGGTCTTGGAACTTCTCTGCCGTGATTATGCCAGCAGGCCGGTTCCCTTTCGTTTGGAATTACTTCTGTGAAGCTATTTGCTTTGAAACTACGGTTCACCTTAGCGAACCACTAATACATGCTCCACCTTGCCGTGGCGTTTGTGGAGCGCTTGTGTCCAGTGTCACGCGGCCTTGTGGCCGGGCTATCAGCCCCGGCCACAGGGCCGCGTGACCGGACGGTACTCCCTGACGCGCGGCTCCGGACGGCCGCCGCCGGTCGGCCTAGACGGCCTTGGCCAGGATGTCCTCGACGTAGGCCACCAGGGTGCGCACGGTGCTGCCGGTGCCCTGCTTGTGGTTGTAGCCGTAGGGGCTGCCGTTGTTGAAGGACGGTCCGGCGATGTCGATGTGGGCCCAGGGGATCTGCTCGCCGTCCTTGCCCTTGCCGACGAACTCGCGGAGGAAGACCGCCGCGGTCATCATGCCGCCGTGGCGTTCGCCGATGTTGGCGATGTCCGCGACCTGTGAGTCCAGGCTGGGGCGCAGTTCTTCGGGCAGCGGCATCGGCCAGACGAGTTCGCCGGCGCGGTCCGCCGCGGCCTTGAGTGCGCCTGTGACGGAGTCGGATCCCATGACGCCGGCGGTGCGGTCGCCGAGGGCGATCAGCTGGGCGCCGGTGAGGGTGGCGACGTCGATGATGGCGTCCGGGTACTCCTGGCTGGCGGCCACAATGCCGTCGGCCATGACCAGGCGGCCCTCGGCGTCGGTGTTCAGGACCTCGACGGTCTTGCCGCCGAAGATGGTCAGCACGTCGGCGGGACGCTGGGCGGCGCCGGAGGGCATGTTTTCCGCGATGCACAGCCACGCGGTGGCCTTGACCGGCAGGCCCAGTTCGGCGAGGGCCAGGACGGTGTTCAGCACGACGGCGGCGCCGGCCATGTCGGACTTCATCTCGCCCATGCCCAGGTGCGGCTTGAGCGAGATTCCACCGGTGTCGAAGGTGATGCCCTTGCCCACGAGCGCGATCTTGGCGCTTGCCTTGGCGGGGGCGTATTCGACCTTGACCAGGCGGGGCTGGCGAGTGGAGCCCTTGCCGACGCCGAGGATTCCGCCGAAGCCGTCCTTCTCCAGTCGCTTCTCGTCCCAGACGGTGACCTTGACCGGCAGGCCCTTGGCGAGTTCCTTGGCCGCGTCCGCAAACGTTTCGGGGTAGAGGTGGCTCGGCGGCTGGTTGACTAGCGAGCGGGTGGCGTTGACGGCCTTGCCGATCAGGGATGCGCGCTCCAGGACGGGGGCGAGGGCCTTGTCCGAGGCAAAGTCGGTAAGGATTCGTACGTTCTTGACCGGGTCCTTGAGGCCGTCCTTGGCGGAGCGGTACTCGTTGAAGGAGTAAGCGCCCATCGCGGCGCCTTCGGCGACGGCGGCAACGGCGCCCAGGTCCGGCGTCGGAAGCGCAAGGGTGACGGTGGCGACGCCGGCGAGCTGGCGGACGGCCGAGCCGGCCGCGCGGCGCAGTGCTTCCTCGGAGAGCGGAGTGCCGGCGGACACCTTGCCGACACCGGCAAGCACGAGGACGGAGGCGCCGGCTTCCGGCAGCCCGGGAAGGCGGTGCGCCTGGTCGGCGGCACCGGTGAGGCCAAGAACGCCTAGTGACTCGGCCAGCGCCTCGGCCGCCTTGGCCGTCAGCGGGTTATCCAGCAGCACGGGGCCGTCAGGGCCCTGTCCCACGCCCACGACAAGGGCGTCGGACGGGGACCTCTTCAAGTCTCCGGCGATCGCACTCAGTTTGACTTCGGTATTCTTGACCACGAGGACAGTCCTCAATTCTCTGTGATTTTTCGGCAGGAACTGCATGTTCGGCGCCCTGCCATGGGTACCTCAGCCACCGTCGCCATTGCACGCAATCCGGTGTCTGCAAGGCCATCTATCAGGCCAGTTCCGATCGTAGTCTCTCCCCGGCGCCGGAACTCAATTTAATGAGAGCTGGCACACAGTTCGCGCAGGAATTACCCCGGCCGAAGGTGCGTTGAAGCTCGTATAGGCACGTCGGAACCGGCTGCGCGGGCCGGCGCCCGCGTATGGTCCCGGCGCCCGCAGCGGCTTCGGCCGCTCACCTGCTACTGCGAAAGGAACACGTCGTGATGGAACGGATTTCCGGCTCCCTGCTGGACCCTGAAACGCTCTACGTCCGTGATGACGCGCTGTTCCGCAGCCCCGAACTGCGCGGGCTGAACCTGCTCATGGGCTTCACCGGCTTCGCCGATGCCGGCCACGTGGTCAGCCAGATCACCACGGAACTGCTGGACACCCTGGATTCCGAACTCGTCGCCGAGTTCGACGCCGACCAGCTGATCGACTACCGCTCCCGCAGGCCGCAGGTGAGCTTCGTCGAGGACCACCTGCAGGACTACCAGGCCCCGAGCCTCGCCCTTTACCGGTTGACCGACGGGCTGGGCAACCCGTTCCTGCTGCTGGCCGGGTTCGAACCGGACCTGCAGTGGGAACGCTTCGCCCGCGCCGTGGTCGGAATCGTGGAAGAGCTGGACGTCAACCTGGCGGCCTGGATCCACTCCATACCGATGCCGGTGCCGCACACCCGCCCGGTCGGCGTCACCGTGCACGGCAACCGGCCGGAGCTGATCGAGGGAATCTCGGTCTGGAAGCCCACCGTCGAGGTGCCTGCCGCCGTCGGCCACATCCTCGAGCTCCGGCTCGTCGAGGCTGGCCGGAACATCGCCGGCTACGTGATCCACGTTCCGCACTATCTGGCAGAGGCCGAATACCCGACGGCCGCCGTCGCCGGCCTGGAGTACCTGGGCGCGGCCACCTCGCTGATGCTCCCGACGGACCGCCTCCGCGAGGCGGGCCGGGAAGTCGGCCGCCAGATCGCCGAGCAGATCAACGCGTCCGAAGAGGTCCAGCAGGTCGTCTCCCGGCTGGAGACACGGTACGACGAGAAGGCCGAGGGGACCGTGCGCCGCTCCCTGCTTGCGGACGAGAATGATCAGCTGCCGAATGCGGATGCTCTGGGCGCCGCCGTGGAGGCCTACCTGGCCCGTAAAGAACCAGGCGAATAAATACTATTTATGACGGGCCGGGGCATAATAGGGGAGTGACCTCCCCCCGCGCCTGGCTGATCTGGATTATCGGGATCTTCGCGTACCTGGTGGCGGTCAGCCAGCGCACCTCCTTCGGCGTCGTGGGCCTGGAAGCCACCGCGAGGTTCCATGCCAGTGCCGCCGAAATCTCCTTCTTCACGGTGCTGCAGCTGCTGGTTTACGCGGCCCTGCAAATCCCGGTCGGGGTCCTGGTGGACCGCTTCGGTTCGCGCGCCATGATCGCCGGCGGCGCCCTGTTGATGGGCCTGGGGCAACTCCAGCTCGCGTTCGCCGTCAACATTCCCGGTGGTGTGCTGGGCCGCGTGCTGGTGGGCGCCGGCGACGCCATGACCTTTGTCTCCGTCATCCGGCTGATCCCGCTCTGGTTCGCTCCCGCCCGGGTGCCGCTGCTCACCCAGCTGACCGGTATGTCGGGCCAGCTCGGCCAGCTTTTTTCCGTGGTGCCGTTCGCGATGATCCTGCACTCGGCCGGCTGGACCCCGGCCTTCCTGACGCTGGCCGGCATGTCCGGGCTTGCCGTCGTGCTGGTGGTGCTTCTGCTCCAGGACCAGCCGCCCGGACATCCCGCGCCCGAACCGTCCCAGGGGCTGCGCGCCACCGGTGTCTCGCTCTCCCGGGCGTGGCGGCAACCGGGCACCCGGCTGGGGCTGTGGAGCCACTTCACCGTGCAGTTCAGCGGCACCGTCTTCGCCATGACCTGGGGCTACCCCTTCCTGATCTCCGCGCAGGGGCTCAGGACCGCAACCGTCTCGGCCCTGATGGCCCTGTATGTCGCGGCCGCGATCGCCGCCGGTCCGCTGATGGGCAGCTTCGTTGCCCGCCACCCGCTGCGCCGCTCCACCATGGTGTTGCTGATTTCCGGGGCCACGGCCGCGGCCTGGGCCGCGGTGCTGCTCCAGCCCGGCCGGTCGCCGTTGTGGCTGCTCGCCGGCCTCGTGGTGGTCCTGGCCATCGGCGGGCCGGGGTCGATGATCGGCTTCGACTTCGCCCGGACCTTCAACCCGGCGCACCGGATCGGGACCGCCACCGGCATTGTGAATGTGGGCGGCTTCATCGCGGCACTGCTGTCCATCTTCCTGATCGGGGTGGCCCTGGACGCGCTGCACCTGGCCGGGTTCTCGCCGGCAGGCCTCTACAGCCTCGGCGCCTTCCGGATCGCCTTGAGCGTGCAGTTCCTGCTGCTGGCGGTGGGCGCCGCGGCCATCCTCATCACGAGGCGCAAGGTGCGCCGTCAGATGGCCGCGCAGGGCGTCATTGTGCCACCGCTGCTGAAGGCCCTGGCCCAGCAGCGCCGGCTGGTCGCGGAACGCCGCCGCACGCCCTGACGGACTTGTCCACATAGGGGAACTCCCGGGCTGACGCGCGCCGCGGGTGCGGGCGAAGCTGGCTCCATGACAGCTCCCGATCATCTGAAAATCACCGGCCCGGAGGACATCCTCGGATTCATTCCGCACTCCCTGGGTTACTGGCCGGCCAACAGCCTCGTTGCCATGACCATGCAGGGAAAGCGCCTCGGGGCCACCCTCCGGGTTGATCTCCCGGACGCGTCCCGCTGCCGCGGTCCGGGGCTGGCCGCTTTCGCCCGGACCATCCGCGACTACTTGGGCGCCGATAACGACGCCGACGGCACCCTCCTCGCCATTTTTACCGGCGGCCCCGGTGAGGACGCCACCAATGATCCAGCCGCCCATGCCACTGAAACCCCGGCGGGGGAGGCAGCTGCGGAATCCATGGTGCACGCCGCTATCGACTCCGCCGTGCTGGCCCGGCTGCTGCGCGAGCTGGAGCGCACCCTCGGCAAGGCCGGCCTGCCGGTGCGCGACGCCTGGCTGGTCGGGGAGCGGTACTGGCGCAACGCCTACTGCACGGACCCCTCCTGCTGCGCCCCTCCCGGCCGGCCGATCGAGGAGATCCGCAACAGCCGCCTCAACGCCGAACTGGTGTTCCGGGGCAGCAGCGTCGGCTCCGCCCCGGGACGACCCGCCCGCGCCGCACCGGATGCGGATGAGCCGGCCGTACTGGAGGCCGAGGAGGGCTGGGCGCGTGAATTCGCGGGCCGGTGGCGGGAGCGCGAGCAGTTTGGCACGGTGCTGGATGTGTGGGAGCGCGTGCTCGAAGCCGGAAGGCGCCGGACAGGGAAAACTGCCGCGGCCGCCGAAACCGCGCTGCCGGCCGGGCTCGCCGGCTACCTGCGCGCTACGCTGTGCGTCGTTGCGTGGCGTGACGCGGTCCTCGTGATGGCGGCCGCCGGCCGGGACGCCGCCGTGGCCGGCGCCGAGGACTTCGGCATCTTCGACGGCGGCCAGGAAAGCCCGGCCGCTCTCCCCGGGCTCGACGGTTTCCCGGCCGTGGAGGGTGCCGGAACTACCGGGGGCGGACCAGCGGCCGGAGCTGCGCCGGCAGGCACCCCGGGCTACGGTGAGGTGCTGCTCGGTCTCGCGCCGCCCATGCCGGACTGGGGCCGGCTGGCGGAACTCGACCGGATCCTCTGCCGGCTCTGCAACTGTGGCGGCGGCGAAGCCCGGGCCGCGGCCCTGACGGGGCGGGGCTGGATCGAATGGTGCCGAGGCCGGGGATCCTACGCCGACGCGCTGTTCATCGAGGCCACAGCGGAGCGGCCCGGCTACCGGCTGGCGGAACTGCTGGCCGAACTGGGCCGCCGCGGCACGCTGTGCGGCTGGGCGCGGCGGCGGGATGCGGCATGGCAGAAGTTCGATCCCGATGCGGCCTGAGCCACGGCGTGCCGGGCCGCAAGATTGCGCGTGCCCATGAGGTCCGAGGGCCCGTTCCGGAAAATCGTGAGACAATGGTTGGCGAGACCCGGTTGGGTCCGTGTATCGAGTGCGTGTAGCGAACCTTGGAAACAGGGAACATTACGGTCGCCCCGGCAGTTCTACTTAGTGGCTCTGCTGGACGTGATTGCGCCTGATGTGAAACACGGACTTGACAGGGTCATAGTGGTGTTGCCCGTATGGTGATTCCACAGACCGCCGCTAGAAAGGTTTTCTGTGACCCCGTCTTCCGCGAAGAAGGAACCCGCCGACCAGGCCGTATTGTCCCCCGAGGAGAAGAAGGCGGCGGCAAACGCAAAGCGTGCCGCCACGCGTGCAGCCAACAAGGCAGCAAAAGACGCAGCCTCCGCAGCGGGTGATGACACCGCCTCGGCAGTCGCCAAGCCTGAGCCCAAGAAGCGCGGGCCCAAGCCCGGCGCTAAAGCAGCGGCAGAAGCCGCCAGCAAGTCCCGCGACGAGGACTCCGACGACGTCGAGGTCGACGAGGACCTCGACGAGGTAACCCCCGACGCCGCCGAACTCGGTGAGGACGGCGAGGAGGTAGCCGGCAAGGCGGCAGCAGCCACCACCGGCTCCGGCTTCGTCTACTCCGATGCCGACGACGACGACGCCCCGGTGCAGCAGGTCATGTCCGCCGGCGCCACCGCCGACCCGGTCAAGGACTACCTGAAGCAGATCGGCAAGGTTGCCTTGCTGAATGCCGAGCAGGAAGTCGACCTGGCCCTGCGGATCGAAGCCGGCCTGTTCGCCGAAGAGAAGATCGCGGCCGACGACGGGTCCATGGACCCCAAGCTCAAGCGCGAACTCGAATTCGTCATCCACGACGGCAAGCGCGCCAAGAACCACCTGCTGGAGGCCAACCTCCGCCTCGTGGTTTCGCTCGCCAAGCGCTACACCGGCCGCGGCATGCTCTTCCTGGACCTGATCCAGGAAGGCAACCTGGGCCTGATCCGTGCGGTCGAGAAGTTCGACTACACCAAGGGCTTCAAGTTCTCGACCTACGCCACCTGGTGGATCCGCCAGGCCATCACCCGCGCCATGGCCGACCAGGCCCGCACCATCCGCATCCCGGTGCACATGGTGGAGGTCATCAACAAGCTGGCCCGCGTCCAGCGCCAGATGCTGCAGGACCTTGGCCGCGAACCCACCCCGGAGGAGCTGGCCCTCGAGCTGGACATGACCCCGGAAAAGGTCGTCGAAGTCCAGAAGTACGGCCGCGAACCGATCTCGCTGCACACCCCGCTCGGTGAAGACGGCGACTCCGAATTCGGTGACCTCATCGAGGACTCCGAGGCCGTTGTTCCGGCCGATGCCGTCAGCTTCACCCTGCTGCAGGAACAGCTGCACTCGGTCCTGGACACGCTCTCCGAGCGTGAGGCGGGCGTCGTCGCCATGCGCTTCGGCCTGACCGACGGACAGCCGAAGACTTTAGACGAAATCGGTAAGGTCTACGGCGTGACCCGCGAACGCATCCGCCAGATCGAATCGAAGACCATGTCCAAGCTGCGCCACCCCTCCCGCTCCCAGGTGCTGCGCGACTACCTGGACTAAGCGACCTGGCCGGAGCGCCGGCTCACGCAGCGCGGGGCCACTTCCCCCACGATCCTCGGATCGACGGGCAGGAGGTGGCCCCGCGCTGTTTTTCCTTAAGCACCCGGGGAAAGTTAAAGCAGCAGGGCCCCTCCGCAATGGAGGGGCCCTGCCGGCCGATCTCATCCGAGATCGCTGTGTGGACGTCTAGTCGACCGGAACCGGTGCCTTCTCGTTGAGGCGGTCCGTCTCGTCATGCCAGTCGGAACTGAGCGGCCGAAGCTTCGGTTCTACGGCGCGTGCGTGGTGAGCGCAGAAGAGCAGTTCACCGCCGGAGGCTCCGAGAACAACCCGGACGTATGCCTGAGCTCCGCAACGGTCGCACCGGTCAACGGTGGTGAGTGTGCGGTCCGCAACTGCTGTTGTCATGTTCGGCCTCCTTAGTAGATCGATACATCTATATAACCAGCATTCGCTGCCGTTCCATGGCAAGGATGGGACACTTTCGCTGTCCGCGTATCACGGCTCAATAACGGCTGCTGCGGCGGCGTCGGCAGTGCTGCCCCCGGTGTGGCCCGCGGTCTTGTCCTTCCCGGGGAGTGGCAACCCGGCGTCGGGCCCTGGGCCGACTAATCTAGGTAGAGCGTCTCTATGTTTCATCCCTGAAGGAGTTTCCGTCCCGTGGCACCAAGTTCTGACTACACCGCCCGGCATCTGTCCGTGCTGGAAGGCCTCGAAGCCGTCCGCAAGCGCCCGGGTATGTATATCGGTTCCACGGACTCGCGCGGGCTCATGCACTGCCTCTGGGAGATCATCGACAACTCGGTCGACGAAGCCCTGGCCGGCTTCGGCCATGACATCAAGATCATCCTGCACGCGGACAACTCGGTTGAGATCCACGACGACGGCCGCGGCATTCCGATCGACGTCGAACCGAAGACCGGGCTTACCGGCGTCGAGGTGGTCTTCACCAAGCTGCACGCGGGGGGCAAGTTCGGCGGCGGTTCCTACACGGCCTCGGGCGGCCTGCACGGCGTCGGCGCCTCGGTGGTGAACGCCCTCTCCTCGCGGCTCGATGTCGAGGTGGACCGCGGCGGTAAGACCTACAAGATGTCCTTCCGCCGCGGCGAGCCGGGCCGCTTCAAGGACCCGGGCGCCAAGCCGGATCCGGCCGCAGTGTTCGAGCCGTTCGTCGACGGGTCCGTGCTCGACGTCGTGGGCAAGGCCAAGCGCGGTGTCACCGGAACCCGGATCCGCTACTGGGCCGACCGCCAGATCTTCACGCCGGACGCGAAGTTCTCCTACGACGAGCTTGCGGCCCGAGCCCGGCAAACCTCCTTCCTGGTCCCCGGCCTGAAGCTCACCGTCCGGGATGAGCGCAAGGTCGCCGGCACCCCGGGCGAGTTCGGTCCGCACGAGGAAGTCTTCCACCACGACGGCGGCATCTCCGAGTTCGTTGAGTTCCTGGCCGCCGATCCGGCCGTGACCGACGTCTGGCGCCTGCACGGCGCCGGCAAGTTCAAGGAAACGGTGCCCGTCCTGGACGAGCGCGGCCACAGCCAGCTGGCCGAAGTGGAGCGCGACTGCGAGGTGGACGTCGCGCTGCGCTGGGGCATCGGGTACGACAGCACCGTGCGCAGCTTCGTGAACATCATCTCCACCCCCAAGGGCGGTACGCACCAGTCCGGCTTCGAACAGGCCCTGCTCAAGACGTTCCGCAAGGCGGTGGAAACCAACGCCCGCAAGCTCAAGGCCGGCAACGACAAGATCGAGAAGGACGACATCTTCGCCGGGCTGACCGCGGTGCTGACGGTCCGCCTCGCCGAGCCGCAGTTCGAGGGCCAGACCAAGGAGATCCTGGGCACCTCGGCCGTCCGCGCCATCGTGGCCAAGGTGGTGGAGCGGGAGATCAACGCCAAGCTCACCTCCTCCAACCGCAATGACAAGGCCCAGTCCGCGCTGCTGCTGGAAAAGGTCGTCAGCGAGATGAAATCGCGCATCTCGGCCCGCGTCCACAAGGAGACGCAGCGCCGGAAGAACGCGCTCGAAACCTCCTCGATGCCCACCAAGCTCGCGGACTGCCGGACGGACGACGTCGGACGCTCCGAACTGTTCATCGTCGAAGGTGACTCCGCGCTCGGCACCGCCAAACTGGCACGGTCCTCGGACTTCCAGGCGCTGCTGCCCATCCGCGGCAAGATCCTGAACGTCCAGAAGGCCTCGGTGGGTGACATGCTGTCCAACGCCGAATGTGCCGCGCTGATCCAGGTGGTCGGTGCCGGCTCCGGCCGCAGCTTCGACCTCAGCGCCGCCCGCTACGGCAAGGTCATCCTGATGACCGACGCCGACGTCGACGGCGCCCACATCCGGACCCTCCTGCTGACGCTGTTCTTCCGTTACATGCGCCCGATGATCGACGAGGGCCGCGTCTTTGCCGCCGTCCCGCCGCTCCACCGGGTGGAGGTCATCAACGCGGGCCAGAAGGTCAACGAGATGATCTATACCTACTCCGAAGCGGAGCTGCACGGGCTGCTCGCCCGGCTCGCCAAGGAAGGAAAGCGCTACAAGGAACCCATCCAGCGCTACAAGGGCCTGGGCGAAATGGACGCTGAGCAGCTCGCCGAGACCACGATGGACCCGCGGCACCGCACCCTGCGCAAGGTCGGGATCGAGAACGCGAAGCAGGCGGAGGAAACTTTTGACCTGCTGATGGGCTCCGACGTGGCGCCGCGCAAGGACTTCATTATTGCCGGCGCGGCGAGCCTGGACCGCGAACGCATCGACGCCTGAGCGGGCCCGTCCCGGCCCTTGAGCCGGGCAACGGGTTCAGCCCAGCAGGCCGGGCACGATCAGCAGCGCTGTGGGCACGGCCAGCAGCAGCACGCAGGCGCCCAGCACGCCGAGGCGCAGCGCCTCCGGCAGCGGGGGCTGGGGCGAGAGCAGCCGGCTGACCCGCGAGGCGGTGGTCACCAGGGCCCCGGCGCCGCCGGTGGCCCCCGGCTGGGAAGCGTCGGCTTCCCCGGCGCCGAACGCCATCCGCGCCGCCGAGGCTCCCGGGGCGGCTGCAGAGCCGTTGGCGACTATCGCAATCGCCTTGATCAGGGTGGCTTTGCTTTCGGTTTTCAGGGCAACGTCGTCGGCGAGCATCTCAATCAGCGAATTGACGGCCTCCTGCGCGAGCCGGGTGGTCGGCAACCACGGAAGCGCTTGGCGCCAGGCCGCGAACGCCCACAACAGCAGGTGGTGGCGCTGGCTCAGATGGGCGTTCTCGTGGATTAGGACGGCACGCAGTTCATCCGGTTCCAGGGCCGCCATCAGCCCGTCGGAGAGCACCGTGACGGAGCGGGCGCCGCCGGGCAGGCAGTAGGCCACGGGGGAGTCGTGGCTGATCACCATGGTCCGCGGGCCGTCGGCCGACGGTGACGCGAGCAGCGCGAGCAGTTCGCGGTGCCGCCGCCGCTGGCGCTGGATCTTGTAATAGGTCAGCAGCAAGGTGAAGACCAGATGGGCGCTCAGCAGCGCCGCCGCGGAGAGGGCGAAGATGTGCCAGAACCCGAGGGCCGTGGTCGGTTCGTTGCGCAGCACCATGCCGGCCAGCGCGCGCAGGCCGGCCAGCAGGTTGTCCCCGACCGGTTCCAGGCCGTAGACCAGCATGGCGCCAATCATGGACAGGCCGCCGGCAAGGGCGATTGCCTGCCAGAGGAGCATGGCCGTGAACGGGGAACGGGCCGGCCATTGGGCACGCGAAAGGAGGATAGGGACCGGCCACGCCAGTACTATCGCCAGGACCGCCAGAAAGTATGAGGTCCAGAACATCCGGTGTTAGCTGTGCTCCAGCAGTTTGCGCAGCGTTTCAGCCTCGGCCGCGGACACGGAACCAATGAAGCGGGCCAGGACCGCCTCCCGGTCGGGGGCGGAGCCGAGCACCTCGTGCATCAGTTCCGCGGTGTGGTCCGCGCGGCTGG
This sequence comes from Arthrobacter sp. 01T414, assembly GCF_056398965.1. Classification (NCBI taxonomy): domain Bacteria; kingdom Bacillati; phylum Actinomycetota; class Actinomycetes; order Micrococcales; family Micrococcaceae; genus Arthrobacter; species Arthrobacter sp. 01T414. Next base: position 643,338 of record NZ_JBFTQK010000002.1, on the reverse strand, counting down.
ACACGGCCTGGTAGCGGTGCGGGCGGGTGCCGCGTTCACGCTCCACCAAGCCCTTGCGCTCCAGCCGGGAGAGAACGGTCAGCACCGTGGTGACAGCTAGATCCTTGCCCTCATGGCCGGCGGAACCGCCCGCCGCCTGCGTGCTCTGCGCGAGCAGGTCCCGCAGGGTGTTCGCGGTCGCAGCCTCCTGGCCTGCCCAGAGCAGGTCCATCACTGCCCGTTCCAGTTCGCCGAGACTTGCCATTCCGTATGTCCTTCTTGAGAGCGCCTTAGGGCGGAGATCCCGCCCCGGGGGTTTGCCGGATACTTCAGCATTAAATTTACCGCGTTTTGCGCCTAGTTTCTACATGAGGTAGAACAGGGCCGCCGCGGCGTGTCGCCGACGGCGTTCCGGCGCGGAGGGCCCGGCAAGCGGGCCGAGGCCGCGCCCGGCGTCCGGGCCGGGTCACGACGCCCCATGGGGAGATGCGATGTTCCATTGCGGGGCGTGGCGCGCCGTGCCACGCTGGGGTGCGTGAGGATCTGAACTTGTTCTACACTCTGTAGAAGTAGTATTTCTACGTAACGTAGAAAACTCTCGGGAACCTAGCCAAAGGGAATGCCTTGGACGCCTTGGAAATCGCACGCTGGCAATTCGGCATCACCACCGTCTACCACTTCATGATGGTGCCGCTCACGATCGGCCTGGGCCTGGTGGTGGCGGTGATCCAGACCCTCTGGTACCGCACCGGCCGGCCGGAATACCTCCGGATGACCAAGTTCTGGGGCAAGCTCTTCCTGATCAACTTCATCATGGGCGTGGCCACCGGCATCGTGCAGGAATTCCAGTTCGGCATGGCCTGGAGCGAGTACAGCCGCTTCGTTGGGGACGTCTTCGGCGCCCCGCTCGCGATGGAGGCGCTGCTGGCCTTCTTCGTGGAATCCACCTTCCTGGGTCTCTGGATCTTCGGCTGGAAGCAGCTCAAACGCGGCGTCCACCTGGCCTGCCTGTGGATCGCTGTCATCGGCTCGGTCTTCTCCGCCTACTTCATCATTGTGGCCAACAGCTGGATGCAGCACCCGGTGGGCGTCGAGATGATTGACGGGCGCCCCGTAATGACCGACGCCTGGGCCGTTTTCACCAACAACACGGCGCTCGTGGCCGTGCCGCACACCCTCTTCGGCGCCCTTGCCGTCGCCGGGGCCTTCCTCCTCGGCATCGCCTGGTACCACCTGTGGCGCCGCCGCCACGACGGCATCGACACCGTGGGAGCCGACGGCAAGGTGATCCCCGGCGAGTCGGAGATCCCCGGCCGGGACCGCGCGGACCACGCCGTCTGGATCCGTTCGCTGCGAATCGGCGCCGTCGTCGCCATGATCTCCTTCGCCGGGACCGCCATCACCGGCGACCTGCAGGGCAAGCTAATGTTTGAGCAGCAGCCCATGAAGATGGCCGCCGCCGAGGCGGCCTGCCACGACGGCACCGGCTTCTCCATCCTGAGCGTCGGCAACGTCGGCTCCAAGAACTGCGACGACGTCGTCGCCGTGATCGAGGTTCCCGGCATCCTGTCCTTCCTGGCCAAGGGCGACTTCAACACCGAGGTCAAGGGCGTGAACAGCCTGCTGGAGACGTACAAGGCGGACTACGGCACCCACCTGCCGGACAGCCCGATCTACGGCGACCGCGCCGGCAAGGAAATCCAGTACGTCCCGGTCATGGAAGTCACCTACTGGGGTTTCCGGATGATGATCGGCTTCGGCGGCGTGGCAGCCCTGGCCGCCCTTCTGGCCCTCTGGGTCACCCGCAAGGGAACCGTTCCCGCCTCCCGCGGCCTGATGCGGCTCGCCGTGTTCGGCATCCTGGCCCCGTTCGGCGCCAACGCCGCCGGCTGGATCTTCACCGAAATGGGCCGGCAGCCCTTCGTGGTCGCTCCCAACCCGGACGCCAGCGGCATCGACCAGGTCTTCATGTTCACCGCCGCCGCCGTTTCCCCTGGCGTCTCCGCAGGAGAACTGCTGACCTCCCTCGTGGTGCTGACCGCCGTGTACGCGGTGCTGCTGGTGGTGGAAGTGAAGCTGCTGGTGAAGTACATCCGCGGCGGTGTGGTCTCTGCGATGCCCGAGCTCGCGCACGCCCCGGCGGACGAAAACGAGGACAAGACCCCTCCCGGCGGAACCCCCGGCAAGCCCGAGTCCGACGACGTCCTGGCCTTCGCCTACTAGCGGCCCCCGAACAAGAAGCAGAGGAAATTCAGCATGGAACTGCTACCCACCATCTGGTTCATAGCCATCGCGGTGCTGTGGACGGGGTACCTCTTCTTGGAGGGCTTCGACCTGGGCGTCGGCATGCTCATGAAAGCCTTCGCCCGGAACAACACCGAACGCCGGGTGCTGCTCAACACCATCGGCCCGGTCTGGGACGGCAACGAGGTCTGGCTGCTCACCGCCGGCGGCGCCACCTTCGCGGCATTCCCGCTCTGGTACGCCTCCCTGTTCTCTGCCCTGTACCTGCCCCTGCTGCTGGTCCTGGTGGCGCTGATCTTCCGCGCCGTGGCGTTCGAATACCGGGGCAAGGTGGACACCCCGCAATGGCGTGCGCGCTGGGACTGGGCGATCGCGCTGGGATCCCTGGTCGCAGCATTCGGAGTCGGCGCGGCCCTAGCGCTGACCACCACGGGGCTGCCGCTGAACGCCAATGGTGACCGCGAGGGCGGCCCGTTCGCCTGGTTCAGCCCCTACGCCGTGCTCGGCGGGCTCGCCGTCGTCGGCTTCTCGCTGCTGCACGCGCTGGCGTTCCTGGCGCTGAAGACCGACGGCGACGTCCGGCACCGCGCACGGGCATGGTTTGTCCGGCTGCTGCCGGTGCTGCTGCTGCCGATCGCCGGCTGGGCGATCGTGCTGCAGCTGCAAAGCGGCAAGGCCTGGACCGTGGCCGCGGTCGTCGGCGCCGTCGTGGCGGCCGCCCTGGCCTGGAACTTCGCCCGGGGCGGCGCCGAGGGCAGGGCCTTCCTGTCGCTGGGCGTGTTCCTGCTGCTCGGCAGCGCCTCGATTTTCGGCGCGGCCTTCCCGGTGGTGCTGCCCTCGACCCTCAACCCGGACTTCAGCCTGACAGTGGCCAACGCCTCCTCTTCGGACTACACGCTCGGCCTGATGACCATCGTGGCCTGCATCGGGCTGCCGCTCGTCCTCGCCTACCAGGCCTGGACGTACTGGGTGTTCCGGCGCCGGGTGAGCGCCGCCCACATTCCCGAAGCGCACAGCTTCCTGCCCGCGATTGCCGCCAAGGCCCTGGCGCCGAAGGACTAGCCGCCGATGAGACCGCAGTTCCCTGCAGGACCCGCCACCCGATCCGCGCTCTACCTGCTGGGGCTGCTGGCCGCCCTCAAGGCGTTGTCCTTGGTACTGATGGGGCAGGCGGTCGCCGCTGTGCTCGCGGGGCTGATGGCCCACAACCCCGCGTGGGCCGAACAGCTGGGCTGGGGGATGGCCGGGGTGGTGCTGCGCTCGGTCACCGTGTGGGCCCAGGYAGTGGCAGCACGCCGCGCCGCTCTGGGCGTCAAGGAGGAGCTGCGCTCAGAGCTGCTGGAACGGGCCCTGCACACCGGGACCCGCACCGCCGGCCCGGCCGACGGCGGGCTCGCGGTGCTGGCGACCCGGGGACTGGACGCCCTGGACAACTACTACACCCAGTTCCTGCCGGCCCTGGTGAACTGCGCCGCGATCCCGTTGCTGCTCGGGGCGCGGATCCTTTTCGCGGACTGGGTCAGCGCCGTCGTGATCGTCCTGACCGTCCCGCTCGTGCCGCTGTTCATGATCCTGATCGGCCGCTACACCCAGGACCGGGTCCGTGAAGCGCAGTCCGCCCTGTCCCGGCTCTCCGGGCACATGGTGGAACTCGCCAAGGGACTGCCCGTGCTGGTGGGCCTGGGCCGTGCCGCCGCGCAACGCAAGGCCCTCGAGGACATCTCGGAGGAATACCGCGCCAAGACCATGGGCACCCTGCGCACCGCCTTCCTCTCCGCCCTGGCGCTGGAGCTCATCGCCACCATCTCCGTCGCCGTCGTGGCCGTCTTCATCGGCGTCCGCCTGGTGCACGGGGAGATGGGGCTCGAAGCGGGACTGCTGGCCCTGATCCTGGCCCCCGACTGCTATCTCCCGCTGCGCGAACTCGGCACCGCCCACCACGCCAGCGACGAGGGCCGTGCGGCGCTCGCCGACACCACGGAGATCCTCGATGCCGCCCAGGCCACGCCGCTCGTCGCAACCACGGCGCGCGAGGACGGCCGGCCCGCGGCTGCTCCGCCCGCCGTCATGGTCCGTGAGTTGACCGTGCGCTACGCCGGCCGGGCGGAGGCGGCCGTCGGGCCGCTGAGTTTCACCGCCGCCCCCGGCGAAATCACCGCCCTGGACGGCCGCAGCGGGGCCGGCAAGAGCACCGTGCTGGGCGTTCTTGCCGGAACCATCGGCGACGGCACCGGCGCGGAGGTCACCGGGCGGGTGGAGGGGTTCACGACGGCGGACATCGCCTGGGTGCCGCAGCACCCCGTGATGGTGGAGACCACCGTGCTGGCGGAGCTCCTGCTCTACCTTGGCGCCGACCCGGAGCGGTCCCCGGATCAGGCCGCCGCCGACGCTCGGCGCTGCCTGGCCGCCAGCGCCGCCGAACACCTCGCCGCCAAGCATCCCGCCGAACTCAGCCCGGGGGAGCTGCGCCGGGTGGCCGTGGCCCGGGGACTGGCCCGGATCGCTGCCGGCGCCACGGTGCTGTTGCTGGACGAACCCACCGCGCACCTGGACCGGGCGTCTGCCGACGCGGTCAGCCGCACCATTTCCGGACTGCGCGGCAAAGCCACCGTGCTGCTGGTGGCCCACGACCGGCAGACCCGCGAACTCGCGGACCGGCTGGTGACCGTCGGCGGACCCGCCGGGGCCGCCGGGGCCGGGGCCGTCTCCGCGGCCGCAATGCCGGCTCCGGCGTCGGGTTACCGCACCCCGGACGGCCAGGCCCTCCCGCCGGAAGCACCCGAGGGCGCCGTACCAACCGACACCGGCGCCGAGGCCGCAACCTCGGCCGCCGGAACTGACCGCTTTGGAACGGCGGCCGCCCAGCTGCGCCGGTTGCTTGCCCCGGTCGCCGGAAAATTCGCTGCTGCCGGCGTGGTCGGAGTCCTCGCCGCGCTGTTCGCGGTCGCATTGTCCGGGCTGTCCGGTTGGCTCATCATCCGGGCCAGCGAGCAGCCGCCCATCCTGTACCTGCTCACCGCGATTGTGGGCGTGCGCTTCTTTGGCGTCGGCCGCGCGGCGCTGCGGTACACCGAACGCCTGCTCCTGCACGACGCGATCTTCACCGCCCTCACCCGGCTTCGCGGCCAGCTCTGGGAGTCGCTGAGCAGGCGGGCCCTGTCGCTGCGAAGGCTCCTGCAGGGCGGCAACGTCCTCGGCGCCGTGGTGGACGACGTCGACACTGTCCGCGAGCTGCTGCCACGGGTGGTACTGCCACCGCTGACCGCAGTGGTCGTCGGCGCGGCGGCCGTCACCGGCGTCGCCCTGCTCCTCCCGGCGGCATTGCCCGCCGTCATTGCCGCCGCGCTCGTCAGCCTCGTGGCTTCGCCGGCCCTGGCACTGCTCGCGGACCGGATGTCCGCCGGCACCGAGCAGCAACTGCGCTCCGGTGTGCTGCGGCGGGTGGCCGCGGCGCTGGATGCCCGCGCCGAATTGCACGCCAACGGCGTGGGGACGCCGGTTCTGACGACTATCCATCGGGACGACCGGGCCGCGACGGCGGCTTCGCAGCGCCAGGCCCTGGCGGAGGGCCTCGGTCAGGGACTCACCGTGCTGGCCTGCGGTGCCGCGGCGCTGGCCAGTGCGGTCCTGGCGGCACCGCTGGCCCTCAGCGGGGCTGCCGAGCCGGCGCTCGTCGCCGTCGTCGTGCTGCTGCAGCTGGCCCTCGTGGAACCGTACTCGGCCATTACGACGGCGGTGCGCCAGTTTCCTGCGCTGCGCTTGGTGCTGCGGCGCGTCGGTGGGTCCGGGGTCCTGGCTGCCGAGCAGCCCGACGACGCCGGCGGCCCTGTTCCGGCGGCCAGCTGGTCGAGTTCCAGGCCCGGCGGACGGCCCGGCCTGGAACTCGACCAGCTGGCGGCCGCGTGGCCAGGCGGCGCGGAGGTGTTCACCGGGTTGACCGCCAGCGCCGAACCCGGCCGCTGGCTGGCCGTGACCGGCGCCTCCGGTTCCGGGAAGTCCACGCTGCTGGCCGTTATGCTCGGCTTCCTGCCGGCGGCCGGCGGTCGGCTCTTGCTGACCGGACGCGCGGCCTGGTGCCCGCAGGAGGCGCACCTCTTCGACTCGACCATCCGCGGCAACCTGATGCTGGGATTGCCGGAGGGGGAGCGGCCCGCCCCCGGGGCGACAGACGGGGCCGCTGCGTCCGTCCGGACTGCCGGGGCGCAGGCGCTGGAACGGCGGCTGGTGGAGGCACTGTCCGCCGTCGGCCTGGAACCGCTGCTGGGCCGGCTCGACCGGGGACTGGATACGCCCATCGGGCCCGGCGGCGCTTTCCTCAGCGGCGGCGAACGCCAGCGCCTGGCGGTGGCACGCACGCTGCTCACCGGCGCCGACGTGATCCTGCTGGACGAGCCCACGACGCACCTGGACGCCGAGGCGGGCCGGGACATGCTGGCCGAGCTCCGGCGTGGGCTGACCGGCCGCACGGTGGTGCTGGTGACGCACAACCCGGACGACATCAGCCCGGATGACGCCCTGCTGAATCTGGACCGGACCGGTTCAGCGCCGGCGGAGCGGGTGCTGGCGCGGAGGTAGGGCCGCCGCCGGACACTTGTTCGTCGAGTTGCTCGAATTTTTCACGGAAGCCGGCGTTATGCCTCGGCAGTGGCCGCAGTAGCGGAGCTGTGCAGTCCCAGTCTGGTCCCGTCATGGGTAAGCGGTCAAGAACGGCTCACTTTGCGATCCGGCCAACGATCTGGCGGGCCACTAGCCGGTCGATGCCGGGCAGATGGCTGGCCCGGATGACCCAGCGACGCAGCAGGCGCTGGGTCCGGTTCGCGGGCAGGAACGAGGCAGCGGCGCGCCTGCCAGCGGCCTGGGCTTCCTCGACCACCGGCCTCCAGCGCCGTTCGAATCCGGCAATGGCAGGGCTGATTCCCTCGGCTGCGGCCACTGGCCCCAGCATGTCCGCCAGCAACGCCGATCCGGCAATGGCGAGCGAACCGCCTTGGCCCGCCAGCAGCGACACCGCCCCGCAGGCGTCACCCACCAAGGCGGTCCGCCCACGCGTCCAGCCCGGCATCACAATCTGTGCCACCACATCGTCGTACGGGTGTTCGGGGCAAAGTTCCAGCAGTCTTTCGACCGCCGTACCCAGCCCGGCGAACTCACGGCGCAGCCGCTCCCTCGGCGCCTCGGACCGCAACTGCCCTGCCGCCTCAACGGCATGCCGGTAAACCAGGAAAGCTGCCACTTGATCCGAGCGAAGACTGTAGAGCCCGACGAGCCGGCCGATGCTGTCGGTGAGGACGAACCGGTTCCGGAACCGGGCATTCAGTCCCGGGTCGGTCACGATGCAGGCCGCGGCGCGCATGCCCAACGGGCGCAGGTACTCGTCCTCCGGCCCGAAAATCAGGGCCCGGACGCTGGAGTGGATACCGTCGGCCCCGATGAGAACGTCCGCGGTGAGGGTCTGCTCCAGTTGGCCGCCGACGACAACGCGCACGCCGCCGTTCTCCTCCCACGCCCGGGAAACCGGCGCCCCGTACCGCACCACCACCCTGTCGGCGGGTACGTCGTCGAGCGCAGCGAGCGCGGCGCGCTCCATGTCGGGGCGCAGCAGGCTGAGGACTTTGCCGCCGGCGAGCCGGGCAAACTGGTCGAAGTCGAGGCTGGCCGTGGGGCGTCCCGCCACATCGACATACTCAGCCGCCTCGACGTGGTAGGCGACGGCGGCGAGCCGCGGGTAGAGGCCGATCCTCTCCGCGGCCTCCACGCCCGGACCAAAGAAATCCATCATGTAGCCGTCGGGACGCGGAGCGGCCGATTTTTCGAGGATCTCGACGTCCCAGCCGGCCATACCCAGCTGGCGCGCCACGACGAGGCCCGCAATGCCAGCCCCCACAACCACAGCCTTCATGGCGCGCCTCCACCGCGAACCGGATCGGCCGGGCCCAGGAAGCGGCGCAGGAAGCGCCGTCGATTTCTGGAACCCGCTGATTCATTCTTTGCTCCAAGGACCTCGCCTGGCAACTATCCTGGTCAGGCCCGGGCCGGGCGGCTCCACCGCCGCGGCTAGACTCGTCGTCATGGCTGATGATTCAGAGAAGCTGTCCCTGGCCGGTTCCGTCTCCCTCGGGACGGGGGTGATGGTTGGAGCAGGGATCTTCGCTTTGGTAGGCCAGGTGGCCGGCCTCGCGGGGGGCCTGGTGCCAGCGGCGTTCCTTGCCGGAGCGGTCGTGGTCGCCTTCAGTTCCTACTCCTATGTGAAATACTCCGGAGCCAACCCCTCCTCCGGCGGCATCGCCATGCTGCTCAAGGCTGCTTACGGACCCGGTGTCATTGCAGGATCGTTCTCGCTCTTTATGTATGTATCCATGGTGGTCGCGGAGAGTCTCCTAGCCCGGACCTTTGGCACCTACCTGCTTCGGCCCTTCGGCCTGCAGGGTTCAACGCTGCTGGTGCCGGCCCTGGGTGTGGCGGCGATTGCCGCCGCCGCTCTGGTCAACGTGTTCGGCAATACCTTGGTGGAGCGGTCGGCGACCGTCACGGCCGCGGCCAAGATCGTCGGAATCGCGGCGCTGGCGATCGCGGGCCTGCTGGCCTCGGGCTGGTCCTCGCTCGGGACTGCGCTCACCGGCGGGTCGGGTGAACCTCCGCAGCAGGGCATTCTCGGCTTCCTGGCCGGCACAACGCTCTGCATCCTGGCGTACAAGGGGTTCACCACCATCACCAACCAGGGCGGCGACATCAAAGAGCCCAAAAAGAACATCGGCAGGTCCATCATCATTTCCCTGGCGCTGTGCACGGTCATCTACCTGCTGCTCACGGTGTCGGTTACCGGCAGCCTGAGCGTCCCGGAAATCATGAAGGCCCGGGATTACGCCCTGGCACGGGCCGCCGAGCCGCTCTTCGGCACCTGGGGGGTTGGCCTGACCATCGCCCTGGCCGTTGTCGCTACGCTCTCCGGCCTGCTCGCCAGCCTCTATTCAGTGTCCAGGCTCTACGCGATGCTCCAGGAGATGAAGCAGGCTCCGGCACTTCCGGGAAAGGTCAAACACCAGCCCCTGCTCATCACCGCCGGCCTGGCGATCCTGGTCACCGTCTTTTTCGACCTGAGCCAGATAGCCTCCCTCGGCGCCCTGCTGTATATCAGCATGGACATCGCCGTGCACTTGGGCGTCATCCGTCACCTGCACCGGGACATCGAGGCCGCGAGGTGGGTTCCCGCCGTCGCGATCATCCTGGACCTCGCCGTCCTGGGGGCCTTCGTTCTCGTCAAGGCCGAGCAGGACCTGCTCACCCTGGGTGTGGGCGCCGCCCTGGCCCTGGCCATCTTCCTGGCCCAGTGGTGGGCCGTCAAACGCCGCGACAACAGTGGCGACGCCGCCGACCGCCAGCAGTCAACAGTATGATTCGGCGAATCCGGGCCGCCTTCCGCGCCCGACTGTGGCCGATCCCGGTCCTCGCCGTGGCCCTGGCCGTGGCGCTGGGCGTCGGGCTGCCCGCGCTCGACAACCTGCTGGACGAGCGCATGCCGGGGGCGCTGGAGAACTACCTCTTCAGCGGCGGACCGGAAGCCGCCCGCGCGGTACTGCAGGCCATCTCCGGATCCCTCATCACCGTCACCTCCCTGACCTTCTCCCTCACCGTCGTGACCCTCCAGCTGGCCAGCAGCCAGTTCTCCCCGCGGCTGCTGCGCACGTTCACCAGCGACAGCTTCGTGCATTGGACCCTGGCGCTGTTCCTGGGGACCTTCTCCTATGCGTTGACGGTCCTTCGGAGTGTTCGAAGTTCCGCTGAGAGCCGGGACGAGTTCGTCCCCGATATTGCGGTCACGGTGGCCTTCCTCCTAGCCCTGGCCAGCGTTGTAGGCCTGGTCCTTTTCCTGGCGCACCTGACCCGGGAGATCCGGGTCGAGACCATGATGAAGAACGTCCATGCCGAAACCGCCGCCACGATCGAGCGCGTGATTCCCAAGGACCCGGCCCCCGGATCAAGCCAGCCCGCGGGGCCCGCCGCGGCACGCCTGGCGGCCGGTTCGTCCGGCTTTCTCAACTCGGTTGACGCAGCAGCAGTGGTCGACGTCGCCCGGGCTGCCGGCGCCATCATCCGGATCGACGCATGGCCCGGGGAATCCCTGATTGCCGGCGTTCCCTTTGCCACCGTCTGGGCGGCAGGGGAGCGCGAAGAGTTCACGGCTGCCGAGCTCGAGGACCTCACCCGGCGACTTGGCGACGCAGTGACCATAGGCTTTGAGCGCACGAACGATCAGGATCCCGCCTTCGGCTTCCGTCAGTTGGCCGACGTCGGTGCCCGTGCCCTGTCGCCCGGGACGAACGACCCGACGACGGCTGTGCACGTCATAGGCCACCTCTCCGGCCTGCTGTGCGTGCTGGCCGGCCGGGAACTGCGCGACGATGCCGCGAACGACGACGACGGCGTAATCCGTGCCATCCTCGCCAGGCCCGGCTTTGACCATTACCTCTCCCTTGCCGTTTCGCAGATCCGGCACTACGGCATGCAGGACGCCGACGTTGGAAACCGGCTGCTGGCGCTCTTCGAAGAAGTCAGCTGGTGCGACCGCCGGGGTGCCCGGCGCGCCGCCCTCGAAACCCGGCTCACGGAACTTCGGGAGAGCATCGAACACCACGAATACAGCAGCGCCGAAAAACGGGCCCTGCTTGAACGCTATGAGCAGGTCCGTATCGCTGTCAGTCCAGGTTCATAACCCTGACGACGGCGCGGAAAATGGCTTCCCCTCCCAATGGCTTGGACCGTGCAGCGTCGCAGGCCGAACCGGTGCTGGCGCGGGGGTAGGACCGCCGTTAGCCTGTAGCCATGACTGGACACAGCGGACCGGAGGCTAGCCTCGACCCCCGCCTGGACTGGCGGCCGGCCGGCAGCGCCGAGCTGGAGGACTGGGCCGCCCTGATCGCCCGGACAGCCGCCGTGGAGCGGCCAGTCTGGTTTGAGCGGCGCGAAGACCTGGCCCAGCTCCTCGAGTCCCGGACCAACCCGGTGGGCGACAACAGCGTCCTCGGCTTCGACCGACACGGAGTCGCACGCGCCTATGCCAGGATCACCAAGAACCCCGACGGGAACAAGGCCGTCGGATTCGGCTGCGTGGACCCCGACTGGCAGCACAGCGGCGTCGGAACCGGGCTCCTGGGCTGGCTGGAGGCCCGGACCCTGCATCGGTTCGCCGACGATGGAGGCTCTGCCGGGCCGCGGCTGCGCGTCTACACGGAAGAGCAGCACACCCACCAGGCCGCACTCTTCGAGGGCCGCGGCTACCGGGTTGTCCGCTACTACAACGAGATGCACCGGCCGCTGGACCAGGCCTTCCCCGAGCCGGAGTTGGACGACGGGCTGGAGCTCGTGGGCTTCGGGCCGGCCCTGCACGAGGCCGTGAGGCTGGCCCACAACGACGCCTTTCGGGACCACTGGGGCAGCGAACCCCGCGATGAGGAGGCCTGGGGATTCGTGGTGAACGATCCGCAGGCACGGCCGGACCTGAGCGGCGTCGTCGTCGAGAAGTCCAGCGGCAAGGTGGCCGGCTACCAGATCGCCAGCCACGACGCAGACAACGCAGCAGACCGCGGCTTCAAGGAAGGGTATACCGACCTGCTGGGGGTGCCCCGGGAGTTCCGTGGCCGGGGCATCGCCAAGGCGCTGCTTGCCGACGCCATGCGCCGGTTCGCCGCCGCAGGAATGGATAAAGCTTCGCTCGACGTCGACTCGGAGAATCCCACCGGAGCCCTGGCGCTTTACACCAAGATGGGATACGTCGCGGTCAACCGCAGTCTGGCCTGGGACAAGGAGCTGTAGCGGGCCAGCTATCCGTCCTGCCTTCGCCGGCTATCCGTCCACACGCTATCCATCCACGTCGTGGAGGTGGTGTACGACGTCGTGCATGAAGTACTGCGCGAAGGTCAGCACGGTGAACTCCGACCCGTTGCTGCGCGTTCCTCTCCGGCCCCAGTCCTGCTCCGGCACCCGGCCAAAGGACGCGGCGATCTGTTCACCCTCGGCTGTCAGGGCGGTGCTTACCTCGGCGGGGTCGGCGCCGGCGTAGTCCTGTTCCAGGGCGGTCTGGTCCTGGTCCCAGTCCTCGTAGCGGGCGTCGTCCTCGGTGAGCATGAGGTCGAGCCGGTGGTCGAACAGCGTGAACACGTCCCGGACGTGGCAGGCGTACTCCAGGGCCGACCAGGTGTCCTCGTCCGGGCGGACGGCGGCATCGGGGCGTCGAAGCACGGAGCGCCAGCGCGGCAGCATGCTGGCCAGTTTCCCGGGCGCCGTCGCCGGGGTGCAGGCGGAGGCGTCGAAACCACACTCGGGGCAGGGCCGTGAGAGCACCCAGGTCCAGTCTTTTTGATCGGGCACGATAGGCATGGGAGCAGTCTAGGCGAAGGAGTAGTATGCGTTCCGGGGGAAGGGCCTGGAAAGGGATGTGCCATGCTCAAAGACCAACCGGTCGGCGCCGTGTTGCCGGCCGCGGACCTCGCCCGCGCGCGCGATTTCTACCGCGACAAGCTCGGACTCGAACCGGATAATCCGGGTGCCGAGGACAACCTGCAATACACGTGCGGCGCCGGCAGCAAGTTCATGCTGTACCAGACGCCCAACGCCGGATCGGCCAAAAATACCCAGATGGGCTGGATGGTTCCCGACGTCCGGGCCGCGGTCGCCGAGCTCCGCGGGGCAGGGGTGGTCTTCGAGGACTACGACTTCCCGGGCCTGAAGACCGAAGACGGCATTGCCACGCTGCCGGACGGAAGTTCCGCAGCGTGGTTCCTGGACAGCGAGGGCAACATCCTGAACCTCAACTCGGGGATGTAGCGGCGGCGGGCTGGTCTGGGTTCGTTCCGGGGTTGCCGCGGGTTCGCCGCGTCGGGGTTCGTCCATGAGCCAAGCCGGCGGTTCGCCACAGGTGGCCGCTAAGTCACGCCTCACTGCGGCCATTTGTGGCGAATGGGCGGCTCGGTGCCCCGCTCTAAGTAACGCCCGTGACTCCACCCCGGCGGTTCGCCACAGATGGCCGCTAATTCGGGCCTCCTAGCGGCCATAAGTGGCGAATGGGCGGCTCGGTGCCCCGAGTCGGCCTCATTGCGGTCATGGGTGGTGAATTGGCGCCGATGGTTTTGCGCGCCGAGTATGCCAGCGACTCCACCCCGGCGGTTCGCCACAGATGGCCGCTAACCCGGGCTCATAGCGGCCCTTTTTGGCGAATCGGCGGACTCAGTTCCCCGCGCCGGGCCTCATAGCGGCCATATGTGGCGAAAGGGCGGACTCGGCTCCCCGCGCCGTGGAATTTTGAGGCTCCACCCCGGCGGATCGCCACAGGTGGCCGCTAACCCGGGCGTCGTAGCGGCCATATTAGGCGAATGGGCGGAATCGGTTCGAGCACCGCCCCCGAGCACCGCCCACCCCGCAGCGCCTACCCTTCCGCCGCAGCGTCCTCCGCGGTCCAGGCCATGCTCGGCCCGATCGCGTCGACGGCCTGGGACAGCGGGATGCCGGAACCGTCGCGGCGGCCGTGTTCGCCCGGGAGCGAGCGCGCCACGCCGGCCAGCGAGGATGCCTTCGCCGGGCCATGGCCGGCCCAGGCGAGCAGCAGGGTGTCCTCGCCCTTGAGGAAACGGTGGGCGCGGACGCCGGCCGTACCGCGGCCCTTGGCCGGATATTCGGCCAGCGCCGTCACCTTGGCCGCGCCCGGCGCCGTCCCGGGCAGTGCGCCCTCAGTGCCGGCGATGGTGACCACCACGGCGGCGTCGTCGTTCGAGCGCGCCGTGCCGAAGTGCAGCACCCGGTCCCCGGCAGCCAGCTTGATCCCGGCCATGCCGCCCGCGGTGCGCCCCTGCGGACGGACGGCGGAGGCGCTGAAGTGCAGCAGCTGGGCCTGGCGCGTGATGAAGACCAGTTCGACGTCGTCCGCAGCGGCAGGCTCGACGCCCACCACGGTGTCCTTGTCCTTGAGGGAGATCACTTCCCAGTCCTCGCGGTTCAGCGGGTAGTCCGGCTGGACGCGTTTGACCACGCCCTGCGCGGTGCCGATCGCCAAGACCTGATCCAGCGGCGCGAAGGCCACGAGGGATTCGCCCTTGAGCAGGGTGATGAAGTCCTTGGCCGGGACCCCGCCGGCCATGTTCGGGGTTCCGGAAGTGGGCGGAAGCACCGGCATGTCCATCACCTGGAGCCGGAGCATGCGGCCCAGGGAGGTCACCGCGGCGATCTCGCCGCGCGCCGAGGTCTTGACCACCGAGCGGAACACGTCGTGCTTGGTCCGCGGACCGGATTCGGCAAGGCTGTCCTGGTTGGCCGTGCGGGCGATCTGGCCGGACGCCGTGAGGATGGCCCAGCAGGGGTCGTCCGCGATCTCCAGGGCCAGCGGGGCGGCCTTGCCCTTGGCGCCGGGCGCGGCCGCGAGGGCGGCGGCGACCGTGGGGGAGACGGCCTCGGATTCGAGCAGCACCGTCCGGCGCGGGGTGCCGTACTTGTCCGCAAGTTCGCCGAGTTCGTCGGACACCAGCCCGCGCAGCAGCTCGGGGGAGTCCAGGATGGCCTGCAGCTCGGCGATCTCCCGGCGCAGTTCGTCCTGTTCCTTTTCCAGTTCGATCCGGGAGTACTTGGTCAGTTGCCGGAGCCGCAGTTCCAGGATGTAGTTGGCCTGGATTTCGGACAGGTCGTAGATGGACATCAACCGGGTACGGGCCGCGGCGGCCTCGTCGGAGGACCGGATGATCTGGATGACCTCGTCGATGTCGACGATCGCGACCAGCAGGCCCTCCACCAGGTGCAGGCGGTCCTTCTTCTTGGCCAGCCGGAACGCGGTGCGCCGGCGCACGACGTTGATCCGGTGGTTCACGTAGACGGTGAGCAGCTCCAGCAGGCCCAGGGTCTGCGGCTGGCCGTCAACCAGGGTGACGTTGTTGATCCCGAAGGAGTCTTCCATGGGCGTAAAGCGGTAGAGCTGCTGCAGGACGGCGTTGGGGTTGAAGCCGTTCTTCAGCTCGATCACGAGCCGCAGGCCGTGCTTGCGGTCGGTGAGGTCGACGATGTCGCTGATCCCGGTCAGCTTCTTGCCGTTGACCGCGTCCTTGATCTTCTCGATCACCTTTTCCGGGCCCACCATGTACGGCAGTTCCGTGACCACCAGGCCGGTGCGGCGTGCCGAGAGCTGCTCGACGTCGACCTTGGCCCGGGTCTTGAAGGAGCCGCGGCCGGTGGCGTAGGCGTCGCGGATGCCGTCCAAGCCCACGATCCGGCCGCCGGTGGGCAGGTCCGGGCCGGGGACGAACTTCATGATGTCTTCGAGCGTGGCGTCCGGGTTCGCAATCAGGTGCCGCGCCGCCGCCACCACTTCGCCCAGGTTGTGCGGGGCCATGTTGGTGGCCATGCCGACGGCGATGCCGGTGGCGCCGTTGACCAGCAGGTTCGGGAACGCAGCCGGAAGCACATCCGGCTGGGTCAGCTGGTTGTCGTAGTTCGGGACGAAGTCCACCACGTCCTCGTCGAGGTGGTCCGTCATGGTCAGCGCCGCCGCCGCCAGCCGGGCCTCGGTGTAGCGCGGGGCGGCCGGGCCGTCGTCGAGCGAGCCGAAGTTGCCGTGACCGTCAATCAGCGGCAGCCGCAGGGAGAAGTCCTGCGCCATCCGGACCATGGCGTCGTAGATCGCCGTGTCGCCGTGCGGGTGCAGCTTGCCCATCACTTCGCCCACCACCCGGGCACTCTTGACGTGGCCGCGGTCCGGGCGCAGGCCCATCTCGCTCATCATGTACAGAATGCGCCGCTGGACGGGTTTGAGACCGTCGCGGGCGTCGGGCAGGGCCCGGGAGTAGATGACCGAATAGGCGTACTCCAGGAACGAGCCTTCCATTTCGGAAGTGACGTCAATATCGACGATGTTCTCGGTGAAGTCCGGGGCTTCCCCTGCCGGGGGCGTGGTTTGGCGGCGTGCCATGAGGCTGGTGGGTCCTTCTACGGGGGTACTAAACGGGTACTGCGCAAGTTTATGGCTAGGCTAAGCCTATGGTGGATCAGCCCGTGGAAGGCGTATATCCGGAACATTGGGAAGCCGATGTCGTGCTGCGCGACGGCGGCACGGCGCACCTGCGCCCCATCCACCCCGCGGACTCCGACGCGGTGCAGGCCTTCCACGTGGGCCAGTCGCAGAAGTCGATCTACATGCGCTTCTTCGCGTTCAAGTCCAAGCTTTCCGCCAAGGAGCTCAAACGCTTCACCGAGGTCGATTACAAGGACCGGGTGGCCCTGGTCATCACTATCGGCGGCGAAATCATGGGCATCGGCCGTTACGACCGGCTCGATGACCCTGAAGAGGCGGAGGTGGCCTTCAACATCGCGGACGCGCACCAGGGCCGCGGCATCGGCTCGATCCTGCTCGAACACCTCGCCGCCGCAGCCAGGGAAAACGGGATCCGCAAGTTCAGCGCCGAGGTGCTGCCGGAGAACCGCAAAATGCTGATGGTCTTCTCCGACGCCGGCTACGACGTCAAACGGCACTTCGACGACGGCGTCGTGAGCCTTGAGTTCAACATCGACCCCACGGACAAGTCCCGGGCCGTGATGGAATCGCGCGAACACCGCGCCGAGGCCCGCAGCATCCAGGAACTGCTCGCCCCTTCCTCCGTGGCCGTCATCGGGGCCAGCCGCAAATGGGGAACCGTCGGCTACCAGCTGCTGGAGCACATCATCGAAGGCGGCTTCACCGGCCCGGTCTACGCGATCAACCCCGAAGCCCTCGAACTGGCCGGGATGCTGTCCTTCGCGAAGCTCTCCGAGGTTCCCGGCCCGGTCAAGCTCGCCATCATCGCCGTTCCGTACGATGAGGTGCCCAAGGTCGTCCAGGAATGCGGCGAAGCCGGCGTCAAGGGAATCGTGGTGGCCACCGCCGGCTACGCGGACGACGGCGAACGCGGCCTCGCCCGCCAGCGCGACCTGGTCCGGCAGGCCCGTGCCAACGGCATGCGCGTGATCGGCCCGGCTTCACTGGGCATCGTCAACACCAACCCCGCCGTGTCCCTCAACGCCTCGATGGCGCCCTCGCTGGCGCGCCGCGGAGGCCTTGGCCTGTTTAGCCAGTCCGCGGCGATCGGCGTCTCGCTCTACGCCGCCTCCAGCCGCCGCCGGGTGGGCATCTCCACGTTCCTCTCTGCCGGGAACCGTGCCGATGTGTCCGGCAACGACATGATGCAGTTCTGGGAGGACGACGCCGACACCACCGCCGTCGGGCTCTATCTCGAATCCATCGGCAACCCGCGCAAGTTCTCCCGGCTGGCCCGGCGGCTGGCCCGGACGAAGCCGGTGATCGTGGCCAAATCCGATGCCATGGGCCTGAACCTGCCGCCCGGCCACGCCGTCCGCACCACGCAAGCGCCCGCCGAGGCGCTGGACGCCATGATGCGCCAGGCCGGGGTGATCCGGGTGGAGACGATTGAAGAGCTGATGGACGTCGCCCAAATTGTCTCCAGCCAGCCGCTGCCAAAGGGGCCCGGCATCGCCGTCTTCAGCAACTCGAGCGCGCTCGGCAAGGTGGTGGCGGACAGGGCCGCGGCCGCCGGCCTCGGCGTCGAGCGCGTCGTCGCCGACGTCGATCTGGACGCCGGCATGTCCCGGGCGCTGCCTGCACTGCGCCGCAGCCTGCAGGAGACGCTGACCATTGACTCGGTGCACGCCGTCGTGGTGGCACTGCTGCCGGCCCGCGGGCTGACGGTCGAAAAGATCGGTGCCGTGCTGGCCGAGTGTTCGGCGGCCGCCGGCAAGCCGGTGGTGGCTGCGTTCACCGGCCTCCTCGACCCGTCCATCTACGTCGAGGGCATGGTCGGCGCCGCCGACGAAGCCGCGGCAGCCGCGAATGCCCGGGAAGGTACCGCCCCCGAACCGGCCGCTGGGGTGCCTTGCTACTCAAACCCGGGGGCCGCCGTCGCCGCCCTCGCCGCGGTGGTGCGCTACGCCCAGTGGGTGGTCCGCGACCAGGGATTGTTCGTGGAGCCCGAGGGCTGCGACCCGGAGGGCGCGCACGAAGACTTGGAGGAACTGCTCCGGCCCGTGGGCGGCGAGCAGCTGGTGCGGCTGGATCCTGCCTCGGCCGCGAAACTGCTGGGCCGCTACGGCATCCGGGTGCTGCCCTCGGAAGGATTCGAGACGGAAGAGGACGCCGTCGCAGCGGCGGAACGGCTCGGCTGGCCGGTCGCGCTGAAGACCACGGACCCGGCGCTGCGGCACCGCCTTGACCTTGGCGGCGTCCGCCTGGACATCCAGGACGCCGACTCGCTGCGCCGGAACATCGCCCAGATGCGCAAGTCGCTGCAGCGCTATGGTTCGCCCTCCCTCGAGGTGCAGTCGATGGCCCCGGTGGGGCAGGCCTGCACCTTCCGCGCCATTGAAGATCCGCTGCTGGGACCGGTGGTGTCCTTCGGGCTGGCGGGCGACGCCGTCAATCTGCTCGATGACTGGGCGCACCGGGTTCCGCCACTCTCCGGCTCCGACGTGCACGACTTCATCCGCGCACCCCGCGCGTCGCGCAAACTCTTCGGCTATCAAGGCCTCCCCGCCGTCGACGCGGCCGCGCTCGAGGACCTCGCAGCCCGGCTGACCCGGCTCAAGGACAACCACCCGGAGATCGCGCTGGTGGAGTTCAACCCGGTCCTGGCCGGACCCGACGGCGCCGTGATCCTGGCCGCCGACGTCCGGATTGCCAACGCCGCCCAGCGCACGGACACCGCCCGGCGCGCCATGCGCAGTTAGGCAGTGCAATTAGGCGGTGCAGTTAGGCAGCGCAGTTAGCCAGTGCAGTTAGCCGGCGCAGTTAGCAAGTCCCCAGCCGATCTGTGAAAATGGAAGCCATGAGCTCCCAGCCTCCAGCATCCCAGCCCCACGCGTCCGTCTCCGGCCGCCACGGCTCCCCGCACCCCGGCCTGCACGACCACAGCGCGCAGGGCCAGAGCTTGGAAGCGGCACTCCAGCAGGCTGGTTTCTACCCCCGCCTGGTGGCCGACGTCGTCGCGGACGCCTTGGACGGCCGGGACTGCGTGGCCCACCTGGTGCACCTCGAAACCCACTTCGATCGGGCCGAAGTGCGCCGGCACATCACCGTCCTCGTGCTGACCGAAGACATGCTGGTGATCACCCATGTGGACGACCAGCAGCTCGACGAAGCCGGCGAGCAGATTGTCGCCCAGGTCTCCACCGAGTCCGTGCCGGTGACCCAGATCCGCTCCGTGGTGCTCAGCTACGTTTATGCCCAGCCGCAGGACTACAAGCCTTCGGATCCGGTCCGGGAGCTGACCCTTTCGATCGCCTGGTCCGGCGGCCAGCGCCTGGACATGGGGCCGGCCAGCTGCGGTGACCCGCAGTGCGAGGCAGACCACGGCTACAGCGGCACGATCGCGCAGGAGGACATCGTCCTGCGGATCAGCGCCGAAGCCGACGGCCTGCAGGCCGTCCAGGACGCCAAGCTCTTCGCCCGCGCGCTCCGTGCCGTGAACACCGGGACCACCGCCCCCGCCCCGCACGGCGTCTCTTCGCTCCCGCAGCGTACCCGCGCCGGTGTCTTCGGAAACCGCCTCAGCCGCGGCCACCAGCGCTGAGATGGTGCCGGTCCGCGCCTCCGGGTCCCCGCTGCCGCCTTCGCAGGCGCCCGTCCAAACTCCCGGGGGCCCATCCGGGATGCCCGCCGCACCGGCGTACGGGGAGCGTTCCATCGCCGAGGTGCTCAGTAGTGCAGCGGCCAGCCTCGGCGTCCCCGGCTTCCAGAACCGGCTGAACCTCCCGGCGGCCAAGCACGTCTGCATCGTCCTCGCAGACGGCCTGGGCCGGCAGCTGCTCAAGCAGAAGACCGCCCACACTCCGTTCCTGCGTTCGGTGCTGCAGGCGGGACAAGGCGCCGTGCCGGTGTGGCTCGACGCGGCTTTTCCGTCCACCACGGCCGCGTCGCTGGCCAGCTTCGGGACCGGGCTGCCTGCCGGGCAGCACGGGATGGTCGGCTACGACGTCCTGGACCCGGACCAGGACCGGGTGGTCAACATGCTGGGCAACTGGGACGACGGCGTCGATCCCCAGCAGTGGCAGCCGCTGCCTACCGTCTTCGAGCGGGCCGCCGGGCATGTGGACGTCAGCACCGTGGCCCTGCCACGGTTCAGCGACTCCGCGATGACCCGGGCCGCGCTCCGGGGCGGACGCTTCGTGGCCGGAACCACGTCACACGCCCGAACCGCGGCCGCCGCGGAAGCCATGGCCGGCGCAGACAGCTCGCTGATGTACTTCTACGTCCATGACCTGGACAAGGCCGGGCACCGCTACGGCTGCCAGTCCCCGCAGTGGGAACACCAGCTCGAAGAGCTCGATGCGACCGTCCGCCGGCTCAATGCCACCCTCCCTGCCGGCACCACCGTGCTCGTCACAGCGGATCACGGCATGCTGGACGTCCCGGAATCCCAGCGGATCGACTACTCCGCAGAGCCGGAGCTCATCGCCGGCGTCCGGCACACGGCGGGGGAGCCGCGCATGGTCCATCTCTACCTGGAGGACGGGGCCGACGACGCCGGCCGGCTGCGGCTGTTGGATGCCTGGCGGTCCCGCTTCGGCGACCGGATCTGGGCCTTCACCCGGGAAGAAGCCGTGGCGGCGGGACTGTTCGGCGAGGTCCGCGGACCGGTCGGAGCACGGATCGGTGATGTCATGATTGCCGCCCGCGACGCGCTGGCGTTCTACGACACCCGCCGGGTTCCGGCCAGGGCGCTTGAAGTGGTTGGCCAGCACGGCTCGCTGACCAAGGCCGAACGCGAGGTCCCGCTGCTCTGCTTCACCGCGGAAGGAAAACGGGGCTCAGCCAAGGGCACGGGAAACGCCGGCAAGAAAACTGCACGCCGCTAATCCGGTTCCCGGCGAGCCCTCGGCGGTGCCGAGGCGTTGGTGGCTAGTCGCTGCGGGTGCCGAAGACGATTTCATCCCAGCTGGGCACACTCGAACGCTTCGGCTTGGAGGGCTGGCGTTCCGGCGTCTCCGGCTCCCGCTCGCTCCGGGACGCTTCGGTGCGGCTGGGATCGGTCCGGGACGTTTCGCCCCGGGATGACTCGGGGCGGGATGCCGCGGAAGAATCGTTCTGCGGGCGACGCGACGGTCCGCCGCCCAGCAATTCGTCCAGCCCGGGGCTGGAGGTCGGTCCGGTCCGGACCGGGCGCAGCTGCGACGCCGCGATGGTGATCTCGCGGGTCTCCGTGCTGACCCCGTCGTGCAGCTTCAGCGCGTCGTCGTCGTCAGTGTCCTGGTGGCGGGGTGCCAGGGTGAGGCGGGAGAGCATTGACGGCCGGGCATCACGGCGTCGGGCAAAGGCATCCGGGACCGTGTCCGGGCCCGGCACTGATCGAGGTTCGGCCGACGCCGCCGGCTCCTCTTCGGCTTCCGTCGCTGCGGACTCCCCGTCCGGTTCGGCCTCGGCGTCTTCCCCGGCCTCATCTAGCGGTGGAACCTCGGACGGCCGCGGGTGGGCGGCGGGCACACCGTTGGTCAGCAGCAGTGCCAGGGCGTCATCGGCGTCTTCGTCCAGGCCGAGGCGCTGCCCGCGGCGGGAACGGAGCATGTCCAGGAGCCCGTCGGCATCCTTCTCCTGCTGGCCGCCGTGGTGCTGGCCGCCATCCTGCGGGACGACGCTGAGCTGCGCCGTGGCACTGCGGGCCGCGGCTTCCGCATCGGTTTCAAAATCGAAGGGCCGGTCAGAAACTGCCGAGAGGCGGCGCGCGGGGACTGGGCCGTCCATCGGCTCGAGCTCGCTGAGCTGCTGGGCCCAGCGGTTGGCGTTCTGCAGCGACTTGCGCGACGGGCTGAAGGTCCACATGGCCGGCGGCTCTTCACCGATGGCAGCGTGGGCGCCGGGCTTGGCCTCGAAGCGGGCCACCACGTTCCAGCTGCCGTCCGGGCGGCGCCAGGAATCCCACTCCACGGATGAAGGCTCGATCCCGTGGGCCCGCAGCCGGTGCACGACCATGTCGTCCAGGGTCGCCGGCTGGTCGCCAAAGAAGGAGCGGTAGCTGTCGTGGCCGGCGGAGGGAGAAGCCACCTCGATTTTGCGGGCCTGCT
The DNA here is from genome assembly GCF_056398965.1 of Arthrobacter sp. 01T414. Classification (NCBI taxonomy): domain Bacteria; kingdom Bacillati; phylum Actinomycetota; class Actinomycetes; order Micrococcales; family Micrococcaceae; genus Arthrobacter; species Arthrobacter sp. 01T414. The sequence goes on along the minus strand of NZ_JBFTQK010000002.1, from coordinate 621,039 downwards.
GGGCAACATACTCGCGCTCAGCCAGCACCGGGCCCTCGTAGCGCTGCACCTTGGCCAGTGGAATGCCGGAAAGAGCGGCAACGTCCGCGGCGGTGGCACCGCTGCGGATTCTGGCCTGGATATCGCGAGGGGACATGGCAATGGGCTCCGAGCCCACGCCGGAAGCAGCCTTCGCCGGCGTCCGGCTCAGAGCCGCCCGAAGAGCCTCATCGATCGGCAGCTGGAACATCTCGCCGCCGGTGCCACTGACCAGGAGATGCTCCCCGTCGTCGTGGACGCCTACAAGCCGTAGATCCTGCATACAAATCCTCCACCCTGGCATTACTAACATTCGAAACTCTGCCACCGTTGGGTCCCAATTCGGGTTAGGAGGGAGGGCGCGCCGTGATTTTCCGCGACTTTCCGCCGGTTTGGACGCCCCCGGAGCCGACGGATCTGCCCCGCGACCACTGGCCTCTGGTGTTCGGCAGGGGTTTGAGCAAAAATGACCCGACATCGGGCACAAAAAGCGATTGCCCGGCGTTGACACCGGTGAACTGAACCCGGACCGGCCGGGGCTACCCGCCCTACCGGCACGGCGGAGGCCTACCAACCCGACGAATGCGGAGTGTGAGCAACAACTAATGGCGACAGACTACGATGCGCCGCGCAAGACTGAGGAGGACCTCAACGAGGACTCCATCGAGGAGCTGAAGTCGCGGCGTACGGACAAGCCTTCCGCGGTGGTTGATGAAGACGAAACCGACCTCGCCGAGGGTTACGAACTCCCGGGCGCCGACCTGTCCGGAGAGGAACTGCTGGTCCGGGTGCTGCCCGCCCAGGCAGACGAATTCACCTGTGCCTCCTGCTTCCTTGTCCGCCACCGTTCGCAGATCGCCCGCGAAAAGGACGGCTTGAAGTACTGCAAGGATTGCGAGGGCTAAAGGCTTCCGGCACGTACCGGCCCGGCACCGGTGTCAGCCCGGCGTCAGCGGGGGAGTAGCGGTGGAGTTAGCGGGATAGGGCTGCGACGAGCTCGTCCGGGTGCCGCGTGGACGCCAGCCAATACGGCGTGCGGTCCGAGGGATCGGTGATCTCGATGCGGACCACCGGGTCGATCCAGCCGCGGATGCACATAAATGCGAGCCCGTTGAGCCGGGTTCCTCGCTCCGCCGTCGCCTCTGCGCCGCGGAAGGCCGTGGTCTCGCCGATGAAGCGGCGTTCAATCGTTGCCCGGCCCACGCGCAGCGTTGCCGCCGTCACCGAGATGGACGGCGTGGACAGCACCAGCAACACGGCCAGGATCGTGAAAAGCACTACGGCCGCGGTGATGCCGGCGGCAATGCTGATGGGCGCGAATACCAGGATGCCGGCCGCGGCCAGCCCGGCAGCCACCAGCCAGATCCAGAAGTTCGGCCAGAGTTTCTCGCTGAACAGGACGACGGCGTCATTGGGGGTGCTGTTGGAGGCAGGCACGGCTGCACTGGATTCGGGCATGAGCCCAGCTTTCCACTTTTCCCGGGCCATTTCACCTTGGGCCCGGCGGCCGGCGCCCGCGCCCAGCAGGGGCGGCGGCGCGGTAGGACTAACTTCCCCGCGGGCGTTACAGTGGGGAACTGTGACTGAAGAAACCACTGCCGTGACCACCCCGGCGGCAGACCCCGCAGCCCGCGACCTCCAAGGCTTTGGAGCCCCCACCCTGACGGTGCAGCTCAAAATGCTCGACGACGGCCTGCAGCCGCCGTCGTACGCCCACCCGGGCGACGCCGGGGCCGACCTGCGTTCCCGCGAGGACGTCGTCCTCCAGCCGGGGGAGCGGCGGCTGGTGCCCACGGGCGTGTCCATCGCCCTGCCGGACGGCTTTGTCGCCCTGATCCACCCCCGTTCCGGCCTCGCCACCAAACACGGCCTGACCGTGGTGAACGCGCCTGGCACCGTGGATGCGGGCTACCGCGGGGAGATTGCCGTGACGCTGCTGAATACTGACCGCGACGAGGCGATTGAACTGCGGCGCGGCGATAGAATTGCACAAATGGTCATCCAGCGCGTGGAGCACGCGGAATTCGTGCCCGTCCAGGAGCTCAGTGACTCGGTCCGCGGCGGCGGCGGCTTCGGTTCCACCGGCGGTTTCGGCGCCCCCGGGGCCTGACCCCGCCCGATTGATGCATCTGTTCCCTGTGCGGTGGCCCAGAGCCCCGCGCAGGATCACAACTAAGGAGACAACCCCATGGTTTTTGGGCGTGGCAGGAAAGCCAAGCAGGAGCAGTTGACGGACACCGGCGACGCCCGGGAGGACGCCGCAGCTGAAGCCGGCGCACCCGCCGGGGGCGCGGACAGCGCCCTGCGCAGTGCCGGTCCCCACGACGTCTCGGAAATCGAGAGCCAGGAGGGCTACGTCGACCTCGGCGCCCTGTTGATCGCCCCGCGCGAGGGCCTGCAGCTCCGCCTCGAGGTCGAAGAAGCCACCCAGCGCGTCGTGGCCGTCACCATGGACCTGGAAGGCTCGAGCCTGCAGCTGCAGGCGTTTGCCGCTCCCCGGTCCGAGGGCCTCTGGGACGAGATCCGTGAGCAGATCGGCCAGTCCGTGGGCAGCCAGGGTGGCCAGGTCGACGAGATTGAGGGCCACTTCGGCATCGAACTCGTCGCCAAGCTGCCTGCCGGCGACGGCAGCGACGGCTACCGCGTCGCCCGGTTCATCGGCGTCGACGGCCCCCGCTGGTTCCTCCGCGGTGTCCTCGGCGGCGAGGCCGCACTGGACCGCTCCGCCGCAGCCGGGCTCGAAGAGCTGTTCCGGCAGATCGTCGTAGTGCGGGGCGAGAGCCCCATGCCGCCGCGCGAGCTGCTGCAGCTCCGCCTGCCCCGGGACACCGGCGTCGCGGCCCCGCAGGGTGCCCCTGAGTTCGAACAGCCCGAGCGCGGACCGGAGATTACCCAGATTGGTTGATGCCGCCGGCAAGAAAGCTGCCGCCGCTGTCCCGGTGCGGGGGTTGCCCGAGCGCGGACGTGTGCTCTGCCGCGGCTTCATTGAATCCGTGACCTACGCCCCGGCGAGCGAAGTGGCAGCCTTTACAGCCATCATCACCGACCACGACTCCCCGCAGCCCAAGACCCGGGCGGCAGCTGCTGCTGCCCACGCTGGCCAGGCCGGCCCCGTCGCCCAGCCCGGCGTCCGGCGAAAGCGGCCCTTCGTGGCCGCCGACCGGCTCCGCGTGGTTTGGCTGGGGCGGCGCCGCATCCCGGGCGTGAAGGCTGGCTTGGAGCTACGGCTCGAGGGAATGGTCACCGTTCGGGACGGGCTGCCCACCATGTTCAATCCGCGTTACGAGATACTCTCCCGCCAGGAGGACCAATGAGCACGCCCGAGGACCGGCAGCCCGGACCCGCGCAACCGTCGGTGGCCCAGCTCGCCGAAGGCTACGCAGCCAAGGCAGGCCTGCACCGCACCAGCGACGGCAACATCGACGTGCTCAAGAGCGCCGGCGGTGTCCAGGGCATCGCGGAAAGCATCCTTCCCGGCCTGGTCTTCCTGGTCGCCTTCACCGTGACCCGCGAACTTCCCTTGGCCCTGATCGCTGCCCTGGCGGTGGCCGCGGCGTTCACCGTCGCTCGGCTGGTCCAGCGCAAGCCGCTGACGCAGGCGCTGGCCGGAATCGTCGGCGTCGGGCTGTCCGCCTGGCTGGCGAACTCGACCGGCAAGGCTGAGGACTTCTACGTCCTGGGGTTCTTCACCAACCTCGGCTACATCGTTGCCATGGTCATCTCCATTGCGGTGCGCTGGCCTTTCGCCGGGCTCCTGTTCGGCTTCATTCGGAACGAGGGGCTGGACTGGCGCAAGCACCCGGCCCGGGTCAAGGCCTACCGGATTGGTACCTGGGTGATCATCTCGGTCCTGGCCCTGCGCCTGCTGGTGCAGGTCCCGCTGTACCTGATGGGGGAGCAGGGCCTCGCAGGCCTCGCGACCACCCGGCTCATCATGGGTGCACCGCTGTACATCCTCGGCATGTGGGTGGCCTGGTTGCTCACCCGCCCCGCGCCGGCCCCGGTCGAAGAGCCGGCCGAAGCCAACTAACTCGCAGTTGTTGTCGTTTTGAGGGGTCAAAACGACAACAACTGCGAGCCAGTTGGGCGGATCAGCCGTCGAATCCGTCGTCGGCGGCGGACTGAGTCTCGCGGCCATGTGAGTCCGCGGTCACCGGGTGCTGACCGGCGCCCGCGGCTCCGGCAGCTGCCTCGACGCCCGATTCCGGGGCCGAGAGCAGGGCCCGCAGCCCGTCCTCGGCCGCGATGGTGGTGACGAAGAACAGCTCATCGCCGCCGTCGATCACGTCGTCCCGGCTGGGCGTGATGGGAGCCTGGTCGCGCAGGATCGCCACCAGCGTCGCGTCCTCGGGCCAGTCGATATCGCCCACGGTCAGGCCGATCACGTGCGAATCATGCGGAACGGTGAACTCCACCAGCGAGGACACGCCGGTCTGCAGGGTGAGCAACCGGACCAGGTCACCGATCTCCACGGCCTCTTCCACCAGCGCGGTCATCAGCTGCGGGGTGTTCACCGCGACGTCGACGCCCCAGGAATCGTCGAACATCCAGTCGTTCTTCGGGTTGTTGACCCGGCCCACGGTCCGTCCCACACCGAATTCCGTCTTCGCCAGCAGCGAGACCACAAGGTTGACCTTGTCGTCGCCGGTGGCGGAGACCACGACGTCGGCGTCTTCGAGCCGGGCGTCCTTGAGGGTGCTGAGTTCGCACGCGTCGCCGACCAGCCAGTGCGCGCCGCGCAGCCCGCTGCGGCCGATCACCTCGGGCTTGAGGTCGATCAACAGGATTTCGTGCTTATGGGCCAGCAGTTCACGGGCAATCGAGGAACCGACGCTGCCCGCCCCGACGATGATAACTTTCACTTAGGACTCCTTGGCGGGGGACTTGGCAAGAATGTGGGCGACCTCGGAGGTGCGGTCCACGCTGAGCATGGCGTGGACGGTGTCGCCGTCCTGGTACAGGGTTCCGGATCCGGGGAGGATGCCCTCGCCGAAGCGCGTGAGGTAGGCAACGCGGATGTCCGCGGCCTTCTCCAGTGCCGCCACCGGGTGGCCGATCCAGCCGGAGTCCACGTCGACCTCGGCCAGCACCAGCCGGCCGGAGGGGTCGCGGAAGTCGCCGGCGAGGTGCTGCTCCGGGAGGATCCGGCGGAGCACCTGGTCGGCGCTCCAGCGCACCGCCGCGACCGTGGGGATGCCGAGGCGCTGGTAGATTTCCGCACGGCCCGGGTCGTAGATCCGTGCAACGACGTGCGGGACGTGGAACGTCTCGCGGGCCACCCGGGTGGCCAGGATGTTGGAGTTGTCGCCGCTGGACACGGCGGCGAAGGCGTAGGCTTCCTCGACCCCGGCCTGCTTCAGGGTTTCCCGGTCGAAGCCGACTCCGGTGACCTTGCGGCCGGAGAACCCGGTACGAAGCCGCCGGAAAGCACGGTCGTCCTGGTCGATGATCGCGACCGAATGGCCGGCGTCCTCCAGTGTGTGCGCCAGGGTTGCCCCGACACGGCCACAACCCATGATCACGAAGTGCGCCACACGTGCCTCCTCAAGCTTCCTTCTTGTGCTGCTGCGGTTCTGTTGCTGCGTAAACTCTACCGGCCACGGCGCCGCGGAGCCGGTCCGGCGGCGGCGCTGCCGCCCGGCCGCCCGCAGGCAGGCTTCGCCGTCATGACATCGCGTCCGAATCAGACTAGCTTTGTCTGGTGCTGACAATTTTCAATGCCGTGAAGCGGGTGCTGGTAGGCAGGCCCTTCCGGAACGACCGTCTGGCCCACACCCTGTTGCCCAAGCGGATCGCGCTCCCCATTTTCGCCTCCGATGCGCTCTCCTCGGTGGCCTACGCGCCGGACGAAATCCTGCTGACCCTGGCCCTGGCCGGCGTCAGCGCTGTGGCTTTCTCGCCCTGGGTGGGCCTCGCCGTCATGGTGGTGCTGCTCACGGTCGTGGCCTCCTACCGCCAGAACGTGCACGCCTACCCCTCCGGCGGCGGCGACTATGAGATCGCCAACGAAAACCTGGGCAAGTACGCCGGCCTCACCGTTGCCTCGGCCCTGCTGGTGGACTACGTGCTGACCGTGGCGGTGTCGATGTCCTCGGCCGCGGCCTACCTCACTACCGCCGTTCCCTCGCTGCACGGCCAGCAGGCAGCGATCGCCACCATCGGCGTCGTGATCCTGGCGCTGGTGAACCTGCGCGGCATCCGCGAAGCCGGCAGCGTCTTCGCGGTGCCTACCTACATCTTTATGTTCTCGATCCTTGGCATGACCGCCGTCGGCATCTTCCAGGCCGCCACCGGCCAGCTGGGCCACGCGCCGTCGGCCGACTTCCAGATTGTCCCGGCCGCCGGGTTCGACGACGGGCTGGTCGGCCTCACCGGGGCGTTCCTGCTGCTCCGGGCGTTCTCCTCCGGCGCGGCCGCCCTCACCGGCGTGGAAGCCATCAGCAACGGCGTGCCGAACTTCCAGAAGCCCAAGAGCAAGAACGCGGCCACCACGCTGCTGTTGCTGGGCGTGATCGCAGCGTCCATGCTGGCCGGCATCATCTACCTCGCCAACGCCACCAAGGTGCACATCGTGCTGGACCCGGCGAAGGAGTTCCTGCTCAACGGCCAGCCGGTGGACCCGGACTACATCCAGAACCCGGCCATCAGCCAGATCGCCCAGACCGTCTTCGGAGCCGGTTCCATCCCCTTCTACATTGTGGTCGCAGCCACCGGCGTGATTTTGGTGTTTGCCTCCAACACCGCCTTCAACGGCTTCCCCGTCCTCGGCTCGATCCTCGCCCAGGACGGCTACCTGCCCCGCCAGCTCCGCACCCGCGGCGACCGGCTCGCGTTCAGCAACGGGGTGCTGGCGCTGGCAGCCGGCGCGCTGGTGCTGATCATCTCGTTCAACGCCGACGTCACCAAGCTGATCCAGCTCTACATCGTGGGCGTCTTCATCTCCTTCACGCTGAGCCAGCTGGGCATGATCCGGCACTGGGGCCGCGAGCTGAAACTCGCCAAGGACCCGGCGGCGAAGCTGCGGATGCTCAAATCCCGCACCATCAACACGATCGGTTTCGGCATGACGGGCCTGGTCTTGGTGATCGTGCTGATCACCAAGTTCGAGCAGGGCGCCTGGATCGCGCTGCTGGCCATGTTCATCCTCTTCCTGATCATGTGGAGCATCCGTGCGCACTACGACAACGTGGCCAAGGAACTGGCCGTGGATGAAGACTCCTCGCCCCGGGCCCTGCCGACCCGGGTGCACGCCGTGCTGCTGGTCTCGCACGTCCGCAAGCCCGTGCTCCGGGCGCTGGCTTACGCCCGCGCCTCCCGGCCGTCCCGGCTGGACGCCATCACGGTGGACATCAGCCCGGAGGAGACCGAACAGACCCTGGCGGACTGGGAGAAGCTTGAAATCCCGGTGCCGCTGACCGTGCTGGCCAGCCCGTTCCGCGAGACGGTCACGCCGATCATGGAATACATCAAGAACATGCGGCGCGACTCGCCGCGCGACCTGATTGTCGTCTACATCCCCGAGTACGTCGTCGGCAAGTGGTGGGAGCAGTTGGTCCACAACCAGACCGCGCTGCGGATCAAGACCCGGCTGCACTTCGAGCCCGGCGTCATGGTGGCAAGCGTCCCGTGGCAGCTGAAATCGTCCGAAGAAGCCAAGAAACTGCAGGATATCCAATGACCACCGACACCACGACGCCCGCCCGCACCGAACTGGTCGTCGACGTCGGCCCCGTCGCCCACGGCGGCCTCTGCGTTGCCCGGTACGAGGGTCGGGTGATCTTCGTCCGCCACGGCATTCCCGGCGAAAAGGTCCGGATCAGGCTCACGGACGACGGCGAGTCCGCCAAGTTCTGGCGCGCCGACGTCGTCGAGGTACTGGAGCCCTCCCCGGACCGGGTGGACCATTTCTGGCACACGGCCGACTCGCAGCGGTCCTGGTCCCACGGCCATCCGCCGGTCGGCGGCGCCGAGCTGGGCCACGTTACGCTGGAGCGCCAGCGCAGCCTCAAGTCCGAGGTCCTGGCCGAACAGCTGCGCCGGCTGGCCGGCGTCGACCTGCCCGTCACGGTCGAGGCCGTGGGGGAGGCCGCCGGCACCGGGGCGACTGGCCTCGGGTGGCGCACCCGCGCCGGGTTCGCCGTGACACCCGGAGGCAAGCTCGGCATGCACGCCTACCGCTCCGACGCAGTGTTCCCGGTCCGCGAGATGCCGCTGGCCGTCGAAGCCATCAACGCCTTGAAGCTCTGGGACATCGACCTGCAGGGGATTGAACGGATCGACGTCGCGGCGCCGGCCAACGGCTCCCGGCCGCTGGTACTCCTGGTCCCGGCCGCCGGAACCCGGGCCAAGCGGCTCAGCGCCGTCGTGGCCCAGCTGCCCGACGACGTGTCGGTGGCGCGGGTGGACCCGGCCACAGGCGAGGTGGCGCAGCTGCGCGGCCGGACCTGGGTGCAGGAGACCGCGGCCGGGCACGAGTACCGCGTCACCGGCGCCGGCTTCTGGCAAATCCACCGCGACGCGCCGGAGACCCTGGTGGGGGCAGTCACCGGCTTCCTGCACGAGGGCGGCTACCTCGCCGCCGGCTCCGTGGTCGCGGACCTGTACGCCGGCGCCGGGCTCTTCACCGCGCCGCTCGCCGACGCCGTCGGGGTCACCGGCTCGGTGCTGTCCGTGGAAGGCGCACCGGGCACCAGCCGGGATGCGCGCAAGAACCTGCACGGCGCGCCCCAGGTAGAGATCGTCCAGGGGAAGGTGGAGCGGGTGCTGCGGCAGAAGCCGCGCAACTTCGACGCCCTGGTCCTGGACCCGCCCCGGGCCGGCGCCGGCAAGGCCGTGGTGAACCAGCTGCTCGCGGCCGGTCCCCGGGCGATCGCCTATGTCTCCTGCGATCCGGCGTCCTTTGCCCGCGATGTGGGCTATTTCCAGCAGGCGGGCTGGGGACTCGCGGGCCTCCGCGCCTTCGACCTGTACCCGCACACCCACCACATGGAGACTGTGGCGTTACTGACTCCCCGGCCTTGATGCCACTAGGATGGCGGTAGTAGTCCGACGTCGCGCGGTAGCCACCCGGGTTTTTTCGACAGTGGTTTTCAGGAGCCGGTTTATCAGAAACCGGTTTTCAAGACTCGTGTCTTAGTTAGGCTGACCTAACTAGCAAGGGGTCTGCGGCGCGACAAAGATGAAACTGTTGCGAGAGGAGTCCTGCGATGAGCATTGTGGACAGCTTCGGTTCAAAAGGCAAACTTAATGTAGCCGGTACCGAATACGAAATTTTCCGGTTGAACTCCGTTGAAGGTGCAGAAAACCTTCCGTTCAGCCTCAAGGTATTGCTTGAAAACCTGTTGAGGACCGAGGACGGCGCCAACATCACGGCCGATCACGTCCGAGCACTGGCCGGTTGGGATCCCAACGCCGAGCCCGACACTGAAATCCAGTTCACGCCGGCGCGCGTGATCATGCAGGACTTCACTGGCGTGCCCTGCGTTGTCGACCTCGCCACCATGCGTGAGGCCGTGAAGGAACTCGGCGGCGACCCCAAGCGGGTCAACCCGCTGGCGCCGGCGGAAATGGTCATCGACCACTCCGTCCAGATCGACGCCTTCGGCAACTCCGGCGCACTGGAGCGCAATATGGAGATCGAGTACCAGCGCAATGGCGAGCGGTACCAGTTCCTGCGTTGGGGCCAGACCGCGTTCGACGACTTCAAGGTCGTCCCGCCGGGAACCGGCATCGTGCACCAGGTCAACATCGAGTACCTGGCCCGCACCGTGATGACCCGCGAGGTTGACGGCGCGCTTCGTGCCTACCCGGACACCTGCGTCGGCACCGACTCCCACACCACCATGGTCAACGGCCTGGGCGTGCTCGGCTGGGGCGTCGGCGGCATCGAAGCCGAGGCGGCCATGCTGGGCCAGCCCGTCTCCATGCTGATCCCGCGCGTGGTCGGTTTCAAGCTGACCGGCTCCATCCCGGCCGGCGCCACCGCCACCGACGTCGTGCTCACCATTACCGAGCAGCTGCGCCAGCATGGCGTGGTCGGCAAGTTCGTGGAGTTCTACGGCGAAGGCGTTGCGGCTGTGCCGCTGGCCAACCGCGCCACCATCGGCAACATGAGCCCCGAATTCGGTTCCACCGCCGCGATGTTCCCGATCGACGACGTCACCCTTGACTACCTGCGCCTCACCGGCCGGTCCGAAGAGAACGTGGCCCTCGTGGAGTCTTACGCGAAGGAACAGGGCCTCTGGCACGATCCCTCCCGCGAGATCAAGTTCTCCGAGTACCTCGAGCTGGACCTCTCCACGGTTGTCCCGTCGATCTCCGGCCCGAAGCGCCCGCAGGACCGCATCATCCTCACCGAGTCCAAGGCCCAGTTCCGCGAGGACCTGCGCAACTACGTGAAGGAAGACCTCGCCGACGGCAGCCTGGACGAAGCGATCGACGAAAGCTTCCCGGCGTCCGACTCGCCGTCGTTCACCGCCTCGGCGACCCACCTCACCGAGCAGGCGCCGCACGGGCACGGTCCGAAGCCCAACGGCCGTCCGTCCAAGACGGTGGCCGTCAAGACCGCCGACGGCCGCGAGTTCGAGCTGGACCACGGTGCGGTGTCGATCGCCTCGATCACCTCCTGCACCAACACGTCCAACCCGTCCGTGATGCTGGCAGCCGCACTGCTGGCCCGCAACGCCGTGGACAAGGGCCTCACCTCCAAGCCTTGGGTCAAGACCTCGGTGGCCCCCGGGTCCAAGGTCGTCACCGACTACTACAACAAGTCGGGCCTGACCCCGTACCTGGAGAAGCTCGGCTTCTACATCGTCGGCTACGGCTGCGCGACCTGCATCGGCAACTCCGGTCCGCTCGACGCCGAGATCTCCGAGGCCATCCAGGCCAACGACCTCTCCGTCACCGCCGTGCTCTCCGGTAACCGCAACTTCGAAGGCCGGATCAACCCGGACGTCAAGATGAACTACCTGGCTTCCCCGCCGTTGGTCATCGCATACGCCCTGGCCGGCACTATGGACTTCGACTTCGAAAACGACGCCCTGGGACAGGACGAGGCCGGCAACGACGTCTTCCTGAAGGACATCTGGCCGAACCCGGTCGAGGTCCAGCAGGTTATCGATTCCTCGATCGACAAGGGCATGTTCGCCCGCGGCTACGAAGGCGTCTTCGAGGGTGACGACCGCTGGAAGGCGCTCGACACCCCGGCCGGCGACACCTTCGCGTGGGACGAAAAGTCCACCTACGTGCGGAAGCCCCCGTACTTCGAGGGCATGCAGGCGCAGCCTGAGCCGGTCCAGGACATCACCGGGGCCCGCGTGCTGCTCAAGCTCGGCGATTCGGTCACCACCGACCACATCTCCCCGGCCGGTTCCTTCAAGTCGGACACCCCGGCCGGCCAGTACCTGCTGGCCAACGGCGTGGAGCGCAAGGACTTCAACTCCTACGGCTCGCGCCGTGGCAACCACGAGGTCATGATCCGCGGCACCTTCGCCAACATCCGGATCAAGAACCAGCTCCTCGACGGCGTTGAGGGCGGCTTCACCCGCGACTTCACCCAGGCCGACGGCCCGCAGGCCTACGTGTACGACGCCGCGCAGAACTACCAGGCTGCCGGCACCCCGCTGGTCGTCCTGGCCGGCAAGGAGTACGGCTCCGGCTCGTCCCGTGACTGGGCCGCCAAGGGCACCGCGCTCCTGGGGGTCAAGGCTGTTATCGCCGAGAGCTACGAGCGCATCCACCGCTCCAACCTGATCGGCATGGGAGTCCTGCCGCTGCAGTACCCGGCCGGCCAGAACGCCGCCAGCCTGGGCCTGACCGGCACGGAAACCTTCGCGGTTGAGGGCGTCACCGCCCTCAACGAAGGCACCACGCCGAAGACCCTCAAGGTCACCGCCACGGCCGAAGACGGCACCACCACCTCCTTCGATGCGGTCCTGCGCATCGATACCCCGGGTGAAGCCGACTACTACCGCAACGGCGGCATCCTGCAGTACGTGCTGCGCCAGATCTCCGCTAACTAGCGGCAGTCCGGCGCCACGCCGTGAAAGCCCCGGTCCGTCCCTGACGGACCGGGGCTTTCGCGTTCCGGCACCCGGCCCGGTCCCGAGGCGTTAGAGTTAAAAGGCATGTCTACTACCCGCAAGGAGGGGCCGTTGGGAATCTTGGAGACCATCCGGAATCCGCAGGACCTGAGCAAGTTGTCCCAGGCGCAGCTGGATCAGCTGGCAGCCGAGGTCAGGGAATTCCTGATCGGCAACGTTTCCCAGACGGGAGGACACCTCGGGCCGAACCTCGGCGTCGTGGAACTCACCATCGCGGTGCACCGGATCTTCGATTCCCCCCGCGACAGCATCGTCTTTGACACCGGCCACCAGTCCTACGTGCACAAGCTCCTCACCGGGCGCCAGGACTTCAGCACGCTGCGCCAGCAGGGCGGCCTGTCCGGCTACCCGGACCGGGCCGAATCCGAGCACGACATCGTCGAAAGCTCGCACGCGTCCTCCTCGCTGTCCTGGGCGGACGGCATCTCCCGTGCCCGGCAGCTGACCGGGGACGGCGACCGGTACGTGATCGCCGTCGTCGGTGACGGCGCCCTGACCGGCGGCATGGCCTGGGAAGCCATCAACAACATTGCCGCTGACAAGAAGCGCCGCGTCGTCATCGTGGTGAACGACAACGGACGCTCCTACGCCCCGACCGTGGGCGGCGTCGCCGACTACCTGGCCTCCCTTCGCCCCACCATCGACTCGCTCCGCGCCGCCCCGGCCTATGAGGGCGCCCTTGACTGGTGGAAGAAACGGCTGCAGAGCGGCGGTCCGGTGGGCCAGTTCACCTACAAGAGCCTGCATGCCATGAAGAAGGGCATCAAGGACTGGTGGGCGCCGCAGGGCATGTTCGAGGACCTCGGCATGAAGTACATCGGCCCGGTCGACGGGCACAACTTACAGGCCATGGAGCACGCACTGTCCACGGCCAAGAATTACGCCGGACCCGTGATCGTCCACGCGATGACCGAGAAAGGCCACGGCTACGCCCCGGCCCGCGCGCACGAGGCGGACCAGTTCCACGCCGTCGGCATTATCGACCCGGAAACCGGCGAGCCCACCGAAGCCGGGGGAGCCAAGTCCTGGACCTCCGTCTTTGCCGACGAGATTGCCGACATCGCCGACGAACGCAAGGACATCGTCGGTATCACCGGCGCCATGCTGATCCCGGTAGGGCTGCACAAGTTCGCCGCCCGCCACCCGGAACGCGTGTTCGACGTCGGCATCGCCGAACAGCACGCCCTCACCTCCGCCGCCGGCATGGCATTCGGCGGCCTCCACCCCGTGGTCGCGGTCTATGCGACCTTCCTGAACCGCGCCTTCGACCAGCTCCTGATGGACGTCGCCCTGCACAAGGCCGGCGTTACGGTGGTGCTGGACCGGGCCGGGGTCACCGGGCCCGACGGCGCCAGCCACCACGGCATGTGGGACATGGCGATGGTCCAGATCGTTCCCGGCCTGCACCTCGCCGCGCCGCGTGATGCCTCCCGGCTGCGCGAGGAACTGCGCGAGGCCGTCGCCGTCGAGGACGCCCCCACCGTCATCCGCTACTCCAAAGGCACCGTCGGCGCGGAAGTCGAAGCCCTCGAACGGCTCAGCGACGGCGTCGACGTGCTGGCCCGCCGCCCCGCGGGATCCACCGAGAACGACGTGCTGATTGTCAGCGTCGGCGCTATGTCCGAACTCGCGCTGGACGTCTCCAACCGGCTCGGCGCGCAGGGCATCAGCTCCACCGTGGTGGACCCGCGCTGGGTCCTGCCGGTGCCCAAGTCCGTGATCGCCCTCGCCTCGCACCACCGCCTCGTGATCTGCATCGAGGACGGCGTCCGGGCCGGCGGTGTCGGCTCCCGGATCCGCCAGGAAATGCGCGCCGCCGGGGTGGACACCGCCCTCAACGAGGTCGGCCTGCCGGTGGAGTTCCTGGACCACGGGAGCCGCAGCCAGGTGCTGGAGCGGGTCGGGTTGACCGCCCAGCAGATCACGCACGACGTCGTCGCGCAGGTTCTCGGGACGAAGGTGCCGTTCGCGCGGCCGCTGCCCGGCCAGCAGCACCCCAGCACCGGCAGCCTGCCGATCCTGTGAGGATCCCGGCGCCGGACCAGCTTTTCCAGGCCGTCAAGGCACAGCAATCACCCTTCGACGGCACTGACCGCGGACGGTTTACGAAGGGACATCCATGAGCGGAATTATCCGGGTCTACAAGCGTGACGAAGAAGGCACCCTGCACTTCAGGGAAGCCTGGATCGACGAGGAGTACCACGAGTTCGTGATGAACCACGGCGTCGTCGGGCACCAGAGCAAGACCGAGGAGACCGAGGCGGCCGACGCCGCCGCGGGTGAGGGGCTCATGGAGGCCTTCGCGGCGCAGTGCGCCGAGGATGGCTACGCGGAGATCCCTGACGAGGAGCAGTTCTGGGTGGTGGCGCAGTACGCGCTCAAGACCAAGGACGGCACCAGCCGCGACCGTTATCTCGAGGAAAAAGCCAAGGACGCCCTGATCAGCCATCTCGCCTGGCGCGGCCTGGGCGTGGTGGACCGCTCCGAGTTCTCCGACGCCAAGCTCAACATCTTCTGCCTCACGCCGGAGGTCAACAAGACCGTCAGCGCGATCAAGGTCTGCATCCGGGGCGAGGATCTGGACTTCACCAAGCTGAGCATCGGAGCGGCGCCGTACAACGGGTCTGACTTCAAGCTCAAGCACTCGGCCAAACCGGCCAACAGCTTCACCCTCTAGGCGGCACCCGCCTGGAAGTCCATCTGTAAGGAGCCGGGCACGGCTCAACTCAGTTTTGGGGGCAAGCGATTGGAAGGTAACGCAATGACGCGGAAATCACCTCGACCAGGCAGCACTCCACTACCGGCAGGACTCGCCGCACCGGCGCGCAAGTCCCTGGCGCACGCCGGAGTGGAGACCCTTGAGCACGTCCGGGAGCTGGGCCGCCGCCGGCTGGCCGGGATGCCGGGCGTCTGCCCGCGCACGCTCGCGCAGCTCCAGGACGCGATGGACGAGCACGGGCTGGAGCTGCCCGCGGGCTAAGTCCCGGGCACGGCCTCCTGACCGGGACCAGTCCGCAGCCGTTATAGGCTGAATCCCATGACTGAATACCGCCGCGTAGGAAATTCCGGACTGGCTGTCTCCGTTGTGGGGCTCGGCTGCAACAACCTGGGCCGGGCCAACACCGCCACCGAATCGCAGGAGGGCACCGACGCCGTCGTGCATGCCGCGCTGGACGCCGGCATCACCTTCTTCGACGTCGCCGACGCCTACGGCCGGGAGCCCGGGCTGAGCGAAACCATGCTGGGCAAGGCCCTCGGCTCGCACCGCGGCGACGCCGTGATCGGCACCAAGTTCGGCATGGACATGCGCGGCGCCAACGGTACCGACTTCGGCGCGCGCGGTTCCCGGCACTACATCATCAAGTCGGCCGAGGCCTCGCTGCGGCGGCTCGGCACGGACTGGATCGACCTCTACCAGTTCCACACGCCGGATCCGCTGACGCCCATCGACGAGACCCTCGCAGCCCTCGATGAGCTCGTGACCAGCGGAAAGGTCCGCTACATCGGACACTCCAACCGTGCCGGCTGGCAGATCGCCGAGGCCGAGTTCGTGGCGCGCAGCCGTGGCGGAGCCCGCTTCATCTCCAGCCAGAACCACTACAACCTGCTGGACCGCCGTGCCGAACTCGAGGTCACGCCGGCGGCAGAGGCGTACGGTCTGGGCGTGCTCCCGTACTTCCCGCTGGCCAACGGCCTGCTGACCGGCAAGTACTCGCAGGGCAGGGCCCCGGAAGGATCGCGGCTGAGCCACACCCGCACCAACCTCGTCCACGACGCCGACTGGAAGCAGCTGGGAGCCTTTTCCGCCTTCGCCGCCGAACGGGACCTGACCGAGATCCAGGTGGCATTCTCCTGGCTCGCCGCCCAGCCCTCCGTCAGCAGCGTGATCGCCGGCGCAACCCGGCCCGAGCAGGTCCGGCAGAACGCCGAAGCCGCCGCCTGGGTCCCCACCGCCGCCGAACTGGCAGAGCTCGACGAGATCTTCCCGCGCACGCCGAAGGTCGCACTGTTCTGAGCCCGGAAATGCCAGGCGGCCCGGACGCCGAACACCTGATCCTGATGGACGTCGATACCGGGATCGACGACGCCCTGGCGATCGTGTACCTGCTGGCCCGGTCCGAGGTCCGGCTGCAGGCCATTACCTGCACGGCCGGCAACGTCGGTGCCCGCCAGGTGGCGCTCAACAGCCTGTCGCTGCTGGAACTCTGCGGGCGCGAGGGGATTGAGGTCGCCACCGGCGCCGAGGTGCCGCTGGAAATCCCGCTTGTCACCACCGAAGAGACCCACGGGCCGCAGGGGATCGGCTACGCCGAGCTGCCCGTGCCCGCCCAAGCCATTTCGACGCGTCACGCCGTGGACGTCTGGGTGGAGGAGGCGCGGGCGCATCCGGGGGAGATCACCGGCCTGATCACCGGTCCGCTCACCAACTTCGCCCTGGCCCTGCGCCGCGAACCCGAACTGCCGCGGCTGCTCAAGGGCCTGGTCATCATGGGCGGCAGCTTCTACTACCAGGGCAACACGACGCCGACGGCGGAGTGGAACACCTCGGTGGACCCGCACGCCGCCAAGGAGGTCTACGCGGCCTACCGCGGGCTGCCCGAGGACAAACTCCCGGTGGTCTGCGCGCTGGAGACCACGGAACGGATCGAGATGCTGCCGGAGCACCTCCGGCGGCTCGGCGAGGCGGCCGGGGCTGCCGAACCCGAACTGGTGCTCCCGGACCAGCCCGAGGGCCAGCGCAGCCGTTCCGGCAGCCCCCTGGTGGCGTGCCTGTCCGACGCGATCCGCTTTTACATGGAGTTCCACCGGCTCTACGACCAGGGGTACGTCGCGCACATGCACGACGCGTTCGCCGCCTGCGCCGCCGTCGGACGCACACCGTTCAGCACGCGGCTGGCGACGGTCGACGTCGAGACGGAATCCCCGCTGCTGGCCGGCACCACGGTGGCCGACTACCGGGGCCTGTGGGGACTCCCGCCGAACGCCCGGATCGTCACCGGCAACGATCCCGGCCAGTGCTTTGACGAGCTCATTTCCTCCGTGGGCGCGCTGGCGCGGACACTGGGAACCCGTTAGCCGCGGGTGGCATGGAAGCCGCCGGCGGCTCTGCCGGGGCCGCTCGCCCGCGGCCTCGCCGGGGCGGCTAAGATGGTAGCTGCGCCGAGGTGACATGAGGCGGTCTTTGCAAACTCCATCCGAAGGACTTTCCCCATGTCACAGCAGCCCCTGACTCTTCCCGATGCGGGCTCCACTGGCGCCGGCGCGGCCCCCGGCCGCCGCCGGCTGCTCGAAATCGCGGGCGCCGCGGCCATCGCCGCCACCTACGTCTTCCTGGTCCTCACCCAGCCGGTCGAGAGCGCCAACGGACCCGCAAGCTTCTCCGCGCTGGTTGCCCTCGGCGGCTTCCTGCTTGGCGCGGTGCTCCTGCTCGTTGCCGTCCTCCCTGTCCTGCCCACCTCC
Source organism: Arthrobacter sp. 01T414 (assembly GCF_056398965.1). Classification (NCBI taxonomy): domain Bacteria; kingdom Bacillati; phylum Actinomycetota; class Actinomycetes; order Micrococcales; family Micrococcaceae; genus Arthrobacter; species Arthrobacter sp. 01T414. Next base: position 603,460 of record NZ_JBFTQK010000002.1, on the reverse strand, counting down.
ACCCTGGTGCTGATGCCGGTGGCGATCGTGCTGAACGTGGTCCTGGGCCAGTTGATGGGCAGCACCGGCCTGCCGTTCTACCTGGACGCGATCGGGACGGTCCTGATCGCCGTCCTCGCCGGCCCGGCCGCCGGAGCAGCCACCGGAGTGCTCGGCAGCATCGTCTGGTCCTTCTTCAACCCCACCGTGCTGCCGTTCGCCGCCGGCGCGGCCCTGATCGGCTTCCTCGCCGGCCTGGCCGCCCGCGCAGGACTGTTCCGCCGCTTCTACTTCGCCCCCGTGGCAGGATTTCTCACCGGCATCCTGGCCGGCGTCGTGTCCGCCCCGATCGCCGCCTTTGTCTACGGCGGAACCGCGGGCCTGGGCACCGGCGCCATCGTCAGCGCCTTCCGTGCCATGGGCGACACCCTGCTGGCCGCAATCACCAAGCAGGCCCTGATCTCGGACCCGATGGACAAAGCGATCGTCTTCACGATTGCAGCCCTGCTGGCCTACGCCCTGCCCCGGCGCACGACGTTCCAGTACGCCTTCGTCCGCCGCTTCCGGGTGCTCGCGGGTAAGGCCCCGTCGGACTCCGCAGCCTAGGACATGTCCCTGCACCCGCTGACGGCCCTGACCGCGGCCTGTTGCGCCGCGGTCGTGACGACGGCGGCCGGCAGTTGGCCGTTGTCCGTCGCCGTTGCACTGGCCGCCGCGCTGCTTGCCGCACGCGCCGGGGTGGCAGAGCGGGTGCTGACGGCTGCCGGAGTCATCCTGGCGCCGCTTTTCCTGTCCTTGCTGGTGCTGCACGGTCTGTTCTTCCCTGAGGGACACACCGTGCTGGCGCAATGGGGGCCGGCCCGGGTCACTGCCGAGGGGCTGGGCCTCGCCGTGGAGCTGGGCTCGCGGACCGCCGCGTGCGTGCTGCTGCTCCTACTCTTTTCCTTCACCGTCAGCGTCCCGGACCTGCTGAGCGCCCTGGCTGCACGGCGGATCCCTCCGCAATTCAGCTTCGTGCTCGCCTCCACGCTCACCCTGGTCCCTGCCATGGCCGGACGGCTGGATCGCATCCGGCAGGCCCAGGAGGCACGCGGGCTGGTTGTGAGGCGCGGGCTGCTGTCCCGGCTGGCTGCGGCCAGGCTGCAGGCGGTTCCGCTGGTCCTGGGGCTGGTGGAGGATGCCGGCGCCAGGGCGCAGGCTCTGGACGCGCGGGGTTTCGGCACGCCGGGACCGCGGACCAGTTACCGGCAGCTGCAGGACCCTCCGGCGCAGCGCATCTTCCGGGTTGCCGCGCTCCTGCTGGCCGCGGCGTCCGTGGTGCTGCGGCTGATCACTGCGTGGCCGACGGCGGTGCCCTCATGACCGCGGCCGGCCGGGCACCAGTCGGGAAGCCCGCCAGGGCCGGGCAGGCCGAAGCTTCCGCCCTGCCCGCAGCTTCGGCCCGGATCCGCAGTTTCAGCTTCCACGGCGAGGCAGTCGAGGCGCTGCGGGATGTGCAGCTCTCGGTCCTGGCGGGAACCCTGACAGCCGTGCTGGGCGGCTCCGGCAGCGGCAAGAGCACCCTCGGCAAGCTCATTGCCGGCTGGCTCCGGGCCGGCCATTCCGGTGTCCTGCACGGCAGCCTGGCGTTGGGCGCGGAGCTGCTGGAGTTTCATGGCGGTAGCGACGACCCCCGCATCAACCCCGCCGCCTGGTCCGGCCGGGTGGGTTACGTGCCCCAGGACGCCGGTGCCATGCTCTCCTCGGTGCGCTCCACGGTGGCGGAGGAACTGGCCTTCGGCCTGGAAAACCGGGGCGTTGCCCGGCTCGAGATGCTCCGGCAGGTGGCCCGCGTCGCCGAACAGACCGGCCTCTCCGGACTCATGGAGCGGGACCCGGCGGCGCTCTCCGGCGGCGAGTTGCGCCGGTTGGCCGTCGCCTGCGCGGTCATCGGCCGCCCCGACGTGCTGGTGCTCGACGAACCGCTGGCGTCCCTCGACGCCGCGGGGGCCAGCCAACTCCGGAGCCTCGTGGCCGGATTGCTCGACGCCGGTACCGCCGTCGTGGTCCTGAGCCAGACGGCAGACGCGCTCGCCCGCAGCGCCGGGCACTGGACCGTCCTGAACGGCGGCACGGCAGTCGCGGATGGCGATCCGACCAAACTGGAGAAGACCGCCGCACTCCGCGAGGCCGGCGTGGTGCTGGAAAACGGCGCCGCCGGGAGACCCGGAAACCCGTCCGGCCCCAGCCCCGCCGCCGCACCGGCCGCCGCCGCACCGGTCCTGGAACTGCGGGGACTTGGCTTCGGCTACGGGGCAGGCAAGGTCCGCCGGGGATCGGGAGGGAGGCCGGCCGGGGACCGGGCCGCGGCGGACCTGCTGCGGGACCTGGACCTGAGCGTCCGGGCGGGGGAGATCGTCGCCATCACCGGGCCCAACGGGACCGGAAAATCGACGCTGCTGCGCCACTTCAACGGACTGCTGCGGCCCCAGTCCGGGGACGTACTGGTCACGGGCAAGAGCATCGCCGGAATCCGGACCGGCCGCATCGCCACTTCCGTCGGCCTCCTGTTTCAACAGCCTCGCGACCAGCTCTTCGAACGGACGGTGTTGCGGGAGGTCAGCTTTGGACTGCGCCGGCTCGCCGGTCCAAATGATGCGGTGCGCCGGGCACACGAGGCGCTGGCCGCCGTCGGGCTCGCCGACGCCGCGCAGGCGCACCCGGGGGAACTGCCGTCCTCGCAGCAGCGGCTGCTGGCCCTGGCCACGGTACTGGCGCGCCGGCCTGCGGTCATCGCGCTGGACGAGCCCACAGTGGGCCTGGACCGGCACGGCCTCGACCGGCTGCAGCAGGCCATCGCCGACGCGGCAGTCCGCGGAGCCGGCGTCGTCATGGTCACGCATGACCTCGCCTACGCCCGCGCCAATGCCCACCGCGTCCTCGCACTGGACGGCGGGAGCCTCCGGGAGATCTGATACGGGCTCTGACGCGGAGGCGCCGGTTACCGCCCGAGTGCCGCTTGGCCATGTATATTCCTTGGAGTTTTCCCGCACCCCGGCCGGGAGCCATGACCAGGAGGAACCGTTGACTAATCCAATAGCCCCGGAGATCGGAACGGTCTTCGTGCCGGTCAGCGACATCGCGAAGGCCCGGGACTGGTACTGCTCCCTGCTCGGTGTCTCGGCTGACGGCGAGATCCTCTTCGGGCATCTGTACGTGCTGCCGATGAAAGGGGCCGGGTTGGTCCTGGACAGCAAGATATACTCCGCCGACGCCGTCTTCCGGGTCCCTGCGTTCCATTTCAAMACCGCGGACATCCAGGCGGCCCACACCCAGCTGCAGGGCACGGCTCGGAGGTCGCGGAAATCCGTGACGGCCAGTGGTTCAACTTCAAGGATCCCGACGGCAATGTGTTGATGGTCTGCGAGTGCTAGCCGCACGGGTCTCCCAGCGGCAGTCAGGCTAATAAGCAAGCAAAAGCGCCGCCGTCCCTGCCTGTCGGCGGGAACGGCGGCGCTGTCGTATCGCGGGACCGGGCCGCTAGGCGGCCGGTTCGGAGGCCACGCCCGGAGCCAGGAACTTCTTGCCGTTGACCCGCTCGGACGCACCCACCCGGTCGAGGTACGGGGTGATGCCGCCCAGGAACATCGGCCAGCCGGCGCCGAGGATCATGCAGAGATCGATGTCCTCCGGTCCTGCCACGACGCCTTCATCCAGCATCAGGCCGATTTCCTCCGCCAGGGCGTCCTGTGTGCGACGCAGCACTTCCGCGGCGGTCGACGGCGAATCGCCGAAGGTCATCAGGGCCAGGGTCTCGGCGGGGATGACCGGGGTGCCGGCCTTCACCGAGGCGGGATCCCAGATGGACTTGATGCCGTTGTCGATGAGCGCCTGCAGGTTCCGGGAGACCGTGAAGCGGTCGCCAAAGGCAGCGTGCAGGGATTCCTGGACGTGCTGCGCGACCGGCAGGCCCACCATGGCGCCGAGCGTGAACGGCGTCATGGGCAGGCCCATCGGGCGCAGCGCGTTGTCCGCCACCTCGGCCGGGGTTCCCTCGTCGAAGGCCGCGGTAACTTCGCCCATCAGCCGCAGCAGCAGCCGGTTGACCACGAACGCGGCGGCGTCTTTGACCAGCACCGCGGACTTCTTCAGGCCCTTGGCCAGTTCGAAGGCGGTGGCGAGCACGGCGTCGTCGGTCTTCGGTGCCCGCACGATCTCCAGCAGCGGCATCACGGCCACGGGGTTGAAGAAGTGGAAGCCGACCAGGCGTTCGGGGTTCTGCAGGTCCTCCGCCATCGCCGTGACGGAGAGCGAGGAGGTGTTGGTGGCAAGGATGCACTCCGGCGAGACAATGGCCTCAACTTCCTTGAACACCTGCTTCTTGACCCCGAGCTCCTCGAAGACGGCCTCGATCACGAAGTCGGCATCGGCGAACGCTTCCTTGGACACGGAGCCGCTGACCAGCGCCTTGGTCCGGTTGGCGGCGTCCGCGCTGATGCGCTTCTTCGCCAGCAGCTTGTCCACCTCGGCGTGCACGTAGTCCACGCCCTTGTCCACGCGCGCCTGGTCGATGTCCGTCATCACCACGGGCACCTTGAGCTGGCGAGCGAAGAGCAGCGCGAGTTGGCTGGCCATCAGGCCGGCGCCGACGACGCCGATCTTCGTGACCGGGCGGGCGAGCTTGCGGTCCGGGGCGCCGGCGGGGCGCTTGGAACGGCGCTGCACGAGGTCCAGGAAGGCGTACACCGTGGAGCGGAACTCGTCGGTCTGCATGAGGTCCGCGAGCGTCTGGCACTCCAGCTCCGCGGACTCGGCCTGCGTCATGGTGCGGTTGGCTTCCAGCACGTCCAGTACCTTGGCCGGGGCCGGGGAGGCGTTGGAGGTCTTGGCTTCCACAAACGCCCGGCCGGCGGCCACAGCGCCGGCCCAGCGTTCGGCGACCTCCGGTGCGGAGGGGTCGACGGCGTTGGCCCGCGCGGGTGCCTCGGCGCCGGCGATCACCCGGGCGGCCCAGGCGACGGACTGCTCCACGAAGTCAGCCGGCTCGAAGATCGCGTCCGCCACGCCCAATTCGTAGGCCTGCGGACCCGTCAGGGTGCGGTTGTTGCTCAGCGGGTTCTCGATCATGACCTTGACGGCGTTCTCGGGCCCGATCAGCCGCGGCAGGATGTAGACGCCGCCCCAGCCCGGGATCAGCCCGATAAAGGCCTCCGGCAATGCCAGCGCGCCGGCACCGGTGGAGACGGTGCGGTAGGTGGACTGCAGGGCGATTTCCAGCCCGCCGCCCAGGGCCAGGCCGTTGATGAACGCGAAGCTGGGCACGCCGAGGTTGGCCAGGGTGGCGTAGACGTCGTGGCCGAGCTGGGCCATCCACAGGCCCTGCTCGCGGCCGCTGACCGACTTGACCGTGGACAGGTCCGCGCCGGCCACCAGGAAGTACGGCTTGCCGGTCACGCCGACGCCGGCAATCTCACCGCGCGCGGCCCGGTCGCGCAGGCCTTCCAGCACGGTGCCGAGCTCGATCAGGGTGTTCGGGCCCAGCGTGGTGGGCTTCGAGTGGTCCAGGCCGTTGTCCAGCGTGACCAGGGCGAAGGTGCCCGGGCTCTTGCCGTTCACGGCGGGGAGCTGGATGTCCTGGACGTAGGAATGCGTGACCGTCTCGTTCGGAAACAGCTCGGCAAGCTTGTGGAAATCGGCGGCGCTCATGCTGCGGCTCCAGTCTTGGTGGTGTAGTCGGTGCCGTAGTCGGCGTGGTGCGGGTTCTCCCAGATGACCGTGGCCCCCATGCCAAGGCCGATGCACATGGTGGTCATGCCGAAGCGGACGCTGTGGTCCTCTTCGAACTGGCGGGCCAGCTGGTTCATCAGCCGGACGCCGGAGGAGGCGAGCGGGTGCCCGACGGCGATCGCGCCGCCGTAGCGGTTAACCCGGGGGTCGTCGTCGGCGATGCCGAAGTGGTCCAGGAAGCTGAGGACCTGCACGGCGAAGGCCTCGTTGATTTCGAACAGGCCGATGTCCTCGATGCCGAGCCCGGCGTTCTTGAGGGCCTTTTCGGTGGCCGGAACCGGTCCGATGCCCATGACTTCCGGTTCGACGCCGGCAAAGGCGTAGCTGACCAGGCGCATCTTGACCGGCAAGCCAAGTTCCTCGGCGGCGTCGGCAGAGGCCAGCAGCGCGGCGGTGGCCCCGTCGTTGAGGCCTGCGGCGTTGCCGGCAGTGACGCGGCCGTGGGCGCGGAACGGGGTCCGCAGTGCTGCGAGGTCCTCCACCGAGGTGCCCGGGCGCGGCGGCTCATCCACCGTGTTGACGGTCCAGCCCTGGCCGGGCTTCATGGTGGCTACGGGGACCAGATCCGGTTGGATCTGGTCCTTGGCGTAGGCGGCTGCCAGCTTGTCCTGGGAGGCCACGGCGTAGGCGTCTGTGCGCTCCTTGGTGATGGCGGGGAAGCGGTCGTGCAGGTTCTCCGCGGTGTTGCCCATGTTCAGGGCGGCGGGGTCCACGATCCGCTCGGACATGAAGCGGGGGTTGGGATCGGCACCGGCACCCATCGGGTGGTTGCCCATGTGCTCGACGCCGCCGGCAATGACGACGTCGTAGGCGCCGAAGCCAATGCCGCTGGCCGTGGTCGTCACGGCAGTCATGGCACCGGCGCACATCCGGTCGATAGCGAAGCCGGGAACGGTCCGCGGCAGCCCGGCCAGCAGGGCGGCGGTGCGGCCGATGGTGAGGCCCTGGTCACCGGTCTGCGTCGTGGCGGCAATGGCCACCTCGTCGATGCGCTCGGCCGGTAGGGCGGGGTTGCGGCGCATGAGTTCGCGAATGCATTTGACCACAAGGTCATCGGCGCGGGTTCCGGCGTAAATACCCTTCTCGCCGGCGCGCCCGAACGGGGTGCGGACGCCGTCCACAAAAACGACCTCGCGGACGGTCCTGCTGCTTCCGATTGTCGGCTTTGCGCTGCTGGCTTGGCTCACGTATTACTCCTCATTGAGACATGGGTGCCGGATCCCTGTCCCGGGCCGGTGGCTGGGGGACAAGAATGATCCTGGCGGCATCCCTAGCTATGTTACTCATGAGTAACTTAGCTGGCAAGGAGTGGCGGCCCGGCGCCAGGAAGCGGTGTCAGGAAGCGGCGTCGGAGGCTGTGCCGGCGGGAGCCGGGGCGGCCTTGGCTTCTTTCGGCGGCAGCGGCTGCGGGTTCAAGAACGCCTCGGCGATCAGCGGAGCCGTGAGCTCGATCTGCCACTGGCGGGCCCCAAGGTTCTGCAGTTCCTCGGCAATTCCCTCCTCGCTGATCTCCGCCGGCGGTCGCCAGGCAACCCGGCGCAGGTAGTCGGGGGTCAGCAGGTTTTCGACCGGCAGGTTCAGCTCCTCGGCCCGGGCCTGCAGTTTGGGCCGCGCCGTGGCGAGCCGCGCCGCGGCCTCCGGGTCCCGGTCGGCCCAGACGCGCGGAGGCGGGGGAGCGTTGGTGGGCAAGTGCAGCGGCGGGAGTTCCTCGAGGTTCCGGGCCGTGCTGATGCAGCGCAGCCAGCGCGGAGCCTCGCGCTGCGCGGCCCGGCCGTGGAAGCCCTTGGTTCCGAGCAGCTGCGGCACGGTGCTGGGCATCGCCTTGGCGGCGGCGACCAGGGAGGAATCGGGGATCAGCCGGCCCGGGGCGACGTCGCGCTTCTGCGCCAGCGAGTCGCGCTCCAGCCAGAGTTCGCGCACGGCGGCGAGCTGGCGGCGGTCCCGGATCTGGTGCAGCCCGGAGGTCTTGCGCCACGGGTCGACGCGCGGCGGGGCCTGGCCGGCTTCGAGGATCGCGGCGAATTCCTGCTCCGCGTACTCCAGTTTGCCGTCTGCGGTGAGGAGTTCGATCAGCTCCTCACGCAGTTCGGTGAGGACCTCGACGTCGAGCGCGGCGTAGCGCAGCCAGGGCTCAGGCAACGGCCGCGTGGACCAGTCGGCTGCGGAATGTTCCTTGGCCAGGCCGAAGCCCAGCAGCTGCTCGATCACCGCGGCAAGGCCAACCCTCGGCAGGCCTGCCAGCCGGGCGGCGAGCTCAGTGTCGAAGAGCTTGTCCGGCCACATGCCGAGTTCGGACAAGCAGGGGAGGTCCTGGCTGGCCGCGTGCAGGATCCACTCGACGCCGCGCAGGGCGTCATTGATGATGCTGAGGTCGCCGAAGGGTTCCGGATCGATCAGCCAGGTGCCGGCGCCTTGGCGGCGGATCTGGACAAGGAAGGCGCGCTGGCCGTAGCGGAATCCGGAGGCACGTTCGGCATCCACCCCCGCAGGGCCGTGGCCGGCGGCAAGGGCAGCGGCGCAGCGCTCCAGCCCTGCCCGGGTCTCGATAACGAGCGGGACGCCGTCACGGGGAGCGTCGAGGTCGATGACCTCGGGGACCAGGCTGTCAAAGCCCTCCACCGTGATGTGGGTTGCCGTGCCACCTGCCTCCGCTGTGCTGGCGGCCGGGGTGTTGGCGGCAGGGCCGGCTGCTGTGTTGGTGGCTGAGTCGGCGGCTGCGCCCGCGGTGGTGGTTTCCGGGTTATGAGGGGTCATGATGACTCCAGTTTACCGACATCACCGTTGTTCCCGGCCGACGCGGCGCCGCTCGGCGTCCCGTCATGGCGTCCGGGGCCGCCGCCGCGGCAGTGCGGAGACGCCGTCGGGCAGCGGCGGCAGGCCGGCAAAGGTGCAGACCATGTCCGACCACGCCTCAAGGTGCGCGGTGATGTCCCGGCCGGCCGGGGTCCAGGACGCACGGAGTTCTATGTCGATGGTGCCGGGCCGGTCGGCGAGTGTGCCGAAGCTTTCGGAGAGGACCCGGGTGGCCGTGCCGCCCGCCGAACGGTACTCGGCCTGGTGGTTCTCAAGCGCCTCCACGAGCCAGGTCCAAGCGACGGAGCCGAGCATTTCGTCGTTGCCCATGTCCGGCTCCAGCTGGGCCCGGATGTACGTGACAATCCGGAATTCGCCGTCCCAGACCGCGGAGCCGTCCGGGTCGTGCAGCAGGATGAAGCGGCCAGTGGCAAGTTCGACGTCGTCGCTTCCGGACGCAGGTGCCAGCGCGGCGGCCGCCGGGCCGTGGACAGCGCCGGATGCGCCGTCGCCGGGGACGACGACTTCCGCGCCGAGCGCCACCGCAAAGGGAGCGAGTCGACCCGGAGCCGGGATCTCATCGAGGCGCAGCTCGCTGCGGCACCGTGCGTTTCGAAGCGTCCCCAGGGCGAAGAGAAAATCCGCCGGAACCTGGTCGAGTGGGTTCACAGTGAAAGATTATGCATGGGCCACGCCCCGGCCCGGCAGGCTCGCCGCCGGGCCGGGCCGGTCAGGCTGCTAGGCGTCCGCGAGCTCGCGCTTGATCGCGGCAACAAAGGAATCAACGTCTTCCTCGGTGGTGTCGAAGGAACACATCCAGCGGACCTCGCGGGCCGCCTCGTTCCAGTCGTAGAAGCGGAAGGACTTCCGCAGCCGGTCTGCCACGCCGGCCGGCAGCACGGCGAAGACGCCGTTGGACTCGGTCTTATGGCTCAGCTCGACGCCGGGGATCGACTCGACGCCGGCGCGCAGCCGGGCCGCCATCGCATTGGCGTGCGAGGCCGAACGCAGCCACAGGTCTCCTTCGAGCAGCGCAATGAACTGCGCGGACATGAACCGCATCTTGGAGGCCAGCTGCATGTTCATCTTGCGCAGGTAGATCAGGCCGTGGGCGGCCTCCGGGTTCAGGGCCACCACCACCTCGCCGAAGAGGAGCCCGTTCTTGGTGCCGCCGAAGGAGAGGATGTCCACGCCGGCGTCGCGGGTGAACGCGCGCAGCGGCACGCCCAGGTGGGCCGCGGCGTTGGCAAGCCGGGCGCCGTCCATGTGCAGCTTCATGCCCTTGGCGTGGACATGGTCCGCGATGGCACGGACTTCTTCGGGCGTGTAGCAAGTGCCCAGCTCGGTGGTCTGCGTGATCGAGACGGCCAGCGGCTGGGCGCGGTGCTCGTCGCCCCAGCCCCAGGCCTCCTGGTCGATCAGGGCAGGGGTCAGCTTGCCGTCCGGCGTCGGGACCTGGAGCAGCTTCATGCCGCCGATCCGCTCCGGCGCACCGTTCTCGTCCATATTGATGTGGGCGGTGGAGGCGCAAATGACGGCGCCCCAGCGGGGGAGTAGGGACTGGAGCGACAGGACGTTCGCGCCGGTGCCGTTGAAGACGGGGAAGCATTCGATGCCGGTGCCGAAGTGCTGTTCCATCAACTGCTGCAGCCGGGCCGTGTACTCGTCCTCGCCGTAGGACACCTGATGCCCCTCATTGGCCGCGGCCAGGGCGGCAAGCACCTCCGGGTGCACACCGGAGTAGTTGTCCGAGGCAAAACCACGGACGGAGGGGTCGTGCAGCCGCTCCATGGTGCGGGCCGGGGCAGTATCAACTGTGTTTGTTTCGACCGTGCTGGTCATCTCGTTACTCACACTTTCAGTCTAGAGGTGCAGGCTTACCGGCTAAGGGGCAGCCGCCGGCCGTTCAGTTCCGCGGCCGGGGTCCGGAAGAGCTCGACGACGGCCGCCGCCAGCTCCTCGACGTCGGTGTAGCCCGGGAACTTGCGCTCGGGGGCGGCGGCGCGCATGGCGGCGTCGACCAGGGCTTTCACCACGAAGACGACGGCGGCGCTTTGCTGTTCCACCGGCTCGACGTCGGTGCCCGGCTGGGCGGCGCCGGACTGGGCGCGGCGGAAGCCGTCGGCCACTGCCAGGGTCCACGCTTCCGCGGCGGCCTTGGCGGCCGCATAGCTGGCGCCGCCCGCCGTCGGGCTGGCCACGGAGGTGGACGAAACAATGGCAAGCCGCCCGGTATCCGAGCCGGCCAGGTCGTCGTAGAAGGCCCGGCTGACGTTGCGGAGCGTGGTGACGGCGTTGCGTTCCAGGAAGTCCCAGTCCGCATCGCTCTGGTCGGTGATGCCCTTCGCGCCACGCCAGCCGCCGACCAGGTGGATCACGCCGTCGATGCCCCCGGTCCCCTCCAGCAGATCCGCGTGGAGGCCGCGGACCGCTTCCGGGTCAGCGAGGTCGCAGGTCAGCGGCACCACGCCGTCGCCGGCGGCCGCGGCGGCCGCCTCGATCCGGGCGGCGTCGGACCCCACGGTAAAGACCGCGTGGCCGGCGCCCCGGAGGGCGCGGGCCACGGCGATCCCCGACGGGCTGCTGCCGCCGGCTACCAGGATGTTGAGGGTGCCGCCGCTCATCCGGCGTTCAGTGCAGCGTTGGAGCTGCCCGTGTCGGACGAACCGGTGATCCCGGCGGTCGATTCGATCACGGTCCGCATTTTCTTCTCCAGCGCCTCGTAGAACATGGAGAGCGGGAACTCGTCGTCGAGGACCTGGTCGGTCAGGCCGCGCGGCGGCCCGTCCAGCGGCAGGGCGTCCGGCCCCTTGGCCCAGACCGACGCCGGGTTCGGCGTGACGGTGCCGGAGATCAGCTCGTAGGCTGCCAGCCAGTGGGCCATCTTGGGACGGTCGATCGAGCGCCAGTACAGTTCCTCGATCTTGGCGCCGAGTTCCACCACGACGTCGGCGGCCTCGTCCCAGTCGATGCTGAGCTTGCTGTCAGTCCAGTGCAGCACGTGGTGCTGGTGCATCCAGGCGAACAGCAGCTGGCCGCCGAGGCCGTCGTAGTTGCGCACGCGACTGCCGGTGATGGCGAAGCGGAAAATGCGGTCGAAGATGACGGCGTACTGGACCAGCTTGGCGTGCCGGCGGGCTTCCGGATCCGCTTCCTCGTCCTTTTCGATCTTCACGGATTCGCGGAAGGCGGTGAGGTCGCAGCGGAGTTCCTCGAGTGAGTACAGGAAGAACGGCATGCGCTGCTTGATCATGAACGGGTCGAAGGGCAGGTCCCCGCGCATGTGGGTGCGGTCGTGGATGAGGTCCCACATGACGAAGGTTTCCTGGGTCAGCTCCTGGTCCTCGAGCAGGCCGGCGGCGTCCTCGGGCAGCTGCAGGGAGGTGATGTCCGCGGCGGCGCGCAGCACGCGCCGGAAACGGGCAGCTTCACGGTCGGCGAAGATGGCGCCCCAGGTGAAGGTGGGGGTTTCGCGGACGGCCACGGTCTCGGGGAAGAGCACCGCGGAGTTGGTGTCGTAGCCGGGGGTGAAATCGAGGAAGCGGATCGGCACGAAGAGCTTGTTGGAGTACTCGCCCGCTTCCAGGCCGGCGATGAACTCGGGCCAGATGACCTCGATCAGTACGGCCTCGACCAAGCGGTTGCTGCTGCCGTTCTGGGTGTACATCGGGAAGACCACGAGGTGCTGGAGGCCGTTGACCCGGTGCTGCTGGGGCTGGAAGGCCTGCAGGGAGTCCAGGAAGTCGGGGACGCCGAAGCCGCCCTCGGCCCAGCGCTTGAAGTCGACCCCAAGCAGTTCCAGGTACCGCGCATCATGCGGGAAAGCCGGGGCCAGCGCCGCGACCGCCTCCGTGATGGTGGCGACGTGCCCGGCCGCGGCCTCGTGGTCGGCGGCTTCCGGCACCGATCCATCCTGGATCTGGAGGGCCTGCAGGGCGGTGGCGGCGGCCTTGAGCCGCCGCCATTCCGGTGAGCTGGCAGTGATCGGGGCAGGGGCGGTAAGGGCGGTCATCGTCATCGTCAGGCGCCTTTCTGATTGCTGGAAACGTCTACGGCGAGCGTAGCAAGCAATCAGTAGCTCTAACCCAAAAAGCCATCGAGCATAAGAGAGTCTGAGGCATCGGGGCCGCCGGAGCCGTCCCAGCTCCAGCCGCAGCAGGGCTGGTCAGGCGTCGGTGCCGGAGGCGGCATCCGGGGCCGGGACCAGCTTCAGGGAGACCGAGTTGATGCAGTAGCGCTGGTCCGTGGGCGTGCCGTAGCCCTCGCCCTCGAACACGTGGCCGAGGTGCGAGTCGCAAGCCGCGCAGCGGACCTCGATCCGTTCCATTCCCAAGGTGCGGTCGTGGATGTAGCGCACCGTGCCGTCGGCCAGCGGAGCCCAGAAGGACGGCCAGCCGCAGTGCGAATCGAACTTCTCGCGGCTGGTGAAGAGCTCGGTGCCGCAGGCCCGGCACTGGTACACGCCGGCGGTGTGGGTGTCCCAGTACTCGCCGGTGTAGGGGCGCTCCGTCCCGGACTGGCGCAGGACGCGGTATTCCTCGGGGGAAAGTTCCTCGCGCCACTGCTGCTCGGTCTTCTCCACCGGCGGCTTGCCGGCCGCCGAACCCGCGTTCGTGCCGGCGTCGTTTCCGGCGGGGGAGGAGACGGGTGCGACTTTTGGCTTGTTGCTGAAGATGCTCATGACGTGAACAACGCTCAGGAGTCGCCGATAAATCCCGACCCTGCATACAGATGCAGCACCGGAAGGCCCAGCTTGTCCTGCGCCTGGTTGGCCCAGTCGGTGTGGAAGGTGTCCGCGACGGCGTGCGGCCGGGTGATCACCACGGCCTGTCCGGCGTTAAGCTCCTTGACCTTGGCGACCAGGGCGTCCACCGCCCGGCCTTCGACGATTTCGCCGGTCACGCCGCCGCCGATTCCACCCAGTGCCGCGAGCGAGGCGGCGAGCGTTTCGGCCGCCGCAGTCCGTTCCGCGGCCGGATCGGGGTGCTTGGCAGTCAGTTCCCGGAATGCCTTGGCGATCTCCAGCAGGGAGAGGTTCTCCAGGAAGTCCACCAGCAAGTGGCGCTCCGTGTTCGCCGGGACCAGGACCACAAGCGGCGAGTCGCCGTCGGCCACAAGGGTTTCGATGTTGACGCGGTCGTCCGCGCCGAGGGGTTCTTCTGTCAGGATGACGATTGGGTCGCTCATGCCCCCAGCCTAGCCGTATTGTGCCGGGACGGGCCCCGTAGGGATGGCGGTACTGGTGCGCCGGATGCCGGGGTTGGCCGGGAGTTCGGTAAGAATGGTGCCATGGCATCAACCCCTCGCCTCGCCCCGCCCACGTCCCGGACCCTGCTGGCCCGATCGGGCCCCCGCGTCCAGTCTGTGGGGAGGCGTGGAACGGGAGCGCTGGACGCCGGAATGCTGGAAGCCGGAGCCGCCGGGAACGCGAAGTGGGCGGTGGGAGGCATCATCGGCGGAAGCGCCGCGGCTGGGCTGCTCGCTGCCGGTTCCTCGGCGCTGGCACTGTACTTCGCCCGGCGCGTCATCACCCCGGTCCTGGTCCGCGAAGAGGACCAGGAAGTGCTGGCCGTGATCCGCGACGGCCGTGGACTGCAGGTCATCCTCAAGGCAACCCCCGATTCCACCGTGGAAGGCGTCTACGGTTTCTTCTTCGACGGCGGCCGCGGCCACGCCCGCCTGGGCCGGATCCTGTCCTATTCGCCGGCGGAGCAGACGGTGCTGCGCGAAGTCGAGGCGGTCTACAGCGGCGACCTGACGACGGCGCGTCGCGGCTATTGGAGCGGCGCCGTCCATCCGGATCCCGCAGCCGTCGGGTTGCCGTTTGAAGAAGTACAGATCGAGGTCGACGGCGGGACGGCTCCGGCGTGGCTGGTCCCGGCCGCCCCTGCCGCCCCCGGCGCCGGGGCGCCGTCGTCGGACACCTGGGCGATCATGGTGCACGGGCGTGGCGCCTCGAGGCTGGAGGGCCTGCGGGCCATCCGGGTGGCCCGGGAGCTGGGTCTGTCCAGCCTGCTGATCTCCTACCGCAACGACGGACTGGCACCTTCGGCCGCGGACGGCCGCTACGGCCTGGGCTCCACCGAGTGGCGCGACGTCGAGGCCGCGATTGGCTACGCGCTGGAGCACGGCGCGCATGAGGTGGTGCTCTTCGGCTGGTCGATGGGCGGCGCCATCTGCCTGCAGACCGCCGACTTGTCCCGCTACCACCATCTGATCCGGGCCATGGTGCTGGATGCGCCGGTCATCAACTGGGTGGACGTGCTGGCCCACCATGCCGAGCTGAACCGGATCCCGTCCGTCGTCGGGCGCTATGGGCAGCTGATGATGAGCCACCCGCTGGGCCGCCGGCTGACCGGGCTGGCCGCGCCGGTGGATCTCAAAGCGATGGACTGGGTGTCCCGTGCGGTGGAGCTCCGGACGCCCACGCTGGTCCTGCACTCGGTCGACGACGAGTATGTTCCTTACGGCCCCTCGGCGGTCCTGGCCGAGAAAAACCCGGACATGGTGACCTTCGAAGCCTTCAGCACGGCACGGCATACCAAGGAGTGGAACGTCGATCCGGAACGCTGGGAGTCCTTGGTCACGGCGTGGCTCCGCCAGCAGCTCGCGCCCCGGCCGACACCCGCGATCTAACGCCGCCGCCAGAACGCGAACGGGCGAGCACGGACCTAGCGGGTGGAGGTGCCGATCCGGGCGGTGGTTGCAGCGGTCAACCGGACCAAGTCCGCCGGGCTGAGCTCCAGATCCAGGCCACGGCGGCCGCCGGACACCAGGATTGTCTCCAGACCCAACGCACTCTCGTCCACCACGGTGGGGGAGGCCTGGCGCTGACCCAGCGGTGAGATGCCGCCCAGCACATAGCCGGTGCGCCGCTCCGCCGTCGCGGGGTCCGCCATGGCCGCCTTCTTGCCGCCCAGCGCGGCGGCCATCGCTTTGAGGTCCAGGTTTCCGCTGACCGGCACGACGCCTACGGCGAGGCGCCCGTCGACGTCGACCATCAGGGTCTTGAACACCCGGGCGGGGTCCACGCCGAGCACCTCCGCGGCTTCAAGACCGTAGCTGGCAGCGGCGGGGTCATGGCTGTAGGGGTGCGCAACGAAGGAAACCCCGGCCGCCGCGAGGGCCGCGGTGGCAGGGGTTCCCTGGGATGCCTGTTTGCGGGCCATGGGACAGGCTCAGCCCTCCTGCGGCAGGTCCGCGACTTTACGCTTGATTCGGCCGAGCATCGCCGTCATGCCGCGCATCCGCAGGGGAGTGATGGCCCGGGTAAGGCCCAGGAGCTCGGGCATGTCGTCCGGTACGGCCAGGATCTCGGCCGGGCTGAGCCCGTCGAGGCCCTCGTGCAGCACGCCGGCGAAGCCGCGCGTCGTGGGCGCTTCCGGCGGGGCCTTGAAGAACAAACGCACGCGCTCGGGCGCGCCGGCGGACCCGTCGCCGGCTTCCGTCTCAATTGTCAGGAACAGCGGCGACTGGCATTCCACCACCTGTTCCATCAGCTCCGGGTGGTCCTGCAGGCGCGCCGGGGGATCCGGCAGTTCGCGCGAAAACTCAAGCAGCAGCTGGAGCCGCTCGGCTTCTTCGAGGGCTTGGAAGTCGTCAACAATTTCCGCGAGTGCGGCCGGGAGGGCAGAAGTATTCATCACTCCCAGCTTACGCACGGGCGGCGATTGTGTCCCGGTCGGACCGCCGGCTGGCGGCTAGTACCCGGCCGGGACGGTGCCGCGGTCCGCGCCCTTGACGATGGGGACTCGCACGGCGTTGCCCCATTCGGTCCAGGACCCGTCGTAGTTGCGGACGTTGTCGAAGCCCAGCAGGTACTTGAGCGCGAACCAGGTGTGGCTGGACCGTTCGCCGATCCGGCAGTAGGCCACGACGTCGTCGCCTTCCTTGAGCCCGGCTTCGTCCAGGTAGAGCGCCTCCAGCTCTGGACGGCTGCGGTAGGTGCCGTCCTCCGCCGCGGCGCGGGCCCAGGGAATGGATGCCGCGGTGGGGATGTGGCCTCCGCGCAGGGCGCCCTCTTCCGGGTAGGCCGGCATGTGCGTGCGCTGGCCGGTGTACTCCTCGGCCGACCGGACATCGATAAGCGGCTTGCCGAAGTGCGCCAGCACGTCATCCTTGAAGGCGCGGATCGGCGCGTCGTTGCGCTCGACCACGGGGTAGTCGCCGGCTGCGGGCACCGTCCGGTCCGTGGTCATCGGGCGGCCCTCGGCGATCCACTTGTCGCGGCCGCCGTCGAGCAGCCGAACGTCCTCATGGCCGAAGAGGGTGAAGACCCAGAGCGCGTAGGCGGCCCACCAGTTGGACTTGTCGCCGTAGATCACCACGGTGCTGTCCCGGGAGATCCCCTTCGCGGCAGCCAGGGCGGCAAAAGCTGCACCGTCCACGTAATCCCGGGTGACTTCGTCATTCAGGTCGGTGTGCCAGTCGATCTTGACAGCGCCCGGGATGTGGCCGGTTTCGTACAGCAGCACGTCCTCGTCCGACTCGACGACCACCAGCTTGCCGCCGTCGAGCGCACCCGCGTCAATAGCCGCCGCGAGCCACTCGGTGGAAACCAGGCGTTCGGGGTGTGCGTAGGCGGCGAATTTGTCGTTCTGCTCAACGGGGTAGGGCATGGAGCTGGCCTTTCACTGGGCGTTAGGGAGGCCGGAACAGGGCTGGTGCGCGGCGCCGGGCCTGCTACCACCCTAGCCACGCACCGGCGGGATTGCTCCTCCGGCAACATACTCGGAAATATGGCCTTGATCACGTCCGTTCCGGCGCCCGGAAGGGAAAGAGGCCTTTGCCGGTATTCTTTCTGGGGACACGAGACCAGCAGAACGGACCACCTTGGTACAGATCGAACAGCTTGCCGCCAGAACCCCCGCGGTTTCCGTGGATGAACTCCTCAACGGGTTTTATCCCTCTCCGCGCTTCGGTGAGGTGTCCTTCGCCAGCTACCGGCCGGACCCGGCCCAGCCCAGCCAGGCACACGCGGTCCACGCCCTGCAAAACTTTGCCGCCGGCGTCGGCTCCCGGGACGGCGACGGACTGTTCAAGCGGCTCTTCGGCAAGAAGGACACCTCCAGGGCGGGCATCTACCTCGACGGCGGCTTCGGCGTCGGCAAGACCCACCTGCTCGCCTCGCTGTGGCACGCGGCCCCGGGGCCTAAGGCGTTCGGCACCTTCGTCGAATACACGAACCTGGTGGGGGCACTGTCCTTCCGTAAGACGGTGGAGGCGCTCAGCCACTACAAGCTGGTCTGCATCGACGAGTTCGAACTCGACGACCCGGGCGACACGGTCCTGATGTCCCGATTGATGCGCGAACTCGCCGACGCCGGCGTCAAGCTCGCAGCGACGTCCAACACGCTGCCTGGTTCCCTCGGCGACGGCCGCTTCGCCGCAGTCGACTTCGCCCGCGAGATCCAGGTTCTCGCGGACCAGTTCGACGTCGTCCGGATCGACGGCGAGGATTACCGCCACCGCGGCCTGCCGAAGGCGCCCGCGCCGCTGCGCAACGACGAGCTCACCCACCACATGCAGGCGGAATTCGACGGCCAGACGGTGGCCAAGGATGAGTTCAGCACCCTGATCAACCACCTGGCCGGCGTGCACCCGAGCCGCTACCGGCAGTTGATCGACGGGATCGACGGCGTGGTGTGGCGCAACGTCGAAACCATCACCGAGCAGGCCGTGGCGTTGCGCTTCGTTGTCCTCGCGGACCGGCTGTACGACAAGGACGTGCCGATCCTGGCCAGCGGCGTGCCGTTCGACCAGCTCTTCACCGAGGAAATGATGACCGGCGGGTACATGAAGAAGTACTTCCGTGCTGTGTCCCGCCTCACCGCCCTGGCCCGTGAGGGCCAGAACCACGAGCCCTCCTAGCGTCCCGGGCGCGATGGGCTGGCGCCGCGTGGGTCCTTAAACGACGAAGGTGCCGGCGCCGCCTCTCGGCGGGACCGGCACCTCGCTGACGTACCTGGGTCAGAGGCCCTGCTGCCGGGGTTCCCCGGCGACTGGGGGCACTTCCGCGACGTGCGGCTCTGCGGCGGGGGCCGTTGCCGGCCGGCCGTTCGCATTGTCGACGTAATCGGAGGCGCCACGCTGGACGGTATCGACCTTGTCGGCGTACTTTCCGCCGGTCTTCGAATCGACGAAATCACCCGCCTTTTCGATGCCGTCCTTGATGGCCTGCTCGTTGCCACCAATCAGATGCTGAGCCTTGCCCTTAAGATCGTCAATTAAACCCACGGGCACCTCCCTTCAGTCGCGGAGCCAGATCGCTCCTAGCGCTTCCGATCCTAACCGGCGCCCGTGGGCGTGCCAAGGGTGTACGCCCAGAGGAGAAAGACTCTGTGCCGAGGCAGGGGAGCGGGTACGAAAAAAGCAGCTCCAGGGGAGCTGCTTTGATGGTGGGCGATACTGGGATCGAACCAGTGACCTCTTCCGTGTCAGGGAAGCGCGCTACCGCTGCGCCAATCGCCCGCAACCGGAAGGATCCGGAGTGGAGTTGTGTGAATCTAATGAAACAACAGAGCGGACGACGAGATTCGAACTCGCGACATCCACCTTGGCAAGGTGGTGCTCTACCAGCTGAGCTACGTCCGCATTTTTAGTCCGTTCCGGCTGGGCCGGTGGTACTGGATCAAGCAAGTTGCCTTGCTTTGGTGGGCGATACTGGGATCGAACCAGTGACCTCTTCCGTGTCAGGGAAGCGCGCTACCGCTGCGCCAATCGCCCCTTTCGTATCCGGCCGGAACCGGAAACCAGGGTTTTCACCGAGGTGGGTACGGGATTCGAACCCGTGTATACGGCTTTGCAGGCCGCTGCCTCGCCTCTCGGCCAACCCACCGTGTAGACACGATTCCTAAGAACCATCTCCGTGACAGTGTCCTGCGAGCGGACGACGAGATTCGAACTCGCGACATCCACCTTGGCAAGGTGGTGCTCTACCAGCTGAGCTACGTCCGCATTGTTGCCTGCGATTCCGTGCCGTATTCGGCATTTCCTCGCGTTCCAACGAGTAAGAACTCTATAGGAGGTTCAGGGAATCTACAAATCGCACGCCGCCCCGTGGCATCTCATACCCTCCCTTCCCTGCAATCTAGGGGATTTTTCTAATTACAGGGGTGTAATTAGAGCCTGACTTGGTGGCGCGCGGGCCCGGGGCCGACAGTGTGGAGTGGCAATTGCCTGGTGCGGTCCCGGGCGGTAGTGCCGGGCGCAGTTCTATGGACCCCTAGCGGAGATGACCTCACGATTCACCAATGGTGGCCGCTATGTTGCCTCGGATTGCGGCCATCTTCGTCAAATGGGCGGGGTCCGGGTCGGCGCCGACGCGTCCCCGGCGCCGTCGCTTCACCAAGATTGGCCGCTGAATGTCTCGGAAAGCGGCCATCTTCGTCCAGCGGCGCAGCTTGGCCCGGCTGCGACCTGCCCTCCGCGGCGTCGTTGGGCCGATTCGCCAAAGATGGCCGCTAAGTTGCCCGGAATACGGCCATTTTCGTCAGATTCGCGAACGTGGGCTGGCTCCGACCTGGCCGCCGCGCCGCGCCCCACCGATTCGCCAATGATGGCCGCTAAAGGAACCCTGAAGCGGCCATATTCGTCAGATGGGCATGATGTCGTCCGGCAGTGGGCCAGCCCGGCACCGAGCTGGCTCCGTCGCTGCATTCGTTCGCCAATAGTGGCCGCTAAGTGGCTCGGAAAGCGGCCATCTTCGTCCAACGGTGGAGCGTGGGCCGGTTCGGACCTGCTCTCCGCGCCGTCGTCGGGCCGATTCGCCAAAGATGGCCGCTAAAGGAACCCTGAACCGGCCATCTTCGTCCAACGGGCCCAGCGAGGCAGGTCCCAGACAAGGCAGAGCCGACGTCAAACGCGCCGATTTCTCTATTCCGCGAGGGTGGGCTAGCATTCAATGGCACCGGGGCGATTGGCGCAGTGGTAGCGCGCTTCGTTCACACCGAAGAGGTCACTGGTTCGAACCCAGTATCGCCCACCTGGAAAATGGTCCTTTCCGCTCACAGAGCGGGGCGGGCCATTTTGTTTTCCTACAGCGTCCGACCCCTGTGAAAGAGTCTTTCTATGACCGCCCCGCTTCTCGCCCACGCCACCGAATACGGCCGAATGTACGCCCGTTCCACGTCCGCTCAGTTCTCTGTGCCGTCCATCACCACCGTGATCGGCCAGCAGCCCCATGGCTTGGACGGCTGGTTCGGTTACATGGGCGCAAGCAGCCTCGCCGCGGATCCCTCGCTTCCGGCGATTCTGGGCAGCCCGGCCAAGGTGCGGCAGGCGGTAAGCCGGGCGGCCAAGGCGGCCGAAATGCACCGGGACGACGCGGCCAAGCGTGGCGACCGCGTGCACAACTACTGCGAACAGGTGGCCCTGCGGGCGCTCGGCCGTCCGCACCAGATGAAGGAAACCCGTGAGGCCCTCGCGGCCAACGGCGAAGAAGCCTTCGCCGCCCGCTTCGACGAGTGGTGGGAGCTCTTCCAGGTTGAGCCGATCGCCCCGGAAATCACCGTCTGGAACAAGACCGTTGGCTATGCCGGCACCCTGGACCTGGTGGCCAAAATCAACGGCCGCACCTGCCTGATCGACTACAAGACAAAGGGAACCAGCCGCGACGGCACGGTCAAGCCGCTTGATGACAAGGTCGTCATGCAGCTGGTGGCCGGTATGAAGGCGGAGGAAAGCCTTGTTGATCCGGTGGCAGGGGAGTGGGAAGCGTGGCAGCACGGAGATTCCCCGATCCTCCTTGCGGTGGCCATAGGCGAAACCGAGGTGCGGCCGCAACGGGCGAACCCCGAGGTTCTCAAGCACCACTGGTGGAAGTTCTGCGCGCTGCGCCGCGTCTGGGAGATGTCGGCCGACACCTCTGCCGCCGGAGCAGCCCTGCTGCCAATTGCACCGCCGGTGGCCCGCTGACCCGGAAACCCGTGGCTGCCACTAAACTGGACAGGATCCCAAAGCAGCCCACCGTGAGGACAGATTGCCCATGGCCATTTTGAATATCCGCATCATTGGCGACCCGGTGCTGCGCACAGTTGCCGACCCGGTGACGGAGTTCGGGCCTGAGCTGGAAAAGCTAGTTGCCGACATGACCGAAACCATGGAGGACGTGGAAGGCGCCGGACTGGCCGCACCGCAGGTAGGCATCAGCCAGCGGGTCTTCACCTACCGTATCCGTGGAGTCGAGGGCCACGTCATTAACCCGGTGCTGGAGAACAGCGACGACTTCCAGCCGGACGAGGTGGAGGGCTGCCTCTCCATTCCAGGACTCGGCTTCCCGGTCCGCCGGCACCGTGCCACGCGCGTCACCGGCGTCGACGTTCACGGCAACCCGGTGGTGCTGGAAGGCGAAGGCATGCTCGCCCGGGTCTTCCAGCACGAGACCGACCACCTCGACGGCGTTCTCTTCACCGACCGGCTCGAGGGCGAGGACCGCAAGGCGGCCTTGCGCGCCATCCGCAACGCGAACTACGACTCCATCACGGAGCAGACGACGTCGAAGCGGGCCAAGACTGTCGGCTCGAGCTTTGGCGCGGGTTCCGCCTTCGGACCCGGCCAGTGAGGGTCCTCTTCGCGGGCACGCCGGCCGTCGCCGTCCCCTCGCTGGACGCCCTCGTCGCAGCCGGCTTCGACGTCGTCGCCGTGCTGACCAGACCGGACGCGCCGCTGGGGCGCAAGCGCGTGCTGACTCCCTCGCCGGTCGCGGCCCGTGCCGCGGAGCTCGGCATTGAGGTAATCCACGCGTCCCGGGTGGACGCTGCGGTAACGGCGAGGATTGCCGCCGCCGCGCCCGACGTCGCCGCGATCGTGGCCTACGGCGGACTAATTCCCCGGGCCGCGCTGGACATTCCCCGGCACGGCTGGATAAACCTGCACTTTTCGCTCCTGCCGGCCTGGCGCGGGGCGGCGCCCGTGCAGCGGGCGCTCATTGCCGGGGACGACATCACCGGCGCCGTCACCTTCCGGCTCGAAGAGGGCCTGGACACCGGACCGGTGTTCGGCACCCTGACCGAAGCGGTGGGGCCCGCGGACACGGCGGGAGAGCTGCTGGAACGCCTCTCGCACAGCGGCGCAGTGCTGCTGACCCAGACCCTCTCCGCCGTCGACGCCGGCAAGGCCGCCGCCGTGCCGCAACAGGGCGACGTCAGCCTGGCCCCGAAGCTCACGCTCGACGACGGCCGGCTCGACTGGCAGCAGCCGGCCCTCGCGATCGGACGGCGCGCCCGCGGAGTGACGCCGGAACCGGGGGCCTGGACGACGCTGGACGCCCAGCGCGTCAAGCTTGAACCGGTGTTGCTCCGGCCCGGGGCCGCGGCGCTGCGCCCGGGGCACCTGGCGCTGGACGGGAAAGCCGTCCTGGTCGGGACCGGCTCGCACCCCGTGGAGCTCACCCGGGTCCAGCCCGCAGGCAAGAAAATGATGACCGCCGCCGATTGGGCGCGCGGACAGGCAACACTGGAAAGCGTGGTCTTCGAATGAGCGAATCCGGATCCAACGGCAGTGGCCGGGCCCGGGGCCCCCGATCCGGCGGACAGCCAGGCGGCGGACAGTCAGGCAACGGACGGTCGGCCGGCGGACGCGGCGGCCAGGGCCCCCGGGGAGGCGTACGGCGGGACGCGCAAGGACGCGAACGCAACCGCGGTACGCAGCGCAGCTTCACCGAGAACGCTCCCTCCCAGCGCACCCGGCGCGCCGACCCGGCGCGGCTGGTCGCCTTCGAGGTGCTTCGTGCGGTGGCCGCCGAGGACGCCTATGCGAATCTTGTGCTGCCGGCCCGGATCCGGCACCACGGCCTGGACAAGCGCGACGCCGGCTTCGCCACAGAGCTCAGCTACGGCGCGCTCCGCGGCCAGGGCACCTACGATGCGATCCTGGCCCGCTGCGTTGACCGTCCGCTGGACCAGCTGGACCCCGCCATCCTCGACGCGCTGCGGATCGGCGCGCACCAACTCCTTGCCATGCGCGTCCCGGCCCACGCCGCCCTCGACTCGACCGTGGGCCTGGCCCGCGCCGTGATCGGCGCCGGCCCGTCCGGCCTGGTCAACGCCGTGCTCCGCAAGGTCTCCGCGCACACACTCGACGAGTGGCTGGAGCTGCTGCTCCGCGACGAGCAGGACGAGACCAAGGTGGCCTCCGTCCGCTATGCCCACCCGGAGTGGATCGTGCGGGCGTTCCGGCAGTCGCTCGTGGCGCACGGACGCCCGGTCACGGAAATCAACGACCTGCTGGAAGCAGACAACGCCGCGCCCGTGGTGAACCTCGTGGCACTGCCCGGCCTTGGCAGCCTGGACGAGGCGCTGGAAAGTGGTGCCACCCCGGGCGAGCTGGTGGAAGGTTCGGCGCTCTCCAGCGGCGGCGACCTGGGCCGGCTCGCCTCGGTGCGGGACGGCAGCACCCGGGTCCAGGACGTCGGCTCCCAGCTGGTGGCCCGTGCCCTGGCGTCGGTGGACTTGGCCGGCACCGAAACCGGCACCGAAACCACCGAAACGGGCGCCGCCGAAACCGCCGAAGCCGCCAACGGACAGGCCGGCGGCGAACGCTGGCTTGACCTCTGCGCCGGCCCCGGAGGCAAGGCCGCCCTGCTCGGCGCCCTCGCCCGCCAGCACGGCGCCACCCTGCTCGCGAATGAGCCGGCGCCGCACCGCGCGAAGCTCGTCCGCCAGGCCCTGGCCGCCGTCCCGCACGAGGTCTGGCATGTGCGCACCGGCGACGGCCGTGAGGTGGGGTCCGAGATGGCCGAAAGCTTCGACCGGGTACTCGTGGACGTGCCCTGTACCGGGCTGGGTGCGCTGCGCCGCCGTCCGGAATCCCGGTGGCGGCGCACCCCCAAGGACCTCGTGGACCTGGGCCCGCTGCAGCGCGAACTGCTCAAGTCCGCGCTGGACGCCGTCAAGCCCGGCGGCCTCGTGGCCTACGTGACCTGCTCCCCGCACCCGGCCGAAACTACCGCCGTCGTCAGTGATGCGCTGCGCAAGCGCGACGACCTCGAGCTGCTCGACGCCGGGGCCGCGCTGGACGCGGTGAGCCTCACCGGCCACCTCGAGGCCGGCCACGAGCTCACTGCCCAGCTCTGGCCGCACCGTCACCGTACCGACGCCATGTTCCTGGCGCTCATCCACAAAAAAGCCTGAGCCCCGGGCCATACTGGCACCAGCTACCCGACCTTCCGACCAGCGCAACGACAAGGAAATCCATGGCCCATTGCTGCATTCACCCCAGTATCCTGTCGGCGGACTTCGCGAACCTCCAGTCCGAGCTCCACAAGATCAGGACCGCGGACGCCGTGCATGTGGACGTGATGGACAACCACTTCGTGCCCAACCTCTCGCTGGGCCTTCCCGTGGTTGAGCGGCTCCAGGAAGTGAGCCCCATCCCGCTGGACGCGCACCTCATGATCGAGCACGCCGACCGCTGGGCGCCGGCCTACGCCGACGCCGGGTTGGCTTCGGTGACGTTCCACGCCGAGGCATCGATCGCGCCCGTGAAGTTGGCCCGTGAACTGCGGGCCCGCGGGGCCAAAGCAGGCCTGGCGTTGCGGCCGGGCAGCGGGGTGGAGCCGTTCCTGGACATGCTGGGCGAGCTGGACATGATCCTCATCATGACGGTGGAGCCCGGCTTTGGCGGCCAGGAATTCCTGGATCTCACGCTGCCCAAGATCCGCCGGGCCCGGGCGGCGATCGATGCTTCCGGCCTTGACATCAAGCTCCAGGTGGACGGTGGCATCACCGAGAAGACCATCTGGCGAGCCGCCGAGGCCGGTGCCGACGTCTTCGTTGCGGGGTCCGCGGTGTACGGCGCCGATGACCCGGCGGACGCAATCGCCCGGCTGCGGGAAGCCGGCAGCCGCTGACGCGAACATGACGAAAGTTGTACCGTCCGTTCCGCGGGAATAGCCGGGTCCAACCGCGGGTTGTGTCAGAATAGCAACACACATACGTGCTCCGGGGTCGGTGTAAGTCCGAACCGGCGGTTATAGTCCGCGACCCGCGAGCCGGCATTCTTCCCCCGGGAAGGTGGCGGCGGACGGTTGAACCGGTGGAACTCCGGTACCGACAGTTAAAGTCTGGATGAGAGAAGCACGTACAGCTGTTACTGCGGCGCCCTCCCGGCGCCGCGGCATTGCGCTGTCGTATACCCCCGGAGCCATCGCGGTTCTTGAGGGAAGGAACGACAGACATGAACCCCTTGCGATGGCTCTTCGCCGACTCCGCGGTCCTACGGGACCGAACGGACGGCAGATGAGCTTCCAGCAGGCGGCCGCCGGGCCGCAGGATTTCCCGGAAACGGGCAGCGCCGATGTCGCTGAAGCCGCCGGCTTCAGCGCTGCGGAAACGGCCGCCATGGACGCCGCCCTCGCCGCGGCGGCCCAAGGTCCGCGCGGCGCGAACCCGCTGGTGGGCGCCGTCGTCATCGGAACCGACGGCACGCCCCTCGTAACCGGCTACCACCGCGGCGCCGGCACCCCGCATGCCGAGGCCGACGCCATCTCGCAGGCCACGGCGGCAGGGCTGGACCTGACCGGCACCACCATGGTGGTCACGCTCGAACCGTGCAACCACTGCGGGCGCACCGGCCCCTGCGCCCAGGCGATCATCGACGCCGGCGTCGCCGACGTCGTCTACGCGGTCGACGACCCGCATGATCCGGCCGCCGGGGGAGCAGCGACCCTGCGCGCCGCCGGCGTCCGGGTCCGGTCCGGCCTCGGGGCCGTGGCTTCCTTGGACCTGAACCGGCGCTGGTTCGACGCCGTCGCCGCCAAACGCCCGTTCGTCACCTTGCACATCGCCCAGACCCTGGACAGCCGGATCGCGGCCAGCGACGGCACCAGCCAGTGGATCTCCAGCCCGGAGTCGCTCGCCGACAACCACGCGCTGCGCGGCCGGATCGACGCAATCCTGGTCG
Source organism: Arthrobacter sp. 01T414 (assembly GCF_056398965.1). Lineage (NCBI taxonomy): Bacteria > Bacillati > Actinomycetota > Actinomycetes > Micrococcales > Micrococcaceae > Arthrobacter > Arthrobacter sp. 01T414. Next base: position 577,021 of record NZ_JBFTQK010000002.1, on the reverse strand, counting down.
GGACCCAGACGGTCCTGGTGGACAACCCGCGGCTGACCGCCCGCACCCCCGACGGGTCACACGCAGACAAACAGCCGCTCCGGGCCGTGATGGGACTGCGCGGGATTCCCGACGGCGCAGCCGTCAACGGTGGGGACGGCAAGGTGCTGCACCTTCCGACCCGGGATCCCCGCGAGGCCCTGGACCAATTGTTCGACGCCGGCGTCCGGCACCTCATGGTTGAAGGCGGCTCACGGATTCTGAGCGCCTTCCTCGCCGCCGGCCTGGTCGACGAACTGATCGTTTACCTCGCCCCGACGCTGCTCGGCTCCGGCACCCCCGCCCTGGAAGACCTCGGCATCGGCACCCTCGCCGACGCCCAGCACTGGGACTGGGACCACGCATCCGGCGGCGCCGTCAGGACGCTTGGCCGCGACCTGCGGCTGCACTTGTGCCCCGCCACCGACTCTTCATCCGATTCCACCCCGCGCAGCGACGCGGACACCGCCGCAGGAGGCTACTGATGTTTACCGGAATTATCGCCGAACAGGGGAAGGTGCTGTCCGTCGAGCGCGACGGCGACACCAGCGCGACTCTGCGACTGCACGCCCCGGCCAGCACCGAAGGGCTGGCCCACGGCGGCTCGATCGCCGTCAACGGCGTCTGCCTGACCGCCACGGACATCGACGGCACCGACTTCAGCGTCGACGTCATGGGCGAGACCCTGGTCCGCAGCACCATCGGGGCCCTGGCCGCGGGCGATCCGGTCAACCTCGAGCGCTGCGTCCCGGCCGGCGGACGGCTTGACGGCCACGTCGTGCAGGGGCACGTCGACGGCGTCGGCGAGCTGCTGGAACGCGAGGCGCTCGGCAACTGGGACCGGCTGCGCTTCGGCGTCCCGTCCGCGCTGGCCCGCTACATCGCGGAAAAGGGCTCGATCGCCGTCGACGGGGTCTCGCTGACCGTCACGGCCGTGAGCCCGGCGGATGAGCCGGCACCGTGGTTCGAAGTCGGCCTGATCCCGACGACCCTGGCTGAAACCGGCCTGGGCGGCAAATCCATCGGCGCCCGCGTCAACCTTGAAGTGGACGTGCTGGCCAAGTACACCGAGCGGCTGCTCGCCTTCGCGCCCGCCATGCACCGCCCGGAGGCTGCACACCGCCAGGCGGCCGCATCATGAGCCGGCTGCAGGACCACCGCGGCCTTGCCGTGGACGCAGCGTCGGCGTTGGACCCGATCGAGGACGCCATCCGTGCCATGGCCGCCGGCCGGCCCGTGCTGGTGGTGGACAACGAGGACCGCGAGAACGAAGGCGACATTATTTTCGCCGCGCAGCATGCAACCCCGACGCTCATGGGCTGGACCATCCGTTACAGCTCGGGCGTCATCTGCGTGCCGTTAACCAGCGAACGGGCTGACACACTGGCGCTGCCGCCGATGGTGGAAATCAACGAGGACGCCAAGGGCACCGCCTACACGGTTTCGTGCGACGCCGCGGCGGGCGTGAGCACCGGAATCTCGGCGACCGACCGGGCACTGACGGCCCGCATCCTGGCCGATCCGAGCAGCCAGCCGAATTCCTTGACCCGTCCCGGGCATGTATTCCCGCTCCGTGCCGTTAAGGGGGGTGTGCGGGAGCGTCCCGGCCACACCGAAGCGGCTGTCGAGCTGTGCCGGCTGGCCGGCCTGGAACCCGTAGGCGTAATTGCAGAACTGGTGCACGACGACGGAGAAATGATGCGGCTGGACGGACTTCGCGGCTTCGCGATCGAACATGGCTGCCCGCTGATCTCGATTGCCGACCTGGTGGCCTACCTCGAAGCCGGTAACACCGGCCTCAGCGGCAGCCACGCAGCGGAATCCGCCTGACACCTGGATAGAGGAGAGACAATGACGACTTCTGAAACGCAGCCGGCCACCCCGGAACAGCAGCCGCATCCGGTCAGCGGCGGACCGATCGTCCAGCTGCCCACCGCCTATGGCGACTTCGTCGCGCAGGCCTGGACCGACCTGGCCACCGGGGCCGAACACCTCGCGGTGAGCTCCCCGCTGCCTGCCACGGACGGCCAGGCGCCCCTGGTCCGGCTACATTCGGAGTGCCTCACCGGCGACGTGTTCGGCTCCTACCGGTGCGACTGCGGCGAGCAGCTGGCGTACGCCCTGGAGATGATCCACGAGTTCGGCGGCACCCTGCTCTACCTGCGCGGCCAGGAAGGCCGTGGCATCGGCCTGGCGAACAAGATCAAGGCCTACGCCCTGCAAGAGGCCGGCTTCGACACCGTCGAGGCCAACGAGCAGCTCGGCCTGCCGGTGGACGCCCGGTGCTACAAGGCCGCGGCCCAGATCCTCGCCGAGATGGGCCTGCACGAGATCCGCCTGCTGAGCAACAACCCGGACAAGCAGGACAGGCTGGCCCAGGCCGGCGTCCGGGTGGTCGAGATGGTTCCCACCGAGGTGCCGTCCCGGGAGCAGAACCTCCGCTACCTGCAGACCAAGAAGGACCGGATGGACCACCGCCTGGTCCTCGACATGGAGCCCGCGGCGCCTGCCGCCGGACAACTCGGCTTCGAGCACGAACAGGGCTAACAGCCCCACCACCGCACACCACCCCAGAGCATAGGAACTTTTTCATGAGCGGCCACGGCGCACCCCAGATTGACCTGACCACCTTCCAGCCCGACGAGACCTCCAAGCTGAAACTGGCCATCGTGGCCGCCAGCTGGCACACCCAGATCATGGACGGGCTGCTCGACGGCGCGCTGCGCGCCGCCAAGGACGCCGGCATCGCCGAACCCACCGTCCTGCGCGTGCCCGGAACCTTTGAGCTGCCGGTCGCCGCGGCCCGGCTGGCACCGCACTTCGACGCCGTCGTCGCGCTCGGCGTGGTGATCCGCGGGGGCACCCCGCACTTCGAGTACGTCTGCGAAGCCGCCACCCTCGGCCTGACCGAGGTCAGCGTCCGCACCGGCGTGCCGGTGGGCTTCGGGGTGCTCACCTGCGACACCGAACAGCAGGGCATCGACCGCGCCGGCCTCCCGGGCTCCAGCGAGGACAAGGGCCACGAGGCTGTCACGGCCGCCCTGGCCACCGCCGTCACGCTCAAGCAGTGCTCCTAGGCTGTGTATTCGCTCACATCCGGGCCGTCATGCTGGGGCCCGGCAAGCACGCTCCGGCCGTGAACAAGTAGGCTGGAGGGTGTGAAGAATTTCGAGTCGCTGTTCGCAGAACTGAGTGAGAAGGCAGCCACCCGCCCGGAGGGCTCCCGCACCGTCACCGAACTGGAGTCCGGAATCCACGGCATCGGCAAGAAAGTCGTGGAGGAAGCAGCCGAGGTCTGGATGGCTGCCGAGTACGAATCGGATGAAGCCGCCGCGGAAGAAATTTCGCAGCTGCTCTATCACCTGCAGGTTCTGATGCTCGCCAAAGGACTCAGCCTGGAAGACGTCTACAAGCATCTCTAGCCACGTCGCGCCGTCCTTGGGGACTTGGGGTCCGCACGACCGGCGCATCCCGTGGCCCGCTGTGCCTGAACCGATGACTTCCTAACCAGAAAGAACTTCCCATGCTGAGAGTTGCCGTCCCGAACAAGGGCTCCCTGTCCGAAGCCGCCTCCGCCATGCTTGCCGAGGCCGGCTACCGCCAGCGCCGCGACAGCCGCGAACTGGTCATGGTGGACCCGGACAACGACATTGAATTCTTCTTCCTCCGCCCGCGCGACATTGCCGTGTACGTCGGACAAGGCACGCTGGACGTCGGCATTACCGGCCGCGACCTGCTGCTCGACGCCGAGGTTGAGGCCGAAGAGTTGCTGCCGCTGGGCTTCGCCGCCTCGACGTTCCGCTTCGCCGGCCCGGTGGGGGATTTCACGTCCATCGAACAGCTTGAGGGCAAGCGCCTCGCCACCAGCTACGACGGGCTGCTCCGCGGGTACCTCGCCCAGCGCGGCATCAACGCCAAGGTCGTCCGGCTCGACGGCGCCGTCGAATCCTCCGTCCGGCTTGGCGTCGCGGACGCAATTGCCGACGTCGTCGAAACCGGCACCACGCTCAAGGCCGCCGGCATGGAGATCTTCGGCGAGCCGATCCTGAAGTCCGAGTCGGTCCTGATCGGCCGCAAGGGCGAGCAGAACCCGGCCACCGAAGTGCTGATCCGCCGCCTCCAGGGTGTGCTGGTGGCCCGCCAGTACGTGATGATGGACTACGACATCCGCACGGAGCTTGTCGAGCAGGCCGCCGCCCTGACCCCCGGGCTGGAATCGCCCACCATCTCGCCGCTGCGGGATTCTGAGTGGGTGGCAGTGCGCTCGATGGTGCCGAAGAAGGACACCAACCGGATCATGGATGAGCTCTACGACCTCGGCGCGCGCGCCATCCTGGTCAGCAGCATCCACGCCTGCCGGATCTAGCGCGGCCGGCCCGTGAAGGCGTCATCCGCTAGCCCGTCACCTGTCAGCCAAGTTCAGGAGCAACCATGCCCGTAGCCGTCCGTGTCATCCCGTGCCTGGACGTCGACGCCGGCCGTGTGGTCAAGGGGATCAACTTCGAAGGCCTGCGCGACGCCGGCGACCCGGTGGAACTCGCGCACCGCTACGACAATGGCGGCGCCGACGAACTGACGTTCCTGGACGTCACCGCGTCTTCAGGCAACCGCGAAACGACGTTCGACGTCGTCCGGCGCACCGCGGAGGAAGTCTTCATCCCGCTGACCGTGGGCGGCGGCGTCCGCGGCGTCGCCGAAGTGGACAAACTGCTGCGCTACGGCGCCGACAAGGCAGCCATCAACACCGCGGCCGTGGCCCGGCCCGAGGTGATCGACGAGATCACCCGGCACTTTGGCTCGCAGGTGCTGGTGCTTTCCCTCGACGCGCGGCGCACCCGTCCCGGCTCGCAGCCGACCCCCTCGGGCTTCGAGGTCACCACGCACGGCGGCCGCCAGGGAACCGGAATTGACGCCCTCGCCTGGGCACGGGAAGCCGCAGACCGCGGCGTCGGCGAAATCCTGCTCAACTCCATCGACGCCGACGGCACCAAGGACGGCTTCGATCTGGAGCTCATCCGGCTTGCCCGGGCCGCCGTGAAAGTGCCGCTGATTGCCTCCGGCGGCGCGGGCAGGCCCGAGCACTTCCCGCCGGCCGTCGCTGCCGGCGCCGACGCCGTCCTGGCCGCCTCGGTATTCCACTTCGGCCCGCTCGACATGATCGCCCAGGTCAAAGCCGCTATCCGCGAGGCAGGCTTCGAAGTCCGCTGACCTTGTTGCGTTTCGGGAGGCCCGGGCCGGGCCGCCGGTACGCGAAAGCCCTGGCAATCAAAAAAGCTGGCACAGAAAAGCGGGGCCACCCTTCCGGGTGGCCCCGCTTTTGCGTGTCTAAGCCGCGTCTAGAGACCGACTTCGGCCGACTGCAGCAGCGCGACGGCGTCCGGCTGGCCCTCGAAAGTCACCAGCGCGTGCCGGGTCCGGCCGTGCGCGTGCATCAGGAGTTCGCCCGGTTCGCCCACGATCGCGACCGAGACGGGGGCGCGTTTGGCAACATGACGCGGTCCGGACGGTCGCACCAGCACGATGCCCAGGTCCACACCGCGGTAGAGGATGGCGGCGCGTTTGATCAATTCGTCCCAGAGCGCGTCGGAGTACGCCTCGTCCAGGGCCCGGGGCGCCCAGCGGTCCACCGCGCGGCGGACGTCCTCCGTGTGCACGAAGTACTCGATCAGGTTGGAGCTCTCGTCCAGGGCCTTGATGCGCATGGGGGAGAGGGCGGGCGGCCCGGCGCGGAAGGTGTTGACCAGCTTCGCGTAAGCCTCCGGGGTCCGGACGTTCGCGGCGAGCTCGGCTGTTGCCTCGTCCGAGGCCTTGGACAGCCGCTTGATCAGCAGCCCCAGGCCAACGCGGGCTTTGCGCTCCCGCAGGTACAGGTGGGCCGCGAGATCGCGGGTTTGCCACCCCTTGCAGAGCGTGGGGGAGTCAGGACCGGCCGCCAGCAGGGTTTCGGCCAGAACTTCTCGGGACGGATCGACGAAATGCATCACTTGTGAAACTAGCACGAGAGGCCCGCCTCTGGGCACAGGAAGCGCCGTGGTTTCGGCCGCAGCGCGCTTTTGACCGGCATGTTAAGCGTGGTGCTGCCAGCGCCGGGCGGCGGCCGGTCCGGAGGCACTAGACTTGAGCTGATGTCTGAGCAGCCCGCCCCCGCCCCAGCCCCGCTGAACACCGCGCAAGACAACGTGGAAAATTCCCTCCCGGGTTCCGCTGCCGCGGGTCCTTCCGTGCCGGATTCGGCGCACGCCGCCGGGCCGCTTCCCGCCGGTCTCGCCGAGTCCCTGAAGCGGGACAGCGCCGGCCTGGTGGCCGCGATCGTCCAGCAGTTCGACACCAACGAGGTGCTCATGCTGGGCTGGATGGACGACGAGGCGCTACACCGCACGATGACCACCGGGCGGGTCACCTTCTACTCCCGTTCCCGGCAGGAATATTGGCGCAAGGGCGACACCTCCGGCCACGTCCAGTGGGTCAAGTCCCTCGCGTTGGACTGCGACGGCGACGCCCTGCTGGTCCGGGTCGACCAGGTCGGCGCCGCCTGCCACACGGGCACCCGGACGTGCTTCGACGGGCGGGCGCTGGACGCCGTCGTCGGCCACACCGACTGACCCGGCGCACCGCGGCGCAGACCGCGGGCATTTCGCAAGCTTTAGACCCAGAGAACAGGCGGAAAACGCAGCCATGCAGGACCTTGGAATCATCAGCCCCAGCCTGGACGAGTTCCGGGAACTCGCGGGCCACAGCCGCGTCATCCCGGTCCGGTTGAAGGTGCTGGCTGACGCCGAAACGCCGATCGGGCTCTACCGCAAACTCGCGCAGGGCCAGCCCGGGACCTTCCTCCTGGAGTCCGCCGCAGTCGGCGGCGCCTGGTCCCGCTATTCCTTCATCGGCGCGAAGTCCCGTGCCACGCTGACCACCAAGGACGGGCAGGCTCACTGGCTCGGCGAGCCCCCGGTGGGCGTGCCGCTGGACGGCAGCCCGGTCGACGCCATCAGGGACACCCTCCGGGCCCTGCACACCGACCGCTTCGACGGGCTGCCGCCCTTCACGTCCGGCCTGGTGGGCTTCCTCGGCTGGGAGACCGTGCGGCACTGGGAGAAGCTCACCAGCCCGCCGGAGGATGACCTGCAGCTTCCGGAAATGGCGCTGAACCTCGTGACGGACATGGCCGTGCACGACAATATGGACGGCACCGTGCTGCTGATCGCCAACGCGATCAACTTCGACAACAGCTCCGAACGCGTCGACGAAGCCTGGCATGACGCCGTCGCCCGGGTGAAGGAACTGCTGGCGAAAATCAGCACTCCGACGGAACAGCCCGTCTCCGTGCTCCAGCCGGCCGCCCTGGATTTCGCCTCCAGCGTGCAGGAACGCTGGGATGAAAACGAATACCTGGCCGCCCTGGATCGCGGCAAGGAAGCGATTGTCGACGGCGAAGTCTTCCAGGTGGTGATCTCCCGCCGCTTCGAAATGGAGTGCGGAGCCGATCCCTTGGACGTCTACCGCGTGCTGCGCAACACCAACCCCAGCCCGTACATGTACATTTTCAGCCTCGAGGACGCCGCCGGCCGGCAGTACTCGATCGTGGGCTCCTCCCCGGAGGCCCTCGTGACGGTCACCGGCGAGGAGGTCATCACCCACCCGATCGCCGGGTCCCGGCCCCGCGGCAAGACCATCGAAGCGGACAAGGCCCTCGCCGAGGAGCTGCTCGCGGACCAAAAGGAACGCGCCGAACACCTCATGCTGGTGGACCTGTCCCGCAACGACCTCTCCAAGGTTTGCGTCGCCGGAAGCGTGGATGTCACGCAGTTCATGGAGGTGGAACGGTTCAGCCACATCATGCACCTGGTCTCCACGGTGGTGGGCCGGCTCGCTCCGACTGCCACGGCGTATGACGTGCTGAAGGCTACCTTCCCGGCCGGCACTCTCTCCGGTGCCCCCAAGCCCCGTGCCCTCCGCCTCCTGGACGAGCTGGAGCCCCACCGCCGCGGCATTTACGGCGGCGTGGTGGGCTACCTCGACTTCGCCGGCGACATGGACATGGCGATCGCGATCCGTTCCGCCCTGCTGCGGGAAGGCCGCGCCTACGTGCAGGCCGGCGGCGGGATCGTGGCCGACTCCGTCAACGCCACCGAGGCGATCGAAACCATCAATAAGGCCGCCGCCCCGATGCGGGCAGTCCACACGGCCCAGTCGTTGCGCAACATCACGCCGGATACCGTGCCCAGTGCCGGGACGGAGCAGCCATGAGCGGCCCCGGCATCGTCAAGAGCACCAGCCCGGCCGTGCCGCGCTGGGCCCGTAAATCCACCCTGGTCCTGGTCATCGCCGCACTGGCGCTGGCAGCTTTCGGCACCACCACGCAGACCTGGCTGACCGTGCAACTGGACCCCAGCCAGCTCGGCCAGGGCCTCAGCAGCCAGAACGGCCTGCAGGTCCAGGGCAGCAAGGCGGCCACCACCGTTACCGCCCTTGCCCTCGTGGCGCTGGCCGGCGGGCTCGCCGCATCGATCGCCGGGCGCATCGCCCGCTGGGTCATCACAGCGATCGTCCTGCTCGCCGCCGCAGGGATTGTGGCCGCGGCGGCCACCGTGCTGGCCGACCCGCTGGCTGCGGCGCAGGGTTCCATCGCAGCCGCCACCGGCATCAGCGGCAGCAACGTCCAGGTTGCGGTCACCGCGTTCCCGGTCCTCGCCGTCGTGGCCGGTTCGCTGCTGGGACTGGGCGCCCTCGCCATCGTCCCGGCCGGACGCTACTGGAAGAGCCGCACCAAGTACGACGCCGCCGCCAGCGGAGGCGTTTCCGGCACCGCGCAGCCGGCCGACGAGATCGACAGCTGGGACCGGCTCTCCCGCGGCGACGACCCCACCTGAGCTCGGAGCCCGCAACGCGGCCAAAACGCCCGCCAATAAATGGCAGAATGTAAGCAGTATTGATTCTGAGGAGATTTCCATGAGCAAAGCCCCTGTTTCCGCACCCCAGCCCGCTGCCGGCACCGGCGTCTACGACGGCGTCGACCACAGCGAGCCGACCGGCCACGGCAACAGCCCGGCGGCCTGGACCACCGTGATCATCATGCTGGTCGGTGCCCTGATCGCGGCCATCGCCTTCGTCATCGCCAACACCCCGATCTTCATCGCCGGTGCGGCCGTCATGCTGATCGGCCTCGTGGTGGGCTTCGCCATGCGCAAAGCCGGTTACGGCGTCGGCGGCAGCAAGCTGAAGAACTCCGGCCACTAGTAGTGACTGTTCTCGATGACATCAACGCCGGTGTCAGGGAGGATATGGAGGCCCGCCAGCGCCTCGTCACGCTCGCCGAGCTGAAGGAGCGTGCCGCGGCGGCCGCCCCGGCCCGAGATGCCTGGGCCGCCCTGGGCGGTCCCTCGGACCGGAGCCAGCTCAAGGTGATCGCCGAAATCAAGCGGCGCAGCCCCTCCAAGGGCGATCTGGCGAGCATCGCGGACCCGGCCTCGCTTGCCGTGCAGTACGCCGACGGCGGCGCGGCCGTGATCAGCGTCCTCACCGAACAGCGGCGCTTCAACGGCTCCCTGGCAGACCTGGACGCAGTCCGGGCGGCCGTGGACATCCCGCTGCTGCGCAAGGACTTCATGATCGACGAGTACCAGATCTGGGAGGCCCGTGCCCACGGCGCCGACCTGATCCTGCTGATCGTCGCTTCACTTTCCGATGCGCAGCTGCGCGAGTACACCGCGCTCAGCCGCGAGCTGGGCATGAACGTGCTCGTGGAGACCCACACGCCGGGCGAAGTCGAACGAGCCGTGGCCGCGGGAGCGAGAATCATTGGCGTCAACGTCCGGAACCTCAAGACGCTCGACGTCGACCGTTCCGTCTTTGCGGACCTGGCCGCTGGCATTCCCGCGGGGGCGCTCGTAGTCGGAGAGTCCGGTGTGCGCGGCGTCGACGATGTGCGGCACTACGCGGCGAGCGGCGCCAACGCCGTCCTGGTGGGCGAGGCGCTTGTGAGCGACGCGACTCCGCGCGAGCGGATCGCCGAATTCATGGCCGCCGGAGCCGAAGAAATCGCCGCACGCTCCTGACCCGCGGCGCGGCCCGGCACCCGGCCGGACCCCCTGCGGGGCTCCCGTGCGGCACCGAAGATCTAGTTAGCAGTGGAACAGGATGGTGAGACTGATGGTCGATGCGCCAACAGCCGGCTCAGATGAAAGCCCCGTGGATGCGTTCCTGGAAGGCAAACGACCGGACGAGGACGGACCGCAGGGTGCACCTTCCCTGCGCCACGCCCCCGGACCCTACTTCGGCTCCTACGGCGGCCGCTGGATGCCCGAGTCCCTCATCGCGGCCCTGGACGAACTCGAGGACACCTTCGAGAAGGCCAAAGCCGACCCTGAGTTCACCGCGCAGATCGCGGAGCTGAACAAGAACTACTCCGGCCGCCCCTCACTGCTCACCGAAGCCAAGCGCTTCGCCGAGCACGCCGGGGGAGTGCGGATCTTCCTCAAGCGTGAGGACCTGAACCACACCGGCTCACACAAGATCAACAACGTGCTGGGCCAGGCGCTGCTGGCCAAGCGGATGGGCAAGACCCGGGTGATCGCCGAGACCGGAGCCGGCCAGCACGGCGTCGCCAGTGCCACCGCCGCCGCCCTGCTGGGCCTGGAATGCGTGGTCTACATGGGCGCCGAGGACTGCCGCCGGCAGGCACTCAACGTAGCCCGGATGGAGCTGCTCGGGGCCACCGTCATCCCGGTGACCAACGGATCCCAGACGCTCAAGGACGCCATCAACGAGGCCCTCCGCGACTGGGTCGCGAACGTGGGCAACACCCACTACCTGCTGGGCACCGCCGCCGGAGCGCACCCGTTCCCGGCCATGGTCCGGTACTTCCACGAGGTCATCGGCGAGGAGGCACGCGCCCAGATCCTGGAACAGACCGGCCGTCTGCCGGACGCCGTCTGCGCCTGCATCGGCGGCGGCTCCAACGCGATCGGCATCTTCCACGGCTTCCTGGATGACCCCTCGGTGAAGATCTATGGCTTTGAAGCGGGCGGGGAGGGCGTCGAAACCGGACGCCACGCCGCCACCATCACCCTGGGCAAGCCCGGCGTGCTGCACGGTGCCCGCTCCTACCTCATGCAGGACGACGACGGCCAGACCATCGAGTCGCACTCCATCTCCGCGGGCCTGGACTACCCCGGCGTCGGTCCCGAGCACTCCTACCTCGCCGACATCGGCCGGGTCAGCTACGAGCCCATCACGGACAGCGAGGCCATGGAGGCCTTCCGGCTGCTCTGCCGCACCGAGGGCATCATCCCCGCGATCGAGTCCGCGCACGCCCTGGCGGGTGCCATCAAGGTTGGCCAGCGGCTAGCGGCGGAAGCCGCAGAATCAGGCGGGAACGCAGCGGAGAAGATCGTGCTGGTGAACCTGTCCGGCCGCGGTGACAAGGACGTGGCCACCGCCGCGGAATGGTTCGACCTGCTGGACAAGGATTCACCCGAGCACGAAATCGCCCAGGAGGGGGAGCAGCTGTGAGCACCGCTGAGACCAACGCCGAAGCCACGGCCAGCAAGTCCGCGGCGGCGATCGACCGCGCCAGGGCCCAGGGCCGTGCCGCCCTCATCGGGTACCTGCCGGCCGGCTACCCGAGCGTCGAGGAGACCATCGCCGCAGGCATCGCCCTCGCCGAAAACGGCGCCGACCTGATCGAGATCGGCATCCCTTATTCGGATCCGGTCATGGACGGCCAGGTCATCCAGGCCGCCACCACCGAGGCCCTCGCCAAGGGCTTCCACGTCAGCCAGGTGTTCGACGTCGTGCGCGGCATCACGAGCAAGACCGACGCCGCCGTCCTGGTCATGACGTACTGGAACCCGGTGGTCCGGATGGGCGTGGACGAGTTCTCCCGCCGCCTGGCCGAGGCGGGGGGAGCCGGGCTCATCACCCCGGACCTGATCCCGGACGAGGCCTCGGAATGGATGGCCGCTTCGGACAAGTACGGCCTTGACCGGGTGTTCCTCGTGGCGCCCTCCTCCTCGCCGGAACGGATGAAGCGCACCGTCGACGCGAGCCGCGGCTTCGTTTACGCCGTTTCCATCATGGGTGTCACCGGGGCCCGGACCTCGGTCAGCTCCGCGGCCAAGGACGTCGTCGCCGCAGCGCATGCGGCCGGGGCCGAGCGGGTCTGCGTGGGCCTGGGCGTCTCCAACGCGGGCCACGTCCGCGAAATCGCCGCCTACGCCGACGGAGTAATCGTTGGCACGGCCCTCGTCGCGGCGATCGGTGAGGGCGGCGTCGATGCTGTAGCGTCCTTGACGAAAGAGCTCAGCACCGGCCTCACCAAGGAAGAAGCGTAAGCAATGCAGTCAGTCCTCCACGCGGCAGCGATGGTTCCCGCGAGCATTCCGAGCCCGGACTGGTCCGGCTTCGATATCCCGCTGCCCTGGGGGTCCCTGCGCATCCACGCCTACGCGTTGTGCATCCTGGCCGGCATCATCGCCGGCCTCTGGCTGACGTCGGTGCGCTGGGCGCGCCGTGGCGCACCTGAGGGCAGCGTCTGGGACATCGCCATCTGGGCGGTTCCCTTCGGCATCATCGGCGGCCGTCTCTACCATGTGGTGTCCTCCCCGGATGCCTACTTCGGTCCCGGCTTCGACGGCACCGGCGACCTGTCCCTGATCCCGCAGATCCAGCGCGGCGGCCTTGGCATCTGGGGTGCCGTGGTGCTGGGCGCCGTCGGCGCCTGGATCGGCTGCCGCCGGGCCGGCGTCAAACTCAGCGCCTTCATGGACGCCGCGGCCCCCGGGCTGCTGCTGGCCCAGGCAATCGGCCGTTGGGGCAACTACTTCAACCAGGAACTCTTCGGAGGACCCACCACCCTGCCGTGGGGCCTCCAGGTCGACGCCAACAGCCCCAACTTCCCCGCCGGCATGCCGACCGACACCCTCTTTCACCCGACGTTCCTGTACGAGTCCCTCTGGAACCTTGTCGGCGTGGCGCTGCTGCTCGCGCTGGATAAGAAGTTCGCGTTCCGGCGTGCCCGGCTCTTCTGGCTCTACGCCATCTACTACACGCTGGGGCGTGTGTGGATCGAGGCCATGCGGATCGACGATGCCGAACAGATCAGCCTCTTCGGGATCACCACCCGGCTCAATGTCTGGACCAGCATCTTCGTCCTGGTCGCGGCTCTCGTGGTCTTCATCGTGCTTGGACTGCGCAAGCGGGAGATGCCCGACACTCCGTACCTGCCGGGCCGCGAGCCCGAAGCCGCGGTGGTCGACGGCGACGCCGACGGCGAAGCGACCGCTTCCGAGGCGACCGCTTCCGACAAGGACGCCGACGCCGACGAGCACGACGAGGACCCGTCTGAGGACGACAAGAACGCCGACGACGAAGCCGCGGCCAAGAACGCCGACGACGAAGCCGCCGTCGCACCCCCCGCCGCGACCGGAGCTGCTGAGACCCGCGAGCCGGCTACGGTCCCGGCCGCAAGCACAACCATCCGCCATTCGGACTCTGCTGTCTCAGATAATGAATCGCGTGATAATCTCCGGGAGAACCAGAGCGGTCCGGACCGCGCCTCAGCCCCCGCTGCGGCCGCCGGAGAATCCACCGGCGGCACCATGCCCGCCACCGGAGAACCGGCAACCGGAGTATCCGGCCGCCGGTCCACCGAGACCGCGCCGGACGCTGACAGCACCAAGTAGCTCAGCGACGGCAATCGGGCTGCAGGGCAACCGCCGGCTGGGCCCGAGTCCACAGCGTCGTGGCAATGGGGATTGCACTGGGCAGCAGAGACCTGCACGCCATGCAAACCCGGGCCGGCAGCCCGCGTAACTGTTCGTACAGCAAGCGGCGCTGGCCTACAATTCGAGTAGGAAAATCACGTTGTTGCGCCCGTCACACCGGCGCACCGCTTCGGGCCAATGTTGTCCCTCCCATACGCACGATCAGGAGGAAGGACGTCTCCCATGACCCAAACCCTGCATAGCCCCAGCTGGTCCGGTCCGGACCAGGAACCCACGGCCGTTTCGCCGTTCAAGCGCTTCGCGGCACTGCCCGAAGCCGGCGGGCTCTACAACCCGGAGCAGGAGAAAGACGCCTGCGGACTGGCCATCATCGCCACCCTGCGCGGCGAGCCCGGCTACGACATTGTCGACGCCGCCCTGACCGCCCTGCGCAACCTTGAACACCGCGGTGCCGTCGGTGCCGACGAGGGAACCGGCGACGGCGCCGGCCTCCTCATGCAGGTGCCCGACGAGTTCTTCCGCGCGGTTACCGACTTCGAACTCCCCGGAGCCGGGCAGTACGTTGTGGGCACGGCGTTCCTGCCGGCCGAACAGCGTGAATCCGATGCCGCCAAGGCCGGCATCGAGGGCCTCGCCGCCGACGAGGGCCTCACCGTCCTGGGCTGGCGCGAGGTTCCGATCGTGGCCGACCTGGTCGGAGCGATGGCCCGGGCCTGCATGCCGTACTTCGCGCAGCCGTTCTTCGCTTCCAGCACCGGCGAAACGCTCTCCCGCAACGAACTCGATTCCCGGGCCTGGCGGATCCGCAAGCGCGCCCAGAACAAGTTCGGCGTGTACTTCCCGTCGCTGTCCTCCCGGACCATCGTCTACAAGGGCATGCTGACCACCGCCCAGCTCGAGCCGTTCTACCCGGACCTCTCGGACAAGCGCTTCAAGACCAAGCTCGCGATCGTCCACTCCCGGTTTTCCACCAATACCTTCCCGTCCTGGCCGCTGGCCCAGCCGTTCCGCACCATTGCGCACAACGGCGAGATCAACACGGTCAAGGGCAACCGGAACTGGATGCGCGCCCGCCAGTCACAGCTGGCCAACCCGCTGCTCGGCGACAGCCCGGAGGAGCTCTACCCGATCTGCACCCCGGGCGCCTCGGACTCGGCCTCGTTCGACGAGGTTGCCGAACTGCTCTGGCTCTCCGGCCGCCCCATCACGCACTCGATCATGATGATGATTCCCGAGGCCTGGGAAAACCACGCCACGATGGACCCCGCCCGGCGCGCGTTCTATGAGTACCACTCGCTGCTGATGGAGCCGTGGGACGGCCCCGCCGCAGTGTCCTTCACCGACGGCAACCTCGTCGGCGCCACCCTGGACCGGAACGGGCTGCGCCCGGGCCGGTACTGGATCACCGAGGACGGCCTCGTCGTCTTCGCCTCCGAGGTCGGCGTGATCGACGTCGAACCGTCCAAGGTGGTCAAGAAGGGCCGCGTCTCGCCGGGCAAGATGTTCCTCGTGGACACCGAAGCCGGCCGGATCATCGACGACGCCGAGGTCAAGGCCGAAGTGGCCGCAGCCAACCCGTGGGCCGAATGGCTCAAGGACAACCTGATCGACCTCAAGGACCTGCCCGAGCGCGAGCACGTGGTCCACACCGCGGCTTCGGTCAACATCCGCCAGCGCACCTTCGGCTACACCACCGAGGAACTGAAGATCCTGCTCGGACCGATGGCCCGGACCGGCGCGGAACCCCTTGGCGCCATGGGTTCGGACACCCCCGTGGCCGTGCTCTCCAAGCGGCCCCGGCTGCTTTTCGACTACTTTGTGCAGTCCTTCGCGCAGGTCACGAACCCGCCGCTGGACGCCATCCGCGAGGAACTGGTCACCTCCCTGACCTGCGCGATCGGCCCCAACGGCAACCTGCTGGACACCAAGCAGGTCCGCCAGCCGCAGGTTTCGCTGCCGTTCCCCGTGATCAACAACGACCAGCTGGCCAAGATCGCCAACATCGAGAACGCCGACGGCGACCGGGTCGCCATGAAGGTGCGCGGCCTCTACCGCCCCGACGGCGGCGAGAACGCCCTGCGCGCCCGGCTGACGGAGATCTGCGAGCAGGTCTCCGGTGCCATCAACCGCGGCGTCCAGTACATCGTGCTCTCGGACCGTGACTCCAACGCCCAGTGGGCGCCGATCCCGTCCCTGCTGCTGGTCAGCGCCGTGCACCACCACCTGCTGCGCAGCGCCAACCGCACCAAGACCGCACTCGTGGTCGAGGCCGGCGACGTCCGCGAGACGCACCACGTGGCCGTGCTGATCGGCTACGGCGCCTCCGCGGTAAACCCGTACCTGGCGATGGAATCCGTGGAGCAGCTCATCGCGTCCGGCGACGTCACCGGGGTCACCCCGCAGGACGGTGTCTACAACCTGATCAAGGGCCTCGGCAAGGGTGTCCTGAAGATCATGTCCAAGATGGGCATCTCCACGGTCGCCTCCTACACGGGCGCCCAGACCTTCGAAGCCCTCGGCCTCGGTCAGGACCTGGTGGACGAATACTTCTCCGGCACCCACTCGCAGCTCGGCGGCGTCGGCCTCGACGTCATCGCCGCGGAGGTCGCGGCGCGGCACCGGATGGCGTACCCGGAGAACGGCATCGAACAGCCGCACCAGCCCCTGCTGGGCGGCGGCGAGTACCAGTGGCGCCGCGACGGCGAGCCGCACCTGTTCAACCCGGAAACGGTGTTCCGCCTGCAGCACGCCACGCGCGAACGCCGCTACGACATCTTCAAGGCCTACACCCGCGGCGTGGACGACCAGTCCCAGAACCTGATGACCCTGCGCGGGCTGCTCAAGTTCAAGGGCGGCCTGCGCCCGGCGGTCCCGTTGGAGGAAGTGGAGCCCGTCTCCAGCATCGTCAAGCGGTTCTCCACCGGAGCCATGAGCTACGGCTCCATCTCGCAGGAGGCCCACGAGACCCTCGCGATCGCGATGAACCGGCTCGGCGGCAAGTCCAACACCGGTGAAGGCGGCGAGGACGTGGACCGGCTGCTGGATCCGACCCGCCGTTCCGCGGTCAAGCAGATCGCCTCGGGCCGCTTCGGTGTCACGAGCCTGTACCTGTCCAACGCCGACGACATCCAAATCAAGATGGCGCAGGGCGCGAAGCCCGGCGAGGGCGGCCAGCTGATGGCCCAGAAGGTCTACCCCTGGGTGGCCCGGACCCGGCACTCCACGCCCGGCGTCGGGCTCATCTCGCCGCCGCCGCACCACGACATCTACTCGATCGAGGACCTCGCCCAGCTGATCTACGACGCCAAGCGCGCCAACCCCTCGGCTCGGGTGCACGTCAAGCTGGTCTCCGAGGTCGGGATTGGCACTGTCGCCGCCGGCGTGACCAAGGCCAAGGCCGACGTCGTGCTGGTCTCCGGCCACGACGGCGGCACCGGCGCCTCACCGCTGAACTCGCTCAAGCACGCCGGTGTGCCCTGGGAACTCGGCCTCGCCGAGACCCAGCAGACCCTGATGCTCAACGGCCTGCGCGACCGCGTGGTGGTGCAGGTGGACGGCCAGCTGAAGACCGGCCGCGACGTCGTGATCGCCGCGCTGCTTGGCGGCGAGGAATTCGGCTTCGCCACCGCGCCGCTGGTGGTCTCCGGCTGCATCATGATGCGCGTCTGCCACCTCGACACCTGCCCCGTGGGCGTCGCAACGCAGAACCCGGAACTGCGGTCGCGCTTCAGCGGCAAGCCCGAGTTCGTGGTCAACTTCTTCGAGTTCCTCGCCGAGGAAGTCCGCGAGATCCTGGCCGAACTTGGCTTCCGGAGCCTCGAGGAAGCCATCGGCCACGCCGAGATGCTCGACACCCGCGAGGCGATCAGCCACTGGAAGGCCGAAGGGCTGGACCTGGACCCCATCCTGCACGGGCTGGAGTTCGACGACGACGCCCCGCTGCGCAACCTCACGGGCCAGAACCACGAGCTGGACAAGCACTTTGACCAGCGCCTGATCGCGATGGCCGCCGAGGCCCTCAGCGACCGCACCCCGGTCAAAATCGCCGTCGACGTGATCAACACGGACCGGTCCGTGGGGACCATGCTCGGCCACGTGGTCACCAAGACCTTCAGCACCGACGTGCTCGCCACGGACACCATCGACATCACGCTGACCGGCACCGCCGGCCAGTCGCTCGGCGCGTTCCTGCCGGCGGGCATCACGCTGCGGATGTTCGGCGACTCCAACGACTACGTCGGCAAGGGCCTCTCCGGCGGACGCATCATCGTCCGCCCGGACCGCACCAACGTGTTCCCGGCGGAGCGGAACGTGATCGCAGGCAACGTGATCGGCTACGGCGCCACCAGCGGCGAACTGTTCCTGCGCGGCCAGGTGGGGGAGCGCTTCATGGTGCGCAACTCCGGTGCCACCGCGGTGGTGGAAGGCATCGGCGATCACGGCTGTGAGTACATGACCGGCGGCCAGGCGCTCATCATCGGACGCACCGGCCGCAACTTCGGCGCCGGCATGTCCGGCGGCACCGCCTACGTCCTGGACCTGCAGACCGAACGGGTCAACAAGCAGGCCCTCGACGCCGGCGAGCTGCAGCTGCGCGAACTCGACGCCGAGGACCGCGAAATTGTCCACGGACTGCTGGTCAAGCACCTCGAGGAGACCGAGTCGCAGCACGCGGCCCGGCTGCTCGAGAACTTCGACGACACCGCAGCCCGCATTACCAAGGTGCTGCCGCGCGATTACGCGGCCGTGCTGCAAACCCGTCTTGACGCCATCGAAGAGGGCCTGGACCCCGACGGCGAAGAAGTTTGGTCTCGAATCCTGGAGGTGACCGGTGGCTGATCCACGCGGATTTCTGAAAGTACGCCAGCGTGAAACGCAGCCGCGCCGTCCTGTCCCGGTCCGGATCATGGACTGGAAAGAGGTCTACGAAGCCCAGAAAAAGGGTGTCCTGAAGAGCCAGGCCGGCCGCTGCATGGACTGCGGCGTGCCGTTCTGCCACCAGGGCTGCCCGCTCGGGAACCTCATCCCGGAGTGGAACGACCTGGTGTGGCGGGACAAGGGTGAGGAAGCGATGGAGCGGCTGCACGCCACCAACAACTTCCCCGAGTTCACCGGCCGGCTCTGCCCGGCACCCTGCGAGGCGTCCTGCGTGCTGGGCATCAACCAGCCGGCCGTGACCATCAAGCAGGTCGAGGTCTCCATCGTGGACCAGGCCTTCGACAACGGCTGGGTCACCCCGCTGCCGCCGGCCCGCCTCTCCGGCAAGACGGTCGCCGTCGTCGGCTCCGGCCCCGCGGGACTCGCCGTGGCGCAGCAGCTGACCCGCGTAGGCCACACCGTTGCCGTGTACGAGCGCGACGATAAGATCGGCGGCCTGCTCCGCTACGGCATCCCCGATTTCAAGATGGAAAAAGAGCACGTGGACCGCCGGCTGGACCAGATGAAGGCCGAGGGCACCCGCTTCCGGACCGGCGTCGCCGTCGGCACCGATGTGACCTGGGAGCAGCTGCGCCGCCGCTACGACGCCGTCGTGGTTGCCACCGGTGCCACCGTTCCGCGGGACCTGCCGATCCCGGGCCGAGAGCTCGAAGGCGTCCACTTCGCGATGGATTACCTCGTCCCGGCCAACCGCGTGGTGGCCGGCGAGACGGTGGAGAACCAGATCAACGCCGCCGGCAAGCACGTGGTGATCCTCGGCGGCGGCGACACCGGCGCGGACTGCCTTGGCACCGCACACCGGCACCAGGCGGCGTCCGTGACCACGCTGGCGATCGGCAAGCAGCCCTCCGCCGAGCGGGCCGCCCACCAGCCCTGGCCGACGTTCCCCACCCTGTTCGAGGTGGCCAGCGCGCACGAGGAAGGTGGTGAGCGCACGTATCTCGCCTCCACCGTGGAATTTGTCGGTGAGGACGGCAAGTTGACGGGCGTGAAGGTCGCCGAAACCGAATTCGTCGACGGCAAGCGCCTGCCCAAGGCCGGCACCGAGCGGATCATCCCGGCGGACCTCGTCTTCCTGTCCCTCGGCTTCACCGGCGCCGAACCCGCCGGGATCACCGAGCAGGTGAACGCCGAGTTCGACGGCCGCGGCAACGTGGCGCGGGACGGCTACTACATGACCAACACGGAAGGGGTCTTCGTTGCCGGGGACGCCGGCCGGGGTCAGTCCCTGATCGTCTGGGCTATCGCGGAAGGACGCGCCTGCGCGGCCGCGGTGGACAAGTTCCTGATGGGCAGCACCATTCTCCCGGCGCCAGTTGCGCCGACCGACCGGGCGATCGCCGTCCTGTAGCCGGTCCCGGATCCTGCGGGGTCCGGGCCGGGCACCGGCCGTTCATCCCCGCGACAACTTAAAACAACCAAGAGACAACTAGGGTAGGTATATGAGACGCGCTAAAATTGTGGCCACCTTCGGACCGGCGATCGCGAGCTTCGAGAACACGCTCGCCGTGCTGGAAGCCGGAGTCGATGTGGCCCGCATGAACATGAGCCACGGAGATTACTCCGTGCACGACAACACCTACGAGAACGTCCGCAAGGCCGCCGGCCAGCTTGGCAAGGCCGTCGCCATCATGGCCGACCTCCAGGGCCCCAAGATCCGCCTCGGCCGCTTCGTCGATGGCCCGCACCTGCTCGCCGTCGGTGACACCTTCACGATCACCACCGAGGACGTTCCGGGCACCAAGGACATTTGCTCCACGACGCTCAAGAGCCTCACCGAGGACGTCAACCCCGGCGACGCGCTGCTGATTGACGACGGCAAGGTGGCCCTGCGTGCCATCGAGGTCGACGACGTCAAGGTCGTCGCCCAGGTGGTCGTCGGCGGTTACGTGTCCAACAACAAGGGCATCAACCTGCCCGGTGTTGCCGTCAACGTCCCCGCCCTGAGCGAAAAGGACGAGGACGACCTCCGCTGGGCCATGCGCCGCGGCGTGGACATGGTGGCGCTCTCCTTCGTGCGCGACGCCTCGGACATCAAGCGCGTCCACGAAATCATGGACGAAGAAGGCCGCCGCGTGCCGGTGATCGCCAAGATCGAAAAGCCGCAGGCCGTGGACCAGCTCCCCGAAATCATTGACGCCTTCGACGCCATCATGGTGGCCCGTGGCGACCTCGGCGTTGAGCTTCCGCTGGAGGAAGTGCCGATCGTGCAGAAGCGCGCCGTCGAGCTGGCCCGCCGCTGGGCCAAGCCCGTCATCGTGGCCACGCAGGTGCTCGAGTCCATGATCGACAACCCGCGCCCGACCCGCGCCGAGGCCTCCGACTGCGCCAACGCCGTGCTCGACGGCGCGGACGCCGTCATGCTCTCCGGCGAGACCAGCGTGGGCAAGTTCCCGATCGAGACCGTCAAGACCATGGCCCGGATCATCGAATCCACCGAGGTCCACGGCCTGGAGCGCGTCCCCCCGCTGGGCACCAAGCCCAAGACCCGCGGCGGCGCCATCACTCGTGCCGCCGTCGAGATCGCCGACCAGCTGGAAGCCAAGTACATCTGTACCTTCACCCAGTCCGGTGACTCGGCACGCCGCCTCTCGCGCCTGCGCCCGATCCGCCCGGTCTTCGCCTTCACCCCGGTGGAGCACGTCTGGAACCAGCTCGCGCTGACCTGGGGCATCCAGCCGGTGCTGGTCCCGATGGTGGGCCACACCGACGCGATGACCGCGCAGGTGGACCGCAACCTGCTCGAGATGGACCTGGTTGAGGACGGGGACATGGTGGTCATCGCCGCCGGTTCGCCTCCCGGAAAGGCCGGTTCCACCAACATGCTCAAGGTCCACAAGGTGGGCGACCTCGCCGACGCCGGCAGCCAGGGCGAAGCGGCGGTAGCCAAAGACAAGCTCGGCCCTTGGCCGGAAAAGAAGAAGAGGAACAACAAGATCTAGTTCTTCGCCAAGCAACACAAAGGGAGGGCCCCGCCGCTGAGATTCAGCGGCGGGGCCCTTCCTTTTGTTTGTCTGTTTGCTGCCTGTTGGCCGGCGGCTAGTTGACCTGGTTGATGATGGTCTCGGCAACCTCACGCATGCTCAGTCGGCGGTCCATTGAGGTCTTCTGGATCCAGCGGAACGCCTCCGGCTCCGTCAGGCCCATCTTGGTGGTCAGCAGGCTCTTAGCGCGCTCCACGAGCTTGCGGGTGGCGAACTGCTCCTGAAGGTCGCTGACCTCGCTCTCGAGGGCCTTGATTTCCTCGTGGCGGGACAGCGCGATCTCCAGGGCCGGGATCAGGTCGGCCGGGGTGAAGGGCTTCACCACGTAGGCCATGGCGCCGGCGTCACGGGCGCGCTCGACGAGTTCCTTCTGGCTGAAGGCGGTCAGCAGCACCACGGGGGCGATGCGGGCCTTGACGATCTTTTCGGCGGCGGAGATGCCGTCCATGACGGGCATCTTGACGTCCATCAGGACCAGGTCAGGCTTCAGCTCTTCCGCGAGCTGCACGGCCTTCTCGCCGTTGTCCGCCTCGCCGACGACGTCGTAGCCCTCGCCGCGCAGGATCTCGATGATGTCCAGCCGGATGAGGGTCTCATCCTCGGCGACGACGACGCGGCGCGCCGGCTGGGAAGTGGGGGTTGACTCCGTCTGTTCTGACACGGGAACTCCTTGGAAAGGTACGGCGGGAACTCGACCATCTGAGGCAAGTCCGCTGGTGTACTGGGGGCCGGTAGGGATCAATGCGGCGTCACTGGCGCGATTCTGGAATTCAGCCTATCTGCATGTAGAGTAATTTCGCGCACCGGAAGCGATCGCGTTGCTCACAGCACCATGGAGCAGGCGAATATGACAACCGGTGTACTCCGCGCCCGAGTGGCGGAATTGGCAGACGCGCCGCACTCAAAATGCGGTATCGAAAGGTGTGTGGGTTCGAGTCCCACCTCGGGCACAGTGTTTTCCCCGTTCAGGGGCTTGTGAGCCTCTGAGTGTGGACAATTCTTCTCTGATGGGCCCCTTCGGTGGCCTTTCGTGTTGGTGGCAGTTGCTGGGGCCGGGTGGCTCCTTCTCTGCACTTGGACAGCGTTGTTGCTGTACCAGTTCATGGCCGGGGGCGGTTGGAACGGCATGACTTGCTGTCACTCGGGATCAAATCTTCATGTTCGTCTCTGTTGGCGGCCGAAACTCCGGCGAGATTTTCGTCAAGGCCTCGATAAGGAGCCGATGCTCTCGCCCTCAGGGGCACCCTGGCGCTGGGCGGCGCTGCCGCTCCCGGAACGGGCGTCTAGCGGGGCCATCGATGCGCGATCTAACAAACGGCCGGGTGGAGTCTTCAGCGAAACTTGCACGCACCTGGTGCAACGACCTCGCGGCCAGGTCTTGCAGCTTCTCGACCGCTACCAGACGTCCGCGCCGCACCACCCCGATCCTGTCCGCAACGCGTTCCACTTCACCTAAAACGTGGGAGGAGAGCAGGACGGCACCGCCAGCAGCCGTGTGTTCGCGAAGGAGCGCATGGAACACCTGCTGCACCAGAGGATCGATGCCGCTTGTTGGTTCGTCGAGCACCAGGAGCCGCGGGCTGGACATCATGGCCAGGACCACAGCAAGCTTTTGCCGGTTCCCGCGCGAAAGTGACTTGGCAGGAAGGTCAAGGTCCAGGTCGAGCCGGGTGGCGAGCTCGGCAGCCCGTTTCCCGTCATGGCGATGGCGGAGGTGGGAACAGTAAGCCACGTGGTGGCGTCCTGTCAGCCGGTTGTAGAGTGCCGGTTCCCCGGGGACGTAGCCCACCAGCCGGTGGACCTCAACCGGCTGGCGCCAGCAGTCCCGGCCCAGGATTTCGGCCCGGCCAGAGGTCGGACGCAGCATTCCCATCAGCAGGCGGATCGTTGTCGTCTTGCCTGCCCCGTTGGGGCCCAGGTAGCCGAAGACTTCGCCTGCGCCGATGGTGAGGCTCACGCCGTCGAGTGCAGTGGTCTTCCCAAAACGTTTCCTGAGGTCAGCCAACCGCACCATGGCATCCGCGCACATGACATCAGTGTCCTGTTTGAGACCACTCGGCTACAGAGTCTTTGGGCCCGCAGACCGTCAGGCCGAGACAATCACTCCGTCCCCGCGGCTGTCGCTGAGTGGCCTGCCGCTCCCTTGGTTTCCGGTTCGTGATTTGTTTACGGCGGGTAGGCCCTGGATCCCATACCCATACCCCAGCAGTTGATGTAAGACTGCAGTTATGGAGCAGTGGATTTTTGGATTTATCGTAGGTCTTTGCGTTGGTGTCGGTTCAATGGCAGCTTTCAAGGCAAAGAAATAGACGCTGAAATTCCGAGGGTTGGGACTGCCGCTGGCGGCAAGGCCGTGTCTCGGTCCCGTCGCCGGGCTCGCCTGCACTCAGGGACCACTTCGCAGGAGTGAATGGTGTGTCTGCGGGGAGCAGAACCCTTCCACTTCCTCGTTGGCTGGCGGGAGGCTGTTATGGGAGGCGCGTTCCGGAGGCTTTGCTCCCGGACGGGGCATCCGGGATGAGGCTGAAGGCCCCTTCCTCTTCCAGGGCGTTGTGGAGTCTGAGGATGGCGTAGAGGCCGTAGAGCAGGCGGCGGAGTTCGATGACGTCTTCGGCCCGGATTTCTTCATCGAGTCCGTCCAGCAGGCGGCGGAGCCGGCTGATGAGGTGTTCGATTTCGGCGTGGGTCCGGCTCATGTCGGCTGTGGCATTCGGCCCGTCGAGGGCGCGGGCGACCAGGGGAACGAGGAGCTGCTCGTCGGCGCGTTCGTGGGGGAGCAGTTCGGTTTCAAGGCGGTGGAGGAGGGTCCGGGCAGGGGCCAGGTCAGGGTCCCGGGTGGTGAGGGTGTCCGCGACGGCGCGTATCTGTTCGACGACGGCGCTCATCGCGTCGTGCTGGGATTTGAGTTGGTGTGCGGTGGCGATGTCCGCCGGCGCCATGTTGATGGTATGTGATTTTCCGGGGATCACTGCGCGCAGGGCGATCCCGATCGCGAGGACGTCGATGATCTCCTGCAGGACAGCTCCGGCGGCCGGTGCGAGGAAACCGGCGGCTGCTGCGATCATGGCCGCCAGCGACAGCCCCATACCTACAAGTACTGCCTGAAGGCCGATCCCCATGGATCGTCGGGCGATGAGGATCGCGTCTGCCAGCGCATCGATGCGGTCCACGGTCAGTACGACGTCGGCCGCTTCCGAGGAGGCCGTGGCGCCGCGTGCTGCCAGGGCCACGCCCACCCCGGCCGCGGCGAGAGCCGGCGCGTCGTTCACACCGTCCCCGACCATAATCGTCGCCGCGTCCGCTGATTCTTCAGTGATCACATGCAGCTTCTCGCCGGGGTCACAGTCTGCCCGGACGGAATCGACCCCGACGATCCGGCCCACCGTGTGGGCGATGTCCTCCCGGTCACCTGTCACGAGGACAATCCTGCTGATGCCCGCGCCGCGCAGGGCACGGATCATCCGCGGGGCGTCGGGGCGGACAGGGTCCTCCAGCAGGAAGGCGCCGGAGGGTTCCCCGTCAACCGCGATGAACACGGTGAGGGATCCGTCGAGGTCAGCGCGCCGGCGCACCTGACGTACCCAGCCCGGTTCCGTACCGGGTGTGATCCACGCGGCCTTGCCGAGCTTGACTTCATGGATTCCGACCGTTCCCTGGAGCCCGTAGCCGTGTTCCTCGCGGACGTTTTCGGGCATTTGAAGGTCAAGGTTCCGGCGGGTGGCCGCGGACACGATCGCGCTGGCCAGGACATGGGGTGAGACCTGGTCAAGGGAGGCTGCCAGCCGCAGCATCTCGTCGGCATCGATACTGTCGGCGGCCGTGATCGTGTCAGCCACGGTGGGCTGCCCCCGGGTCAGGGTGCCTGTTTTGTCAAAGAGCGCAACCCGGCCTGCGGCGAGGCGTTCCAGTGCGCCGCCGCCTTTGATCACGACGCCGATGCTCGCGGCACGCGAGAGCCCGGACATGATCGCGATCGGGGCGGCAAGCAGCAGCGGGCAAGGCGTCGCGACGACGAGCACGGCCACGGCCCGCACAGGGTCGGAGCTGAGCGCCCAGGCCGCCCCAGCCAAAACCAGGGTTAGGGGGACAAAGAAGGCAGCGAACCGGTCCGCGGTGCGCACGAACGGCGCCGAAGCGGCCTGCGCCTGCTCCACCAGGCGGACCACACCCGCGTAGGTCGAATCCGCTGCGGCGGCGGTCGCCAGCAGGTCAATCGGCGCACCGGCGTTCACCACACCGCTGCGGACATCATCGCCGACGAGTCTTTCCACGGGCAGCGATTCCCCTGTCAATGCGGACTCATCCAGAATCCCGGCCGACAGGAGCCTTCCATCCACGGCGAGGACTTCACCCGTGCCGACCACAAGCCGGTCGCCTACGGCAAGCGCTTCCACGGGAACGGATTCGACGCCGCCCTCGACGCGTCGGCGGGCCGTGCGTGGCGCACGCTCTACCAGCAGGCTCAGTTCCCGCCGGGCACGGGCCTGCGCCCGCGCTTCCAGAAGGCGGCCCGTGGCGAGCATTACCGTGATCATGGCCCCGGCGAATGGCTCGTTGACCCACAGCGCACCGCCCAGAGCCAGCACCGCGATGACGTCCACACTGGCCTGCCTGCGCCGAAACGCACCCGCCGTCCACGCGATGGCGAACACCAGGCCAAGAACTGTCCCCACCGCCCAGAACATCCCCGCCACCGGGTACCAGCCAAGCAACCAGGCCGCGCCGCCACCTAGCAGCAGAAGCGCGGAGGCAATGAACAGCAGCAACTCAGTGCGGGCACGCAGGTAGGCCATTGGCCCATACTCACATGCCGGACGGGCCCCGAAGAAGCGCCGAAAGGCCCATACCCGCGCCTATTGGGCCCCGACACCGGCACTTCTCGGCAGCAGACAAGAATCATGCTGTCACGTCGGACGGCAACAGCCGGTCGTGCGGCGCTCCGCTTGTCGACGCGGTACTGGTGCTGCCGGGCCACGGGATGGTTATCTGATGACATGACAGAGCCGATGAGCACCCACCCCGACGAACCGCACAATGCGAACTTCGCTGCCCGCCTGAATTGGCTTCGCGCCGGGGTCCTCGGCGCCAACGACGGGATCGTCTCCGTCGCCGCGACGGTCGTCGGCGTTGCCGGGGTCACCAACGAGCCCGCCCCGATCCTGGTGGCAGGCATGGCTGCCGTTGTCGGCGGTGCGATTTCCATGGCCCTGGGCGAGTACGTGTCAGTGAGCAGCCAGCGCGACAGCCAACGCGCGCTGATCGAGAAGGAACGCTGGGAACTCGCCGAGGACCCTGAGGCCGAACTGGCCGAACTCACCGGGATCTACCAGGCCAAGGGCCTGAGCCGGGACACCGCCCACCGGGTGGCCGAGGAACTGACCGAACATGATGCCCTGGCCGCCCATCTCTCGGCCGAGTTGAACATTGACGAGAGCGATGTCGTCAGCCCCTGGCACGCAGCCTATGCCTCGGCCGGCGCGTTCGCGGTGGGTGCGGTGTTGCCGATGCTTGCCATCTTGCTGCCTCCGGCGGAACTGCGGGTACCCGTGACGTTTGTTGCTGTCCTGATTGCGCTGGGCCTGACCGGAATGCTCAGCGCCTACATCGGCGGAAGCTCCAAGCGCGTCGCCGCCATCCGGCTGGTCGTTGGCGGGGCGCTGGCACTGGCGGCTACCTACTTCGTGGGCACCCTGCTCGGAGCCACAGGAATTGTGTAAACCCGATTTCACACGGCTCACCTACCACTTCCCATAGAGGCCGCACCGCACCCTCCCAGAACCCGGATGCTGGTGTCACGAGTCATTGGGTCTTAATCCTTTGCACCTGACTTGCGGTGTCTGCAGCTTGCAGGCTGGCAAAGACACACTATTGGCTTTCCAGACATTGCGAGTGCGGAAGACCTGGCGCGCGTGGTGGGCCAACTACCCTGCCGCGTTGCTGATTGCTGTCTTCAGATGTCCAGGACGAGGGAGGGACTGAATGCGCGGGATACGCAGGGGTACATGACCCCTCTGGATTCCCGGTCCTGCTCGCTCTGGATCGAGTCGAGATGTTGGGGGGAACCGCTAAGGACCCGGACTTCGCAGGTGCCGCAGAGACCTTCGCCGCATGAACCGGCAATGGGGACCGCTTGTTCTTGAAGGGCGTGAAGGACGGAGACACCGGCAGGGACGTGTATTTCTTTGCCGCTTCGCCCGCAGGTTATGTCCACGGGTCGGGCCGGCGCATTACCGCCCTTCGAGGCAGGTGAGAAGCGCTCGACGTGGAGCCTGCTGGCAGGTACGAGGTCGGTGGCCTCGCTGAGCAGGCGCTCCGGGCCGCACACGTAGACCTCGGTCTCGGCGCTCCGGGCGGCCAGCAGGGCCGCAAGGTCCAGGCGGCCCGGATGTTCATGCCGGGCATGGACCACGACGCGGTCCGGATGTGTGGCGACCAGGGTGTTGAGGTAGGGCATCGCCGTGCGGGTCCGTCCGAGGTAGACCAGGTCCCACTGCCTTCCGGTTGGTAGAGATTCGATCATGGTCTTGATGGGGGTGATCCCGATGCCGGCAGCGATGAACAGGTAGTGGTGGGCCGGGACGAGTCGAAAGTGGTTCCCCGGCCCTGAGATATCGATCCGCTGGCCGGGCTGGGCGTGTTCATGCAGCCATAGGCTTCCTCCCCGGGAAGGCTCGGCCAGGCGGACCGCGATGGTGTAACTGTCGCGCGCGGCCGGGTCCCCGCAGAGCGAATACTGCCGGTCCATACCCGTCGGCAGATGGAGGGTCAGATGCGCGCCGGGCTCCCAGAGTGGAAGGGGTTCGCCGTCAGGCGCGGCCAGCTGTATGGACAGCACACCGTCTGCCAGCGGTTGGGCCGAGCGGATTATGGCAGCCCTCGGCCCGACGCCGGCCACCCCCGGACCGGCGGCGGCCGGTTCCCTCACGGCCGAGGGGGTTTGTTTTGTGGAAACACCAGGCCCTGGTGCCAGGATTCGCACGAGAGTAGCAACGACGAGCAGAAGTACCAGCAGGATCGCCGTGAGCCGGTATCCCCAGGCGCCGGCGTCGCTCCCGGACCATCCCGCATGGAATGACACCAGCAGCACTGCCCCGTAGCTTGAGTAATGCAGGCCCTTCCAGAATCTGCGGGGCAAGCGGTGCATCAGTAAGGACGAGCCCTGGACGGCGACGAGCAGGTAGAACGCCACGATTCCCAGCGCTACCGGAACCGGACGGTACTCTGCGGCGAAGGGGACCAAGAGCTCGTCCACGGAGAACGCGGCCCAGGAGTCCAGCATGAGGGAGATCATGTGCATGCCCGCCATCAGCAGCGCGACCCCGCCCATCCACCTGTGGAGATCGCGCAACCATCCCGGGTTGTCGATTTTCCACAGGACCCGGGTGGAGAGCAGGATTCCCCAGACGGCCGAGACGCTCAGCAGGGTCCAGGCGATCATGGCGCTTGCACGGGTGACATACCACCAGATGTGCGGATCGTTCATTGGAAGTCTTTCCACCCGGTAGAAAAGAGCGGCTGTCGATCGCCGGGCACAATCATCGCCTCGCCGCCGAGCCGGGCGATCAGCCCGAATGCTGCAGCAGGTTCCGTGTTGAAGGCCAGCTTGGTCAGTGCCTCGGCCCGGGCTCCGCTGCCGGCGATGACAGTGGCGGTGACCGCGCCTGTGGTGGAGTTATGCCCTGACGAGGGATCGATCAGGTGATGCACGGGTCCCTCAACTGTTTCGAACCGGCGGTTAAGCCGGCTCGAGGTCGCGACGGCGCCGGCTCCGAGCCGAACCGTTGCGACGGGTGCCGCAGGCTCTTTGGTCGCCTCGAACGGATCTTCGACGGCGATGATCCACGCCATACCGTCGGGTGCGTCCCCGGCGACCACCAGGTCGCCCCCAACGTCAACGAGGGCACCCCGGGCACCGCCGTTGAGCGCGAATTCAACAATCATGTCCGCGGCCAGGCCCTTGCCCAGCCCGCCTGGATCCAACGTGGTGCCTTTCGGGAGGATGACAGTGCTGCCCCCTACCCGGATTCCGGCCATATCGCCGGGCCACCGAGCAGAGGCGGGAAGCACTGTCTGCAGAGCCGGATTGGTGTGGCTGGTCCGGTATCCGAGCTCCAGCAGACGGGGCAGGGTTGCCGGGTCAAAAACGCCGCCGGTCATCGACCAAGCCGCGACCAACTCCACGACCAGACGCATCGTCTCTTCGCTAAGCCGCACGGGCCTGCCTTCTGAGTTGTTGAGTACGGAGATCTCACTCCCGGGAAGGAATCGGCTCCACCGGAGCTCCAGGTCACCCAGCATGGCAAAGCAACTGTCCAACAGGGCCTGGGTCCCGCCGACCAGGGTGATCCGGGCGCTCCCTCCCATTGCCGGGCGACGGTCGTCGATGCAGCGTGGCCGGGTCGAGGGCTGGGCGTAGGCGGAGCGCACAGCATCCCGTCCACCGCGGGCCTGGGCGCTACCCGCCGGAGCCACGGGACGTTCCGTTGGGGGCGGCAGGTTTGGGCGCCGGGGTGGTGACCGCCGGTGGCCGGACCGGAACGGGGACCACGGCAGGCGCCGGAACCGGTGCGGGAACGACGCCGGGAGCTTGTGCGGGGACGACGCGAGAAGAAGTGTCCGGCTGGGGTACTGCTTGTTCGGCCGGGACCGTGGTCACCGGCAAGTTCTCGGGCGCGGGCTGCGTCTGGTTCCCGACGGCCAGTGCCGTCACGAGAGCCAGGAAAGCGGAAACGGAGAGACCCGCGACGCCGATTTTTGCATTCCGGGCCGGCGAAACGCGTGGAGCCCGCGGGGTCCGGCGATTAGTCATCATCGCCGGAGGAATCGTGTTTGGTTTCATTCTCCCCATGACCGCCCTTGTCGTTGCCGACATCGTTGCCATTCGTCGGCTGTCCCGTCCCGGCAGGGCCGGGACTCGTGCTGTTGTCATCCCCGGGCGACGGTACGAGGCTCCCGGAAGGCGAGGGGATGCCGGCGCTTGCGTCGGTGGAGGCGGGCGCGGGACTGACGGGCGTCGTCGCATTCTGCGGCAGGAGAACTTCGTTGGAGGTGCCGGTGAAACTCGGAGACGAGTTACCGAAAGTCCGGGTGTTCACCGCCAATGCCGCGGAACCCGTGAGGAGGACACCGGCAACGGATAGGACCAAAGCTGTTCGTGTCTTCATGGTTCAACCCTAGGAACCGCACGGACAGGACAGATGCCCGGCAGATCCAAGACTTGTCCAAGATCCGTACAGCAATCGGCCCTGGGCCTTTGCGGAACGGCATCAACCGTCGCCGGGGCGGACATAATCAGGTATGCAGATACTGGTGGTGGAGGACGATGAAGCAGTAGCCTCCGGCCTTGTCGAAGGGCTGACGCGGGCAGGCTTCGAGACCACCCGCGTCGGCACCGGGTCAGGGGCGCTGACAGCGGTCCGCGACAGCGGTCCGGACTTCGTGATCCTTGATCTTGGCCTGCCGGACATGGACGGCACCGACGTATGCCGGGCAATCCGGGCTTTGGCCGCGATCCCCATTGTTGTCGTCAGCGCCCGCGACGAAGAGATCGACCGGGTCCTGGCCCTCGAACTCGGTGCTGACGACTATCTCGTCAAGCCCTTCGGGATGCGCGAACTCATCGCCCGCATACGGGCCGTGTCGCGAAGGACCCAGGACCACCCCGCGGACGGGCCGCCTGCCTCGGACGCCACCCGGATCGTCGGAACGCTCAGCATCGATCAACGGTCCCGGCGCGTCCTTTTAGCCGGCACCGAGATCCACCTGACGGCCAAGGAATTCGAGCTGCTCTATTACTTGGCGGAGCAGCCCGGCACCGTGTTTCAGCGCAGCGAGATCCTACGGGCCGTTTGGGACACCAACTGGTACGGAACCACCAAAACCCTTGACGCCCATGTCGCCGCGCTCCGAAAGAAGCTTGGGGACCCGCGCTGGCTGACTGCCGTGCGGGGGGTGGGCTTCCGGCTCGAGGTGCCTCAATGAGGTTGCGGCTGATGGGGGCCTTTATGCTCGTCACCCTGTTGGTCGTCCTGGTCCAGGACATCCCGCTGGGCAACTACCTGGTGAGCGTTGAGCGGGACCGGCTCACCACGTCCCTGGAACGCGACGCCTTCCTGCTCGGCGGACGAAGCGCCGCCGCGCTGACAACCGCGGGGGCAATACCCGAGGAGGTCGCCACGGACGTCCGCCGCTATGGCCAGGCCAGCGGGGCCCGCGTGGTGATCGTCAACGACGCGGGAACAGCGGTGGCAACCTCGGATGATGACGAGTCATCCACCGGCGCCTCGTACGGCTCACGCCCGGAAATCGCTGCCGCCCTGACGGGCAAAATCACCACAGGACAGCGGTACTCCCAGACCCTTGGCACCGAACTGCTGTACGTGGCCGTTCCGGTGCTAAGCGGCGAGAAAATCGTTGGAGCTGTCCGGCTCACCTATCCCGCATCCGTTGTTGCGGATGAGGCCGCCGGCCAATTGCGTACTCTCTGGACCGTCGCGGGAACTACCGTCGCGCTTGCAGGACTTCTGGCCTTCCTGATGGCCAGTGCGGTCACTAACAGACTCAATAGACTCCGGAAAGCTACCGAACTTCTCGCGGACGGGCACCTCGAGACAAGGACGGAGGAGAACGAAGGAGCGCCGGAACTCCGCGCCCTCGGAAGCGCCTTCAACCGGATGGCAGCAAAACTGGAGCATCTGCTCCTCCAACAGCGTGGCTTTGCCTCCGATGCCTCCCACCAGCTGCGGACTCCGCTGACCGCACTTCGGCTCAAGCTGGAGAACGCGGCAGACACGATCGCCACCGAACCGGCCGCAGGAACGGCCATGGTGGAAGAAGCCCTGGCAGAGACCAACAGGCTCCAGCACATCATTGACGGTCTACTGAGATTGAGCCGGGCCGAAGGCCAGTCCATCAGTCCGACCGAAACCGATCTCAGCGAGATTGCCCGTTCCCGCCAGCAGCAATGGCAGGCACTGGCGGAGGAAACCGGTGTCCGCATCAGTGTGGACACCCCACCCCGGGCAATGATCAGGGCCATTCCGGGAGCTCCGGAACAAATCATCGACAATCTCATCGACAACGCACTTGCCGTTTCCCCCCCAGGCTCACACATCCAGCTCATGGTAGCCAAGGGCCAGCCCCCGGGCACAGTCGAACTGCATGTTCTCGATGAGGGGCCGGGGCTCTCGCCCGAAGACTGCGAGCGGGCATTCAACCGGTTCTGGAGGGGCCAGCCGAACTCCGAGGGCAGCGGCCTTGGTCTGGCTATCGTCCGACAACTGGCACAGGCCTCCGGCGCGCGGGCTGTCCTGACGCCGAAGAAGAGCCAGCCGGGGACCGATAACCCAGGGCTGGACGCGTGCGTGCAGTTTTCCGCTGCGGGGTGAGCGTGCCCGTGAGAGAGGCCACTCAAGGTACCTAGCCGCGCCCGCCGGCACCCTGCGCGGAGCCACCCTCGACGTTCGGATTTTCTGAGCGCCTATTTATCGGTTGTGGTACTAATACGAGGGCCGCCTAGGCGCCTGAAGCTTCGTCTGGATCGTGCCGGAGCCTAGGGTGACCTGTAAAAAATCGGCTTCTTTTGTGGCGATCTGCTGGAAGGGGGCACCCAGGTAGGCTTCGAAATGCCCGATCGGGTAGTGGCGGATCTCCACGACCGGGGCTTGGGCGGCGACCCTCGCGGCGAACCTGCTGGAAGCCTGCTGGTCGTGGTCGGCCAGGCACATGAGCAGGGGCATCACCAGCCGTTCGGCCGTGCCTTTTCTGTAGCGGGGCAGAGCGAACAGGAAGCGCGGCGCGAGGGCGTTCTCCCACCCCGTGCTTTCCCCACCGAGCGCCTCGAATGCTGCCTTGGCATCTGGTTCGGTGAACACCGCTATCTGGCCCGGATCCGCGATGACCGGGACCAGCAGTGGCGGCCGGCCTCTCCATTTGCGGAGGAGGTCTCGCATCGCCGCACCGGTAAACCGGACCGTGCGCGCCAAAACGTCCCGGTTCAGCCGCTCAAGCAGGCCGCGTCCCCGGTGGTACCCGTCTATCAGCGGCACCTGGGACACCGCGGCGGCGATACCGGAATCTCCGGCAGCAACTGCGAGCACATGGCCGCCACTGAGGGATGTTCCCCATAGACCGATCCGGGCAGGGTCAATACCGGGGCAGGAACGGGCATACGCGACGGCGGACCGGTAGTCATCGCGTTGTGCCTCGATGTCGATGACTTGTCGTGGTGTGCCGTCGCTTGTTCCGAAGTACCGGTAGTCGAAGACCAGGACGGCCATGCCACGGGCAGCGAATGCCTCGGAGTAACGGGGCAGACCGAGCCGTTTCGTTCCGCTGGCACCGTGACCCATCACCACGCACGGGACAGGCCGGTCCGCGGCGTCGGGCCAGTAGAGGTCGGCGGCGCAGCGTAGGCCGCCGGATATGAAGATGGCTTCACTCACGCTGGACATCGGCATCCTTCCCCCGTGATGTGTTCAGCATAGGAGTGTGGGCCGGTTCGGGGTAAGGCCCGGGGGCCGCGAGGCTCACCGACCACTCGTTTACCCGTCGAGACTGCCAGACGGAGCTGGCAGAGGCTCGAAACCCCGAGTGGAAGGCGCCGCAGGTCCGGCAATGGTTCCACAACAAGAGCGAAAAGGGCCGCGCTGCGCTCGGACAGCACAAGCATCTTTCTTTTCCTTTTTGCTGCTGTCCGTTGGATCATACGTGCCCGCTCCACCGGCTCAACCGTCCTGCGGACGGCCGCGCACCGGATGCCTTGGGTCGGCGCTTCGCTTATTTCCTCCCACAATCCATCCGCTGCTTGCCCTTCGGGTTGCCCCGGCTCCGTCGGGCACAGCTCCGCGATGCTCCGCCAGCAGGCAAAAAACATAGTGGGGGAGAGGGAAGCCGGTACTTACGGCGCCCGCCCCGCCCGAGCGAAACGGAGCATCACCTTGAGCACAAGAACCATGACCCGCACGGTCACGACCGACACCGCCGAAGCGGTCACCGCCCCGGCCCTTCCCTCCAACGACCGGGCCGGAGACGGGTACGACTGGATGGACACCCTCGAGGGCACCGAATGGTCGGTCCTGCCGAACTGGGGCAGCGACGGCTGGGACGCCGGAGCCTGGCCCCACATCATCTTCGTCGTCGCCCGCCCCCGAGACTGGAACGGGGAACTGTTCAGTTACGGCACCTGCGTCGAAGGCGACACCTCCGTCCACTGGTTCCGGTCCAGGACGCCTGCTTCGAAGCGATCACCGCCGAGGTGTTCTTCCACTGGACCGCCGGCCAGTCCGACGGACCCGAGACCCTCCCTGCCACCCCCGCCGAACTGCCGCGCAAGTACCGGAAACCCTACCCCGGCTGGACGGACTAGAAACACCCCCGGATGTCCCGGCCGCCACCGGCCGGGGCACCGGGACACCCGCCAACATCCGTTGACAACATCATTGAGATTCCCTCGAACGAACGGCGAACTGGACGAACTGTTCGCCAAATACCTCCAAAGCTATGAAGAAGCCTGGACAGCATTTCCCGACGCAATCACCACCGTTAGGGACGTCCGCGCCATGGGTTTGCCCATCGCCGTCGTCACCAACGGGAATTACAACCAACAGAGCTTGAAGATCAGCCGCATAGGACTCGAGGGACTCCTGGACGGAATCTTCAGCTCCGAACTGATGAACCATGCCAAACCGGAACCTGAGGCCTTCACCGCCCCTGTCAAAGCTTGGATGTATCGCCCTCCGAGGCCCTTTACGTCGGGGATAACTACCGTGTTGACGTTGAAGGAGCAAGGGACGCGGGACTCCAGGCACTCCATCTTGATCGCGAAGGTCCCAAGCGGGAGAGAACAATTCAAAGCCTCGCGGAACTACCGTCGCTACTTGCAGGAAGCGGGTTGCTTGCGCGGGCCGGCCGCCCGTAAGCCCATCCCCCTACGGGACCGTTGATCCTTTTGATTTCAAGGTCCTACGGGTGTCGGTATTGCGTGGCCAACGCATCCTGCATGAGGACGGCGAACATCTCAGTTATGTAGACAGCAACACTCGCGTGTTTTGCGATCAGATCCGTGCCGTCGCCGAGTGCCGCATGAACTGGGTCCAGCGCTGGCGTCGTCGGGTCAGTGGCGACAGCGCGCAATAGCTCCAGGCGCTGCGGGCCGGAGATAAAGCCGAGTTCGAAGAGCGTCCAGTGAAACAGGTGCATCAGGGCAGTGTCACGGTCGAAGCCGTCGTGCGTAGGCATGGATGCTATCTCCTCCTCGCTGAGGTCGAACTCATGGTGGAGCGCCAGACCGAAGTCTGTGAAGAGCAGTCTGCCTTCGCGGATGAGGATGTTCCCTGGGTGCACATCGAAGTGCTGGAATCCGCGCTTGTTCATCCATGCGGTGGCCTTGAGGAGCTGGTCGACCACGTCAGGGAAGACGGTCGCGGCCCTGCCTTCGGCGATACTCGTGCGGACCCAGGCGCCCAGCGTCTCGGGCACGTACTCGAGGAAAAGTACCATGCTCTTGGAAGCTTCCTTCATCGCGGTGAGCTTGGATTGGACCTGAGGCCAGTGTGGTCCCCACTGGCGGGGAGAAGCAGGGCCGTCGAACTCGCGAAGGTCTGCCTCGCACTTCACATCAACGACTCGCCAGCCAAGTAGCAGTGGAAAGAAATCAGCGGCTTCCGTGTAGACCCACCCCGATGTCAGTTGATGTGCGGCTAGTTCTCGCTCGACCGCGTGGGTAGGGCTTCCTATCCCGTAGTGGGAGACAAAGGGGAGCTGGAGTCGACTCGCCGTGGCCGTCGGCTCCGCTTCCTCGATGCTCGTCAGAGGGAGCCGTTTCACGAAAACAACCGATCCGCCGATGTCGACTGTGTTAGTGGTTCCCCCGATGCCAATGCCAACTGGCGCAGCAGTGTCAATCAGTTTTAGGATCTCCGCATCATCTAGCCCGGCGAGCATCGAAGAGATTCTTCGGGCTTCATCTATGCGTCCTGTCATGACCACACCCTACGGGCAGCGGGCGCCGCGCTCCGTCCGTAAGCCGGTCGATCACCGTGCCGGGGAAGCCAGCCGCCACGTCCCCCCGCCATTGCTGGCCGGGGCTATGCACGTAAGACCCGCACGATGAAATGCACGGTGACGGGGGGATTACTGCAACCATTTTTGTTAGCCCGGAATGAAGATCGGCTATGCCCGGGTCTCGACGAACGACCAAGACCTGACCGCCCAAGGAACCGCTCTCCTTGCCCTTGGAGTTGACATAGCCGATGAGGTGGCGTCCAAAGGGGTAGTGCTTAGTCTTCGCGGCAACAGCCACGACCCAACTGCCCCGGTCGTCCGGTTGCTTTTTAACGTCTTGAGAATGGTGGCCGAGTTTGAGGCTAATTTGATCTGGATGCGCACCTGCGCGGGCATGGGGGTCGCAAATTAATGGGTCAGCTGATGGGCAAGCAGCCAAAATTGTCTAAGACGCAGCGGGAAGGATCTTGGAAGCATCCGCGTTCTGGTGCTGGCGGCCGGGCGAAAAACAGGGTGTGCACAATGTGCACACCTGGGGCTTCGGATCGGGTCGTACTGGTGCCGGACTGGGCCGGATTGCGGAGGTTTTCGGGGGAGTGGCGGATTGCAGGGTCTGGAACCCGGTTCGAGTCCCACCTCGGGCACGTGTTTTCCCTGTTCAGGGGCTTGTTGGCCACTGAGTGCGCACAAATCTTCTCCGATGGGCCCCTGCGGGGCCCATTTTTTATTGGTGGCCGACCGTTCGGGCCTTTGCTACTTCTTCATGGATGCCAGCGGCGTCGACTACATGACGTCGTGGACTCGGGAGGGGATAGGCCGTAGGGAGCGCCCTGCTATCTGGCTCGGGGCCCTAGTGGACGGTTCGCACTTTCCCGTTTCCGGCTTGATTCCCGGTCTTCCGTTATCCGACGGTTCCAAATCCTGGGGCGTTGTTCAAGTATTCCTGGCGGGTCCGAGCGGGTTCGTCCCGACCTCCGCTGGCTGAGAGATGAGGCGGCACGATCACCGCGCAATCTGGTATCGCTGTCTGCATCGACCGAACAGTTAGTCGTGGCCATTCGGGCTCCTTGGGAACTCGTCCGGGTGATGCCGCGCGGACCTGCCCAGAACCAGAACGGCTCCGACCATCGCTGACACCGACGCTCAAATCGCTTGGCGAACGGCCAGGTGGAATTGGACAGCAAGCGTTTGGTCGGCGGCCCAGGCAGGGTACCGGGGGCGATGCTTCCAGACGCTTCAGACTTTGGCGACATCGCTTGCTGCAGATTCAGGTGCTTGAAATGAATTCCCGCCCCTGAGTTGAAGATCGATGGGGCTTGGAGGAGGACAGCTCCGGTCACTCAGGTGGCTGACCGGCCTCGGCTAAATTCAGCACTTACGCGGATCTTACGTCACGCTCGACAGCAGCAAAAAGGGTGAGCAATCTCGCCGCCTCGGGCACCAGGGCGTCTCGCCCTGCGCGGAGGTATTTGCGGGAGTCGACCATCGTTGGGTCGTTGTCGAGACACTTGCGGACGGCTCGCGTGAAGAACCCATTCAAGTGTGTGGAAACATTGATTTTGGTCATCCCTGCCGATATTGCGGCGGCTATGTTCGCGTCGGCGACACCGGAAGATCCGTGCAGAACCAAGGGAATATTTAGGGCCCGGTGCAGGGCGGCAATCAAGTCGAGGTCAAGCTCGGCGCGGCGTTCGATCATTGCGTGGGAGGAGCCTACGGCGACCGCGAGGGCGTCGACTCCGGTCGCCGCCACGAAGTCGGCGGCTTCCCTCGGGTCTGTGCGCACGCCGGGCGCGTGGGCGCCGTCCTTGCCTCCGACTTTGCCCAATTCCGCCTCCACGTACACGCCCTTTGAATGGGCGTAGTCGGTGACGCGAGCTGTTGCCGCTACGTTGTCCGGGTAATCGAGATGGGCCCCGTCGTACATGACTGAGCCGAAGCCCAGATCTACGGCCTGCATGGCGAGCTGCTCATCCTCGGCGTGATCGAGGTGCAGGGCGACGGGGACGGCCGCCGCGCGCGCCAGCGACAGCGTTGCGAGCGTCAGGGGTTCTAGTCCGCCATGGTATTTAGCGCAGTTTTCCGAGATCTGCAGGATGAGCGGAAGGCGCGCCATTTCTGCGCCTGCGATCAGGCCTTCGGCCGTCTCCAAGTGGATGACGTTGAAGGCCCCCTGCCCGATGCTGCGGACGACCGCTTCGCCGATCAGTTCTGCGGTGGGTACTAGGGGCATGGCGTGCTCTCTTCTTGGGTAACGATCAGATGCTGTGACAGCTCTGCGTGACGGGGCGAAATCTCCCCGGCGGATGTCATGAGTACCGCGGCAGCCGACCATGTGGTTGCTAGGCGCAGGATTTGCTCCGCGTCTTTCTGGCCCGAGGCCAAGGCAACTGCCGCGGCGGCGACCGCCGCGTCGCCGGCGCCGGTCGGATTGCCGGTCAGCGGCCGAGGAAGGCGGGCTTTCAGATGGTGGCCGGGACTTTGGGCGGTGAAGGCATACATGCCTTCGGGTCCGGCGCTGACGAGAACCATCCTGGCTCCCAGTTTCAGGAGGTGCTGGGCTGCCCGGTGTAAATCGCTCTCGCCTGTAGCATCCAGCAGTTCTTCACGGTTAGGCTTCAGCAGATCAGCTCCCGCCCGGGCCGCGTCCAGCAGTGCCCGGCCGGAGGTGTCTATGATCACCGGCAAATCGTGCCGGTGGGCGAGCCTGACCAGCTCCGGGTAGAAGTCCTGGGGAGCTCGTGGGGGAAGGCTTCCGGACCCGACGATAACCCCGCAACGCGGAACGCCGCCCTCGGAGCCACGGTCCAGGGACCGCTCGATGGCCTCGTTCAGGGCCCACACCTCGGAAGCGAGAAGCGGGCCGCCGTGTTCGTTGAATATGCTGGTCGAATCGTTGACCGTGTCGACGAAAGCGATGCTGCGGCGCGTGTTGGCGGTGCCAGGGATGAGCCTGTGTGGCACGCCGCTGGCCTCCAGCTCGGCCTGGAATACGGCTCCGGTCGTGCCTCCGACCGGCGCCAGTGCAAGGACAGGATGACCCATCTGGTGGGCGACGCGGGCGACGTTCAGTCCTTTGCCGCCGGCCCGCTCCCGCGGCGCGGAGACGCGGTGTGTGCCGCCCAGATGGATGCCCTCGACGTCGTAGGTCATGTCCACCGCGGGGTTGGCCGTGACGGTGACGATGAGGCGGACTTCGGCTGCTGACGGGCAGTTCACAAGGCGCCGACTTCGCTTCCCATGGCCCCCGCATCGGTCAGCGGATGAATCCGGACACCTTGGACGACTCGGTTCACGTCCCCGCCGGGAAATGGGTTGTCCGGGGTCAGCCCCAGGTGAAGCGAGGAGGCCAGTCCGAAGAGCTGTGCGATCACTGCGTAGGCGGGGGCGAGAAACGCGTCCTCCAGGCCGGCGAGTTCGGGAAGTATCCAAGCCCGGTCCTGGGACCCGTCCAACGGTGCTGTCGAAATCGTGATCAAGTTCCCGGCGGGCAGCTCCGCACGCAACTCTGCAATGATGTCCAAGTCGTAGCGGCTCGTGTAGGGGTCGGAGGACACGAAGACCAGTACGAGGGTCTTGTCGTTAAGTACAGCTTTGGGGCCATGCCGGAAGCCCAGTGACGAGTCGTGGTAG
This sequence comes from Arthrobacter sp. 01T414, assembly GCF_056398965.1. Taxonomy (NCBI): domain Bacteria; kingdom Bacillati; phylum Actinomycetota; class Actinomycetes; order Micrococcales; family Micrococcaceae; genus Arthrobacter; species Arthrobacter sp. 01T414. The sequence goes on along the minus strand of NZ_JBFTQK010000002.1, from coordinate 536,724 downwards.
GCAACGATCTTTCCGGCGGTCAGCTCCAGAAGCTTGAGCGCGGATTCCCGAGCTAGCCCGGCTAAGGGGCCGCTCCCGAGATAGACCACCCGCTCGTAGTTGCCCGAGACTACATCGCCAACACTGCCTGGCGCAGACTCGATAACCCGCTGCGCCGCGGATGCCAGCGCGGTGACGGCGTCGTCCTGGGGGCCGCCCAGGATGAGAAGGCAGGACAAAAGCATCGCTGTGAAGCTGGAAGTCATGGCGAAGCCTTGATCGTTCGCAAATGCCGGCATGAGCACCACCCTCGAGCGCGGGCGTTCGTTGTGTTGACCGCACAGGATCCCCTCCTCATCGCAAGTGAGGACCAAGTGGCTGACGTCGCTGAGCACTTCGTCTGCCAGATCAGTGGCTGCAAGGCTTTCAGGGCTGTTGCCCGACCTGGCAAAGGAAATAACGAGGGTCGGAACATCCTCGGCAAAATACTCTCGCGGGTTCGACACGATGTCTGTGGTGGCAACTGCATCGACTCGGCGACGGAGCAGCCGAGACAACGCGGGGGCCACGATGTCGCCCGCGAATGCGGACGTGCCTGCACCGGTCAGGACGATGCGAAGGTCGGAGCGCGCAAGCAGCGGGACCAGGAAGTCATTCAGCGCCGTGCGTTGTTCCGCGACGAGTCGAGCGGTTGCGCGCCAAATATCCGGCTGTTGGGTAATTTCCCGAATTGTGAGTTCGGACCCTGCGGCAGGTGGGAAACCGGTTTTGGGGATGCTGGTCATGAAGTTCTCCGTCAATTGAAGTTGAAATGGGTCAGTTCGATGGTTCAGCCGCATCCATACGGGCGAACGCGCTCACGAACTGCCGGGCATGGGGGCCCTGGCGTGACCGCCTTGAACGCCCCAGGGCGCCACCGGATGCGGCCGTTTCGCAGATCAGGGCCCGTTTTTCCGCTGGGCCGAGGACAGGGCGTTGCGGGCAAGGATGCCAGCACCAAGGCAAGCAGCGTTTCCCCCGAGTGCCGCGGGAACGATGCCGGGCTCCTGCTGCCATATGAGATGCCGGCGAAGTGCGATCCGTACCGGGTCCAGCAGAGTTTCTCCGGCGCCGGAGACTCCGCCTCCGACGACGATCAGTCCGGGAGACAGAATTGTCACGTAGGCGACCAGGGCCCGGGCTATAGCTTCGACGGCTTCCGCCCAAACCTGCGATGCGGCTCCGTCGCCGGCCAGCATGCGTTCGACAACCTGTTTGGCGCCTGCCGCAGCACCTCCGGTCAAAGCGTTGTAGCGCCTCGCTATGGAGGGGCCGGTGGCGACAGTTTCGAGGCACCCGATGGCGCCGCAGGCGCAAAGTTCACCCGAGCCGACGTCGAGATGGCCTATTTCGCCGCCGAATTTATTGTCAACGGAGCAGCCCGCGACATACATTGCACCCGAGATCCCGGTGCCGATGGGCATGAAGAGGACATCGTCCTCCCCACGGGCGGCCCCCAGAACCCGTTCGGCGAGACCGCCTGCGCGGACGTCGTGACCGAAGCCGACCGGAAGGCCGGTCCGCTCGGACACCAGTTTCCGGAAGGCCACGTCGTGCCAGCCGATGTTTTCGGAGTAGAGGGCGATCCCAGCCTGGTCGTCAACCAGGCCGGGTACTACGAGTCCTGCCGATTGCGCATCCGGGGCGTGGCCGAGCAGTTCGTCGATGGCCGCCAGTACGGCGTTCACGACGGCCTGTGGCCCGTCCTCACGTGGTGTGGGCCAACTGTGGAACGTCACCACACGGCCATCGCCCTCGAGGACGGCGCCCTTCATGGCGGTTCCCCCCACGTCGAGTGCGATCGTGCGACCCTGCGTGCCAGAGCCGGCCAAGGGGTTTGTCGGTTGGAAGGCTGGGCTGACGCCCTCCGTTGGCGACTTCGCTGTGTCCGTCATGGGAGCCTCACTTAACGCTTCCGGTGAGCAGCCCGCTGACGATGTACCGGTTGAGGATCAGTGCGATTCCTGCCGGAACGGCGAGTGCGAGGATGCCAGCGGCGTTCAGCAACGTGTAGGGGACGAGATGCCGCCCCTGCAGCGAGGCGATCACAACGGTCAGCGGCTGCGTCGACAAATCGCTCGAGAGTACGAGGGGGAAAAGGAACTGGCCCCACGCGAACAAGAAAGTGATGATCGCGGTCGAAATGACTCCAGGGCGGGCCAGAGGCAAGACTACGTGCCAAAGGACCTGCATCCTGCTGGCGCCGTCGATGTTCCCGGCTTCTTCCAGTGCCACCGGCAAGCTGGCCATGTAGTTGTGGAGGATCCACGTCGCCAGCGGAAGGAATCCCGAGACGTATACGAGGACGATCCCCGTGTAGGTGTTGACCAGGCCGAACGTCGTCAGGATCTGGTAAAGCGGGATCAGAGTCGTGTAGGCGGGGAAGGCCATCGTCCCCAGAACCGCATAGAAGAGCACATTCCGGCCCCTAAACTTCATCCGCGCAAATGCGTAGGCGGCCAGGGTCGCCAGCAGCACCGTTACCACCGTCGCAGCCGTGCACTCGATAAAGATATTCAGAGTGGATTGTCGGATGCTCTGCGCCAAGTCCCCCTCTCCAAAGAGCAGAGAGGTGTAATTCTGCAGCGAAGCCGTCGGTGGCAAATAGTTGGACGGCTTTGAGGTCGCCTGTGTGTCCGTCTGCAGGCTGATATTTAGGGCCCAGTAAAGGGGTATCAGCGACCAGAGCAATACGAAAGCGATACCGATTCGGCGGGCCAGAGGGGTACGTTGTTTCATTAGAACTCCACCGGCCGATATACGAATTTAAGGACCATCATGGAGGCCACCAGGGTGGCCGCCGTTATCAGAAGCGAAAGAGCGTAGCCCTGCCCAAAATTGAGGTTCTGGAAGCTGATGAAATACGTCTGCATGGTCAGCGAAGCGCCCGTGGCAGCCGAACCGTTGAGGATGTAGGGCTGGTCGAAGACGTTCAGCGTCGCGATGATCGATTGGACCATGGCAATCGTGATTCCAGGCCGGGCCAACGGGAGGGTGATCCGGCTGAACGTTGTCCACGCCGAGCAACCGTCGAGGTTAGCCGCCTCATAGAGATCGCTAGGGATGTTTTGCAGTGCAGCCAGGATCAGCAGGGTGGACAGTGGCGCGATCTGCCAGACCTGCACCAACTCAATGCCCAAGATTGTCAGGAACTGATTTTGGCCCAGAAACACCTGGTAGTGGTCAATCAGGTGAAGAGAGCTGAGCAGGCTGTTGAGGAGGCCGCTGTTGCTGTCCCAGATGCTGCCCCAGACGATGCCTTCGACAATGCCGGGCAGTGCCCACGGAAGGATCAGAACAGCGATGAGGACCGAGCGCCCACGGAAGTTCTTCTGCAGGGTCACGGCCATCGCAATCGCCAGAACCGTGGACAGCAATACACCGATCACAACGTAAAGTGCGGTGTTGCCCATGCTGGTGGTGACGGCGGAGTTCTTGAACAGCTGTTGAAAGTTCTCCAGTCCGTTGAATTCGTTCGGCGGGTTAAGGGGCTGTATACGAAAGAACGCTGCGACTACAGTAAACCCGGCCGGAACCAGGGCAAGCCCGACTATGAAAAGAGTCAGCGGCGTGACCAGTGCGTAGGGCAGCAAGTCGATGCTGCGCCGTCGGCGGGGCCCCGGGCCCTGCTCGCCGACTCCCGTAGGAGCGCGATGCTCAGTTCGGATGTTTGTGGTCATCAGAATCTACTGGTTCGAAAGGGTGTTGGCGGTCTCGGCGATAGCTTTGATCGCGGCTTCAACACTCATCGTCCCGGTGGCAGCCGCATGCAGGTTGGTGTAGACGGCGTTGGAGAACTGCGGGTACCAGACCGGCGCACCTTCGGGGAAGACTGGCTTGCTGCCCTTCAGCATGGCGGTAAGTTCCTTGCCCCCCACCAGGTTGCCGGCGGCAGTGAGCTTGGACAATCCGCTCAATCGTGAGGGCAGGAAGTAGCCCGGCATCACCTTGTCCGGCCCGCTGACACCTGCGAAATCAGCCTGGTTCTCGGCTGAGGTAAACCACTCGATGAACTTTGCGGCGGCTTCCGGATACTTCGCGGTCTTGGGGATGCCAATTCCGTCCGGGTTGCTCACATTCGCGGCCGTTCCACTCACGCCCGGCGTGGGAAGGTACTGGACCTGGCCGGTAACCGACGACGACGACGGCACCTCGTAGAGGCTGCCCAGGTTCCCTGAGTAGTCAGCGAAGGTGCTTGCCGTGACACCCTTCGCCATGAGGGTCTGCTGTCCCTGGCTATCGCTGACATTGATGTTGCCCGCCGGCACGAGGCCTGTCTTGACTGCGTCGACCATCCATTGGGCTGCCTTGTAGCCGGGGGAGTCCGGAGCCTCGAACTGGGGTTTGCCCTTCTCATCCAGGATTGTCCCGCCGAAGGCTTGCGTCGTCTGGTACCAGTACGTCGACAATCCCTCAGCTGCGGCGAAGGGAATGTTCAGCGGATTCTGTGCGACGCCCGTGGACTTTAGCTTGCGAAGATCGCTGGTGTACTGCTCGATGGTCGTCGGCATCGAGGTGATGCCCGCCTTCGCAAACATCTTCTTATTGACGGTCGTCACCAGATATGAGGAGTCGAAGGGGATCCCGACGATGTGGCCACCCGATTTGAAGGAGTCCAGCTGCGGCATGTCAGCTGCGTAGGCCTTCTCATCGATGTACTTCTCCATGGGCAAGAACCAGCCCAGTTTTCCTTCTTGACCGACTCGCGACCAGTCGACGTCGGTCGCGTCTGCAAAGTATGTGTTGGAAGTTGCGGCGGCAGCGATCTTGGTCTGCAGGCTGTCCCAGTCAATCGTTGACCATTTAACGGTGATGCCCGTGCTCTTGGTGAACGCGTCCAATGAGCTCTGAGGAGGCGGCGCCCCGAACAGGGCCACTGTGATCGTGACGTCCTTCGTCTGAGACGACGCGGTTCCCCCACCACCAGCGGTGCATCCCGTCGCGACGAGGCTTAGGGCTGCGGCGCCCGCAACCAACACTGTACTTCTTACGCCGTTGCGCATCGATTTCATCAGCTGACCTTCCTTGGAGCTGTGCCTTCAGTTCCGCAGAAAGTGCGCGAACTGCGCGCCCCTTGGAGGGCGTAAGCAATATTTGCATGAGTTGCGCAGATCACACAAGAGTATGGTCCCTTTCGGACAGTAAGTGAGCGTCTTTATGCATCTTTTGTGTTCGAAACAAACAGTTTCTTGCAAATAAGTGTTCAGAAAGCTAAGGTTGCGAACGTGACACGCAAACAAAGGCTCAACCACATCGTCTCGGCGGTCCTCGAAGCCGGGACCATCGACGTCGCGACACTGGCCGAACGATTCGCGGTATCGGAGGCGACCATACGTCGCGACCTCGAACTCCTCGAAAGTCAACGTTTGGTCAGCCGTACCCGCGGAGGCGCCTCGACGAATGCGTCCTTCAACGACGTGCCCCTTAGCTATAAAACGGCCCAGGACCTCGCCGAGAAGCGCCGGATCGCCGAGCATGCATGTCGTTACCTCGACGGTGCGCGTGTAATCGGGATGACCGGAGGCACCACCTTGACGGAGTTCGCCCGGAACCTGATGGACCGTGACGGCATCAGCGTGGTTACTAATGCCCTAAATATTGCGACCAATCTGCTGGCCAACCCGGGATTGCGGGTGTTCGTTGCCGGCGGCGAAGCGCGAGCAAGCAGCCAAGAAACGGTCGGACCTACCGCTGAAGCGTTCCTTTCGGACTACAACATAGATGTGGCATTCCTCGGCGTGGACGGCGTCGACCCTGGGGCCGGATGCACTAACTACGACCCGGTTGGTGCGCGAGTGAACCGGGCCCTGCAACAGCGGGCGCGACTAACTGTCGTTCTTGCCGACGCCACGAAGCTCTCACGAGTAGCCCTCGCGAGCGTCTGCGCTATGTCTGAAGTCGACGTGCTGATCACCGACAGCAAGGCTCCGGAGGCCATCCTGGAGCGCATCCGGGAACTGGGATGCGAAGTCGTCTGTGTCTGAACCGGTACCTCCGGACTCGGGTGTGGCTCCTCGGGGCGGAGTACAGGAGCGCTGCCAGGAGCTTCTGGCGGGCTGTTATGGTCGAGGCAGGGACTGAGATGCTTGCGTACTCCGAGGCTGCGTTCGATTCGATGGTCGGGCCCCGTCCCCGCCACGTGTGGGCTTTGTCGTCATCAATATCTAGGACGTTCCAGTGAATTCTTTGGCCCAAGGCGTGCGGGCAACGGACTTAAAGCGCACCAATGAACGGGTCGTACTCGATGACGTTCGCGTTTGCGGGCCCACTACCGCGCCCGAGATCGGCAAGAGGACTGGGCTATCCAAGCCCACGGTCGGGTCTGCCCTGCGGGCCCTCCAAGGAGCTGGCTTCGTGTGCGAACAGGGTTTCAAGGGAGGACGGTCCGGTCAGGCACCCCTGCTCTGGGCAATTGACGAGAACGCCGGACTAGTCCTGTCCATAGACGTAGGAACACAGTGGGTCCGGCTCGGGCTGCGCAGCCTCAGCGGGAAATCCCGCGGCGCCTTCCGCGGAAGGTCCGAGTCAGGCTCCGCCCAGGACGTGTTGCGCGCCCTGGCCAAAGCGCTATGCGGATTGCTGGCTCAGGCGGGTGTGAAAAGGGAGTCCATCGTCTATGCCGTGATGGGCAGCCCGGGTGTCGTCGATCCCGCTTCCGGCCACCTTCAGCATGCGTCCAATCTTCCCGGCTGGGACGACCCGTCTACCCTGACCGCGCTCAGGGACTTATTCGGCCCGAGCTTCCTGATCATGAAGGATGTTTACCTGGCCGCGCTCGGGGAGGCCGAAGCGAGAAGCACAAATGGGACCAAGGATTTCGTTCTGTTGTCGGTCGGCAGAGGGGTGGGCGCCGCCGTCGTTCGCGATGGCCAGCCACTATCCGGGTCCAACGGACTCGCCGGTGAAATCGCGTTCCTGCCTCTGGGCGTGGACCCGCTCAAGCCCGGTGTTCCATCACCTCGCGGCTTCCTGGAAGAAGCAGCGTCCGTGGATTCGATGCTCTCTTCCGGCGGGGCCGGCGGCGAATTTGCCGGCGTCCCCGAACTGATTCGAGCCGCGCGGGAAGGCCACCCGGGGGCGAAAAGGGCGCTGGCCATTGAATCGCGGCTGGTCGCGTACGCCCTCAGCTCCCTTGTCCTCGTCGTCGACCCCCCTCTGGTGGTACTCACCGGGAGTGTAGGCCTTGAGGGCGGTTCGGATTTCGCCCGATCCGTGCGGCATGACCTCGAAGAGTTGCTCCCTGTCCGCGTCCCCCCCGTGGAGGTCAGTACAGCGGGTGAACTCGCAACCCTGCGGGGAGCTGAGACCAAGGGCGCCGAGTTGGCATGGGACATGCTTGCGACAGGCCTCTGACCGGGCACTGCAATAACTTGCAGCCATGCTCTTGACCTTGATCGGAAAACTGTTTTACGATTGAGCGATCTTGCACGGCTCCCGCCCATGTTCCGCATCTGGTCCGGGATCAGCCCTCTTCCAAAGGATTCACAATGGCGTCTAGTCCTGCCCGCGCACCCCAGTTGCGCCGTCGCATCGGTTCGTTTCAGGCCACCGCACTGAACATGTCACAAATGGTGGGCATCGGCCCGTTCATCACCATCCCCGCCATGATCGTCGCCTTCGGCGGACCTCAGGCGGTGATCGGGTGGATCGCCGGTGCGGTGCTCGCTCTAGCGGATGGCCTGATCTGGGCCGAACTGGGCGCTGCGATGCCGGGATCCGGAGGAACCTACGTCTACCTGCGGGAGGCCTTCAAGTACCGGACGGGACGCCTTATGCCCTTCCTGTTCGTCTGGTCCGCCGTTTTGTTCATCCCTCTGGTCATGTCGACTGGTGTCATTGGCTTCGTGCAGTACCTGGGCTATCTGGCGCCCGGGATGGACGATCTGACAGGGACTGTCGTCGGCCTTGGCCTGATCGCGGTCATCATCGCCGTGCTCTGGCGCCGCATCGAATCGCTCGGCAAACTCACTGTCGTGCTGTGGGCGATCATGGTCCTGACCGTCCTGGCGGTCATCGCCGCGTGCTTGACCCACTTCGACGCCGCTCAGGTGGTGGACTTTCCTGCTGGAGCTTTTGACATAACCTCCGGCGGCTTCTGGGTCGCTTTCGTTGCAGGCCTGACAATCGGCATCTACGACTACCTCGGCTACAACACCTCTTCCTACATGGGCGCGGAGGTCAAGAACGCCGGGAGGACCATTCCCCGGTCGGTCGTGTTCTCAGTAGTGGGGATCATGGTCATCTACCTGTTCATGCAGATCGGTGTGCTGGGCGTCGTCAAGTGGCAGGAAATGCTCGACACTGACTCGATGGCGTACCAGTCACTCGTCTCCCTTGTCCTCCAGCGCACATGGGGAGCCGGCGTCGCCAACGTTGTCACCGTGCTCATCCTGGTCACGGCCTTCGCGTCGCTGATGGTGGGTCTGCTGGCCGGTTCGCGCGTTCCCTACGACGCCGCGCGAGACGGTGTGTTCTTCAAGGTTTTCGCGAAGCTTCACCCGACGAAGGAGTTCCCGGTCGCTGGGCTGATCGCCATGGGCGTCATGACTGCTGCGGGCTTCCTCATCGGCCGGGCCACTAACATCGGCGCTCTCATTCAACTCCTTACCGCCGTCATGGTCCTGGTGCAGGCCCTCGGGCAAGTTGCCGCTGTCGTAGTTCTGCGCCGCCGCCCCGACATGGTTCGGCCCTACAAGATGTGGCTGTACCCCGCGCCGCTGATCATTGCAGGCCTCGGCTGGCTGGTCATCTACTTCTACTCTGACGTCAACGCCCCCGACCTCCACCCCGTTGAGCTGTCCATCGCTTGGGTTGGCGCAGGCGCCATCAGCTTCCTGATCTGGGCAAAGCGGGAAAAGACGTGGCCCTTCGGCCCGCTGCCGGTGGAACGGAACGAAGTCGACGACGAAATTAGCGTCCTCGAGGTCAACGCGTGACCGGTTTGGCGCCGGAACTGCTTGCTGTCGGCATCGATATCGGCGGGACCAAGCTCAAAGTTTGCGCGGCGACGCTGGACGGCCGGATCCTCGCTGTCGCCGAAGCCCGCGGGCCGTCCGGGCGTCACGCCGCACAGGTGGCAGATGACGTTCAGGCATGTTTCACTGCGGCACTGGAGGATTCGGCCCGTGCCCTCGGCCGGGAAGTGAGCGCCGGCGCAGTCGGGCTGGTCACCCCCGGAGTGATCGGAGAGAACGGCATCGCGCTCACGCCGAACAACCCGGGGATGGAAGCGTCTCTTCCGGCTGTAACAATCGGTACGCGGCTGGACGTCGAGAGCGTTTCATGGGCCAACGACGTCAAAGCCGCTGCCCTAGCGGATTACCAGTGGGGCGAACTCCAGGGTGCCCGGTGCGGTCTATACATCAATCTCGGCACGGGCATCTCAGCCGGCGCGGTCATCGACGGCCAGCCGTTGATGGGCGCAAACGGTGCCGCGCTTGAGATTGGCTACCTGATCCCGACGTCGGCGACCCATAGCCGGGGGCACCGAAGCGGTAGTGCGCCGTTGGAAGACGCTGTGTCGGGGCGGGCCCTGAGCGCCCGGGCGCTCGAAGCGACTGGAGAGCGGATAACAGCCTCCGCGGTCATTGAGTCGTGGGACAACCAGGGAACTTCCCAGACGGCTTTGTCCGAATTGGCCGCGGAATTCATCGATGAGCTTGTTCATGCGGCTTCCAACCTCGCCATCACTCTAGATCCTGACATCGTCTCCATCGGAGGAGGCGTGACAGCCGCCGCGGATATCTTCTTGCCGCGGCTGCGGGATGCTTTAGACGAATTTGTGCCATATCCTCCGGTCGTCCGGGTTTCGCCGCTGGCAGCGGATCTGTCGATGCTCGGTGCGCTGTTACTCGCGTACCGGAGCCTTCAGGAGACTATTCCTGCCATACGGCTGCCGTTGCCCCCAGTAACGACCTTGCCAAAAGAAGCCGTCCGCATACCCCAACCAGCCCCAGCCGGAGCATAAGCACCATGGAAATCATTGTCACCGCCGCACCTGACGCTCTTGGGGCGGCCGCTGCTGAGCTCGTAGCCGCCAGGGTTCGAGCGAACCCGTTCACTGTCCTAGGCGTAGCCACCGGGTCGTCGCCGCTTCCAGTTTACGAACACCTTGCCCGGCACCCCGGCGCGGACTTTAGCGCCGTGACTTGCTTTGCCCTCGACGAATATCTTGGGCTGCCAGCAGACCACGAACAGAGCTATGCCAACTTCGTTCGTCGACGGATCAGCGAGCCCTTAGGAATCCTCCCCAAAAACGTCCATGTCCCGCGTGTTGGGAAAGGCAACGGCGCAACGGCCGGAGACGAATACGAGAACATGATCAAGTCCGCGGGAGGGATAGACCTCCAGATCCTGGGAATCGGACGCAATGGCCATCTGGCCTTCAACGAACCCGGCTCGCGATTCGACTCGCGAACCCGCGTTGTCGCGCTCACTGAGGACAGCAGGAAAGCAAATGCGCGTTTCTTTCCGTCGCTTAGAGACGTGCCGACGCATTCGATAACCCAGGGCCTGGGAACCATACAGGAAGCGCGCCATCTCCTGGTGGTCGTCAACGGCGAAGAGAAAGCAGCGGCCGTCGGGCGGGCAGTCGACGGACCCGTCACCGAAGACGTGCCCGCATCCATCCTCCAGACACACCCCAACGTGACCCTAATACTGGATGAACCGGCGGCCAGCCTGCTCAGTAGGTGCGCCGCCCGCTGAGAGGTCGCGAAAAGCGAGTGGGCGAACCTGTCCCGGTCATTCAGGTCTGTAAACCAGGAATAGCTTCGTCCAATGGGTGTGCACATTGTGCACACCCCAAGCTTCGGACCGGGTCGTACTGGTGCCGGACTGGGCCGGATTCCCTATGTTTCGGCCGAGTCCCAGCGTTTGCAAGGTCCGGAACCCGGTTCGAGTCCCACCTCGGGCACAGTGTTTTCCCTGGTCAGGGGCTTGTGGGCCTCTGAATGTATAAAAATCTACTTTTTATGGACCCCTGCGGGCCCATTTTTGTTGGTGGCCGTTGCGGTCTGTCGGCTCCTCTCTTTGCTTGAACAGCGTCTTTGTTTGAACGGCGGTGTTGCTTCGTACTCCTTCATGGCGGGGAGCGCTTGAAACTGCATGACTTGCTGCGAGTGGACCGAGCGATCCGATCGAGTTCGGTGACGACCAGGGTGGCCCGGCCTGGACAGCAGCCACGGCGGGGGTTCCTTGATAGCTGTGCCGGGGGCTGATAGGTAGATTGACCGCCAGAGGTGTGTGGATGAGATGGGGGAGCTTCTGCTCAGTTGGTGACGCACTTGAACGGTGACTTGGTCGACGCGACGTAGATTGCCAACGAGCCGTGGCATGACATGGTGAATGACCCTGGGCTACAAGGACCTGATGTTGGTGGGCCGCGGGCCAGGCGTGTCACGTGAAGGGCTGGCAATTCTTTAAGCACTACCTTTCCGTCGACTGCGTCATCGAGCATAAGTCCGAGTCCGACCGGCACCTGGTGATGAAGCGGGCGCTGAAGGACAGGATCGACGCGGCGGACGCCTGGCGCGAGTGTAGGGACGTGATCAGCGGACGTTGGGTGGCCGCGCTCTCGCCGGCCAGGTGTCCTAATGAATGTCCGTCGACTTGCGTTGTAGGCGGCGCTTCCCAGCCTTTTGCTTTTCATCCTGGTGCCGGGACTTGGCAACGGGACTTCTTGATCAGCAGCGCGGACTTCAGCCGACAGGTGGGATCATTGAGGGTTGTTGGGATCTGCAAAGCCCCCAGTGCACCATTGCTGGATCGCCGAGACCGGAAGTTGTGAGCAACGACGCCTGCTCTTCAACTCACTTTGTAGGCGAGGCTTCCCTGGTGGCAGTTGGGCGCATCGTAGGATTATCAGGGACATTGTCCATCACTGGAGAGGAAGGGGGAGGCATGGCTGGGCTCGGGGAGCACATTACCGCGATGGTCCGTAGCCATGCCTCGGGCGACGACGCCGCCTTCTATTCAGTAGCCCTGCAGATTGCGGCGCGTGAAGCCAAACAAGGTCACCATGTGCTTGCCGGCGACATCAAGAAGGCTGTCGACTCGTCGCGTGAGCGCACTCCGCTAACCAACGTCACCACGCTTACTCAACCACGTGGCGAGCTGGCCGAGATTGTTGAGGCGTCAAATCCCGAAGTCCACCTCCGTGAGTTGGTCGCGCCCGCTGAATTGGTGGGGCAGATCAAGCAGGTGCTAGCCGAACAACGTCAGCGCAAGAACCTACTTGATCATGGATTCGCGCCAGCACATCGGCTGCTGCTCGAAGGGCCGCCCGGTACTGGAAAAACGATGACTGCATCAGTGCTGGCTACGGAACTCGCTCTGCCAATGTTCACGGTGCGACTGGACGGCCTTCTGAGCAAATTCATGGGAGAGACCGCGGGCAAGCTCCGCCTCGTGTTCGAAGCGGTCGCCCAACGCCGAGCGGTTTACTTCTTCGACGAGTTCGACGCACTCGGCGCCGACCGGTCCGGAAACGATGTCGGTGAGGCTCGCCGCATCCTGAACTCCTTCCTTGTCTTCCTGGAAGAGGCAAGCTCGGAGTCAATTTTGATCGCCGCAACAAATCACCGCTCAATCCTCGACCGAGCATTATTCCGCCGATTCGACGCGGTCATGACATATTCACTCCCAGACGCACGTCAGGCGGTCGCAGTGATCAAGGCTCGTCTGGGATCGCTCGCTACCGGAACAAGCATGGCCAAGCTTAGTGAGTACACCGACGGCCTTAGTCATGCGGACCTCGTGAAAGCAGCGGAGTCCGCGGCCAAGTCAGTGCTCCTGCGCGGCGAAACCAAAGTTTATCGCGATGACATTGTCACTGCGCTGAACGCACGGCGAACGGCTAGCCTTGACTGATCCGTCTCAACACCATGACCACCTCTATGTGCAGGGTCATGCCGCAACTCAAGACTTCCACCGCACCGGCGGGGGACCGGCGAAGTTGAAGCTGGTAGACCGCGGCGGCCATGGAACGAAGCTGGTAGGAGAAGCAGACAGCACCTTCGCGACAAGCGACGCAGAACGACTGTCCCTGCAGCTTTCTGAAGACGATCTCCGCGCCCTCGGAACTGTCCTCGTATTGGAGGGCAACGACGACGCCTACCCATTGAAGCTCGACTCGCTCAACCGACTGACCACGCACACAAGGCAACCAAAGAAGCCCCGTTGGATGCTGCTATCGGTACGCCCACCCACGGACACCAGCCCAGAGCAGGCAACCGTATGGGTTGCCGACGAACATCGCGCGGCCTTCCTCAAGCTCTTCCAGGACTACCTCGACGTCTCGACCGCCAATGGAAACCCGAAGAACCGAGAGCTGGTTGCGAACATCTCACGCATCCGGACGGCCGTCCTTACTGATCTTTGGACGTCCGATGGCGAACCCCCTGTTCACGGGAAGCACTGGTGGGAAGTCTGGCTCGACGCGACAAGCCAGCACGTCGATACGATCCATGGATACGCTGCCGCCTACAATCTTCGTGCCCTACCTCGATCCATCCGGCTGCGGGATCGGGTCGTGTTCTGGATTGAAGCTACCTGGGCGCAGCTCGAAATCCTGCCGTTCACCGCCGTACCGCTTGCGGAGATCCGGCGACCGGAGTTCATCGAGACCGTTGAAGACCTTCCCCTAGACGAGCAGAACGAGTACGTCGTCGATCTTGCCGACCGGATCGTTCAAGCCCCTGATGACGCCCCGGCAGTTTGCCATCTCGATACCGGGGTGCTGCGCACCCATCTCCTCCTGAACTCATCCCTCGCAGAGTCCGACCACCACACGATCTTTGGCGTCTCGGGCAATGACGTCCACAAAAGTGGCCACGGAACCTCAATGGCGGGCTTGGCTCTCTTCGGCGACCTCGACCAGTACCTCCAAGGCGCCCAACAGGTGAATCTGCTCCACCGCCTTGAATCCGTGAGGATTGCGCCGGGGTCCCAAGAAGTCGACATCGATCCGCTCGATTACGGAAGTGCCACCGTTCAAGCCGTGGCCCTTCCGGAGATCGCGCATTCGCGACGTCGTGTCTTCTGCCTCACGCTCAGCACCCGACCGGATAACCCGGGTGAGCCGACTCTCTGGTCAGCGGCTGTCGGCGCTCTCGCCGTCGGCACCGACTCAGCCCGCGATGGCGACCAGTTCCAGCTGATTTCGGCTCCCGACCCCGATGCGGCTCGGTTGATCCTCGTCGCGGCGGGCAACGTCGACGACTACAAGTCCGACTACCGCGCCAATTCCGAGATCTCGGCTGTGGAAGACCCCGGTCAGTCCTGGAATGCCCTAACCGTGGGTGCTTACACCGAACTGACAGACACCCCGCAACACCCTCAGTATGCCGGCTGGGTTCCGCTCGCCAACCCCGGAGAACTGTCACCGCACAGCCGAACCTCTCATTTGTTTGGCCAACGTAAATGGCCCATCAAGCCCGACATCTGCATGGAAGGCGGGAACGTCCTCAGCGACGGCAATCAGATGTTCGAGCCGAAGCTACCAAGCCTCTCGCTGCGCTCCACCAGCAACGCGAACGACAGCGCCCTTACCTCTGCGAACGCCACGAGCGCCGCCACCGCCCAGGCCTCGAGACTCGCGGCCCTGGCTATGGGCCGGTACCCCGAGTACTGGCCCGAAACCGTTCGAGGACTCCTCACGCACTCAGCCGAGTGGAGCCCTGCGATGAACGCCGAAGTCGCGTCGAATTCCTCAAAGACTGCCCGGCTCCAGCTTCTCCGGAACTACGGATGGGGCGTTCCTACCGAGGAAGCCGTCCTCAACTCCTCGAAGCGAGCGGTCACCTTGGTGACACAGGATCAGTTCGTGCCGTTCGACGGCCAAAGTTTCGCAATGAGGCGCTTCCGGCTCCACAAACTCCCTTGGCCCACCGAAGTACTCCAAGAACTCGGGGCGAACGATGTGCGACTGCGCATAACATTGTCATATTTCATCGAGCCCACGGCCTCTCGCCGTGGGTGGCGACAGCGTTACGCCTACGCGTCACACTCGCTGCGCTTCGATCTCCAAGGTCCCCTTGAGACACAGCAGGGGTTCATATCGCGGATCAACCGAGAGGCTCAGTCCGATGAATACGGCGCTTCGCGGAGCGGTACCAGGTCCGACCGCTGGCTCCTCGGCGAGAATCAGCGAAAGCTCGGATCGCTCCATCAGGATGAATGGCACGGCACCGGCAGCGAGCTTGCCATGTGTAACTCCGTCGCTGTCTATCCCGTTGGAGGTTGGTGGAAGAACAATAACCGCGCCGACAGACGCGACTTCCCTGTCCGGTATGGACTACTCCTGTCCTTGACGACCGCAGAACAGGACATCGATCTGTATACGCCGATTGCCACTCAGTTACGCATTCCTATTGCGACTGAAATCTCTGGCACCTGATCAACTTGGAGTTCCGGCGCAAGTCGACCGGAGTCGCTTGTGTCTCCAACAACTTGTCAAAAGTCTCCCCATGGTCCGACGCGGTCGTACGACAGCGATCGAGAGCAATTGAACCGAAAGGGTCATGCCATTTTTCGACTCCTTCGCATCGTCAGCACTAATATCAGCTAACAGACCGAGAAGAATGCACTACTCAGCCGAGTGACCGCTGCATCCCCCACTCCCTCATCTGTGAGGAGCGAGCAGGTCGTCACGATGACCAGCATCGAAATGTCCCGATGCCCGCTTAGGTCTTGATCGAGAACACTGGGTAAACCCTGTCCGAGTATCTCGTTGTCGATGGCAGGGGCATATTCTCCCGCAAGAGGACCTGTGGGATGCGCAAGGTAGGAATCCTCCCGCCACATCGCGAACACTGGGCCGTTTTTCACGTCGGTCGCGTGCGCCGCTGCCGCGAACTTGCGCGCTTGGTTCTTGACGTCCCCGTTGGCGTCTGCGAGAACGAAGGCGTTCATCTCCGTCGGGTCGAACTCCATATCCCAGCCCATGTCACGTAGGTGCTTATGGGTACCAAGCCTGGTCTCACGAGCGACTTTGAGAATCTCATCCACGGCGCTGGGACGCACCTCCTTTGGGAGGTCAAGCATCCACTGGAGCCGGATGGCTAGCTCTGCGAAAAGCCTCCTGTTCGGCGCACAAGCCGAAGATGTGCCGCTGATGGCAAGTTGCCCGACGACTTGGCTCTGCGCAAATGCTGCTCGGCACCACCCAACGATGAACTGGGTCACTCGTGTGAGTGGTACGTCGTCGAGGTCGACCGCGAGAACAGCCTTTGCCGATCGAACAATCCATTCGGCATTCACTAGGACCGTAGGTCGTTCTGATAATATCTGCCGCTCCGCCTTCGCTCGTTTACCGCTCATAATATAAACCTACAGTCCGGGCTGCGGTACGGCGGACCAGCTCTCGCAAGACCCACCCGAGCGTCCAAGACACAACTGCCACGCCCGAACGTCCGTATGAGCAGCCTGGTTGGGGTGCCGAATGAGCAAGAAAGAGGGTGTGCACAATGTGCACACCCTCTTTGGATCGGGTCGTACTGGTGCCGGGCTGGGCCGGACTGGCGATGTTTCCGGGGGAGTGGCGGAAATTCAACTGCTGGAACCCGGTTCGAGTCCCACCTCGGGCACCGTGTTTCCGCAGGTCAGCCGCCCTTTGGGGGTGCTGAGTGTGGACAAAAGTACTAAACGTGTGGACAGCGGCGTAGCATTTTTCCTATGGCCAGCATTCCAAAGCGCACAAAAAGGACGGTTCGACGTCTTTTATGGTCTGTTGGCGGGACCCGGCCAACCGCCAGGAGCAAGGCATCACGCTGCCAACGGAATCCGAAGCGATCACCCTGAAGCGCCTCCTTGACGCCAACAATCACTCGTTTGAGATCGCCCAGCATGCGATGCTCGCGAACCAGACCAAAGCGCCCACCGTCGCGGCCGTGATCCAAGAGCTCATCGACCTTCTGGTCCGGCCTTCCGTTGGTACCGGCGCATGGACGAAAACACGTCGCCGACGTCGTCGATAGCTATGCGCAGGCCAGCGCTTCAGAGTGGGGCAAGCGCTGCTGAGACGTGCATAATCGGCAACGGCTGAGCGCTGGGTCAGCTCCACGACGATTCGCCCGGGTTTCAGACCGGTTTCAGACCGGAATCGATCACGATGTGACTTAGCCTCGGATCAGGGCATGCCGCCGGGGAGAGATTGACGGCTAAATAGAGATAGGCAGGGAGATCCGCGGCAGCAAGTAACGCCGTTTCCAAGGCAAGGAATTCGGGTTCGGGGCCGCGCCAGATTGAATTCGCGTCGACGAACCATTGATCCGGAGACCTGAAGAGAGAGCTGACGAATCGAGGGAGCCCTTCGGCGCCGACAATTTCGCCGGTTCCCAAATTACGGATCGGCTGGAACGCTGTTATCAATGTCCGGGTGGTGAGCAAGTGATCGAGGCGCGTGCTGATTTCCTGGTTCGCCGGGCTCTGCGCCGCGCCGTCAGCCAGCGGGCGCGCGATCCCCTCAAATCCTGATCTTACGTCGCCACCCTCGGACCGGGGTCAGCCGACGACGTCGACGCTCAGGCGATGCCCGTCCCGGTGGCGGATGTTAAGGACAAGCCCTTCCCGACCAGCGCGTGCATCTGGTGTCCGTGCGGCCCTTAATCAGTTGTTCGTAGGTCAGGTCCTCCACTCCTGCTGCGGGCGCGGATGCACTCAATTGAACATCGATGCAAGGCGGGAATCTACGCCAACGAGAATCGCAAGATAGTTCACAGTCTTGTTCCATTCCCAGGAGCGAGAATCGGGTCTCAGGGAAGGTCGAGTTGATGACGGCCCTGGTCGACGGCGCTGAGCCGAAGCAGACCGTCCACGTGGCACACTTTCCATATGGGAAATAGGGAGCGTCAGGCGGTCGTTCTGATACACGGGATAGGGGAGCAGCGTCCGATGGATACGCTGCGCAGTTTTGTTCAGGGCTTGGGGGAAGAACGGTTCTACAGCAAGCCGGATCGGCTCTCTGATTCCCTGGAGTTGCGCCGGTACACGCTGCCCAGCACCAGACACCGTCCCCTCACTGACTGTTATGAGCTGTACTGGGCGCACCACTTCGATACAGGAAAACTTCGTGAGACTCTTCGGTGGGCAGTCACCCTTGTCTTCCGCCAACCATTCTGGCAGTTGAACCGGACACTGCGCGGAGTCGTCGGCGTGGTCCAAACGGTAGCGGTCCTGATTGCAGTCGTCCTGGCGTGGCTGTTCGTCGAACAATTGCTCACCAAGGGCGCTATGGATGCCTGGCGGTCTTGGCAGGCGGGACTCACCGTGGTTCTTCTCGTCGTGGAGGTGGTTGCGGGACGGTTTATCACCGAATCCCTGGCGGATGCTGCGCGCTACCTAACTCCCCACCCGCGGAATGTTTCGGCTCGCAACAGTATCCGCGCTGACGGCCTGAAGTTGCTGAAGAAACTACACGACGACGGACAGTATCAGCGGATCGTATTGGTCGGTCACAGCCTGGGAAGCGTTATTGGCCTCGATTTGCTCCGTCTGGCCTGGGACGACCTTCRTCACCCCAATCCCAATCCCACCAGCCTTGGCCCACAGACTGAGGCTAAGGCCTTCGACCAGCACGGTGCGGCGCTCGGGGATGCTCGGAGTCCCGCCCAGATCGAGGCGTTTCAACAGGCGCAACGCCGGCTTTGGGACGAAAACCGCGCGCTAGGCGTCCCTTGGCTTGTCACAGACTTCGTGACTCTTGGTTCCCCGCTCGCACACGCTTCTCTGCTTCTCGACACCCGCACGGTAAAGCTCCGACAACGACAAGATGAGCGGGAATACCCCCGGTGCCCACCGCTGACTGAGCAACGTTCGTCGTTCATCCCGAGCAACTTCACAGTGGGAGGCCAGCCCCGTTCCCTGCGGGTGGCGCACCACGGGGCGCCCTTCGGGCCCACGCGCTGGTCGAACCTTTACTTCCCTGTGCGGAC
Source organism: Arthrobacter sp. 01T414 (assembly GCF_056398965.1). Taxonomy (NCBI): domain Bacteria; kingdom Bacillati; phylum Actinomycetota; class Actinomycetes; order Micrococcales; family Micrococcaceae; genus Arthrobacter; species Arthrobacter sp. 01T414. The sequence continues at coordinate 517,774 of NZ_JBFTQK010000002.1, read as the reverse complement.
CGGGTTGTTGGGTGACCCCGTTGGAGGACCTTTGGCGCCGGAATTTGGGCCTGGCGTTCGTGACATCCCTGTTCGGCTTTCACTTAGCGGCTGGAGGTCCATCGTCTACCAGCTCTTACCGTTGCCGCACACGAGATACTGGTCTCACGACCGGGTACGGCCGAGCGCCGATATAACAATCCGAAAGCAGCGAGACCAAGCGACCGGAACTCGAGACTCGAACTTGATACTGCGCCAAGTCCTTAGACTCTAGGAATCACGACATGGCGGCGGCCGCCTTCGTGTCTGGTCTGGTGGCCATGTTCGCCGTCCTAATTCTCCGCCGCGCCCCGCCCGCTGGTGATAAACGTCTCTAGGGGGGCTAGCTTGAAGCCGGCCGTTCCCGCGAAACCGTCCCACGTCCCGTCTTTTGAGTCCAGCCAGTCACTGGCAACTTGCAGTTGGCACCCTAAATGGAGCAAGGCTTGGACCTCGGCGGTGAAATCGATCATGTAAGGACAGCCCTGAGTGTCGTGGGGTGGCGCATCTGTGAGGACTAGAATTGTCTGCGCACCAACGTCGTCGACTAGCTCTCGGCACCTTTGCATGGCGTCCTCGAGTGCCTCTTCATAGTCGCCCCCGCCTCCGTTGGGTTGGGCTCGAACACTGTCGAGCAACGCTGCCAGGTTGGGAAACGGCCCCAGCTTGCGCACAAGAAACGGCTCGCTGTTCCCATGGTCGCTGAATAGTACAGCCCGGTAAGTCTCGAATTGTGCTGCTTTGAGGGCATTGAGTTCCGCAAACGCGGCCTCCAGACGAGGCTGCATGCTTCCGGTCACATCCACTGCCAGGACTAACCCCGTAGCTAGCCTTGGTTGGCCCTCGATTGTTAGTTCTCCGCTTTGCGCAGGCTCCAGGGCGGCCCTCACTGACTCGGTGAAAGCTCTAGGCACCAAGCCGGGCCGGAACTGGTCTGCAAGGTGGATTTTCGTCCACGCGTCACCGTGATTGATTGTAGGGTCGACACCTTGACGGAAATCACAATGGTTGCAGATCCAGGTTGCATTCGGATGGAGCCCGGAGGCATATTTTTGGGCAACCCCCAGCGCCGTGCGTTGGCTGGATTCCGACCGGCCGGCAGGCCCCACAACCGCTCCCCTCCCAACGGACATCTTCACACGATCCTTCCCCTCGACTACGAGCAGGTCGCGGGGGTACAGACCAACGGTAGAAACAGTCACATCCGGTGTCAGTTTCCCCACCGATGTCTCGCGAGCAGGTTCCCGCCATACGTCGAGTGAGACCCCCTCCTCTGCTGGCAAGCGAAGTCTGGCTGTCGGCGTGGCTGTCGGTCCGACGGAGAGAACCCATGCGCCAGCGGTCGCTGTAAGGCCGCTCAACTCAACGGTCCACCCGGCGACCTCGCAGGCGTCAAGTGTTGAGCAAAGAACCCACACTTCGTATAGCAAGTTACGCTGCCGCCACAGGGGCAGGTTCAGAAACTCTTCCAGGGCATCGATCTGTTCAGAGACGTCTACCGCGCTAGTGACATCGAGAACCTCGTTCTCTAACCAGGCCGTGGCCTCCGAGCAGGCTGAAGCAACCCGAGAGAGCCACTCTGCCGTGATGATCGGGTCACGGAGACGATCCATGTTCTCAGGCCGCTGCTGCGGCCGTTCCGCCCAGAGACCCAGCCGCCACATCGCGACGAAGGCAGCGAGGCCACCAATCCCCGTCGAGGGCCAGAAGTCACTAACAGGAATGACCACAGGCTCTAGGTCGTCTAGCAAGCCGACACCGCTCTGTTCTTGGATGCCGTGCACGAAGCCCGGCAGGGCAGTTGTGCCAAACGAGCGCTCAGCCCGGAAACGCTCAACTTCGTCCAGGCGGGCGCCGCCCCTCCGATCGCGTTCGTTTTCCGCAAAGACTTCCTGGGCGGCAGTCCCCGTCTCGACGTCAACAAGGGCATTTAGGTGGGAGATGTGGGAGACAACGAGAACCTCCGCGGCTGAGACCAGCCTCTCGGCTGCACGCTGCGCCTCCGCCCAGCGAGACGCAGCGTCTGTCCAAACAGGGTCCGTGGCTTCGCGCCCCCGGATGAACGGGCCGATCCACGAGAGATCCAGTGTGGCGTTTACGAGCCTGTCTTCCGTTTCATGGCTGGTGATGGGCCAATGTCCGTACGACTCCCCGTTGTCCCAATTTGTAAATAACAGGAGAGCGTATTCGTCGATTTTTCCCACGGGAACACGATGTATCCGTTCCATAATGTGGTGCACCTGCTCAAGGAAGGCAGGACTGATGGTCAGTTGTGTTTCGTCGACCCCGTTTCGCTCGAGTCGGAACGTCTCTGAGGAGCCGGACGTCGTGGCAGAGTGTCGGTACAGCCGGTCATACGTCTCATCAAGCATGGACACGAACCTCCCTCCGCATCGAACCACGACGTTGAGTAAGTCAGCTGCTGTCGGAGCGGCGTCCGCCAACTGACCGGCAGCGTATTGCTGCAGCAATTCCGTGCGTCTTGTACTCAAGTTAGCGAAGCCGGCCTCAGTTTCACTCCAGTCGAGGTCGAATGCGCTGAAGACTTCATCCACCACATCCCACTCTTGTTTTCCGCTGCCAATCTCCAACGCCTCGAGAAAGACGGTGGCGAGTCGAAGTCGAAGGTCGTCATCTGTCATACCCGTTAGTATCACCCTCCTGCACCGCCGCGCGCACCCTTCCGACTAAGACGGGACTGCCCCCGGTTTTGTTGACTCTTTGACCTAGCGAGCGAGGGCTAGTGGAAGGATGTTGACGATGCACGCGGCGTATCGTGCGGAGTTCATCAATGCGAGTTGTGGCGACGGCTGCGGCGGCCTGCGCTGCGCCGTTGGTGGTGCGTGCTCACGTCGCGGAGGATTGAGCTAGCGGTTTGTCATGCAGGTTGCTGTCCTCCTATCCATGAGATGTTGGAGGAGGAACCCGTCGCCATGATGATCATCGATTTCAGCATGAGGGCCGCTCCCTGGTGCAGTGCTCGTTCGGGGCCGGGGCTTGCTGTTCCTATGGGAGCGAAATCGCGCGCAAAAGACAACCGCTCCGCGCGAACGGCCAAATAGGCAGCCTGGTGGAGGGCGAACCGAGCAAGTACAGAGGGTGTGCACAATGTGCACACCCTGGCGTTCGGATCGAGTCGTACTGGTGCCGGACTGGGCCGGATTGCGGAGGTTTTCGGGGGAGTGGCGGATTTGCAGTGTCTGGAACCCGGTTCGAGTCCCACCTCGGGCACAGTGTTTTCCCTGTTTGAGTTCGGCTGCGTTTGATCAGCCCGCGGGCGTAGATTAGGTCCGTGGCGAGAAACACGGCTTTCGGAGAGTACCTGCGGGCGCGACGCAAGCTTGTCCGGCCRGAGGACGTCGAACTGCGCAGCTACGGGCGGCGCCGGGTTCCGGGTCTTCGGCGTGAAGAGGTTGCCGGCATCGCGGGCATCAGCGTGGATTACTACGTGCGCCTGGAGCAGGGGAAAGACCACGACCATCCCCGCAAATACTGGACGCTCTCGCACGCGCCCTGCGCCTGGACCCGCCCTCGACCATTCATCTGCACCGGCTCGCGCAACCGGTCCTGCAGACCGCGGCCAGTCCCTCCCCGGCGGGGGTGGCGGAGGGCCTCTCGTATCTACTGGTCACGTTGGCCCAGGTTCCGGCCTTTGTCCAGGACCGCTTCATGAACGTCCTCGCCGCCAATCCGCTGGCCGTTGCCCTGTCCCCGAGGAACCAACCGGGCACGAACGTGCTGCGGGCAGCCTTCCTGGACCCCGCCGAACGGGAGCTCTACGAGGACTGGGAACACGTCATGGAGGACGCGACCGCGGGACTCCGCGCAGCTGTGGGGGAGCGCATCAACGACCCGCAACTCGAGGCGCTGGTCACCGAGCTATCGGAGCGCAGCGCCTACTTCCTCCGGCTTTGGGGGCGCCACGATGTCCGCCCCAAGGTGTCGGGCAAGCGACTGCTGCATCACCCGGTGGTGGGCGACCTTGAGCTCTTCCACGAAAAACTGGCCGTAACCGGAACGGACGGTCACCTCCTCGTCATTCACCACGCCGAGCCCGGCAGTGCCTCCGAACGGGCACTGGAGTGTCTGGCCCGGACGCTCCCGGACATGACCCGACCCCTCCATCACGGGCGGCTCTGAATCACCCACGAGGGTAGCCCCGGCATTCATATGAATCACGGGGTTCTGGCTGCCCGATTCCGGTGCGAGCACACTGAATTCCAGAGCTGCCCAGACCCCGCGCTCCTTCAGGCTTGCAGCCGAAGGACGCCGGACGGCTCCTATGAAAAAACTTCCTGCACTGCCGAAAGAAGACCAACCCCATGGCAAGAATCACCACCGGTTTCGGATTCAGCTCCACCACCTCCGACGTCACCGAAGGCATCGACTTCACCGGAAAGCGCGTCATCGTCACCGGCGGCGCCTCCGGCATCGGGATCGAAACAGCCCGCGCTTTCGCCAACATCGGTGCTGAGGTCACCCTGGCGGTGCGCAACGTCGAGGCCGCAACGCCCATAGCCCAGGAATTGCGCGAGTCAACGGCTAACAACAACATCTTCTTGGGCCGGATGGACCTCGCCGACCTGGCCACCATCACCGAATTCGCCGACCGATGGACTGGCCCGCTGCACGTGCTGGTCAACAACGCCGGCATCATGGCCCTGCCCGAACTCGAGCGCACACCGGAGGGCTGGGAAATGCAGTTCGCCACGAACCATCTGGGTCACTTCGCCCTCGCCCAGGCCCTGCATGGAGCCCTCGCCGAGGCGGGGAATGCCCGGATCGTGTCCCTGAGCTCCAGCGGACACTTGTTCTCCCCGGTCATATTCGATGACCCGCATTTCAACTTCGTCGCCTACGACGCCTTTGTCGCCTACGGGCAGTCCAAGACCGCCTCAGCCCTGTTCGCCGTGGGCGTGACCGCACGCTGGGCCAAGGACGGCATCACCTCCAACGCCGTCATGCCCGGGGCCATCGCCACCAAACTCCAGCGCCATACTGGAGGGCTGCGAACCCCCGTCGAACGTCAGAAAACTCCCCAGCAGGGTGCGGCGACCACGCTGTATGTTGCGACCTCCCCCGAGCTTGAGGGCATCGGCGGACGCTACTTTGAGGACGTCAACGAGGCCCGCACCGTGGACCACCGAGGCCCCGACTACACCGGAGTGGCAGCCTACGCAGTCGATCCGGCCAACGCCGAGCGACTTTGGGATCTCTCGACCGAACTCCTCGCCCGGAAGACCCCGTGAAAGCCCTCAACTCCTCCATGCAGAAAGACAATTACATGACCGGCAGCACCGCCACACCCGGCGCAACACCAACCGCACCTGCAATCACCCCTGGCAACGCCTCCGAACTTAACGTCGGCTGGGTCGGCCTCGGAGACCAGGGTGCCCCCATGGCACGCGCGATCGCCGAGGCGGGCTTCAAACTTAACATCTGGGTCCGCCGCGAGGCGTCCCTGGCCGCCCTCGACGGCCTCCCTTACGTCCGGCATGACACCCTCGCCGCGCTCGCCGCGTCCAGCGACATGGTCGGATTGTGCCTCCGCGAGGACTCCGACATCGAGGAGGTTCTCACGACAGGCGGCCTGCTCGAAAGCTCGCGGCCGGGCACCATTCTCATCAACCACGGCACCGGTCTTCCCGGTTATGCCGCCGCCATGGCCGAGCAGGGATCCCAAACTGGCGTGTTGGTCCTGGACGCCCCGGTGAGCGGCGGCAGGACCGGAGCCGAAGCACGTCAGCTGACGACTATCGTCGGCGGTCCCCGCGAAGCTCTGGAGATAGCCCGGCCCGTTCTAGAGTCCTTCTCCCGAAAGATCGCCTACATGGGGGAGGCAGGATCAGGCCAGACCGGAAAGCTCCTCAACAATGCCCTGCTGATGATGAACCAGAAGAACGTCCAGGATATCCTCGCCCTGGCCTGCGATCTGGACTTCGATCTTGGCGCGCTGACGGACTTGCTCCGCTCCGGAACCGGCCGAAGCTTCGCCCTCGAAGCACTCACCGGCGCCGTCACGACCGCCAACGCCGATCACCTCAAAGTCCTGCAGATCATCGACATGGATATCTTCGTCGAGGCCATGACAGGCCTCGGCCACGACGTCACCGATATCGACAACTACGCACGCGCCGGCGCCAGCGGCCTGCCCTCTGCCGCCCGCTTGATCGCCGACGTCGCCCGCTAGAGCCTGGAGTCAACGATGCGGCGGCTGGCCGGGGCGACGTCGTCGGGCTCCTCAGCGGCATGGCGGGCTGAATCGGCAAGCCGGAAAACCCTGCCAGCCGGAGCCGCAGGCACCCAACGGCTCCGGACCATGGTTAGGCCGTTGGGCGCCGGTGTCACTAAACGTGCCCGGGAACGGCGTTTCGTTCCAGCAGGTTCCGGTAGTGCCGGGCCAGGTCCTGCAGCTGCTCATCCGTCAGGTCACGTACCCCGTGCAGGACGAAGGGGCTGAGCCACTGCATTCCGAGCCGACGGGCCGTGGCTTGCAGAGGGATGAGGATGTCGGTGTAGTCCCATCCGTGGAAACCGTCGGGGGAGTAGGCATCCCGGGTGCCTCCCGTGCTGGTGGCGACGCGCAGTGTCTTGCCAGCAAGGGCCCCCGGCGCCCCGGTGCCGTAGGCCCAGCCGCGGACCAGCACCTCATCCAGCCAGCTCTTGATGAACGCCGGCGGGGCGTACCAGTGCGTGGGGTACTGCAGCACGATGTCGTCCGCTGCCTCCACCGCAGCTCTTTCCTCAGCAAGGTCGATCCGGCCGTCCGGGTACAGGCGGCGCAGGTCGCGCACCGCGAGACCGGGTGCACCCTCCAAAGCGGCGGCAAGGGCGTGATTCACTCGGGACCGGCTGAGATCGGGGTGGTCAAGAAGAACCAAGGCTTTGGCGTTTGGGTATGTCACTGTCGTTTTCCTTTCTGGGCGAGGGGTTGTGGCCGGGGGCGGGACTGCCGGCACCTGGGGTGGCGGGTGCCTTCCCGAGTCGCACCGCCTCGGATCGGTCGGGCAGACCGCGGCGCACTTTGGTCAGTAAGTGGGATTATCGGCAGGGGGTGCTACCTGGTTGTTCCACTGCCAATGTGCTGTTGCCGCCCCGTCCGCGTTGAGGGTCACCACCCAAAGGTTGTCAAAAGTTCCAAGAGCGGGATATACGCCGGTTCCCTGAGCAGCGAAGGTGTCTCCCGTCAGGTGGAGGAGCTTCCAGCCGAAAGTCCAGGAGGCTGTGCCACTCCACCCTGACCTCAGTTTCCATCCCGCGATAATTTCGTCCAGACCATGCCAGTCGGTCTCATAGGGACGTTCGTGGAACTCGGCGTCCGGGGCGTAGACGCTGGATATGTCATCCAAGCGGTTCGTCCTCCACGCCTGGACATACCGATCGATCCATCGGCTCGCCTCGTGCTCACTGAGGACCTTGTCCATCTTTCTGGTCTCCTTTCAGGAACTCGCGTACGTGAGGAAGCGGTGGCTATTTGGCCAGGAAGCGGAGCAGGATTTCGTTGATCTCGGCGGCGTGCGTCCAGAGCATGCCGTGCGGTGCATCCTGGAGCTCCACGTACTCCGCGGACGGAAGACGCTTGGTGAACTCGCGGCCTGTCGCGTCGATTGGCAGGATGCGGTCCTGCGCTCCGTGCACGATCAGGGTCGGGATTGTGATTTTGTCGACGTCGGAGCGGAAGTCCGTCAGCCATGAGTCGACGACGGCGAACGACGCGTACCAGGACGAGCCGGCGGCGACGTTCCAGGCGTTGCGAAGCGCTTCCTCGCTGAGGCGGCTTCCGAGGAAAACGTCGGTGTTGAAGAAGTTGTTGTAGAAGTCGGCGAACCAGGCGTAACGGTCCTCAATGGCGGCGGTGCGGATGCCGTCGAACACCGAAGACGGAACGCCGCTGGGGTTGTCTTCGGTCTGCAGGAGGAACGGTTCGAGAGAGGCAAGAAACACTGCCTTGGCTACACGGGCCTGGCCGGAGGTGCCGATGTAACGTCCGACTTCGCCGGTGCCCATCGAGAAACCGACCAGGACGGCGTCCTGGAGGTCCAGGGTTTCGAGTACGGCGTTAAGGTCGGCTGCGAAGGTGTCGTAATCGTAGCCGGTGGTCGGTTTGCTGGATTTGCCGAACCCCCGGCGGTCGTAGGCGATGACGCGGTAACCGCCATTCAAGAGGGCCGCGGTCTGCTTTTCCCAGGAGCCGCCATCCAGAGGGTAGCCGTGGATGAGGACAACCGGCTGGCCGGCCCCGTGGTCCTCGTAGTAGAGCTCGATTTCCGTGCTGTTTTCGGTACCGACGTTGATGTAGCCCATGATTTTGATCCTTGTCTCGACGGCGGAGAACTGACGTTCTCGCGCCGCCATCACATCTGCGGATGGAGTTTGTCCAGTTCCGGCCGGGTGACCGGCAATGGTTCCGGTTTTTACCGGATGTATCCAGCATTGACCCGGCAACGCGCTGGCGGACCCGCGAATCCCGTCAACCATCCCCCAGATAGCGTCAGCCTATGATCGAGCGGGCGGTGAGGTTCGGAAGCCTCAGGGCTGTGACAGGAGATTTTCCAGATAGAGCGACGGACTCATTCCGATCCGCTGCGTGAAGACGCGCCTCATCGTTTCGGCACTGCCGAATCCGCTGGCGGCCGCCGTCGCGGCGACGGTGGCTCCCCTCTGGAGCATGCCTTGAGCCGCCTCTATGCGCACCATTTCGACGTACCGACCAGGAGTGGTGTTGGTTGCCTCTTGAAATCGCCGGGTGAGGCTACTGGCGCTGAGATTCGTCATGGCGGCCATGGCGTCAATCGAGTAGTTCGCGGCTGGGTCGGCCGTGATGCTGTCGAGGAGTTTGCGGAGGACGTGGTCCCTGGGGGCGCTCACGCGGACCGCGACAGGACGCTGGGACTGGCCTCCCGGCCGTTGATTAAAAATGACCATTTGACGGACGACGGCGCGCGCGACGTCGGGGCCGTAGTCGTCTTCAACTATGAACAGGGCCAGGTCGACCCCGGAACTGACTCCCGCTGAGGTGATGATCGAACCGTCTTGCACGAATAACGCGTCAGGGACGACACGTACCAGCGGATATGACCTGCTGAACCTTTCGATTTGGGTCCAGTGGGTGGTCGCGTTGCGGTAGTTCAGCAAGCCCCTGTGCGCCAGCAGAAAAGCACCGGTACAGACGGAGGCGATCCTGTCGGCATCATCCGTTAGACCGGAAACCGCCTCGACCAGCCCCTGCTCGAAGGACTTCGCCACCATCCCGTAGGCACCCGGAACGATGATTGTGTCCAAGGCGCCCGTCTGGCCGGCTGCGGCCTCTACGGTCAGATAGTGCCCATTGGAGGCGCGCTTGGCCTTGCCGTCGGCGGAAATCAAAACAGTCTCGTAGCGCGCCCCGAAGGCATTTGCGTGGTGAAACACATCCGCTGGCCCGGCGATGTCCACCATCGTAACGTTGTCGTGGATCAAGAACCCAATGACCTGGCTTCGATCACTCACTTCTCACCGTAGTCTCTTGAGCTGTGGGGCTGCGCAAAGGGTGCTGCCGACGGGCGCCTGCCCGGATGGCCTCCAACAATCATCGAACCTGACCCCTGAGTTCGCAACATACGAGACCCGCAGTGGTCACACCGACGCTCAAGTCGTCACCGCCGTTCGGTGCCGATGACGAGCCAGCCCTGGCGCAGCTGAACCTGCTGGAAAGCGGGGTTGACGCCCTGGGGGTGCGGACCGCTCCGATGGGCTTGCAGCAGCGCCCCGGGCCAGGTCGATCACCGGGGCTGCAGCCGTGTTCCAGACTAGGATCGGGGAGAGAACCAGCATGTCCCCGGCTAGCGGAGGCAGCCGTCAAGACAGCTCAAGGGGAGACAAACTTCATGCCCGAACAATCCGGCCGCCGCGCCAGGCACGGCTGTACGCCCGTTGATCCCGCCAAATTCATCCCCATTCACCGTCCCAGTAACGCATCGCTGCGCGGCGCAGTGGTCACCGGGTTCGTTCTATGGATCGCGGCTGGAGCAATTTCCGCTGGATGGCTGGCCTCCTGCTTCAGCACTCAACTGCCGTTCTTCCTGACCGCCGCAGTGTTGGGCGCAACCCTGGTCACGGTTCTGGGCGTCCGAAATACCAAGCGGATGGGCCGGCGTCGGCGGGAAGATTTCATCCGTTGCGGCGGCGATCCGACCGGGATGACCGACCTGATGTTCGGGTCGATGCGTGGGTTCCGGACGCCGGAGGGGGAGTGGGAGGTTCCCGAGCAGGGTTCCGGCGACTACCAAGGCATCTGACCGCCCCAAGGTGGGAATCCGATGCTGATGGTGAGGCGGGTTCTGACTCCGGACAGATACCGCGGGTCCGTGGTATTTCTTGGGCCGGAATGTGGCCTGAGTCATTTCCGCTCAAGTCGTCAGGTTCCGTCCCTGATTAGGTCTAGCGTGGCGAGTACAGATCCCTTGCGTACAGATACGCGCCAGCTGCTGGGGCCGGTCCGGGATCAGGGCTCGTTTCACGTCGGAGAGAACGGCGTGGGGAGCCCGCCTACGGCGCCTTCCAGTCAAAGGCGAAGGAACGGAACAGCAATGATGGCTGACCCGAAGACCTGCGCGCCCGATTCCGGCTACGGCGGGGGATTGTACGTACTGGACAATCACGAGGTTGTGAGGCGCGGGTTACGCCACCTGATTGAGTCGGCCGGATTGGCCGTGGCCGGGGAGTCGGGTTCGGCGCGCGAAGCCATCCGGCGGATTCCCGCCCTACGACCGGTGCTTGCGGTTCTTGACGATGATCTTCCTGACGGGTCCGGTGCGGACGTTTGCCGTGCCGTCGCCGTTACGGACCCTTCCATCCGCTGTGTCTTGATGACCAATGGAGATGACGAATCCGTGCTCATCGAATCTATCCTGGCCGGTGCCTGGGGTTGCTTGTCCAAACAGGACGACAGCGGCGACCAGCACAGGTTGATCCGCAGGGTACTGGCTGGCCAGACCGCTTACAGCAGCCGGTTCGTTCCGGGGCTCCGGGTCCGGGTGCCGGGGCGGGGAGCTGACTGTACGGAGGAGACGCTCCGGCGCCTATCCAATCGGGAAGCCTCCGTGGCGCTCGGCTTGGCAAGAGGTTTAAGCAACCGCCAGATCAGCCGGGAAATGTTTCTAGCGGAGAAGACAGTTAAGAATATGGTCTCGTCAATACTGGACAAGCTCGGCATKGAACGCAGGACCGAGGTTGCGGTGCTCGTCGCCGGGGAGCTGAGTCGCCCCGAGGTTTCCGCCGGCGCCGGCTACAGGTCCTGTGGGGTTCCGGACCTGATTGCTGAGGTCACCGCTTCCCTGACGGACTGCATCAGCGAGGACCCCGCCGGGCCACGGACGAGCGCCGGACGTGCCGCGGCCACGGTTCGTCTATCCGCTGCCCTAGACGCGGCCCGGGCCGACCCGATGGGGCGCGGCTCCCTGCTGAACCGACGCGGCGGGTGGACGCCTGGATCGGGACATATTGTCCCGGCGCCTTGAGTGGAGATCCTGCGTCCGGGCATCGAAGCGCCCCGGCTCTATCCCGGGGACCCATTGGGACGCTAGGGGCCGATCACTTTCGGCCTATTGTTCGACATAGCAATGGTCGGTACGGAGCTCCGTTGCGGCCCGTATCTTTTGGGGGCGGAGCGCACCGGTTGTCGTTTCCGTGGGAGTTCAACACAGAGGAAGTCCATGATCGCTTCGGGTCTTTCGTCCCTGACAATGGCGGACGGACCGGCGCATGCTGTAAAGGAGTGTTCCGGCCAGGTAACGGTGCAACGCAGACCAAGGGCAGAGATGCCCGGGAGGACCAAAAATCATGGCAGGGACATTCGAGTTGTTTACCGACCCCCAGTCGCACGTCCGGTTCCGGCTTCTGGCGCCGGACGGGACCGTACTGGCCCTCTCACAGCCCTTCGGGGATAAGGATGAAGCTGCGGCGGCCATCGTCAACGTGCGCGAATGCGCCGGGACGGGTTTGATCCAGGACCACTGCACCGACCGCACGCGGCGCGCACCAGGCTCGACCCGAACCGCCGCTTGAGATCCGTGAATCTGCGGGCCGGCCGGACCATTTTGTCTGCCGGCACCATCACTCGTCGGTGGACAGCTTGTTGCTCGGCCAACCAAGGGATGTCACATGTCCAATGATCCAGACGAATCAGGCACTAACGGGGAACAGTCCGGCAGCACGGCGGAGCTGCCGGAAGAGAACAAGCCTGCAGAGAGGCCCAGTCGGCCCCTTCCGGCCCGAACCATTAACCTGTTCGGGTACGAGCGCGGTCACTGGCCACCGCTCTAGAGTGGCGCTGGCCGCATAGGCGGCCAGCCGGACACGGAGTCGGGGTGGCGTTCACGCTTGGGGCGGAGACTGCGTTGCGGGACCATCGGTCCGGTACCACCATCGGAGCCGCCGGCTGCTTGACGGCTCCAACTGAGCCCGGACCGGTTTCTAGGTGGCCAGGGGGCCTGGTACTGCTGAAGACCGCCACCTACTTCCAGCTGAAGCTCAGGCGGACCCCTGACCAGCATGCGCCCTCATCGGCGCAATAGCGAGCGGGTCAACCGGAATGGCGCCGGCCGACACGTTACATCCACGGATCCCGGTCACCGCCACCGTCAGCGGCAGAAGATGCTGTGTCGCGGACAACGTCAGCGCCATACGGGCGTAAATGGTTTGATTGGTCAGTGCTCCGTCTCAAACGCCTTCTGGTTTTCGGCTTGTTCGCCCTGTGCATCATCATCGCGTTCTCGTTCTGGGTAATCCGGCAGCCCGGCGCGGACTCAGCCGGGGCCCCTCCTGCACCGCCGCGGGCCGGGGCAAAGCTTGAAATGTTGTCCACCGGGATCACAACCGCCGTGAACGTCAGCCGGAACCCTGATGCCCAGTGGCTCACCCGCGCCGCCGCGCAGACCGGGATCCCGGCCCGCGCGCTCCGGGCTTATGTGGCCGCGGCCGTCTCGGCCAATGATGCGACGCCCGGCTGCGGGATCGGGTGGAACACCGTGGCGGCCGTGGGTTTCGTCGAATCAGCGCACGGATCATACGGCGGCGGCAGCCTTAACAGCGCCGGGCAGGCGAGCGGCCCAATCGTGGGACCCAGCCTCAACGGCGTCGGCTTTGCCGCCATCGCGGACACGGACGCCGGTGCCTTGGACGGTGATGCCCGTTGGGACCACGCCGTCGGGCCCATGCAGTTCATTCCCTCCACCTGGCAGCTCGTCGGGCGGGACGGGAACGGTGACGGAAAAGCGGATCCGCTCAATATCGACGACGCCGCCCTCAGCGCGGCGACGTATCTGTGCGGCAGCGGCCGCGACCTCACTACGGCGCAAGGATGGACCGACGCCATTTACGCCTACAACCAGTCGGGCGACTACATCCGCCAGGTGCGCAGCCACGCCACTGCCTATGCCGAGAAGGCTGGAACCCCTTGAGTCGCGGGGTGCGATCCTCGTAGAGTGTCCGCAAACGTCCAGCAGCCCAAGGAGATGACATGTCCCTCGTCCGCGTGCACAACTTCTCGGTCTCCCTGGACGGCTTCGGCACCGGCGAGGACCAGCGACTCGAAGCTCCATTTGGACACGCTGGCTCACGGCTCATGGAATGGGCCTTCGAGACGCGCACCTTCCGGGAGATGGGCTTCCACGGGGAGTCGGAAGGCTCCTACGGCGTCGACGAGGCTTTCGCCAGCCAGTGGAAGCCAGGGATCGGGGCGGAGATCATGGGTCGAAACAAGTTCGGTCCTCAACGCGGCCCCTGGCAGGACGAGGAATGGAAAGGGTGGTGGGGCGATAACCCCGTCTTCCACACCCCCGTCGTTGTTCTGACACACCATCCCCGGCCGACACTCGAAATGGAGGGCGGGACAACCTTCCATTTTGTCGACGCCGATCCTGTCTCGCTGCTTCAGCAGGCCCGCGCCCTGGCCGGAGACCTCGACGTCCGGATTGGTGGCGGCGTCCGGACCATCCGCCAGTTCCTTGAGGCCGATCTGATCGATCACATGCACATCGTCCTCGTGCCGATCGTCCTGGGGCGAGGGGAACGGCTCTGGGATGGACTCGAAGACCTTGAACAGCGCTTTGACATCGAAGCCACCCCTTCTCCCCTCGGAGTCACCCACCTGGTCTTCACGCGGCGCGCGGCCGGGTAGGTAGGCCGAGTAGGCCAGTCCGGCAGTGGCGTTCTGTCACTTTGCACACTCCGCGAAGCTTGTACCCCGAAACAGGGAATTACGTAGCCACTTCGTACGTTGCACCTGCGTCAGCTAAGAACGACGGAAGAGAGAATGACCTAAGTGGCAACTGATTACGACGAAGTACGTTCCGACGTCAAGGAATCCCAGGAACGCTCCCTGGAAGCGCTGCAGTCCGCCAACGCGCCGGATGCCCGCAGCGTTGTCCGGGAACTGGACGAATCCGATGCACTGGATGATGCCATCACCCCCGGCGGAGAGTTTGTCGCCGAGGAACTCGTCGTTGAAGTCATTCCCCAGGCCGAAGACGAGTTCACCTGCTTCTCCTGTTTCCTGGTCCGGCATCGTTCCCAGCTCGCGAGCCAAAGGAACGGACATTCGTACTGCATCGAGTGCGAAGGCTAGGACGACCCAGGTCTCCGGTTAATATGACTCCTGCTCACGGGTTTCCCGGCTTCCTACGGCGTCCGCAGCCCATCAAACCTGAGGCCGGTCAAGAGTCGGTCTGGGACTATCCGCGGCCGCCGAGGGTGGAGCCGCGGTCGGAACGGATCGTTGTCCGGCTCGGCGGCCAGGTGATTGCCGACACCACCGATTCAGTGCGCGTCCTGGAAACGAGTCATCCGCCGGTCTACTACCTGCCGCTGGATGCCTTTTCCGCCGGCGTCCTGGTCCCGGTCGAGGGCACCAGCTTCTGTGAGTTCAAGGGGCAGGCGCACTACTTCGACGTCGTGGCCGGCGGTGTTGTGGTTCCCCGCGGCGGGTGGACCTATCCCGATCCCGCCCGGGGGTTCGAAGCGCTGAGCACCAGGGTGGCCCTCTACCCGGCCCGCATGGATTCCTGCGAGGTCGACGGCGAGCGAGTGGCCGCCCAGGCGGGTGACTTCTACGGCGGCTGGATCACCAGGCAGATCGTCGGTCCCTTCAAGGGCGGTCCGGGCACCGGCGGGTGGTAGTCCGAGCGGTTTGTCCTCACACCGCACTCAGAGGCCTCGGCGCCCCGCCCACAGCCCGTGGAGCAGCGGAACAACCGACCCAACCATCAGCACGTTGCCGAGCAACAAGTCATCCGCCCGGACCACGGCGCCTGCAATGAGCAGCGCGCCGAAGACCAGCGCCGACGCGGCTCGCTGCGCCGTGCGGTCCAGCCGGGCCAGCTGCCGTTCGAGGCGCGGATTGGCCACGGACAGTGGCCCCTCCTCGAACCCGGTGATCAGGCCGTCCAGGCGTTTCGGCAGGCGCACGGCCACCCCGGCGGCGTCGAGCACCTGCTGTGCCACATCCTGGACGAGGTTGCCCCGTTCGTCGCGCAGCAGCTGCGCCGCATAGGGTTCGACGGCGTCCCAGAGATTGAAGCGGGCGTCCAGCGAGCTGCACACACCCGAGGTCAGCGACATCGCCCGGATGATGAGCAGGAAATTTTCCGGCAGCTGGAACGGCAGCGAGCGGACCAGATCGCCGAACTCCACGGCGAACTCGAGGAACTCCTGCTGGTCCACCTCGCGAAGCTCGGCAAAGCCCATCCCGCCGAAGCGGGCGAAGAGCTGCGTCATCGCCCGCTCCAGCTCTGCCCTGTCGGCCGTCGGAACCAGCACCCCCACGTCGCTGATCGCGTTGACCAGTCCCTTGCCGTCACGCGAGGCGGCCGCGATCAGCAGCTTCCGTAGGCCGCTGCGGGTGCGCGGCGGAACTTCGCCCATCATGCCGAAGTCGATGAACGTCAGCTTCCACGGGCGAGCCGCCGATGGATCGGTAACCGGGGTGACAAAGATGTTGCCGGGGTGCGGGTCTGCATGGAAGAACCCGTTGGTAAACAGTTGGTCGAACATCACCGAGGCAAAAACCGGCGCCACCTTCGCCGGGTCAATTCCCGCCGCGAGAAGCGCCCCGGCGTCGGTGATCTTGATCGCCGCAACGTCTTCGAGAACAAGCGCGCGGCGGGTGCTCCACTCCCATGCGACCTCGGGCACGTCCACCCGGTCATCATCGGCGAAATCAGCCGCGAAGCGCTCCGCGTTCGCCGCCTCATGCAGGTAGTCGATCTCGTCGAGGCTGATCTGTGCAAACTCCTCGACCAGGGCCGGCATGTCCGCGCGGCTGGACACCAGGCGCACGCGGCTGAGCCATCCGCCGACCTTCCGCAGGGCCGCCAGGTCGACGTCGATAATCTCGCGGATGCCCGGGCGCTGCACCTTCAAGACCACGCTGTGAAGCCCGGCGTCGGCGGCATTGGCGGGCAGGAGCCGTGCTCGATGTGCCTGCCCAAGCGATGCCGCGGCGATCGGGACCTCCTCTACTGAGTCGAAAACCTGGTCCAGCGGGGCACCCAGCTCCGCCTCGGCAAGGGCGCGGATTGCGGGGAACGGAACGGGCGGCACCTCATCCTGCAGCCCCTCCAGCTCCTTGGTGATTTCGGGCGGAAGCACGTCGAGCCTGGACGACAGGAACTGCCCGACCTTGATCATCAGGCCGCCGAGCTCCACCGCGAGCACATGGAAGCGCTGCGCGAAACGGCGCATCCGCTTCGTCCGGGTACGCCCGGCAACGCTGCCCAGCCCCACCCGGGGGAGGAACAGTTCAAACCACCAGGTCTCCGCGAGATGCCACGCGGCGAAGCGCAGGATCCGACGGTAGCGTGCACGGGTGTCCCCGGCGCCGGGAACCGGATCCGCCCGGTCCCGGCGGCCCGACGGCACCGGTCAGTCCTGGGCGAGGATCGAATACAGCCGGCGACGCGCCTCGTTGAGCACCGCCACGGCCTGCTGCACCTGCTCTGGCGAGCCCGTGCGGCCCACCTGGGAGGCAGCCTGCGCGAGCTCGACTCCGGCCTTGGGTAGCGCCGCGAAACCGGGGCCGGCTGCGTGGCCCGTAGGCTCCCACGGTGCCGACGCATCGGCGCCGGCGACTTCCTCCCGGCCCGCCTCGGTTAGCGAGTAGATCTTGCGGCCGTTGGACTCCTCGGCACGGATCAGCCCCTCATCGGCCAGGAGCTGCAAGGTGGGGTAGACGGAGCCGGCACTCGGCTTCCAGCTGCCGCTGCTGCGCTCCTCGATTTCACGGATGATTTGGTAGCCGTGCATCGGCCGCTCAGCGAGCAGGGCGAGTACCGCCGACCGCACCTCGCCACGACCCGCACGGGTTCCCGAGCGCTTCTCGAACCGCGCGCGCAGGTCTTCAACCGCCTGCCACATGCTGTCAATGTTGGGTGCTCCAAAGCCGCCGGCCGGGTATGAACTACGCATGCTGGTCTCTCCTTAGTGAGTCGCGAACGATACTCAACGATACATTCCGATATAGGGGAAAACTAGGGGTTGGAGCGGCCGGGGTGGTGGATTCGTTGTCTGCGTGCGGTAGACCAGAAGCTATGATCTTCAGCCAGCTTGAATACATGGTCGCGTTGGCCCGGGAGCGCCACTTCGCACGGGCGGCCGAGAGTTGCTCGGTGTCCCAGCCGGCCTTGTCCGAGGGCATCAGGAAGCTTGAAGTCGAGTTGGGCGTCCCGTTGATCCGGCGCGGCAATAGGTTCGAAGGTCTGACGGCCGAGGGTGAACAGATTGTGGTGTGGGCGCGCCGCATTCTGGCGGACCGCAGTGCCCTGACGGCGCAGATCGCGGCCATGCGGTCCGGCGTGACGGGACAGCTTCGAATCGGCACGATCCCGACCGCGTCACCCGCCGTGTCCGGGCTGACCGCCGCTTTTTGCGCGGCGCATCCTCTGGCCAACGTCCATGTCGCGTCCGACCTCAGGTCCGAGGACGTGCTGCGGCTGCTGGCCGACTACGAAATTGACGCCGGAATTAGCTACGTCGCCGACCCGGTTCCGGACGGTTTTGAGATGACCAGCTTGTACCGCGAAAAGTATGTGCTCCTCACGTCGGAGGCCCACGGGGCATTCAAGGGCACTGCGGTGGGCTGGTCGGACGCCGCGACACTGCCTCTGTGCCTGTTGGACCGGTCGATGCAGGGGCGCCGGCAGGTGGACGAAGCGTTCCTGGACGTGGGTTTGACCGCTGACCCGCGGCTTGAGACGGACTCGGTCGCTTCGCTCCTGGCCCAAATGAGCGCCGGCCTGTGGGCCACCATTGTGCCGGCGGCTTGGTTGCATGTGTTTCGGATTCCCCGTGGCCTGCGCGCCCTCCGGCTGATCGGATCGGAGCGGCGGCCACACATCGGGCTCGTGACGCTCTCTCGCGAGCCGCAAAGCGTCCTTGCACGCGCGCTCACTGAGGTGGCCCGTGGGATCGATCTCACATTCTTGGAAAATGCGCCGGCTGACCAGCAGGAATAAACATTCCCTATCGCGCGATGGACTTTTCTTCTTTGAAAGCTATCGCTGCTCGGAGAAGGGTGGGTAGCAGCCGCGGGCTCAGGAAGAGCCCGGACGCGGCACTTCACGGCGCGGCCTCTTTGGACGCCTGTCTAAGCAATTGGAGATTCCTTGAGTACTTTTGCCACTCACCAGCCACTCCGCGGACCGGCCAGGAAGGCCGCCTACACGGATACCGACACCCTTCATCGCTCGGCCCCGGCGAAGAGGACGCTGCCGGGCGGGTACACCGACGTCGACGTCCTGGCCGGGGGGCGGGCCGAGCATGCGGGGCGACCGGGCAGCTACGCGGACGTCCACACCCTGGTGGGTAGGATGACTGCCTGGGACAGTCAGGGCCGCCAGGGCAGTTACACAGACGTGGATCGCTAAGGCACCCGCAACGATCGAGAGGACTCCGGGATGGACACGAAACGCAAGGTGGCTGTGCTCGGCACCGGCATCATGGGGGCCGCGATGGCCCGGAATCTGCTGCGGGCCGGACACGAAGTCCACGTGTGGAACCGCGACCAGGCCAAGACCGTCCCGCTCGGCGACGCCGGGGCGCAGATAGCCGGGTCCCCGGCTGAGGCTGTTGCGGGCGCGGACGTTGTATTGACCATGCTCTTTGATGCTGCCGCCGTGGTCGACGTGATCCGGCATGCGGCAGCGGGAGTCCGCCCGGGCACCGCCTGGGTGCAGTGCACGACCGTCGGTGTGCACGACGTCGCAGCCCTCGCGGACCTGGCGAACGAGGTAGGCCTCGACCTGGTCGAAGCGCCCGTTTCCGGCACCCGCGAGCCCGCTGAGGCCGGCCAGCTTATAGTGATCGCGGCCGGCCCGGACGCGGTGCGTGAACGCGTGGCGCCGGTCCTGGACGCCATCGGTGCGCGCACGGTCTGGACGGGGCAGGACGCGGCCGCGGGCTCGGCAACCCGGCTGAAGCTCGTCGTCAACAGCTGGGTCATCGCCGCCTCAAATGCCGCCGGTGAGATCCTGGCCCTCGCCGAGGCGCTCGGGGTGGATCCCGGGCAGTTCTTCGGGCTGATCGACGGCGGCGGCCTCGATCTGCCCTTCCTGCGAACCAAGGCCGGCCTCATCCTCGAAGACCGGCTGGAACCGGCGTCCTTCGCGGTCGACACATCCCTGAAAGACGCCCGGCTGATCCTCGATGCCGCCCGGGAGCAGGGTGTTCGGCTAGACGGGGTGGAGGCATCGGCCGAGCGCCTCGAACGAGTCGCCTCCCAGGGCCGCGCAAAGCAGGACATGGCCGCTGCCTATTACGCCGGAATCAGGCAGGACCCCGGCACCGCTGGCAGCCTGGGGCTCCCCGCGAGTTAGGTCGGGGCGGCCCGGCCGAGTCAATTCTCGGAACGTTCGCTAAAGGACACCAAGCGCGATTGCATCTCCCAGTACGGGGTGGCGGCCGGCGCCTGCTTGCCATCGCGCAGGGCGGTGACTACGTTCACCGCGGCGTCGACGGCGGCTCGGTAAGGCAGGGAGCCGGAACTCACCCGCCTGACCCCCAGCTCACCCAGTTCAGGGACGGTCAGTGAGGGATGTGCCAGCACGTTAACCGGCAGCGCGACACCGGCGGTGACGGCCTGGATGTCGTCCGGAGCCGCAAGCCCGGGGACAAAGATTCCGTCCGCCCCGGCGTCGGCGTAGAGACCGGCGCGGCGCAGGACGGCGTCGACGGTGGCCTGTTCGCCGAACCAGATGTTGTCTACCCGCGCGTTGACAAACACGGCCGGACTGCGTCGCTTGACTGCGGCGACCTTGTCCGCGACGACTGCTGGATCAACCAGATGACCGGCCGTGCTGTCCTCCAGGTTGACCCCGGCCAGGCCGAGCGCAGCCAGTTGGGCCACGAAGTCCGCAACCTCGGCCGGGTCATCGGAGTAACCGTCCTCGATGTCCGCCGTGATGTGGACCGGCAGGCGGCACAGGCGGGCCACCAGAGCGGCCGTTGCCGCCTTGCTGGAGCGGCCTCCGTCCGGGAGGCCTGCACTCGCAGCGATGCCAAAGCTGGTGGTGCCGACGGCAGGGAATCCCGCATCGGCGAATGCCAGGCCGGATCCGGCGTCCCACGCATTCGGCAATAGGAACGGCGTTGCGGCGTAGTGGAGGTCCCGAAACGTAGTCATTTTCAATCCCATCCCTTGCCAAACGAATAGGTGGATTCCCGTTCAGTTTACAAACGCGTCCGGCCGCCGCAAGGGATGGACGGCAGGCCGGATAACAGTCCGCCGGCGCGGACAGGATGCGAGGGGTCCGGCGTCGCTGCACAGTGCCGGAAAGGCCCTATTGCGCCGGCCGGCGGACTGCTAGGCTCGGCGCCACGACAACTTCGGGAGGTCTGGTGTTTGATCGACTTTTTGGACGAAAAGACCAGCAGGCAAACGGCGAAACCCAATCCCGGGCGGATATCGCCAATCCGGTGTACAAGGAGATCGCGCTCCAGCTCACCTCCACCGCAGAGAATTCGACTCCTGACTGGACCACGTCCTATGGCTACATCGAGGACATCGATGACGGGCGCGGCTACACCGGCGGCCTGGTGGGGTGGTGCAGCGGCACCGGCGATATGCTCGAGCTCCTCCAGGCCTACTCGAATGCCGCCCCCGGGAATCCGCTGGCGCAGTACCTGCCGAGCCTGCAGCAGATCATGGAGGCGCCCTACAAGGAACGCCCGGCCTTGAGCCACCGGCTGCTGGACCCTGGCTTCGCTGCCGGCTGGAAGGCCGCTGCTGGTGACCCGGCCTTCCAGCGGACCCAACAGCAGGAGCGGGACAGGGTCTATTGGCAGCCTGCGTTCGAAGAAGCTGTCCGGGACGGCGTTGGTCCGCTGGGGCTTGCGATCTACTATGACGTCTCGGTCAACCACGGCCCGGGGGACGACGACGAGTCGTTCGGTGGCATTCTGGCCGCAGCCCGGAAGTCGGAACGCCCCCCGGCCCAAGGCGGAGAAGAGGCCAAGTTCCTCGCCGCCGTCGTGAAGGACAGGGTGAAAGTCCTCAAGGCCTGGGGCGATTACCAGAAGCACGGGCGCCAGGATATCCACAACGGGCTTTTGGAAGCAGGAAACCTTGAGCTCACGCCACCAATCAGCTGGTCTGTTTATGACGACCCGTATGAGCTCGGATCGTATCCCCAAGTGAGGTAACGGCCCGCCGCCCGCCGGGGTGCCGCCGTCGACCGGGGTACCGGTGGCAGGTTTACGGATTCTCCGTCACGGTGTCGCCATGCCGATGCGCAACTTTCCATTCGCCGTCCTCGCGCCGGTAAACCTGGGTGGCCCGCAGCGTGTAGGCCCGCGGCTCACCGTTCACGGACGCAGAGGTGTGTTCGAGGCCCGCCGTGTAGGCCATGTCGCCCACCACGTCATATGCCTGCAATTCGAACACATAGGACGTGCAGTCCGAGAAACTCTTCGCGAGCCCCGTGAACAGCTCATCCAGTTCCCGCTGGCCGTTCGCGTTGCGCCATGCACCCAGGACGCTCACGGGTTCATTGCGGGACCAGAGCGCCCGGCGGGGCGCTGCGTCGCCATTGTGCAGGGCCAGTTCCGCCTGGTACAGCGCGGTCTGGACCCAGGCCAAGAAGTCCTCACGCTCATTCATGCCACCAGTATGCTCCCGGTCCAAGCGGTGCGCACCGGCTCATCGCGACGTTCAGGCCGCCTGCCAGCTGGCCGGGAGCGCTTTCAGGCCATAGACGATGGTGCTTTCCATCCGTTCGAGGCGAGCTCCCGGATCCAGGGCGAGTCCGGGCAACCGGCTGAGGATGCCCTCCAGCACGATCCTGGCTTCCAGCCTTGCCAACGGGGCGCCGAGGCAGAAGTGGACGCCGTGGCCGAACGCAAGATGCCGGATCTGGCCGCGGTCGACGTCGAAGCGGGCGGCCTGCTGGAACTGCCGTTCGTCCCGGTTCGCGGAGCCGATCCACGCCACGAGCGGGGCGCCGGCCGGAATTTGAACATCGCCCAGAGTGGTTTCGGCGACGGCAATCCGGTACATCGACTGGACCGGAGACCGAAAGCGAAGGACCTCTTCTATGGCCTGGGGGAGCAGCGACGGTTCCCCGCGGAGGCGTTCGATGGTGCCGGGAACTTCGGCGAAGCAAAGAACAGCGTTGCCGATCAAGTTGGTGGTTGTTTCATTGCCGGCAACGAGCAGCAGGCTGCAGAAACCCAGCAGCTCGACCACGCTTAGCTTCTGCCCGTCGATCTCGGCAGAGAGCAGATTGCTGATCAAGTCGTTGCCGGGCCGGCTCCGACGCTGTTCGATCAGGTCCAGGAAGTACGCCGTCATCTCCCGGTTGGCTGCCTCATGATCCTCATTCAGCGCATTGGTCCGCGTCTGGCTGACGATCACGTCTGACCACTCCTTGAAGCGGTCGCGGTCCTCGGCGGGCACGCCCATCAGTTCCGAGATCACGATCACCGGCAGCGGGACGGCCAATGCCTGGATCAGGTCCGCTGTCCCGAGGTCCGCGATCTCCCCGAGGAGCTCGTCCGTGAGCTGTGAAATGCGGGGACCGAGCGCGTCTACGGCTTTCGGCGTGAAGGCTTGCGTCACCAGGGAACGCAATTGCCGGTGCCGGGGCGGGTCGGTGGTAATCAGGCTGGATTCGAAGAGGTGGCCGGACTCGGATGAGTCGTCGCTCCGCATCCGGGAGGAGAACGTGGCGTGTTCGGAGAGCACCCGCTGCACGTCCTCGTACCGGAAGACGTGCCAGCTGCCCGACTGCTCGTGGTGGAAGACTGGGGCGGTTTCCCGCATTCGTTCGTAGGAAGGAAAGGGATCCAGCGGATGCTCACTGGCCGGGGTGAAGTCCATGGCTGGCCTCTCTGCTCAGCCCGGCGAGCTAGCGTCCGGGCCCGGCCGCCGGGGTCCCGGGTCGATTGACCGGGGACCCTGATTTTATCCAATGCCCCCTCGTGGCGACAGGGGCCGAATGCGAATGGCCGGAGCCGCTGGTCCGCAAAAGGGCGGCCGGAGCCGCTACTCCGCGAACGGCCGTCGGCGCTGCTGTTTCGTCGCGGCCCGCCGTTCCTTCGCGGCAAGGCGCCTGCGGTTGGAGCCCCGGGTAGGTTTGGTCGGCCGGCGCGGCGCAGCCTCTGCCGTCAGGGCCTCGGCCACAAGCTCGGAGAGCTTGGCCAGGGCGCTCTCGCGATTGCGCAGCTGGGATCGCTGCTCCGAAGCGGTCACCGTGATCACCCCGCGGACCAGGCGTCGTCCCAGGCGTGCCACCAGCATCGCCCGCTGGCTGTCCGAAAGCGCGGCCGAGCCGCCGACACTCCACGAGAGTTCCACGCGGCTGTCCGAGGTGTTGACGTGCTGGCCGCCCGGCCCGGATGAGCGTGAGAACCGCCAGCGGAGTTCGGACGAGGGGATGGTGAGCGCGGGCGACACCTCGAGATCCATGCAACCAGCGTTGCACACTCTGGACGCGCGTTTTAGATCCCCGCACGCTGTGGTGCTCGATTCTGCTGGCGTTACCGCCGAGGTTTTGGTCGAGGCGGGGGCCGTTGGCTCCAAGATCCAGAGGATCTGGCCTCTCAAGGCGTATTGTGGGGCCCTGGGGGAGGGCGGCATGGAAGAAATCCTGATTGCAGACGGCAAGGGCCGGCTCGGTCTCAGCGGGCGGCTACTGCACCTGTCCTGGGCGCCCGGTTCGCAGGTCGGAATTGAGGACGCCATCGCGTCCATCGAGGTCATGCGCGGCCTCAGTGACGGCAGCGCGCTGCCCCTGCTGGTGGATATCTCCAGCGTGACCGTGAGCGCAGCGGCGAGGGGCGCTTACGAGCGTGCCCAGGCGGTATCGGCCGTTGCCCTGGTGGGATCGACGGTGGTGGACACCGTCGTGGCGGCAGCGCTGGGGCGCCATGACTTCTGCCCGCACGCCTATTTCACCTCCCGTGCGGAAGCCCTAAAGTGGCTGGACGGGATCTCCCCCGGTTAAGGGCGTGAGTCGCGCCGCTTCTTTCCTCGCGGCGGCGGTGCCGTGGATGAAAGGCCAAAGCTGTCGGACTTCCCAGCCCGTTGTGGCCGCAGGCTCATGCCGGCCGCAAGCACGGCCGCCGTGCCGGCGGCTGCTGCCATGGCGTAGCCCATGCCCGTGTACGTTCCCAGCCATACCGCCAGCAGCGTGCCCGCAGCCGGGGCGACGGCGGTCACGGCGGTCAGCGGTGCCGCAAAGACGCCCTGAAGGGTGCCTAAGCCGTGCGTTCCCCACCGTTCAGCGACGACGGTCGCCTGCAGAAGGGTCTGGCAGCCCCGGACGGCACCTGCGAGCATTCCCGCCGCAATCAGCACCGGCATCGGGCCGGGCAGGGCTGCCAGGAGGAGCACAGCGCAGGCCGCCGCAGCGGTGATGCTTGGCAGCCGGGCTCCGGGCGGGATGGCCGCGAACAGCAGCCGGCCGCCGACTTGCCCGGCGCCCACAAGCCCGAGGCCGAGGGCGGCCGTGGGGTAGTCGGCTCCCTTTTCAAGCAGCAGGGGAATGATGTTCAGCGTCACGGTGTAAAGACCAAACCCGAGGAGCACCATGAGGGTTTGCAGGCCGAGGAATTCCGGACTGCGCCGGACGGCCCGCAGCCGGGCGCGGTGGTCTGTCGCAGGGGTGCCGCGAGCGGGCGGCGCCCACTGACCGTTAAGGTAGCGGGCATGCAGTGGGACTGTGACCAGACCCAGGATCCCGGCGAGCACGAGGAAAGCGTCCCGCCAGCCGAACGCGGAGGCCAGGGCGGCGGTGACCGGGGCGAAGATGGTGGACGCGAAGCCGGCGGCGAGGGTCAGGATTGTCAGGGGCCGGATGCGGGCAGGGCCGTACCAGCGGGTGATCACGGTGAAGGCCGGCTGATAGAGGACCGCGGACTGCGCGGCCCCCGCCAAAAGCCACGCGGCAAAGAACACGGGCAGGGTTGGTGCCATCGCCACGATAACCAGTGCCAGCACTCCCAGCAGCGATCCGTTGATCATCAGTGTCCGCGGCCCGGTCCTGTCCAGGATCCTGCCCACGAAGATTCCGGCTGCAGCGGAGACCAGCAGCCCGGCGGAGAAGGCCCCGGTGACCAAAGCCGGGTCCCAGCCGGTGTCCTCGCTGATGGGCCGGACCGCGGCGACCAGCGCGTAGTAGAGCACGCCCCACCCTGTGGTTTGGGTAATGCACAGTGCGGCGAGACCGCCGCGCGGTGCACCCTCTGCCACCAGGGTCCTTGATGGCGCCGCGGCGGGCATGGCCTAGCTACCGGTGAGCTCCGCATACAGCTTCTGGATCCGGGACTTGATGTCGTCCCGGACCAGCCGCATGCGCTCCATGCCTTCGATGCCGCGTTCGGAGGGCTCATCCGTGTCCCAGACTTCAAGCCGCTTGCCCTCGGGGCCGTCCACTCTGGCCTCCTTGCCCAAGACGATCACGACGTCGACCTCGTCAAGGACTGCCTCAGTGATGGGTTTCGGGTGTTCGCCGCTGATGTCGATGCCGAGTTCCGCCAGAGACTCCACGGACTGGGGGTTCAGTGACGTGCCCGGGTTTGTCCCGGCTGAGTACACCGTGACGGAACCGTTCGCGAGCTGGTTCATCAGTCCGGCGGCGAGCTGTGATTTGCCGCCGTTCTTGCTGCAGACGAACAGGACGCCGGGCCTTTTCGTGGTCTGGATCATTGGTTTGATTCCTTCTTGCTGGAGCCGGAGCCGGTGTTGCTTAGCAGGGATGGGGACCTGGCTAGGTGACCAGGCGGAGGGGGTCAGTTTTCGCCGGAGCGGCCGTGGGCCAGACCGGTGGGGAAGCCGACCAGGACCGGTTCGGGCGTCCCGCAGCAACCGCCGGAGGTCTCCGCCACGAACCCCGCGGTCGCCGGCGTCGGGACGTCGCAGCTGGTGCCGATGTCCGAGGAGCAGACTCCGGTCTCGGGTAGTTCGAGCTGGACGGTGTCGGCGGCTTCCCGGTCCCCGGCCAGGGCCGCGGCGACGGAGCGGACCTGTTCGTAGCCGGTGGCCAGCAGGAAGGTGGGGGCCCGGCCGTAGGACTTCATCCCGACGATGTAGAAGTCCCGCTCCGGGTGGGCCAGCATCTTCGCGCCGTGCGGTTCCACGGTGCCGCAGGAGTGGAATTCGGGATCGATCAGCGGGCCCAGCTCCCGCGGTGCTTCGACGCCCGGGTCCAGTTCCAGCCGGAGTTCCCGGAGCATGTCCAGGTTTGGGCGGAACCCGGTAGCCGGGACCACGACGTCCGCCGTCAGGGTCCGGCCGTCGGTGGCGGTGAGGGTTACCGAACCGGCGTCGGCCGCGGTGAGTGCGGCGATCCCGAAGCCGGTGTGCAGTTCCACCGTGCCGTCCTCCACAAGGGCGCGCAGCCTGCTGCCGAGCTGGCCGCGGGCGGCGAGCCCGTCGGCGTCGCCGCCGCCGTAGACCTTGGCCGCCGAGGCTCCGCGGATCGCCCACACGATCTTCGTGCCGGGCACTTGGGCCGCAAGTTCGGAGAGGTTGATCAGCGTGTTGGCCGCGGAGTGGCCGGCGCCGATGACGACGGCGGTGCGCCCGGCGAAGGCTTCGCGGTCTCGGCCCAGGACGTCCGGCAGGGGAGAGGAGATGTGGGCCGCGGCGGCTGCTTCGCCGACGGCGGGCAGGCCGGAGGTGCCGAGGGGGTTGTGGGTGGACCAGGTTCCGGAGGCGTCAATGACGGCGGCGGCCTGGTAGTCGCGGACTTCGCCGTCGGCGTGCGCGACCCGGACCACGAACGGGGTCGTGTCGCGGTTCCGGCTGTGGGTCTTGTCCATGCCCTGCCTGGTGACGGCGATGACGCGGGCCCCGGTGTGCAGGCGGGACTCGATCTCGGGAAGCGATGCGAGTGGGCTGAGGTACCGGTCGATCAAGTCGCCGCCGGTGGGCAGCGCGGACGGCTCGGGTGATTCCCAGCCGGCCGCGGCGAGCAGTCGTGCCACGGCGGCGTCGGTGTTGTACTGCCAGGGCGAGAACAACCGGATGTGGCGCCACTGTTCGATCGCGGCGGCCGGGGCCGGGCCGGCCTCGAGGATCAACGGTTCCAGGCCGCGTTCGAGCAGGTGCGCCGCCGCGGCGAGGCCGATGGGCCCGGCTCCGATGACAGCTACGGGAAGGGTGTTGGTTGCAGCCATGGTGTCCTCTGTTTCGTTCGGCGGGGTGGTTACTTGTTCGCGGGGGTGAGGGAAGCGATGAGCTCCTCGATGCGGGACTTGATTTCGTCCCGGATGGGACGGACCGCGTCGACGCCCTGCCCGGCAGGGTCCTCGAGTTCCCAGTCCTCGTAGCGCTTGCCCGGGAAGATCGGGCAGGTGTCGCCGCAGCCCATGGTGATGACGACGTCCGATTCCTTGACGGCCTCGGTGGTGAGGACCTTGGGGATCTCCGCAGTCATGTCGATCCCGAGTTCGGCCATGGCCTCGACGGCGGCGGGGTTGACCTTATCCGCGGGCGCAGATCCCGCGGAGCGGACTTCGATGGCGCCCTTGGACAGGGTGGTGAGGAAGGCAGCGGCCATCTGGGAGCGGCCCGCGTTGTGGACGCAGACGAAGAGGACGGACGGCTTCTTGGCGGTTTCGGTGCTCATGGCGTTCTCCTGAGGTTTGTGGGGTTAGACGGAAAGGGTGCGGGAGGTGAAGTAGCATTTGCGGGCCCAGAGGGCCGCGTAGACCAGTGCAACTAGGACGGGGACTTCGATCAAGGGCCCGACGACGCCGGCCAGCGCCTGCCCGGAGGTGACGCCGAAGGTGCCGATCGCGACGGCGATGGCGAGTTCGAAGTTGTTGCCCGCCGCGGTGAAGGCCAGGGTGGTGGTTTTGGCGTAGCCCAGTCGCAGCCGCCGGCCAATCAGCATCCCGGCGCCGAAGACCACCAGGAAGTAAACCAGCAGCGGCAGGGCGATCCGGGCGACGTCCAGCGGGCGGGAAGTGATGGTGCCGCCCTGCAGGGCGAACAACAGGGTGATGGTGAACAGCAGGCCGTAGAGTGCCCAGGGGCCGAGTTTCGGAAGGAAGGTTCCCTCGTACCAGTCGCGGCCCTTGGCCCGTTCCCCGAGTGTGCGGGTGAGGAAGCCGGCCAGCAACGGGATCCCCAGGAACACCAGCACGGAGGCGGTAATGGCCCAGAAGGAGAAGCCGGCGCTGGTGGTGGGCAGGCCCAGGATGGAGGGCAGGAGCTGGAGGTAAAACCAGCCGAGGGCGCCGAACGCGATGACCTGGAAGACGGAGTTGATGGCCACCAGCACGGCCGCGGCCTCGCGGTCGCCGCAGGCAAGGTCGTTCCAGATCATCACCATGGCGATGCAGCGGGCCAGGCCCACAATAATCAGCCCGGTGCGGTACTCGGGCAGGTCCGGGATGAAGATCCACGCCAGGACGAACATGAACGCCGGGGCGAGGACCCAGTTCAGGACCAGGGAGGTGATCATGAGTTTGCGATCGCCGATCACGCGGTGTGCCTGGTCGTAGCGGACCTTGGCGAGCACCGGATACATCATCACCAGCAAGCCGACGGCGATCGGCAGGGAGACCTCGCCGATTTTGACGGCCTCAAGTGCGGTATTCAGGCCCGGGACGAAGCTGCCCAGCAGCAGGCCGAGAGCCATGGCCGCGATGATCCAGACGGGCAGGAACCGGTCCAGAGTGGAGAGTTTGCCGACGACGGCGGCCTCACCTTCGACGTCGGGCGACTGGTCGGTCTGGATGTTCACGGGACTCCTGTACTGCGCCGGCGCAGCCTGATTTGGACAGCTCGGCAAAAGATTGATGGTTATCGATATGAAGTATTGCCAACTATATCGATGGATGTCAATCCATGTGCATAATAGACACATGAATTCTCTGCAGACCCTTGAGCCGGCCGTCGACGAGGCCTGCTGCGTACCGTCCGACCAGGCCGTCCTGAGCGCAGAGGATGCCCAGCGCAAGGCCCTGGTGTTCAAGGCCCTGGCCGACCCTAACCGGCTACGGCTCCTCTCCATCGTCAAGGGTTCCGGGGGCGGGGAAGCCTGCGTCTGCGACCTTACCGAACCGCTGGACCTGGGCCAGCCCACCGTGTCGCACCACCTTAAAATCCTGGTCGACGCCGGCTTGCTGCACCGTGAAAAGCGCGGGACTTGGGCCTACTACTCACTGGTGCCCGGCGCGATCGAGCAGACTGCCGGGCTCCTGGCGACACTGTGAGCCGGGGAACCGCGGCGGGTGTCGCCGTCCGGCCGATGCGGGAGACGGACTGGCCGGCGGTGCACAGAATTTACAGCGAGGGTATCGCCACCGGGCAGGCGACGTTCGAGTCCGAGGCGCCGGACTGGCACCGGTTCGACGCCTCGCGGCTGGCCTCGCACCGCCTGGTGGCGGAGACGCCCGACGCCGGGATTCTCGGCTGGGCTGCGGTTTCCGCCGTGTCCGCCCGGCCGGTTTACGCGGGCGTCGTGGAACACTCCATCTACGTCTCCGCAGCCGCGCGCGGCCGGGGGATCGGATCCGTCCTCCTCCGGTCCCTGATCGCCTCGACGGAACGGGACGGCATCTGGACCATCCAGGCGAGCGTGTTCCCGGAGAACGAGCGGAGCCTGGGACTCCACCTCGCCCACGGGTTCAGGGCGGTCGGCCGGCGGGAAAAGATTGGCCGGATGGCCCACGGCCCTGCCGCAGGCCAATGGCGGGACACCGTGCTGATCGAACGGCGAACCCAGGTCCTTTAGTTCTGGTGCCGTGCACGTGCCCGCGGGGAAACTGGTCCCAAGGACCGGCAACAGCCTCGCGAACAAAGGACACCCATGACCATGGAAGAGCCCACCGCCCAGGACAGGCTGCGCGCCGTGCTGGAAAACGTCAGGACAGCCACGGCAAACACACGCCAGGCGATGGACGCGCCGGGCGACGAGAATTGGGTTCAGGACGGCGAGTCGGATGCCGAATACCTGCGGTCCCTCCAGCGCGACACGATCGCCAGGCTGGACGCCACGGCCCGGGATATCGAGGCGCTGCTGGACCGGGGCCGGCTCGACTAGCCGGGCCGCGGAGCCGGCGGGGCGAGTCTCTCTCAGGCCGGCTCCGAGCTGGGAGTGGTCAGCGCGGACAGTCTTTCTTCTCCAACGGGTTCCTCGGCCAGCAGCGGAATCAGGGCTACCCGGCCCGTCAGGGTGTGCACTTTCGTGATCTGTTCGAATTCGCTCGCGGCGCGGGCCCGCAGGAACGGCGTCCGCGGATGCGCGGCTGCGATCGAGTTGTTGATCACCCAGGCCCACGGATGGATGCCGGCTCTTTCCAGGTCGGACTGCAGTTCCTGTGCTTCGAGCACCGGTGTTGGTTCGGCAAGGGTGACAAGTACGACCTTGGTCTGGGCTGGATCCTGTAGTCGCATGAGCGGCGTCACGAACCCCATGGTGTCACCGACCTGGCGGGCGATCTCGCGGTGGTAGGAACCGGTTGCATCCAGGAGAAGCAGCGTGTGCCCGGTGGGGGCGGTGTCGATCACCACGAAGTGCCGGCGCGACTCCTGAACCACCCTGGAGAACTGCCGGAACACGGCTACCTCATCGGTGCACGGGGACAACAGGTCTTCGGCCAGCGCCGCACGTCCTTCTTCGTCCAAGTTCCGGCCCTTGGTTTCCATCACGTGGCTGCGGTATTCCTGGATGGCCGCCTCCGGATCGATCCGCGAAACCGTCAGGCCCGTGATGGAACCGTTGAGCGTCTCGGTGAGGTGAGCGGCCGGATCGGTCGTCGTGAGGTGAACCGCATGACCCCGGTTCGCCAGCGCGACTGCGATAGCGGCCGCGACGGTGGTCTTCCCGACCCCGCCCTTGCCCATGCACAGCACGAGACCATGGCCGTCGGCTTCCATCTCGTCCACCAGGGCGGCCAGCGGAGCGTGGCTGACCTCGGGGGCCGGGGCCGCGTCTGCCGCGTCTGCCGTGGAGCTGGCGCCGGAAGCGGTCACGAACAGGGACTTCAGGGCCGGAATGCCGACCATGTTGCCCGAATTCAATTCCAGGACATCGCGTGGCAGCCCGGCGACCAACTCGGGAATGGAGGCGAGGGCAGCAGACTCGCGGGTCCTCAGCGCCCGCGCCAGTTCCTCCGTGCCGGCTGAATCCGGGAGCACGCCGTTGACGACGACGTAACCGCCGCCGATCCCGATCTGCTCGAGTTCGCGGTACGTCCGCTCGATCTCGCTCAGTGCCGACTTCTGTGCCCGGGTGACCAGGACAAGCCGAGTCCTCGCCGGATCGGTAAGGGCACGGACCGCCGCGGCATATACCTCTTTGTGCTTCTCGAGTCCCGAGAGCGGCCCCAAGCAGGAGGGGTCGCCCTTGCCGGCGGCCAGGAAATCGGTCCACGAGCCGGGCAGTTGCAGCAGCCGCAGCGTGTGGCCTGTCGGGGCAGTGTCGAAGAGGATGTGGTCGTACTCGCCGTATGCATCGTCGTCGGCGAGCAGGTTGGTGAACTCGTCGAAAGAGGCAATCTCCGTTGTGCAGGAGCCTGAGAGGCTCTCGGCGATGCCTACCAGTTCGGTCTCCGGGAGGAGACCCCTTACGGGGGCGAGGATCCGTTCCCGGTAGGCCTCGACGGCTTGCTCAGGGTCAATTTCCAGGGCGGAGAGCCCCGGTGCCCCCGGGATGGGCGTGAGGGTGTTCCCGATGCTGACCCCGAAGACCTGCCCGACGTTGGAGGCGGGGTCTGTGCTGACCAGCAAGACCCTTCTGCCCTTACCCGCGAGGGTGAGCGCCGCCGCGCAGGCTATGGACGTCTTTCCCACCCCGCCCTTGCCGGTGAAGAAGAGGAACCGCGGGGCGTTCTCGAGAAATTTCACGTGGCCAGTTTATCGACGGGCGTCAATCCCCATGCTGTTCCTCCTACGTCCCGTTGGATCCGCCGGCCAGGCTTCGCTTGAGGATTTTCCCGCTCGGGCCGAGAGGGAGCTCCGTGAGCAGCCTGATGACGCGAGGATACTTGTACGCGGCCAGCTGGGCGCTGGCGAAGTCGATCAGCTCCTTCTCGGAGACGGTGGCGCCGGCGTCGAGCACGATTGCGGCCGCGACTTCCTGGCCGTGGACGTCGTGCGGGATCCCATAGACGGCGGCGCTGACCACCTCCGGGTGGGTGAGCAGGATTTCCTCCACCTCGCGGGGGTAGACGTTGTAGCCGTTCCGGATGATCATGTCCTTCTTGCGGTCCACAATGGTGAGGTATCCGTCGTCGTCCTTGGTGCCAAGGTCCCCGGTGCGGAACCAGCCGTCGACGATCGCCTCCTCCGTGGCCTCCGGCCGGTTGAGGTAGCCCTTCATCAGCAGGTGTCCGCGGACGACGAGCTCGCCCAGCTCGCCCGTGGGCAGCAGTTCGATGCTGTCGACCGTCTCGGCCCGCGCAATTTCAATGTCGACGCCCCAAATGGCCGTCCCGATGGTGCCGGGCCGGGGCTGGGTGCCCACATGGTTGAACGCGGCGACCGGAGAGGTCTCGGTCAGGCCATAGCCTTCGTGGATCTCCACCCCGAAGACGTCGCGGAACCGGTCCATCACCGCAAGCGGCAGCGATGCCCCGCCGGAGATGCCGTAGCGGAGGCCGGTCGGACGGACGGCAACGGTCTTCGCCGCTTCGATGAGCGCCACATACATGGTCGGCACGCCGAGGAAGATGTTGACGTTGTGCCGGGCCATCAGCTGGAGGGCATCTTCGCCGTTGAAGCGCGGCATCATCACGATTGTGGCCCCCGCCCGCAGGCCGGCGTTGAGCACCACGGTCTGGCCGAAGGTGTGGAAGAGCGGCAGGCCGCCGAAGAGAACGTCGCCGGGCTTAAAGTCCATGACCGAGGTCAAGATGACGGAGGTCTGTTCCACCAGGGCGAAGTGCGTGCCTAGGGCGCCCTTGGGCTTGCCTGTGGTGCCGGAGGTGTACAGGATCGTGGCGGTGTCCGAGGGCCGGCATGGCTCGTAGCTGCGGATGGGCTCGGCCGCGGCCGCCTCCGACTCGAGCCGGGGCAGATCGCCGTCCTCGGGTGCCATGACCGTCAGGACATTGACGCCGGCGCTGACGGCGCCGGCGGCGCCTTCCTTCAGCAGCGGTGCGGCGCAGATCAACATCCTGGCGCCGCTGTCCTGGAGGACGTATTCGATTTCGCGTGCCTTGAGCAGGGCGTGCACCGGAACCACGATGGCTCCCAGCGAGAGGACGGCGTAGTAGACGCGGGCGAAGTCCGGGACGTTGGGGATCAGGACGGCGACGGCGTCGCCGGGCCCGATGCCGCGGGCCCGCAGCGCCCCGGCGTAGGCACGCGTCCCGCGCCACAGTTCGCCGTAGCTGGTCTCGTCCTCACCGACGATGAGGGCGATGCTGTTCGGTGTCCGCCGGGCGGATTCGGCCAGGATGGCGGCGACGGAGATTGTTCCGAAGCCGTCTGCGGTGCTGTTGTTGGTCATGGCCTGCTTCTTCGTAGGGGTGCTCATGCTTTGAGGATCAGTGCGTCGCCCTGGCCGCCGCCGCCGCAAAGGGCGACGACGCCGGTGCCTCCACCGCGGCGCTTCAGTGCCAGTGCCTGGTGCAGCACCAGGCGCGCACCGGAAGCTCCCACCGGATGACCGAGGGCGATGGCGCCGCCTTCGGCGTTGACGGCTTCGGCCTCGATGCCCAGGTCGTTGGCCGACTGGATGAGCACGGAGGCGAAGGCTTCGTTGATTTCGACGAGGTCGAGGTCCTCGACAGAGAGTCCCTCGCCCTTGAGGGCGCGTTCAATGGCCCGTGCCGGCTGCGAATGCAGGGAGCCGTCCGGCCCGGCGGTCTGGCCGTGGGCGCCAATTTCGGCAATCCATTCCAGTCCCGCTGCCTCGGCTGCGGCCTTGCTGGCGATCACCAGCGCCGCGGCACCGTCGGAGAGCGGGGAGGAGGACCCGGCCGTGATGGTGGCCGCTTCGTCCTTCGAGAAGGCGGGCCGCAACTGGGCGAGCGATTCCGCGGTGGTCTCCGGCCGGATGCCCTCGTCGTGTTCGAGCGTGAGCGCCGGGCCCTTGCGCTGCGGAACCTCGATCGGGGCGATCTCCTCGGCGAGTACGCCTTCAGCGCGTGCTGCCGCGGCGCGCTGGTGGGAGCGGGCCGCGACCTCGTCCTGCTCGGCGCGCGCGATGCCCCGCTCGGCGTTGCCGGCGTCCGTTGCGGTGCCCATGAGCTGCCCGCTCACCGGATCCTGCAGGCCGTCGTGGTTCAGCGAATCGAGCATCGGCGCATCGCCGATGACGACGCCGGCGCGCAGGCCGGGCACAAGGTGGGGCGCGTTGGTCATTGATTCCTGGCCGGCGGCGACGATGAAGTCGGCTTCGCCCGCACGGATCATCCGGGCGGCGTCGATCACGGCGGTGAGCCCGGAGAGGCAGAGCTTGTTGATCGTTACGGTGGGAACGTCCCAGCCGATGCCGGCGGCCAGGCTGGCCTGCCGCGCCGGACCCTGGCCCGCTCCGGCCTGGATGACCTGCCCGACAATGACGGCGCCGACCTGCTCGGGAGCGACGCCGGTCCGGTCCAGCGCGGCGCGGATGGCGTGCGCGCCGAGCTCGCTGGACGAGAAGGCGGTCAGGCCGCCGCGGAAGCGGCCGAAGGGTGTCCGGGCGCCGCCGAGGATGACGGGGATGTTGGCGTTCTGGTTCATGAGAATCCTTTCGGGGTGGCGGGCGCGGTGCGGATCAGGCGGGGGCTCAGGCGAAGGCGGAGGTTCCGGTGATGCCGCGCCCGATGATGAGGGCCTGCATGGTCTCGGTGCCCTCGTAGGTGTGGA
The DNA here is from genome assembly GCF_056398965.1 of Arthrobacter sp. 01T414. Classification (NCBI taxonomy): domain Bacteria; kingdom Bacillati; phylum Actinomycetota; class Actinomycetes; order Micrococcales; family Micrococcaceae; genus Arthrobacter; species Arthrobacter sp. 01T414. Next base: position 482,475 of record NZ_JBFTQK010000002.1, on the reverse strand, counting down.
TGGCCTCGATGTCGGCGAGGTGCCGGGCGACGCGGTTGGCCAGCAGGATGCCGTTGCCGCCGAGCAGGTCCCTGGCATTGGAGGCGATGCCGCGGGCCGTCCGGGTGCAGGTGTACTTGACCAGCGAGGCCTGCTCGGGAGTGAGCAGCCCTTCTTCGTCGAGGCGGGTCATCTGGACGACCATCAGCTGCATGGTGGCCAGCTCGCTGAGCATCCGGGCCAGTCGTTCCTGCACAATCTGGGAAGCTGCCAGCGGCCGGCCGAACTGCACCCGCTGCTTGGCGTACTGGACGGCGGTTTCGTAGCAGGCGGTGGCATGCCCGACGGCGGACCAGGCGACGCCCAGCCGGGTCGCCAGCAGCACGCGCGCGGTGTCCTTGAAGGTCCGGGCGCCTGGCAGGACGTTCTCTTGCGGGACGAAGACGTTCTCGAGCCGGATGTGCGCCTGCCAGATGGCGCGCAAGGCCAGCTTGCCCTCGATCTTGGTCGCGGAGTAGCCGGGGGAGTCCTGCGGAACCAGGTAGCCGTGCACCTGGCCGTCCTCGCCGCGGGCCCACACCACGCTGACGCCGCCGACGGAGCCGTTGCCGATCCACTTCTTTTCGCCGTTGAGCAGGAAACCGCCGTCCGTGGCGGTGGCCGTGGACTCCAGGGCCACGGAGTCCGATCCGTGGGTCGGTTCCGTCAGGGCAAACGCGGCGTATTCCGTGCCGGCGGCGATCGCCGGCAGCCAGCGGTCCTTCTGCTCCGCGGACCCGCACTCCGCGACGGAGCGCAGGGCGAGGCCGCCCTGCACGGCGATCATGGTGGCCACGGAGCCGTCGCCCCTGCTGATTTCCATGTTCACCAGGCCGGCGGCCATGCTGCTCATCGCGGGGTACCCGTCGACCTCGACGCCGTCCCGCAGCAAATCGAGTTCGCCGAGGCGCCGGAGCAGGTGCAGTGGATACTCGGCGCGCTCCCAGTAACCGTCTATGACGGGAAGGACCTCGTCCTGGACGAAGCTGCGGGCACGATCCCAGTAGCTTCGGTCCTCGTCGCTGAGGCTGGTGAAGACGGCGGCGGGGTCCGTGCCCAGGGCCTCGGTCAGCACGTAATCGGGTTCTACGGTTCCGAGCGGAAAGTTGTCCGCGGTCGCTGTGGCGGTAAGCCCGGAGCCGGGCGACGTCGTCGTCATGTGTAGTCCTCTGTCTGCGGTGCGGGGTCTGATCGCCCGCGGAGTGTGGCTCGCGCCACATCGACTAAGGATGCAATGAAACGGAGTCCCACGTCAAGAAACTCAGTGTCACGACGCTCGATCCCTGGCTTAGGGGAGGGCATCCCGGACGGCCTGGGCAATTGCGTCCTTGTCTGCGCCCGCCGCGAGGACAGTCACGACGACGGCGGTGGACTCGGGCGCGCGGCCCGAGCCCAGCAGCGCCGGACGGAAGATCTCCGAGAGGGCGTGCAGTTCGTTAGAGAGCGCCGTTGAGCGGTCCCGGGCAGCCTTCTCCGCTTCCGGGGCCCCGGCCGCCGTGCGGAGCCACCGCCGGAGGAAGGCGTTGTGCACGGCCACCACGGCCGCGGCGAAGGAGACGGCCTTGTATTCGCGGTGTTCGGCGTCGGGCAGGGTGTCCAGGAGGTGCTGGAGGAACGCCCTCTCATACCGGTGCGAGGTGACCAGCTCCCGGTCCCGGAGTGCGGGAACCGCCTGCATTAGCTCATAGCGCGCCCGGGACGTTTCCCTGTTCCGCAGGTGGTGGTTGAAGACCAGCAGGGCCGCTTCGCAGATCGCCGCGAGTGGTTCCTGCATCGTTTCCGCCAGGCTGTCGGTGACCTGCCGCAGGATCCGCTCGTGGTCGGCGAAGACGACGTCCTCCTTGGAACCGAACTTCCGAAAGAAGGTGCTGCGGCTCATCCCCGCCGCGTCCGCAAGGTCGTCGACAGACGTTGCGTCGAAGCCGTGCCTCGCCAACAGGCCGATAGCGGCGGCAGCGGGCGCATCGGCATGATGGCTTGGCGGTTGCGAGGTCATGGGCCGAAATTTAGCACAGCGGGGCCGGTGCCTTCTGCCGGACCGTGCGCTCCAGCCCAGTTACCAGGTCCGACACGCGCAGCCGGCCGGTGTGTCCCCGGCACAGAAGCGGATTCGAGGGAGGTAACTGGGCAGGAGCGCAGCCCTTTCAGCTCACTCCGCCGTGTCCTGGAGCGACGACTGCGTGGTGAAGGGCAGCACCAGCCGGGAGGGGTGGGCCGCGTCGCGGTAGATCTTGTGGGTGACGGGGCGGCCTACCGGCAGGTGGAAGGCGTCCGGCGGCAGCAGTGCGTTGTGCTCGTCGGCCAGCGGCTCGTCATTGGACAGCTCAACCGTCAAGGTGTGGCCCTGCTTGAAGGTGTTCGCGAACGGGTAGAGCCGCAGGACATACTCCTCGATCACGCCGGGTTCCACCGGCACCGATCGGGTGTGCGGGTGGACCGGGCTGCCTTCGGTGCTGCGTTCATCGAGTTCGCGGTGCGAGGCCTTGAGGTAGCCGCTGGTGATGAGCTGCCGTTTGCCGTTGGGGGCGTAGTCCCACAGGCGCAGGATGAAATTGGTGTCCGGCTGGTCGATCTCGGCGAAGATGTGGGCGGCGCCCGAGCCGATCATTTCCGTGTCTTCCTCGAAGGCCGGGGTGGACCAGCTGATGATTTCCACCTTGTCGGTCACCGTCAGCGGCGCCTGGTAGAAGCCGTCCGGGGCCGCATATTCGGCGCCCATGAGCTCCGGCTCGGTCGAGAGCTTGCGCCGCGGCCGCAGGTAGAGGGACTTGTAGTCTGTGTCCTTCGGCGGCCATGCCTCCGCGGTCACGAGCTCGCGGGAGCCCTCGACGAAGACGCTGACAGCAGGCTCGTCCATCACGCCGTTGTCGATGCCCTTGATCCAGTAGTCGTACCAGCGGAACATCTTGTCGTGTTCCTCGATGAACGGACGCGACTGCATCGGCGGGTACGGACCGATGTCCAGCTTCTTGGGGCCCTTCAGGGCGTTGAACAGCTCGATCGTGCCGTCCATGGTCCAGCCACGGCCCTGATCGATCTGCAGCCAGACCGGGATCTCGATGTTCGGCGCGAGCGTGATCGGGTTGCGCTCCTCGTACCAGTCGCCGTCGAGGTCGTTCATCACGATGTCGAACCAGGCTTCGTGGTTCTTCGGGTAGTGCAGGACGTGGACCAGGTTCGGCCAGGCGGCGACGTCGGGATCCTCCAGGCGCTTGGCGACGAGTTCCTTGAGGTCCGCGGGTGAGTGCTTCTCGATCATGCGGGACTTGACGCCGTCGGTGAACGCCCAGCCGGAGTCGCCGCCGCGGCCCTCCCGCGCGGCCCGCGGCATGAACCACATGATGCCGCCGTGGTACGTGGTCTCGTAGAAGTCGTAGTGTCCGCCGGAGACGAAGATCGCCTTCAGGTGCGGCGGCCGTTCGGCGGCAGCCAGCACCTGCATGGACCCGAAGTAGGAGATGCCGACCATGCCGACGTTGCCGTCGCACCACGGCTGTTCGGCGACCCACTCGATGAAGTCGTAGGCGTCCTGGCCCAGGGACACACCACCGGCGTTGTAGTTGCCGATGTGCTCGCCGCCGGAATGACCGGAGCCGCGCAGGTCGCCGATGACGTGGACGTAGTCTTCCTTGACGATCCGGGCGATGTCGCCGGCCTCGATGCAGCCGTCCCACATCGGGCTGGGGCGCCGCTGCGGCGGCGTGGCCAGCGCGAGCGCCTGCAACTCCTTGCCGTACGGGCTCAGGGCCACGAGTGCGGGCCGCGGCTTGTCCTCGGGGCCCTGGTAGGCGTCGGCGGCAAGCTCGACGCCGTCGCGCATCGGGACCCGGAGGTCCTTGCGGACGGCGATCTTCTCGCCGCCTGCGTCCAGTATCTGGAAGTCATTCACGAGTGCTGATCTCCTCATCGTGGGTCGTGGGGTCCAGCGCGGTGCTGTAGCCGTGGAGCGTGGTGAAGAACGGGGACGGCTCCAGCGTGGGGTCCCCGGTGTAGCCAAGGTCCTCGGCAGCGCGGGTGAAGGGCGAATAGGGCGAGCCGGAGTCCTGCAGCCCGTCGGCCAGGCAGCCGCAGGCCGCCTCATTGACGCGTGCCTCGACGTCGAGGCTCCCCTGAAGCGCCTCCGCGGCCTCTGCGGCGTCGAGCTTCACGCCGTACGGTGTGCCGTCGGCGCGTCGGTACGGGTGGCCCAGGTAGAGGTGCTTGGGACGGATTTCATCGCGCAGGTAACGCAGGCTCGCACGGTAGGCGGCCGGGTCCACAAAGCCGGGGAAGCCGTTGGCGGCGCCGTGGACCTGGACGGCGTCGCCGACGAACACGTCGTTTTGGCCGTCGACGACGTACGCCACCGAACCCGGGGTGTGGCCCGGGATCGAGTGGACCGACACGGTGACGTTTCCGCCGAGGGAGAGGGTCTCGCCGCCGCGCACCAGCACGTCCGGTTCCATCTCGCCTGAGATGACGGCGTTCGTGGCGGCTGTCAGCTTGGCCTCGCCGTCCGGGTCATGCAGGTACTGCCCGCGACCGGCAAGGTATTCGTCCACATGGGCGCGGCGGGAGCGCAGCATGGGGGCGTCGGCCTCGTGGATGACCACCTGGGCTCGCCGTCCGGTGAGCTCCCACAAGGCATGGGCGCCGCCGAGGTGGTCGATGTGGCCGTGGGTCAGCAGGATCCAGCGGACGTCCTCGATTCGGCGGCCGATCGCCGCCAGGGCCGGCACCATGCCCTCGGCGGGCGAGGACGCGATGCCCGTATCCACGATCGCGGGCTCCGGGGCATCGATGAAGAAACTGTAGAGGCCGAACCGCCCCCACGGGGAGAACAAGGGGTGGACGGCGACCGGTTCAGTCATTGCGCCCCACTCCTCTGTGCCCGCGCCAGGCCTGGGTGCCCGTTGGGCCCCGCGCTCCCGCCCAGGAAGGCGGCGGTTTCTTCGATGGCCCCATAGAACTCCGGAATCCAGGAGAAATTGGCGACGAAGCCGTGGTTGGCGCCCGCATAGCGGCTGACCGAGGCTTCCACTCCGGCTTCCCTGAGCCGCCGGCCGTAAAGTTCGCCCTCGTCCCGCAGCGGGTCGTACTCGGCGGTGATGACCAGGGCCGGCGGCAGGCCGGAGAGGTCCCGGCGCTTGATGGGGGAGACGAGGGGGTCCTCCGGATCGGCTCCGCTTTCAAGGTAGAAGGAGTTGAACGGCAGCAGCCCGGCCGTCTCGAGTCCGTACCCTTCGGCGTTCTCCCGCAGCGAGGCGTAGCGTTCGACGTCGAAGTCCAGGTCCAGCGAGGGGTAGTAGAGGATCTGGTGGGTGATCCGCTCGAATCCGTCATCGTGGGCCTTCGCTGCGACCGCGGCGACGAAGTTGCCGCCCGAGCTGTCGCCGGCGATGGCGAGGTTCTTGCCGTCCCACTTCAGGCCGGCGCCTTGTCCGGCCGCCCAGCGCACCACGCCGTAGCAGTCGTCCAGCCCGGCAGGGAAGGCGGCCTCTGGGGCGAGGCGGTAGCCCACCGAGATGACCTTGTAGCCGGTTTCCTTGGCCAGGGAGCGCGCCACATGGTCGTGGGTGTCCAGGCTGCCGAGGAAGAACGCGCCGCCGTGGCAATACACCAGGAGGCCGTAGCTGTCGGCCTCGGCGGGGGTATAGATCCGCACCGGCACTTCGCCAAATGGGGTCACAGCCGTGGCGTCCTCGACGGCGTGGAGCGGGAGACGCTCCTCCGGCGGCGCGACCTGCGCGGCCTCCCCGGCGCGCATGGCGCCAGGGTCCAGGGGAGAACCATCGGGTGCAGGCAGGGTGGCCAGGACCTTGGCGATTTCTGGATGGATTGCCATACCGTTATGCCTCCACCTGGACGGGCTGCTGGGACGCGGGCTGCTGGGACGCGGGCTTTTGTCCGGGGAATACGTCGTTGACCTCTTCCTCGGACCATCCCTGGCGCGAGATGCGCTGCAGTTCGTCCGTCACCGGCTTGCGGGTCGACTGGAACAGCGCCAGCGCTTCCTTGACCGAGCCGGCCTCGGCCAGGGCGTCGGCCAGGGCTCCGGCATCTTCGATGGCGGAGTTCGCGCCCTGCCCCTGGTGGTGCAGCATGGAGTGGGCCGCATCGCCCATCAGGACCACCGAGTCCGTGTGCCAGGTGTCAACGGGGTCGATGTCGTAGACCGCCCGGATGTTCACGGCGTGCATGTCCAGGCCCCGGGCGATCCCCACGATCCGCTCGTCGAAACCTTCCACCGTCTTCAGGAGGTCTTCCTTGCTGATCGCGGGGGCCCAGGTCCCGTCCGGGTTCAGGGCGGTGATGTCGAAGGACATCTGGTTGCGGTGGCGCAGCGGCAGCAGGTAGACCTTCGTGCCCTTGCCGATGTACATCCGCAGGTTGTCGTCGACCACCAGGCCGTGGGCGTCGTCGGCGGAGATCACCACCCGGTAGGCGTGCTCGCCGGAGAACACCGGGCCCGCGCTGCTGAAGAGCTGCTCGCGGAGCGTGGACTTGATGCCGTCCGCGCCGACCACGAGGTCGGCCTCGACGCTCTCCCCGTTGGCAAAGGTCAGGACGGAGCTGCCGCCCTTGTCCTCAATGGTCTCCAGCCGGTGGCCAAGCTGCACCATGCCCGCGGGAAGTACGCCGAGCAGGGCATCGATGAAGTCGCGGCGATGGATGAGGTAGGTGTGCTTCTCATCGCCGGCTTCGGGCCAGTTGTCTTTCATGATCGGTTCGCCGGTGGCCGTGAGGATTTCGAAGTAGTCGCTCGGTGAACTGACCTTGGCGACCGCATCGAAGATCCCCCACTGGCGGAACCGGGCCATCGTGGCGGGACGGAGGCCGATGCCGGCGCCGACCTCGCCCATCTGGGGAGCCTGCTCGTAGACGGTGACGTCTGCGCCAAGCAGGCTCAGGGCCTTGGCCGCTGCGGCGCCGCCGTAGCCGGCGCCGACGACGGCGATCTTGAGGTTCTTGATGTCTTCAGCCTTCATTGGATGGTTCTCTTTCTTGACTCTTTCTTGGCCCGGGCCAAGTCAGGGGAGGGGGTGGGCTGTGCGTGTCAGGGAGGGTCAGGCGCTAAGCGACAGGAAGTCTGCGGGGTTGTCCTCGAGCAGGAGTTTGAGGGTGGCGTCATCGATGCCGGCCGCCCGCATGTCGGGGATCATGTCCTCGAAGATGTAGTTGATGGTGTGGCCTTTCACGCCCGGCCAGCCGAGGGGGCTGCAGTTGGCGTCGGCCGAGACCAGGAGCTTGTCCGCGTAGCCCTTGTTGACGAGCTTGACGAAGTGCTCCATGCGTTCCGCGCGCTTGCGTCCCCAGAAGGGCGGGTCCGGCAGTTCCAGGTCGTAGCCGAAGGTATCGAAGCCGATCCGGCCGCCCTGTTCGTAGATCCAGTCGTGCGGGGTGATCGGAGCGTTCAGGCCGTCGTCGGCATGGCCGAAGAGCACCCGGTCAAGCGGGAGGCCCTCCTCGTTGAAGATGGTCACGGCCGGTTCCGGATCGATGGCCAGGTGGGTCAGGATGGGTGCGCCGGTGACGACGGCGGCGCGGGCCGCGGCGCGGTAGATGCGCTTGTCCAGCTCCGTCATGCGGCCGCCGCGGCTGACACCAACCTTGATGACGCCCGCCTTGGCGCCCGTGGATCCGATGCCGACGGTGATCTCGTGGATGAACACCTTGGTGAGGTAGTCCACGGACGCACGCGAGAAGTGGGGCAGCGCGGTGTCCCCGCCGACGAAGCCGGTGCAGGCGACAATGTGGACGCCCGTCTTCCGGGACAGGGACTTGTAGTAGTCGACGTCGCGGCCGTTGCAGATGCCCGTCGCATCCACGAAGGTGCCGCCGCCGTAGTCGCGGAACTTCCGCAGCTTGGGCACAGTTTCCTCATAGGCCTGCTCCGGCGACTTCCACCACTTGGTGTCCAGCTCGGACCCCGGCATGCCGTAGCCGATGTGTTCGTGGACCGCCACGATTTCCAGTTCTTCGGCCGGGATGGTTCCCAGCACGGTGTTGACCTTGGTCATTCGTTCACCTCAGGGGTCGAAAGGGTTAGGGGACGTACGGGCGTGGGCTTAGCGCACGGCCAGCAGCCTGCGCGGGTTGTCCACGAGGATGCGTCGGCTGTCCTCCTCGCCCAGGCCCCAGGACTTGAGGAAGGGCATGAACGTGGTGAGGACGTGGCTGTAGGGCAGGTTGTACTCCGGCAGGCCCTTGGCCACGCCGATCGAGTTGCCCGAGAGGATGATCTTGTCGGCATGGCCGGCCGTGACGAGCTCGAGCACCAGCTCGGCGCGCTCGTGGTCGGTGAGGTAGCCAGGGTTGTCGTTCAGGCCCACATGGTCGATGCCGACGAAGGCTCCCCGGCCGGCCACTTCGGCGGCGGCGCCGGCGACGTCCTTACGGTCCAGGTCTCCGACGAGCACCCGGTCGGCTCCGACCTGCTCATCCAGGACGATGTCCAGATCGTGCAGGGCGTCGGCGCCAAAACGGATGGACACCGGGACGCCGGTATTCCGGGCGGCGCGGGCGGATCCCCGGAACAAGCTTTCCTCGGTGGCGGTCATGCCCGCGCGGTCGGCGATGGTGGCGACGATGCCGGCAGGGGCGCGCCGCTCGACCCGGGGAATCACCATCCCCTCGGTGACCTCCTTGCCGAAGAGATCGCCAAACTTTTCGGCCGGCCACGGCGTGGGCGGGTTGGTCTGCGGCGTCAGGAAGTAGCCGCCGAGTTCTTCCTCCGGGCCGAGGCCCGTGGAGGCGACGATGTGGACGCCGGTGGAACGTGAGAGCGCCTCGTAGAGCTTGAGGTCGCGGCCATGGAACATGCCTGTGCTGTCAACGATCGTCCGCCCGCCGTGGTCGCGGAAGTCCTGCAGCTTCGCGGCCAGGGTTTCGAAAATCTCTGCCCGGTCCATCGTGATGTCGGGGGCGTACTGGGCGCCGGGGAGGACCGAGAGCAGTGCCTCGTGGACCGCGACCACACCCAGTTCGGAATCGGGCACGGGGCCCAGGACCGTGTTGACGGTGCGCCCGGCGGGGGCCTTGGTCGCTGCGGCGGTGCCGGCGGGGGTGGGGTGACTCACGAGGGTTCTCCCTTGGGTTGCGGGGTTGAATTCAGGGCCGCGAAGCCTGGCGCGCCAGCGCTCCGTTGCGGTGTTGCCAGCATCACACAACGCTTTACATCGTGTCAAGAAAATTGTCGGCGCGTACGGAACGCGGCTTCATTGGACGTTTGTGAAGGCAACATTGCGTATGCGCTCTTGACAGTCTGTAAAGCTTGACTCCACACTGTGGTGAGCGCCACACCTTCTTCCGAAACAAAGGAGTTTCATCGATGAGTCTGACCACACCGGTGCCGGGCCGCGGCTCGGTCCGGGCCACCTTCGTCGCCGCCTATAGCGCCGTCACACTGGCCCAAATCACCAACGCACTGCCTGGCGCCCTCAACGGCACCTTTGCGGTGGAGTTCCACACCTCGGGCGCCGGCCTGACTTGGATTGCCGGCATGTTCATGATGGGCATCGTGGTGTTTGAGCTCAGCTGGGGTCTCCTCGGTGACCTGTTCGGCCGCAAGAAGCTGCTCTACGCCGGCGCTGCAATCAGCGTCGCCGGCTCGGTCCTGGCGGCGCTGGCCTCCAGCACCGAGATGATGATCGCGGCGCAGGCAGTCGGCGGCATCGGGGCCGGCATCCTCTTCCCCATTTCGCTGTCCATGATCGCGGCGATCACCCCCGACCACCGCGCCCGGGCCAAAGTCATCGCCACCTGGGCCGGGTTCTTGTCGCTGGGCGCGGTCATCTCGCCGATGCTGGCAGGCGTGACGGCGGCGGCCTTCACCGTCCCGGGTGCCGCTGCCGGCGCGCCCAACGTCTTCAGCGGGTGGCGGGTGGCCTACTACGTCGCTGCCGCGATCGCCGTCGCGGTTCTCATCGTGGCGGTCCGGGCCAAGGATTCTGCAGCGGCCGAGGGACGCAAGCTGGACCTGCCCGGCCAGGTGACTCTCGCGCTCGGCCTGATCGCGGTGCTCTTCGCCACCGTGCAAGCGGTCGACGCCGGCTTCGGCAGCGCCGAGGTGATCGCCAGTTACGTTGCCGGCGGCGTACTCCTGGTCGCCTTTGTGGTCATCGAAATGCGCACTAAGCAGCCGCTGATCCACCTCTCGCTGTTCAAAAACAGCGCCTACTCGATCACCGGCGTGGTTGCCGTCACCGGCATGTTCGCCTTCCTAGCGGTCTGCTACAGCACCAGCGTCGCTGTCGGCGGACTCGCCCTCGCCGAAGCCTGGAAGGTAGGCGTGCTCTTCGTCTTCATCCAGGGCCCTGCGTTTGCCTTCATCCCGGCGGTCGGCTGGCTCATCCACCATGTGGCTCCGCGCTGGGTACTCACCGCTGGCTTCGCCTTCATGGCCGTCTCCGCCTTCTGGCTCTCGACCTTCGCCCTGGGCACGCCGGAGGCGTTTGGCGGAACCCCCTGGACGGCGTTCATTGCGCCGCTCCTGCTACTGGGCATCGGGTTCGCGCTCACGGTCGGCTCCATCACCGCCGTCGCCATCAACACCGTCCAGCCGCAGCACATCGGCATGGCATCCGCGACGACCAACCTCCTGCGCGACCTCGGCTTCGCCCTGGGCCCCGTCATCGGCTCGGCCATCGCGTTCGGAATCGGCGCCAGCGTCTTCGTCGGCCCCCTGGCCGGGATCCTCGGCGGCGCGGGCCTGCCCGCCGACGCCGTCGCCGGGCTGTCGAACGTCCCGCCCCTGGGCTACCTCTCCGGCTGGGACGGCGTGATCGCGCAGTTCTCCGGCCAGGCTGCGGCCGGCGGCGCACCCGCCCAGGCCGTCGATGGCATGGTCCAGGCCCTCGGCGCCGCGAAGCAGCAAATCCAAGGCGTGGCGGGCGCATCCCTTGGCCACGGCTTCCAAGTCGTCTACCTTGCCGCAGGCATCGCGGCGACACTCTCCGCCATCCTCACCCTGTTCATCTCCGCCCGGGCCTCGGCACCCACACCCGACGCCGTCGCGGAAACCACCGAAGCCAACGCCGAGGCCAGCGCCGAGGCTGCGGTCTGAGACTGACCGCCCGGGCTGGATCCAACAACCAACACATCATTTGGAGAACACCATGACTGCACCCCTCGAATCCGACATCGACATCTGGGATGACGACATCCTTATCGACCCGTACCCCACGTACGCCTCGCTCCGCGAGCAGGCAGCCGTTGTCCACCTGCCCAAGAACGAGCTCTACGTCCTGACGCGCTACGACGTCATCCGCGACGCACTGGGGGATCCGGAAACGTTCTCGTCCACCAGCATCGGCTTCAACCCGATGGTGAATGAGGCGCTCCAAGGCACCTCGCTCGCCTCCGACCCGCCCGTCCACACGCAACTGCGCGCCACGCTGTCGCAGAACCTCACCCCCCGAGCGCTTCGGGGCCTGAAGGTCGTCATCGACGAAAAGGCTGACAAGCTCGTGGCCGAACTAGCCGTCAGCGGCAGCTTCGAGGCCATCGATTCCCTGGCCCGGGCTTTCCCGATCGAGATCGTGGCCGACCTCATCGGCTTCAGCGGCCACGTCAGGGACAACATGCTGCGCTGGGGCCAGGCTGCGATGCAGGTCCTCGGCCCGCTGAACCAGCGCACGCAGGAGAACTTCCCGATCGCCGGCGAGCTCTATGGCTGGTGCTCGTCGGTCACCGCCGAGGACCTCACCCCCGGCTCGATCGGCCGCGGCATCTTCGACGCCGAGGTGCGCGGGGACATTCCCCAGGGCTCCGCGGGGCACATCATCCACCAGTACCTCGGTGCCGGTGTCGATACCACCATCGCTTCGATCGGAAACATCATTGCGCTCTTCGGCCACCACCCCGAGCAGTTCGAGCTGGTCAGGAAGAACCCCGAACTCGTCCCCGCAGCCTTCGCCGAGGTGTTGCGCTACTGGGCGCCGGTCCACATCTGGGGCCGCAAGGCCACCCGCGACGTCGAGATCGACGGGGTCACGATTCCTGCAGGTGCCCAGGTGGGCATCCTGTTTGGTGCTGGCAACAGGGATCCGCGGCATTACGAAAACCCGGACACCTTTGACATTCTGCGCAACCCGGTGGACCACCTCTCCTTCGGCTACGGACCCCACGGCTGCGCCGGACAGGGGCTGGCGAAGCTCGAGGCGCACGCCATCATCGAGGCGCTTGCACGCAGGGTGAAGACGCTGACGATCTCGGATGAGGTCCGGGAACCGAGCAACATCACCCGCAGCCACGAGTCGCTCCAAGTCGAAAAGGTGGTGGCCGCGTGAGGATCGAACTGGACCGGCCGCGCTGCGAGGGACACGGCCTTTGCGAGGAAGCCGCGCCGAAGCTGATGCATCTCGACGACGACGGCGAACTGGTGATCGATGTCGCGGAGGTGGACGGGCCCGAGCTCGACGCTGCCAAGGCTGCTGTCAGGGTCTGCCCGGTAGCCGCACTGCGATTGGCCGCAGCCTGATGATGCGCAGGATCGTCGTGGTCGGCAACGGCATCGCCGGGCTCACTGCCTGTGACTCGCTGCGTTCGGCCGGTTTCGACGGCGAACTCACGGTGGTGGGTGCCGAGCGCCATCATCCCTATAGCCGCCCGGCCCTGTCCAAGGCGCTGCTGCACGGCGACAGCGGGAACGGTGCCGGCGGCAGCGGTGATGGAGGCCTCCGGGCGCATGAGCTCCCAGAACCTGGCCACGAAGCAACCGAGCTGCTCGGCGTGAGCGCGACCGGCCTGGACGCCGAGGCCCGGCGGGTGTTGCTGGACGGAGGCGATGAGCTGCCGTACGACGGCTTGGTCATCGCCTCCGGTTCCCGGGCACGGCGGCTCACGGCAGCACCCGGCGGGGACGAGGCGCCTCTGGAACTGACGCTGCGCACCATCGAGGACGCCGTCCACCTGAGGGAACGCATCGCAGCGCGGCCCTCGGTCATCGTGATCGGCGGCGGACCCCTCGGGATGGAGGTGGCATCCGGTTGCCTGCATATGGGCTGTGAGGTCACCCTCGTTTCAGACGGCTTGCCGCTTGTCCGTCAACTCGGCGGCTATCTGGCGGACCTCTTCACCACCGCCGCCGTCCGCCGCGGACTGCGGGTGGTTGAGGGCGGCAAGGCCCGGCTGGTCGATCACGGCGACCGGGCGAGCGTTGTCCTGGCCGACGGCACCTCGCTCGAGGCTGACCTGGTGGTCACCGCCGTCGGCGATGAGCCCAACATCGGCTGGCTGGTCGGCTCAAAGCTGCTCGCCGAGGGTGCGCTGCGCGTGGACTCCCGCGGCCGGGTGCGGCCGGAGATCGTGGCGGCCGGCGATGTGGCGTTCTTCCCGACCCTCCGCGGCGTGCAGCGGGTGCCTTTGTGGACGAGTGCCATCGACCAGGCCAAGGTCGCCGCCGTCGGACTGCTGCACGGCGACGCCGCACCCGAGTTCAACTTCCAGCCCTATTTCTGGACCGAAGGCTTCGGCCTGTCGCTCAAAGCGGTCGGCTTCACACCTGTCTCGGGTGCCCCCGGCTACTGCGAGCGGGGCGGTGAAGACGGCTCGGAGTTGCTGCGCTGGTCCAATCCGGACGGTTCCGGGACCGCAGCCGCTCTCAATTTCCGAATCCCGATCCCCAAACTGCGCCGGCTGGCCGACGCTGAGCCGGTTGGCGCCGGCCTGGCCGCGCCGCGCCCGGCGGCGACTTCCCGGGTTTGACCCCGTGCCGCAACGTTAGGATTGATCCATGTCGTCGCTGCGAGAAGCCCAGAAGAAGCTCACCCGCGACATGATCGTGGAGCGGGCGCTGGAGCTCTTTACCGAGAAAGGCTATGCCGCGACCACGATCGATGAGATCGCCGCGGCGGCGGGTACCACCAGGGTTACCTTCTACGCCTACTACCCCTCACGCGCTGACTTGATGCGGGACTTCATGGCGCGGGTCAACGCGGTGCTGGACCGCGCCGATGGGCCGGAGAGCGGTTCCACCGCGCCGGACCTGGTGGACGTGGTGCGCGCCGGCGAGTTGCCGGGCATCCTGGCCTGGCTGGAGTCGCGGGCGGCACTGTGGCCGGTTTTCCGGCCCTACCTCGATGTCCTCGACGAGGCGGCCGCGGTCGACCGTGAGGTGCGCGCCATGGTGGAGGGGTGGCACGAGGAGGTCATATCCGACCTGGTCCGCGGGATGGAACTTGCCGGGCGCTTCACCGAGGAGACCCGCCACATCCGCGGGACCCTCGCCTTCACCTCCCTGGACTACGTGGCCACGCTCTGGACCCGGCGCAAGTTCGAACCCAACCGCGAACACGCCCTGGAAGTGCTCGCCGACAGCTGGTACCACCTGCTCTGCGAAGAAGGCTAAAGGGGCCCTCGCATAGTGGCCCCGTGCGCTCCAGCCCAGTTACCAGGTCCGACACGCGCAGCCGGCCGGCGTGTCCCCGGCACAGGAGCGGATTCGAGGGATGTAACTGGGCAGGAGCGCCCGTCGGCTCAGACGGTGCTCAGATCCACTTCGGCGCGGCCGGGGCCAGGCCGTTCGAGGCTCCGGGCCCGGCAGCGGTGACGCCGCCGTGGCCGCGTCCGGCGGCCCATTCGACGACGGCGGCCAGCGGCCCGGACACCACAGTCGGGGACTCCGCCAGGGTGTCCCCGAAGGTCAGGTCGCGGTCGGTGACCTTGACCACGAGGCCCGCATCGGTGCCGCGGGTTTTCCAGGCTCCGGTGATGTCCCGCAGCAGCCGTTCCAGCACGGGAACCGGAATGTCGCGGAAGGCTGCGCCGTTGTCCAGGTCCACGGCGTGCATCCAGACCTCCCGGCTGCGCATCCAGACCGTTTCGGCGGCAGGCACCTCCCGGCCCTGGACTGTCCGGACCCTGTGGTGCCAGGCGTGCTCGGGCAGGTCACGCCATTCAACGTTCAGGTGCACCGCGGAGTGGTCGAACAGGTGCCGGAGCGCAATCGGGGGAAGCGTGGCGCCAAAGTCGATCTCGTGGTCCCGGACCTCGGTGGAGGGGTACATCGGGGTCTCCACCCCGGTGGCCGCCCACTCGATGAGGCGCGCAATCGCGCGGGCGTTGTAGCCGATGTGGGCCGTGATGTGGCGGCGGGTCCAGCCGGGCAGCAGCGAGTCGCCGTCGAGCTCTGCGTCGGTGAGTTCGTTGAGCTTGCGGGCGAAGAACGCCGTGCCCCGTCGCGCCTGCAGGAGGGCCTGCAGGAGCTCCGGGTCCGTCGTCTGGTCCTGGCGGGCAACCATCAGGCTTCCTTGACCACGCGGTTTTTCAGCTGGCCCAGGCCCTCGATGGTGGTGACCAGGAGCTGGCCCTCCTGCAGATAGCGTTTCGGATCCTGGGCGTGGCCCACGCCGCCGGGCGTGCCGGTGGCGATCACGTCGCCGGGGTTCAGCGTGATGATCGTGGAGATGTAGGAGACCAGGAATTCCGGCGTGAAGACCAGGTCGCCGGTAGGGGTCTGCTGCTGGACCTCGCCGTCGACCTCGGAAGTCATCAGCGGTCCTGCGGAGAACTCATCCTTGGTGACCAGGGCCGGGCCGAACGGGGTGGACTTTTCCCAGGTCTTGCCCTGCAGCCACTGGATGGTGCGGAACTGGTAGTCGCGCATGGACACGTCGTTGAGAACGGCGTAGCCGGCAATGTGGTCCTTCGCGTCGGCTTCGCTGATCCGGCGGCCGGCCTTGCCGATCACGACGGCGAGCTCGGCCTCCCAGTCGACCGCGTCGGATTCCTGCGGCAGGGCCAGGTGATCGTTCGGGCCGATCAGGGATTCGGCGTACTTGGCGAACAGGGTGGGGAACTCGGGGACTTCCCGGCCCATTTCCTTGATGTGGTTGCGGTAGTTGTGGCCCACGCAGATGATTTTGCCGGGGGAGGGGACCACGGCGTCAAGGTCGGCGCCGTCGAGCGGATGGGTGGCGCCGCTGGCAGCTTTAGCCGTGGCTTCCCAGTCGGCGTCTTTCAGCAGCTCGCCGACGTTGGCGAAGCCGTCAATCTCGGTCAGGGTGTCGCCGTCCTGGCGCACAGCCACGGTGACGGTGTTGTCGCCAGCGGCGAGGCGGAGGGTGAGGAGTTTCATGCGTTCTTGCGTCCTTCGGTGTAGGTGCGGTTGAAGTTCAACCGTTCAAAAATGGGGGCGTCGCTGAAGCGGAAGAGATCGAATTCGCTTCCGGCCTGCAGGTCGGCCTGAAGGCAAAAAGATGCCCAGGACGGCACCACGAACAGGTCGCCCTTTTCCAGCGTCCGGGTTTCGCCGTTGAGCACCGCTGAGCCGGTGCCTTCGAAGACCTGCCAGACGCTCGAGCCCACCTCGCGGAGCTCTTGCGTGGACGCGCCGGCGCGGAGCCGGTGGAATTCGGCCCGGATTGTGGGCATGACATCGCCGCCCGTGGTGGGGTTGGTGAAGCGGACCGCCGCGTGGCCCTGGGAGACGGTGGCGGGGTGGCCCTCGTCCTCGAGGAGCAGCTGTTCCCGGAGGGCCCGGTCGGTGTGCTCCCAGCGGTAGGCCGCGATGGGGGAGCTCGTGGTGTCGTCCAGGCCGGAGAGCGGACGCAGGCCCGGGTGTGCCCAGAGCCGCTCGGAGCGGGAGATGTCCGGGGTCGCCTCGTCGGTGACGCGTTCGGTGCCGAACTCGAAGAACCCGGCGTCGGCGTAGTGCACGAACGGGATGTCCAGGCCGTCGATCCAGGCCATCGGCTCGTCGGTGTCGTTGTGGTGGCCGTGGAAGTTCCAGCCCGGGGTGAGCAGGAAGTCGCCGCGGGACATGCGCACCGGGTCGCCGTTCACGACGGTCCAGACGCCTTCGCCTTCGACGACGAAGCGGAAGGCGTTCTGCGAGTGGCGGTGCTCCGGGGCGGTCTCGCGGGCGCCGAGGTACTGGATGGCCGCCCACAACGTCGGGGTGGCGTACGGGGTATTGACGAGGCCGGGGTTGGCCAGGGCAATGGCGCGGCGTTCGCCGCCGCGGCCCACCGGGACGAGGTCGCCGGCGCGGGCAGCCAGCGGGTACAGATCGCTCCACCGCCAGACGTGGGGGAC
Source organism: Arthrobacter sp. 01T414 (assembly GCF_056398965.1). Classification (NCBI taxonomy): domain Bacteria; kingdom Bacillati; phylum Actinomycetota; class Actinomycetes; order Micrococcales; family Micrococcaceae; genus Arthrobacter; species Arthrobacter sp. 01T414. Next base: position 465,441 of record NZ_JBFTQK010000002.1, on the reverse strand, counting down.
CGCCTTGGGGCTCGGCACCATCGGCATCAGGTCCGCGATCTCGGTCCAGAGCGGGATCAGGTTTTCACGGTCGAAGTCGCGGTACAGCTCCTGCAGCTGGGCGGCCTCTTCAGGAGTGGGCTCCGGAGCAGTGTGCCCCGCAGCCACTGATTCATGGGTCGTGTTCTCGGCGCTGATGGACACGTGGGCCTCCTCGGTAGGTCAGAACAGTTCTTGGCGTAGTTCGACCATACGGAGCCCGCAGTGTGACTCCCAACATATTCTGCCAGTCAGAATTAGTGGAGGATTAGTCCCGGCGGCCGAGCCGCCCGCCTAGTCCGGCTCGGCGGGATTGGCAGCGATATCGATCTCCAGTTGCCGGCAGGTCTCCCGCATGGCGGAAACGAGACCGGCGTCGAACACCCGCCGGAAGCGGGTCGCGGGAGTCGCCACGCTGAGCGCCCCGACGACGTGCCCGTGCCGGTTGTGCAGGGCCATGCCGAGGGCGCTCACACCCTCCTCGGTGCCCTCGAAGTTGGCGGCGAAGCCGTTGCCCCGGATGGATTCGAGTTCGCGCAGGAAGGCGGGGTACTCCGCGTCCGGGATGGTATCCCCACCGATCTCGGCATTGCTGCTGCGGAACAGCTGCTCGATCATGGCCGGTTCCAGTTCTGCGAGCATGGCCTTGCCGCCGGACGTCCTGTTGGCCGGCATCACCGTCCCCTGCCGGTCACCCACGCGCAGGACGTTATTCCCCTCTACGGTGGCCAGGAAGCGGACTTTGGTTCCCACCCGCACCATGAGGTTCACGGTCTCGTTGAGCCGGGCGGAGAGCAGTTCCATGTGCGGCTGCGCGAGCGTGCGCAGCAGCCTGGTCCAAGCCAGCCCCGCCGGCCCGACGCCCATCGCGGGCCCGGGCACATAGCGGCGGGTTTCGTCCTGCACGGCGAAACCCCGGTACACCAGCATGGCCAGCAGGCGGTGGGCCGTGGACGGCGCGACGCCGAGTTCCGCTGCGGCGTCCTTGAGCCGCAGCGCGCCGCCGTCGCGCAAGAGTTGCAGGAGCTGCAGCGCGTTGTCCACCGCCTCGATCGAGTACGTCGGGCGTTTCTGGACGGGTTTCCGGGCGGACGGCGACGCTGGCGTGTTCTGCACATCAGAATTGTATTGTGGTTCATCTGCGGCGGCTAGGACAGTAGTGGCATGAATCACACACCATCTGTTGCAGCGCCGCAACGGTCCGCGCCGGAGTCTCCGGGCCCCTCGCCCGCTGACGGGCCTACCTCCCGGTTTTCCAAAGCCTCGGCGGCCGCCGTCCTCGTCTGCTGGCTCCTCGTCGTTTTCGACGGCTACGACCTGATCGTCTACGGCACCGTCCAGTCCTCCCTCATCTCCGAGACCGGGTGGGGCCTGAGCAAGGCCACCGCCGGGACCATCGGTTCGATGGCCTTCGTCGGCATGATGGTCGGAGCTATCTTCGCCGGCCGGATGGCCGACTCCTGGGGACGCCGCCGCACCATCCTGGGCTGCGCCGTCGTCTTCTCAATCTTCACCATCCTCTGCGCCTTCGCTCCCAACGCCCCCGTCTTCGGCGCCCTCCGGCTCCTGGCCGGCGTCGGCCTCGGCGGGCTGGTGCCCTCGGCCAACGCCCTCGTGGCCGAACTGGTCCCCACCAAGTGGCGGTCCACCATCGCCACGCTGATGATGTCCGGCGTCCCGATCGGCGGATCCATCGCCGCCCTTGTCGGCATCCAGCTGATCCCGGCCTTCGGCTGGGAATCCATGTTCCTGGTGGCCTCGGTGGCGCTGCTGGTTGTGGTGCCGCTGGGACTGAAATACCTGCCCGAGACCCTCGCCCCGGCAACCGCCGCAGGGAGCACGGCCGGCAAGGGCCGCACGCTCCGGGAACCGGCCGGCTTCTCCTCCCTGCTCCGCGCGCCGTACCTGGGCATCAGCATGCTGTTCGCCCTGGCCACGATCGCCACCCTCTTCGCCTGGTACGGGCTGGGCACCTGGCTGCCGAACCTCATGCAGCTCGCCGGCTACAACCTCGGCTCTGCCCTGACCTTCGCCCTGGCCCTCAACCTCGGAGCGGTGGCGGGTTCGGTCCTGACGGCCTGGGCCGGGACCCGTTTCGGCCCGATCCCGACGGCGATCGCCGCCGCCGCCGTCGCCGCCGGCGCCCTCGTGGTCCTCGTGACCGGACCGCCCGTCGCCGTCGTCTACTTCATGCTCGTCCTCGCCGGCGTCGGAACCCACGGCACGCAGTGCCTGATCATTGCCGCCGTCGCAAGCCATTACCCCGGACACCTGCGCGGCACCGCGCTGGGCTGGGCGCTTGGCACGGGCCGCATCGGCGCCGTCGCCGCACCCCAAATCGGCGGCCTGCTGCTGGCCGCCGGGCTGGGCGTCAATTCCAATTTCCTCGCCTTCGCCGGCGCAGCCGCCATTGCCGCGGTCCTGCTGGTCGTCGTCGGCCTCAAACTCACAGCTAAAATCTCGACCCCGCAAGGAGCAAGCAATGTCTGAGCACGTCCTCTCCACCAGTTTCCCGTCCGCCGAGAGCCCGTCCACCGACGTCCTGGTCATCGGAGGGGGAATGGCCGGACTGGCCGGAGCCCTCGCACTGCGCGAAAACGGCGCCAACGTCACCCTCGTGGAGCGGGCTCCCGAATTCGGCGAGGTTGGCGCCGGGCTGCAGATGGCCCCCAACGCCTCCCGCGTCCTGAAGCGCTGGGGCCTGCTGGAAAAGGCGCTCGAAATCGGCGTCCAGCCCAAGCACCTCGTGTTCCGCGACGCCGTCACCGGCGAGGAGCTCACCCGCCAGAGCCTCGGCGGGGAATTCGCGGAACGCTACGGCGCGCCCTACGTCGTGATCCACCGCAGCGACCTGCACCGGGTGCTGCTCGAAGGCTGCGAAGCCGCCGGCGTCACGCTCGTCAACGACGTCATGGTCGAGAGCGTGGAAACCGTCAACGGCCGCGGCGTGGCCCACACCGCAGCGGGCGTGGACTACGAGGCCGACGTCGTGATCGGCGCCGACGGACTCCGGTCCACGCTGCGCCCGCTCGTGACCAACGACGAGCCCGTCTCCTCGGCCTACGTCGCCTACCGCGGCACCGTCCCGATCACCGAAGACACCCCCAAGGCCGACCTGGAGGACGTCATCGTCTACCTCGGCCCGGACTGCCACCTGGTGCAGTACCCGCTGCGCAAGGGCGAGCTGCTGAACACCGTGGCCGTCTTCAAATCCCCGTCCTTCGAACGCGGCGAGGAGCAATACGGCGGCGTCGACGAGCTCGAGGCCGCGTACAAGGACTGCGTTCCTGCCGTCCAGGAGGCGCTGAAGAACCTGGCCACCGGCATCCGCTGGCCGATGTACGACCGTGACCCGATCGAGAACTGGGTCGCCGGCCGGATGGTCCTGATGGGCGACGCCGCGCACCCGATGCTCCAGTACCTCGCCCAGGGCGCCTGCCAGGCGCTCGAGGACGCCGCCGCGCTGCAGGACGCCACCGTCGGCACGGTCTTCACGGAGGCCGGCATCAACCCGGACGCCTGGGACGGTGCGATCAAGGAGTTCAACAGCGTCCGCGCCGGCCGCACAGCCCGGGTGCAGCGCACCGCGCGCGTCTGGGGCGAATCGTGGCACGTGTCCGGACTGGCCCGGACGCTGCGCAACCTGCTCTTCAAGAGCCGGAAGGACAACGACTTCCGGTACAACGACTGGCTGTACGGCCAGGACGGCGACGGCGTGCCCGCCGTCCGTGAAGCCCGGACCGGCGTGCAGGAGCCGGTCCCGGCCTGAGCCGCCCGCCGATGCCCGGCCACACCGGCCCGTTGCTCTCTCACCTCTGGTCGTTCTGAAGCCCCGGAACGTGCCGAAGTGATAGCGCAACGGGCTGGTCCGTGCCAGCATGGGCCTCGGCGCACCGTGCGCCCGGAAGAAACCTTGCGCCGGAAGGAACTGAGATGGAAGCCAAGGACCTGCTGCTCGATGCCTTTGGCCGGATCCACGAAACGGTGGCGGCCACGCTGGACGGGGTGGATGCCCGCACGCTGTCCCGGCGCCCGGGCGGGAACGGGAACTCGATGGCGTGGCTGATCTGGCATCTGGGCCGGGTCGAGGACGCGCAGCTTGCCTCCGCGGCCGGCCTCGCCCAGGTGTGGACCGCGCAGGGCTTTGCCGCCCGCTTCGGCTTGCCGCTGCCCGAGCGGGACACCGGCTACGGCCACACTTCCGCGCAGGTCGACGCCGTCACGGCCGCGCCCGAGCTGTTGGCCGCGTACTACGACGCCGTCCACAAGCAGACGGTCGGCTTCATCCGGGGCCTCGACGGCGGCGACCTCGACCGCGTCGTGGACACCCGCTGGGACCCGCCGGTCACCCTCGGCGTGCGGCTGGTCAGTACCCTTGCCGACTGCCTGCAGCACGTTGGACAGGCCGCGTACGCCAGGGGACTGGACGCCTGACCGGCGCCTGACCGGCGCCGGACGCGGGAAAACGGGTCCGGGGAAACCCGGGCCGGCCCGCGGGCTACCGCGCCGCGGTGAGCACCATCGCGGAGCCTCCGCCGCGCCGGACCGGCTCGGCCGCCGCGGTCATCCGCCCGCCCGGGCCGAACTCGATCGCCGTTGCCGCGCCGATTTCCGCCGCCGAGGTGAAGGCGTCCCCGGAGGGCGTGAAGGCGTGGCCGTACCCGGCGAGCGGGCCGCCGTATGCGGTGATGAAGTCCGGTTCGGCGGTCACCTTCGCGGTGTTCCGCTGTGACGCCCGCGGGGCCGCGATCGCCTCGGAGATCGTCATGCCCAGGTCAACCCGGTTCAGGATGGTCTGCAGGACGGTGGTGATGATCGTGGACCCGCCGGGCGAGCCAAGGGCAAAGAAGGGCGATCCGTCCTTAAGGACGATGGTCGGTGCCATCGAGGAGCGGGGACGCTTGCCCGGCTCGATCCGGTTCGGATCCTTCGGGTCGTACACCGTGGAGAAGTCCGTCAGTTCGTTGTTCAGCAGGAAACCCCGGCCCGGCACCACCATGCCGGACCCGCCGGTCTGCTCGATCGTGAGGGTGTACTCGGCCACGTTGCCCCACTTGTCCGCGACCGTGAGGTTGGTCGTCGAGATGTTCTCGGTGTCCAACTCGTCCGCGGGGGCGGCACTGGTGTCCGGGCACACGCCGTCGTAGGCGGTGACATCGCCGGGCGCGACAGGCTTGGGGGCGGCCCGCAGCGGATCGATCCGGCACCCGCGCTCCTTGCCGAAGAGCGGGTCGGTCAGGGCGGCCGTCGGCACCTGCTGACCGGCCGGGTCACCGACGTACTTGCCACGGTCGGCGAACGCCAGGGCGCTTGCCTCCAGGTAGTGGTGCAAGGCGCCGGCGCGCGGCATTGCCGCGAGGTTCGACGGCGCCAGGATGTTCAGTGCCTCGCCGACCGTGGTCCCGCCGCTGCTGGAGGGCGCCATCCCGTAGACGTCCAGGCCGCGGTAGTCCACATGCGTCGGATCCTGGTCCAGCGCCCGGTAGGCGGCGAGGTCCGCAGTCGTCATGGACCCGGCCGGCACGGGCAGGGCGGTACCGGCAGCTTTCGCCGGAGCCTGGACCGTGGCGGCGATCTCCGCCGCGAGCGGGCCGCCGTAAAAGCCGTCCGTGCCCTGCCGTGCGAGGAGACGGTAGGTGGCGGCGAGGTCGTGGTTCTGGAAGATACTGCCGACGGCGGGAGCGTCGCCGCCGGGAAGGAAGAGGGCGCTGGTGGCAGGGAATGCCGCGAAGCGGGCCTTATTGTCGAGGGTTTGCTGGCGGAAGGTGCCGTCAACCACGAATCCGCGCGTGGCCACTTTGATGGCAGGCCGGAGGGCCTCGGCCAGGCCCAGGCTTCCCCAGCGTTCGAGGGCCCGCTGCCACGTCGCCGGGGTGCCCGGGACACCGACGGCGACGCCGCTGGTGACCAGTTCGGGGGTGAACCGGTAGGGCTGGCCGGTTCCCGGATCGATGAACGCGTCGTGCCGCATGCCTGCCGGGGCGGTTTCACGCCCGTCGACCGTGCCGACGCGGCCGGTCTTTGCGTCGTAGTAGACGAAGTAGCCGCCTCCGCCGATCCCCGCGCTGTACGGCTCGGTCACGCCCAGGGTAGCGGCGGCGGCGACCGCGGCGTCGGCCGCATTGCCGCCCTTCCGCAGCACCTCCAGTGCGGCGGCGGAGGCCTCGGGGTCCACGGTGCTCACGGCGCCGCCGTAGCCGGATGCCGTCGCGGTCTTCTCGGTCTCCCGCGGCGCCGCGGAGGCAGGGGAGGCGACGGCGGCGCCCGCCACGCCCAGGGCCAGGGCCGCGGTGGCGGCGGACAGTCGGCGTCCTACAAGATGCATGGGTGCTCCCCGGTTCACGTGATTGACAGGTTCTGTCACACTACCTGCGCCCGCTGTGACGTGGCAATGCGAAAGTTGTCACGAGGAATGCCCCGATCAGGCCGCCCCGCCGAGGTGGGCGATAAGCGCGTCCAGAACCGGCAGCTGGCCGCGCACCAGCTTGGTGCGCGCCGCGGTCTCGCTGAACCACGCGGCGTCGTCGATTTCCGGATAGTTGCGGACGACGCCGGATCCCTTCGGCCACTCCAGCGAGAACGTGTTGCTCGAGATGGTTTCCGGCTGAAAGTCCGATTCGGCGGCGAAGACCGTAATGACCTTGCCTGAGGACTGCCGGAAGCTGCCCAGCGGGAAATAATCGCCCGGCGGGGGCGGCGTCCCGATTTCCTCGGCGAACTCGCGCTTGGCGGCGGCCAGGGCATCCTCGTCCTCGGTGTACTCGCCCTTCGGGATGGACCAGGCCGCGGTGTCCTTCCGCGCCCAGAACGGCCCGCCCATGTGCGCGATCCACACTTCCAGCCCCGACTGTGGGTCTCTTCGGAACAGCAGCAGGCCGGCGCTCCTTACGGGCATGCACCCTCCGTCCACTGGCGCCGGCGCGGCATCGCTGGAGTGGTCCGGGCGGCGACCCCGGACGGTCCGTGCGGCGGGATTACCAGTTCTGCGGGTCGTTCATGTTGCAGCCCTGGCTGCTGCACTGCCTCGCGCTGACCTGCCAGTCGGGCTGCCGCGCCGCCGCGGACCGGACGTCCTTCCAGATGGGCACCACCCGTGAACCGCAGGCCGGGCACGGCGGTTCCATATGCGCGCGTCGTTGCGCCTTGTTCATGATTCCCCCAAAAACCTTCGATACCTACAGGCAAATTTAGCCATATTTCCATCGAAGTTACAAACATCCTAGGCGCGTGCTGCCCAGTCCAGGACCCGCCGGGCCCGCAGCGTGTTCCAACGGCTTGGGCGGCCGTCGCCCTCGTCCAGCGCGAAGTGGATCCGGCCCGGATGGCTGTTCTCCAGCTGCCAGGTTCCGTCCGGCTGCCGCTTGGACTCCACCAGCGCCAGGGCCTCCGCGGTCCTCTCGTCCGGAGCGGCGCCGGCGGCCCGGAAATAGTCCAAGCCGCGGAGCACGTCGTAGTGCCAGCGCACCGGGTAGGAGAACTGCAGCCACGCGGGATCGATCAGGTCCCCGGTGCTCTTGCGCCGCAGCAGGCCCCGCTCCAGCAGGTACTCCTCGCCGCGCTGCCGTGCCGCGGCCACGTCAGGGGACCGGCCACCCGATCGGCCGTACTCCAGCAGCCCCTCCAGCACGTTGATGGTGGTGTCGAACGAGGAACGGGTGGAACCCCGCTCCGCCTCGCAATTCCAGCCGCCGTCGTCGAGTTGTTCCGCCAGCAGCCGCGAGACGGTGCCGTCGACGTTCGCGCCGAAGTAGGCCCCGAGCGCGACGGCCATCCCGTTGATGCAGGGTTCCACCTCGCCGTCGAAGAAAGGCTGGCCGCCCTCTTCCCAGCGGCTGCACTTGCTGACCCGGCCGACGGCGGTGCGTGCCGGCTCGCTGCCGGGGTCCAGACCGAACTCGCGGAGCAAAAGCAGGCTGTAGGTGGTCGCGGTCCAGGGCTGGCCCGGTTCGGAATTATCGAAGGGCGACGGGAAGTAGGTGCCGCCGTCCCACTGTCCGTCGGAGCCCTGCAGCCCGAGCAGGCGGGCGCCCCAGCCGGAGTCGGAGACGCGGGCGCGCTCCGCGCCCACCTCCTCAGCGGACGCGTCCGTGAGGTCGCGCAGGACCTGCCAGCGCAGCGCGGGGTCGGAGTCGAGCAGCCAGTCCAAGACGTCCATCCGGACAAGCTAGCATCACCGGCCTCGGCCGGGGAAGGAGCCCGGCTGCGCCGTCACTCGCCGTCGTCGTCGGACAACCGCCGGAAATCGCGGGACAGGTAGAGCGCCAGCGCGGCCGAATTACCGCTGTCCACCGTGACCGCCACCCGGTTGCGGCCCAGCTGGTGCAGGGCGTTCAGGGAGTGGGCCAGCAGTTCCTCGGCGAGGCCCTGCCTGCGGTGATCGGGATGCGTGAACAGTTCGGCGATCTCGCTGTCCCAGTCGACATCACTGCCGGGCGCGGGCTCGGTGACGATAATGGCGGCCGCGAGTTGCCCGTCGGGTGCCGCTTTGACCGCCGACGCCTCGGCAAGGTGCCGCCCGCGGGCTCCATCGATCAGGGCATCGATCCAGCCGACCTCGCGGTCCGCCGGTTGCGGCAGGCTGTCCGCGTACGCCTCCCGGTACATAAGGGAGAGGCCTGGCAGGTCGGCGGCCTGGATGGGCCGTATCGCGGTGCCGGGTCGGGTGCCGTCGGGGGCGCCGGTGGGACCGGTCAGGATGATCAAGGGATTCACGGCGGCCCTGCTCTCTCTAGCGACCTCTTATGACGGGACACCCTGCGGGTATCCCTTCCAGCTTGGCCCCGCTTTGTTGCAGCCGCATTTCCGGCTGGTGATATTCGGGCGACGGGCGGGCAGTTGGAAGGTTAACGCACGCCTGCCGCCAGGAGTTCCGGCTGGGGACGCCGGCAGCGGTTCGGGGATACGGCAACGGTCCGGCGCTACGGGAATCCCCGTAGCGCCGGACCGTCTGCGCGTCATTCAGCCGGAGCCGCTGCGCGAAACCGCTGCGCGGATTAGCTCAGGGTCGCGGTGTCAATCACGAAACGGTAGCGCACGTCGGAGGCGAGCACACGCTCGTAGGCTTCGTTGATCTTCTCGGCCGGGATGACCTCGATCTCGGCGCCGAGGTGGTGCTCGGCGCAGAAGTCGAGCATTTCCTGGGTCTGGCGGATGCCGCCGATCATGGAACCGGCGAAGGAGCGGCGGCCGCCGATCAGGGCGAACGCGTTCACCGGCAGCGGTTCGGCCGGAGCGCCGACGTTCACCATGGTGCCGTCGAGGCTCAGCAGCTGCAGGTAGGAGCTGATGTCGATCGAGGCGCTGACCGTGTTGATGATCAGGTCGAAGCTGCCGGCGAGCTCGGTGAAGGTGTTCTCGTCGCTGGTGGCGAAGTAGTGGTCCGCGCCGAGGCGCAGGCCGTCTTCCTGCTTCTTCAACGACTGCGAGAGGACCGTGACCTCGGCGCCCATGGCGTGGGCGATCTTGACGGCCATGTGGCCGAGCCCGCCGAGTCCGACGACGGCGACCTTCTTGCCGGGGCCGGCGTTCCAGTGGCGCAGCGGCGAGTAGGTGGTGATACCGGCGCACAGCAGCGGTGCGGCGACGTCGAGTTCGATGCCCTCGGGGATGCGCACCACGAAGTCTTCGGTGACGACGACGTGGGTGGAGTAGCCGCCCTGCGTGATGGTGCCATCGCGGTCCACGGCGCCGTAGGTGCCGGTGTTGCCCTTGAGGCAGTACTGTTCCTCGCCAGCCTGGCAGTTGGCACACTCGCCGCAGGAGTTCACCATGCAGCCGACGCCGACGCGGTCGCCAACGGCGTGCTTGGTGACGGCCGAGCCGACCTCGGTCACGATTCCGGCGATCTCATGGCCGGGGGCGAGGGGGTAAGACTGCGGGCCCCAGTCGCCACGGACCGTGTGGATGTCTGAGTGGCAGATGCCCGCGAACTTGATCTCGATCAGGACATCGTGCGGGCCGACGTCGCGGCGCTCGATCTTGGTGGGGACGAGGTCCTCGGTGGCGGACGGGGCAGCGTAAGCGTTTACGGTAAGCATTCTTCTCCAGTAAGAGTCGGTGCGGTGTCGCGTCGTCGCGGGGAAGAGGAGGTCCGGGGATTGGGGGGGGGGGCGCCCCGGAACTTTCTGGCCCGCGATGGCGCGGTGGCCCGAGGGCGTATCGCCCGGAGCCACAATATGGGCCAACACCGTGCCCGTGCCGATTGTTCCGAGATGCGCCGGATTTTTTTCGCCGGCGCCCTTTCGGCTCCTTTTCGGCTCCGTTCTTCGGCTCCGCTGCCGGCGGGTGCCGCTAGCCGGCCATGCCGGGGTGGACGCGGACGAACTCGATCTTGTTTCCCGGATTGACTTTCTTCCTGGGCGCCCGGGAAAAGCCCTTGGCGTCCAGGTTGTTTTGCGCCCGGAACTCGGCGAGCGCGGCGTCGTAGGCAGCATTCAGTTGCTGGCCGGTGAACTCTTCGGTGGAGCCGTCGGCGAAGGTGATGGTGACGGGGGTGCTGGCGGGGAAGTGCCGGTTCATCCGGATGAAGCCGTCAGCGTCCTGCTGGAGATTGATCAATGGGTTCCGCCTTTGCGATTGGGAGTTCCAGTCTTCCTTAGTTTCGTCCACAAAATGCCCGTAGCAGTGGCGGGGGACAATGGAGGCGTGACTTCCACCCCCGCCGCCGGCAACCCGGCCCGCCCTCCTTTCGACCTGGGCTCCATCGGAACCGGGCTGGTCTTTGCCGGGTCCCTGGGCCGGCTCGCTGAGGCCCTGGAGGCGGGATCCCCGGGCGGTGCCGCGGTGGTCGAGGCGCCACCGGGGACGGGAAAGACCACGCTGGTGCCCCCGCTGCTGGCCAACCTTGCCCTGCAGGACGCTGCGCTGCGCGGCGCTGCCGACACGGCCCCGCGGATCGTGGTGACCCAGCCGCGCCGCGTCGCCGCGCGTTCCGCCGCCCGGCGCCTCGCCGCCCTGGACGGCAGCCCGCTGGGCGGACGCGTCGGCTACACCGTCCGCGGCGACCGTCAGGCCGGGCCCGGCACCTGGATCGAATTCGTCACCCCCGGCATCCTGCTGCGCCGCCTGCTCGCGGATCCCGGGCTGGAGGGCACCGATGCGGTGGTGCTCGATGAGGTCCACGAACGCGGGCTGGAGACAGACCTGCTGCTCGGCATGCTCGCCGAAGTCCGCCAGCTGCGCGGCGACCTCACGCTCGTTGCCATGTCCGCCACCCTGGATGCGCCACGTTTCGCCGCCCTGCTGGGGGACGCGGCGTCCGACGGCGGCGGCGCGGCCCCCGTCGTCGGCTGCCCTTCCGCGCTGCACCCGCTGGAGACCCAGTGGGCGCCCGCACCGGTTCCCCGCCTGGACGCCCGCGGCGTGACGCGCACGTTCCTGGACCACGTGGCGGACACAGCCGCGCATGCCCATGCCGCGGCGCTCGCCGCGGGAGAGGACATCGACGCACTGGTTTTCGTTCCGGGTGCCCGGGAGGTCTCCCACGTCGCGGCCAGGTTGCGGAGCCTGGCGGGGGCAGAGGTCCTGGAGCTGCATGGCCAGGTCGGCCCCGCCCTGCAGGACCGCGCCGTGTCCGGCCGCGCCCCGGGGGACCCTGCACGGATCATCGTCTCCACGGCGCTCGCCGAATCTTCCCTGACGGTTCCGGGGGTACGCCTGGTGGTTGATTCCGGACTCTCCCGCGAACCTCGCCGGGACGCCGGGCGCGGCATGACCGGCTTGGTGACCGTGTCCTGCTCACGTGCCTCGGCCGAACAGCGCGCCGGACGGGCCGCGCGGCTTGGCCCCGGACGGGTGGTCCGGTGTTACGACCAGAAGAGTTTCGGGGCCGCCCCGGCCCACCAGACTCCGGAGATCGCCGTCGCCGACCTGACGGGAGCGGCCCTGGTGCTGGCTTGCTGGGGCTCGCCCGGCGGCCGGGGGCTGGCACTCCCGGATGCACCGCCCATCGCTGCGATGGAAGAGGCCGTTGAAGTGCTGCGCGAGCTCGGCGCCGTAGGCACCGGCGGACTGGCGACGGAGCTCGGCAAAGCGCTGGCCCGGATCCCGGCGGATCCGCGGCTCGCCCGCGCCCTGCTGGATGGCGCTTCCGCCGTCGGGCCCCGCGCCGCGGCGGAGGCCGTCGCCGCCGTCGCCGGCGGGCAGCGCGCCCCCGGTGCGGACCTGCCCGGGCTGCTGAACGCCCTCCGCACCGGCAACGACCCGGCGTCCCGGCGCTGGGCGGAGGACGTCCGGCGGATGGAATCCCTTGCCCGGCAGTCCGGGACGCACGCGGACGCCGCACAGCCCGGCCCCGCGCGGCCGGCCGGTGCGGAAGACACCGGATTCGTTGTCGCCCTCGCGTTCCCGGACCGGGTGGCCCGCCGGGTGCCGGGGCCCGGGGAACGCTACCTGCTCTCATCCGGAACCCGGGCCGGGCTCCCGGGCGGCAGCCGGCTGGCCGGCCACGAGTGGCTGGCAGTCGCGGAGGTATCACGCGCCGACGGGCAGGACGCGGCCGGGACCGGCGCAGTCATCCGGTCAGCCGCGCCGCTTGCGGCCGATTCCGCGGAGGCGGCGGCGCGGCATTTGCTCAGCGACACGGTGGAGGCAGGATTCGGCCAGGGACGGGTCACCGCGCGCCGGGAGCGCCGCCTGGGCGCGATCGCGCTCTCCTCGACGCCCGTGCGGCCGTCCGCGGCGGAGGGCCGCACCGCGGTGGCCCGTGCGCTGGAACAATCGGGGCTGCAAACGATCGGCTGGTCGACGGCGGCGGACGCGCTGCGCCGGCGCCTGGCCCTGCTCCACCGCGAACTCGGCGAACCCTGGCCGGATGTCTCCGAGCCTGCCCTGCTGGCCCGGCTGGATGAATGGCTGGCGCCGGAACTGGAGGCCCTCGCCGCAGGTGCTGCGACGAACGGCATCGACCTGGCCGAACCGCTGCGGCGGCTCCTGCCCTGGCCGGAGGCTGCCCGGCTGGGGGAGCTGGCCCCGGAAGCGCTGCAGGTCCCCAGCGGTTCGCGGATCCGCATTGACTACCCCGAAGCGGGCGAGCCCGACGGCGGCCGGCCGGTGGTCGCGGTCAAGCTGCAGGAGTGCTTCGGCTGGGACCAGACGCCGCGGCTGGTGGATGGCCGGGTTCCGGTACTGTTCCACCTGCTGTCTCCGGCCCGGCGCCCGCTCGCTGTCACCGACGACCTGGCATCCTTCTGGTCCGGGCCCTACGCGCAGGTCCGGGCGGAGATGCGCGGCCGGTATCCCAAACACCCTTGGCCGGAGGACCCCTGGACCGCGCCCGCGACCGCCAAGGTCAAAAGCAGGATGTGAGGGGCCCGGCAGTGTGCACTTTGGGGGAAACCGCTACCCGGCTTCGGCGCCCTCCCAGGCAACGTGGACCCAGCGCTGGCCCTCGCCGTCCCAGGATTCCGAATGGCCCAGCAGGGCCAGGTCCTGGAAGCTGACCTCGATCCCGTCACGCTGAAGCTCGTCGCGGAGTTCGCTCGTGGCCTCACGGACGGCGGAAACAACTGCCTCGGGGTTGTCGGATTCGACGCGCCGGGAGGCTTCATATGGTTTGCTCATGGGCACCATCTTTCAGCCTCGAAGCCGTTATGGGAACCACCGGCTGCAGCGGCAGCTGCGGGCACAGTGCGGATCAGCTGCCGATCAGCCGTTCCCCGTTGGACCAGCAGACCGCGCGCAGCCAGTCGTCGTCGAGCCGTGGCTCCCGGTCGCGGAGCCGTTCGAGTGACTCAAGCTGGTGCGCGTAGGGGTACGGGATATTGGGGAAGTCACTGCCGAGCACGATCCGGTCCCCAAGCTCGGCGAGCCTCGGCAGCAGCCCGGCCGGAAACGGCGCCACGTCCTCGAAGAAGTCGGTAAAGGCCATCGTGGTGTCGAGATGGACGCGCGGATACTTCTCGGCCAGGGCCAGGAACTCGGCATACTCCGGCGTGCCCAGATGGGCGACGACGGCGGTGAGCCCGGGATGCCGGCGCAGCACGCCCTCGAGCTTGTCCGGCCCGGTGAACCCGGCCCGCGGGACCGGTCCGCTGCCCACGTGCACCACCACGGGGACGGCGGCCTCGGCAAGGAGTCCCCACACCGGGTCCAGGACCGGTTCGCGCAGGTCGAAGCCGCCCACCTGGGCGTGGATCTTGAACACGCGCGCGCCCCGGCTAAGGGCCGATTCGACCTGCCCCAGCACGCCGTCCTCCGGGTAGAACGTGGCGCTCGGCACGCAGTCCGGCTCGGCCGCGGCGAGGTCCAGGGCAAAGTCCGTTAGGTCTGCCGCCATCCCCGGACGGTGGGCATAGGCGAGTGCGGTGAAGCGGCGGACCCCCCAGCTGCCGGAGCTGCTGCAGCCTGCTGTCCTGGTCCGTGCGGTAGGTGATGGGCCAGGGCCTGCCCACCAGGGGCCCGGCCGCGTCGAAGTGCGCCCAGACCCGCCGCAGCATCCGCTCGGGCAGGAAATGCGTGTGGATGTCGATCAGCCCCGGCAGCCTTAGCCGCTGCCACCAGGCCGGGACGTCGCCGTCGGCCATAGGTTCCGGCCGCCCAGCGCTGGTTCCGGCCGTTCCCGGCCCGTTCACCGGGCATCCTTGGCAGCCATGTCCCCGCTGTGCAGCCGGATGAACTCCGCCACTGCCGGTGCGAGGTCTGCCCCGATCTCATCCGCTGCCCGCTTCGCCCCGGCCACGGCGAAGGAGTGGTCCCCGCCCTCACGCCACTGCAGTGTCGCCGCGTGGCCGATGCGCTGCACCACGGACTCCAGCAGCCCGCGCGTTGCGAAGGTGTCCCTGGTGCCCTGCAGGAACAGCATCGGCACGGTGAGTTCGTAGAGGTGCTCGTCGCGCAGCTTCTCAGGCTTGCCCGGGGGATGCAGCGGATAGCCGAGGTACACGAGGCCGGCCGCGGGCATGCCTTCCGCGACTGCCATCGATGCCATCCGGCCGCCAAAGGACTTTCCCGCGGCCCAGAGCGGCTCGCCCTCGGACCGGGCAGCCGCAGCGTCCATCGCCGCCCGCCAGGCCGCGATGGCCATCGGCGGCCGGTCCGGGAACTTCCGGCCGGCCTCGCGGTACGGGAAGTTGAACCGCAGCGTTGCGAAGCCGACGTCGTTCAGGGCCCCCGTGAAGCCGCGCAGGAACGGGTGCTCCATTCCGGCTCCCGCGCCGTGGGCCACCACGAGCGTCGCGACGGGGTTGTCGGGGCGGCAGTAGACCCCAGACACCGCGGTGCCCTCGACGTCGATGCTCAGCGGCTGCTCAGCGGCGGCCATGAAGCATTCCGCGCCGCGCGAGCCCGCGCAGTGACAACCCGACGGCGCAGGCCACCGGCGCCATGGCCAGCAGCATGGCGATCGGGTTGGGCCGGAACATGACGCGGCCGCGCGGGTTCCGGGCGTAGACGCCGAGGGGCAGCACGAAGCCGCCGCCCCCGCCGCCGGAGCCCGCCGGGGCTTCGTCCGAGGCAGGGGCGCTGCCGCCGCCGAAGCCGAACGACACCAGCGCCACCGGAATGAGTTCCTCGCCGCCGAGCTGGACGGGGGCTCCGTACGCGCGCGCCACCCCCACGTTTTTGAAAGCGTCCACGAGGGACGTAAATGCCTCAGACATGTCAGCCACCCTAACCACGGGCCGCGGCGAGCACCAGAGCGAGCACCAGAGCGGCCCGCCGGCCGGGGCCGGACTGCGCCCGTCCGGGCCGTCCGGCCCCTGTTCCGGCGCCCCGGTTGCCCATAGATTGGGGCTGGGACAAGCCGCCGGCTGAGAGGAATGAGTCATGTCAACTACCGCTGGAGCCGCACCGCGGCTGGCCGGAGCGCTGGCCATCGTGCTCGGTACCGAGGACATCCCGCTCCAGCTGCGGGCCTGGGACGGCTCGGAAGCCGGACCGGAGGGCGCGCCGCTGCTGGTGGTCCACTCGCGCCGGGCGCTGCGTCGGATCCTCTTCTCGCCCGGCCAGCTCGGCCTGAGCCGGGCGTACGTCGCCGGCGAGATCGAGGCGCCCGGCGACATCTTCGCCAGCTTCACCGCCCTCAGTTCGGCGGGGAAGTTCGCCCAGCCCGGGCCGTTCCGCCGGCCCACGGTCCGCGAACTGGGAGCCCTGGCCGCGGCCGCGGTGCGGCTCGGCGCGCTGGGGCCGAACCCCGCCCCGCCCCCCGAAGAGGCCCGCGTGGCGCGCAAGGGCCGGCGGCATTCCCGGAAGCGCGACGCCGCCGCCATCTCGCACCACTACGACGTGGGCAACAAGTTCTACGCCCTTGTGCTCGGCCCGTCCCTGGTCTACTCCTGCGCGGTCTGGGATACCCCCGAAACGGGCCTGGACGCGGCGCAGGAAGCAAAACTCGATCTGGTCTGCCGCAAGCTCGGTCTCCGGCCCGGGATGCGGGTGCTGGACGTCGGCTGCGGCTGGGGCAGCTTCGCCATCCACGCGGCCCAACGCTACGGGGCCGACGTCGTCGGCGTCACGCTCTCCGCCGAGCAGGCCGAACTGGCCCGGAAACGGGTGGCGGAAGCCGGACTGACGGACCGGGTCGAGATCCGGATCCAGGACTACCGGGACGTGGACGACGGTCCCTTCGACGCGATCAGCTCGATCGGCATGTCCGAGCATGTGGGCCGCGAGCAGATCGGGCACTACGTCTCCCGGCTGCACGGGCTGCTTTGCCCCGGCGGCCGGCTGTTGAACCACGCCATCTCCTGGAACGCCGGCCCCACCGACCCGGATCCCGATTCCTTTATCCCGCGCTACGTCTTCCCGGACGGGGAGATGCTCAGCCTGACCGAGATGATCGGCGCCCTGGAAGGCGGAGGCCTGGAAGTGCTCGACGTCGAGGCGCTGCGCCCGCACTACGCGCTGACGCTGCGCGCCTGGGTGCAGAACCTGGAGCGCCACTGGGACGAAGCCGTGGCGGCCAGCAGCCTGGGCCGTGCCCGGGTCTGGCGGCTCTACATGGCGGCCAGTGCGCTGGGATTCGAAGCCGGCACCACGGGCGTGAACCAGGTCCTGGTGCAGCGCGCCGGCGGCGCCGAACCCCCGCTGCGCCGGACCGCCTGGCTTTGATGTCGCCGGCATCCGCCGCCATCGCGGAGGGACTGTCCTCGGCGGAGGCCGCCCGGCGGCTGGCGGCCGACGGCCCGAACGAGCTTCCCACGGCGAAGCCGCGCAACCTCCTGCAGCAGAGCTGGGCCGTGATCCGCCAGCCCATGCTGCTCCTGCTGCTGGGTGCCGGGACCGTGAACTTCGTCCTGGCCGAACTCCTCGACGGCGTGCTGTTGATGTCCTTCGTGGTCGTGGTGATCGGCATTTCCATCTACCAGGAGCGCAAGACCGAGAACGCGCTCGCGGCCCTCCGGGACCTGTCCTCCCCGCGAGCGCTCGTGGTCCGCGACGGAGACCAGCTCCGCATCCCCGGACGCGAGGTGGTGCGCGGGGACCTTGCCGTACTCGCCGAGGGGGACCGGGTGCCGGCCGATGCGGTGCTGCTGGAAGCCCGCAACTTCGCGGCCGACGAATCAGCGCTGACCGGGGAGTCGGTCCCGGTCCGCAAGGCGCCGCAGGGTGGCGCCGCGGCGGAGGCCATGGGCCGGCCGGGCGGGGACGCCACGCCCTGGATCTTCTCCGGCACCCTGGTGGTGAAGGGCCATGGGCTGGCCCTGGTCAAGGCAACGGGGGCGGGCACGGAACTGGGCCGGATCGGCTCGGCCCTGCGCTCGATCGAACAGGAACCGACCCCGCTGCAACGGGAAATCGACCGGCTGGTCCGCTACGTGGCGGCATTGGGCCTGGCCGCCGCCGCCGTCGTCGTGGTGCTGTACGGGCTGAGCCGGGGGAACTGGCTCGAGGGACTGCTGGCCGGCATCGCGACCGCGATGGCGATGCTGCCCGAGGAGTTCCCGGTGGTGCTGACCGTGTTCCTGGCCCTGGGAGCCTGGCGGATGTCGCAAAAGCACGTGCTGACCCGGCGCTCGCCGGTGATCGAAGCCCTGGGCGCGGCGACCGTCATCTGTGTGGACAAAACCGGCACCCTGACTCTGAACAGCATGACCGTGCGCCAGCTGGTGGTCGGTACCCGGAGCTACACCCTCGACGACGGACCGCTGCCGGAGGCCTTCCACACGATCGCCGAGTTCGGCGTCCTCGCCTCCCCGGTGGATCCGTTCGATCCGATGGACAAAGCCTTCAAAGCGGTCGGCGCGAAGTACCTGGGCGACACCGAACACGTGCACGCCGACTGGGAACTGGTCCGGGAATATCCGCTCTCGGAAAGCCTGCTGGCCCTCTCGCACGTCTGGCGCGCCCCGGATGGAAGCCGCTACGTGGTGGCCGCCAAGGGTGCCCCGGAGGCGGTGGCAAGGCTGTGCCGGCTGGGCCCCGCGGAGCTCGCGGCCCTGACCGCGGAAGTGGAGGCGGCCACCGCGGGCGGCCAACGGGTCCTCGCGGTGGCGCGGGCCTCGTTCGACCGGGCGGGGAGCCTGCCGGAGCTCCAGCGCGACTTTGACTTTGAGTATCTGGGCCTGGTGGGCCTGCATGACCCGCTGCGGCCCGGCGCGGCCGACGCCGTGTCGGCCTGTGCGCGGGCGGGGGTCCGAACCGTCATGATCACGGGGGACTACCCCGGGACGGCCCTGGCGATCGCCCGCGAGATCGGCCTGGACCACGGCGCCGGTGTCATCACCGGCCCCGAGCTCGAGGCCATGGCGGATGAAGAGCTGGCCCGGCGCATCCGGACCGTCAGCGTGTTCGCACGGATGGTGCCGGAGCAGAAACTCCGGCTGATCCGCGCCCTCAAGGTCAACGGCGAGGTGGTCGGCATGACCGGCGACGGCGTCAACGACGCGCCCGCCCTGCGCGCGGCGGATATCGGCATCGCCATGGGCGCGCGCGGCACCGACGTCGCCCGCGAATCCGCCGACCTGGTCATCACCGACGATGATTTCAGCTCCATCGCCGGCGGCATCCGCCAGGGCCGCGGCATCTTCGACAACCTCCGCAAGGCCTTGGCGTACACCATCGCCGTCCACGTCCCGATCGTCGGCATGTCCCTGCTGCCGGTCTTCGTCAGTGAGTGGCCGCTGGTGCTGCTGCCGGTCCAGATCGCGTTCCTAGAACTCATCATCGACCCGGCCTGTTCTGTGGTTTTCGAAGCGGAGGAAATCGACCCGGCCATCATGGACCAGCCCCCGCGCCGGGCCGGCCAAGGCATCTTCGGCCGCCGGGTCCTGGTCATTGCCGCCTGCCAGGGGCTCTCCGTGCTGGCTGCCGTGGTCTGCGTCTACCTCTGGAGCATCGGCAGCGGAAAGGCTGACGACGTCGTCCGTTCGCTCGCCTTCGCCACCCTCGTCATCGGCAACCTGTCGCTGATCCTGGTGAACCGGTCCTGGCGGCTGCCGGTCTGGCGGACGTTCCGCGAGCGCCGGAACCGGACCCTGAAGTGGGTGGTCGGCGGTGCCGCCCTGTTCCTGGTGGTGCTGCTGAGCGTTCCGGGGCTGCGCGGCGCCTTCGACCTGGGGCCGCTGGCGCCGGGGGACTGGCTGCTGGCGGTCGTGGCCGGTGCCGCCGGCGTGGCCTGGTTCGAGGTCTACAAGACCGTTCGGCATCCCTGATGCTTCCGCCGTCTCCTTTTGCTGGACGGCGGCCCGGGGTAGCTTGTCCTCATGGCGCGGGAAGAAACCACGGTCTCCGTTGCGGGACCCGAGGGCAGCAGGGAAATCCGGATCTCAAGTCCCAGCAGGCCGCTGTGGCCTGACGCGGGTTTGAGCAAGCTGGACCTGGCCCATTACATGATCGCCGTCGGGGACGCCTTCCTGGCCGCCAACGGGGGCCGCCCCATCACGCTCCAGCGGTTCTCCGGCGACGTCGACGGCGAACAGTTCTTTTCGAAGAATCCACCCAAGGGCGCCCCGGACTTTGTGCGGGCCGTGGACGTGGTCTATCCGAGCGGCCGCTCCCACCCGCAGCTGGTGATCGATGAGATAGCCGCCGCGGTGTGGGCGGTGCAGATGAACACGGTGGTCTTCCACCCCTGGGCCTCGCGGGCTGCGAACCCGGACAACCCGGACCAGCTGCGGATCGACCTTGATCCGCAACCCGGCACCGGCTTCCGGGACGCCGTGCCCGCGGCCCGGGAACTGCGCAAGGTACTGGCCGAAGCGGGGCTGACCGCCTTCATCAAGACCTCGGGCAACCGCGGACTCCACGTCTTCGCGCCGATCGAGCCCGCCCACGAATTCCTCGATGTGCGGCACGCCGTGATCGCCGCCGCGCGCGAACTCGAGCGCCGGATGCCGGAGCAGGTCACCACCGCGTGGTGGAAGGAGGAACGCGGTGCCCGGGTCTTCATCGACTTCAACCAGGCCAACCGTGACCGCACCATGGCGGGGGCCTACAGCCCGCGCGCCCTGCCCGCCGCCACCGTGTCCTGCCCGCTGGAGTGGGAGGAGCTCGACGGCGCCGACCCGGGCGACTTCACCGTCGCCACCGTCCCCGGCCGGCTCAAGGCCACGGGTGACCCCTGGGCGGACATGCATTCGAGCCCCGGGTCCATTGCGGCGCTGCTTGAATGGTGGGAACGGGACCAGGCTGCCGGCCTCGGCGAGCTTCCCTTCCCGCCGGACTTCCCGAAGATGCCGGGCGAACCGCCGCGGGTGCAGCCCAGCCGGGCCAAGAGCAAAGACTAGGGTCTGCCCGTTATTCCTGGAGGAGTTCGGGGTGGTGCAGCCTGGCCACCTCGGGGTGGGTGCGGAGCCAGCCTTTGAGGACGTTCGCCCCGTAGGAGGCGAGCATGGGGTTCTCGGGATCGTCCGAAAGGCCGCGGGACTGGGCCGCGAGCGCCGGGGGAAGCGGGACCGGCTCAATCACGGCGTCCAGCCGGGGCGACCAGAAGAACGGAACGGTGTAACGGTCGACGCCGGGTGGTGGCGCCTGCACCCTGTGGATCGTAGCCGAAAGATACCCCTGGGTCGCCACCTCAAGCATTTCGCCGAGGTTTACCACCAGGGCCCCCTCGATGGGCGCCACCGGGATCCAGTCCTTGCTGCCGGGCGGCCGGACTTCCAGACCGCCCGCCCGGTCCTGCAGCAGGAGGGTCACGAACCCGTAGTCCGCGTGCGCGCCGACCCCCTGGTCGCCGGCTGCCTGGTCGCCGGCTGCCTGGACTTCGCCGCCGACGTCGTGGGTGAGCCTGGCCATCCACGCCGGTGTGCCTTCGAAGGCTGCATCGAAGTAGTCCTCCGGAAGTTCCAGCGACACCGCGATGGCGCGCAGCAACTCCGCGCCCCCGACGCACATGCGTTCGGCCCAGGCCATGGCCGCGCTGCGCAGTTCCGGGAGGGACTCATCCGGCCAGAGATTGGGCCCCTGGATGAGCCAGTATGGCTGCTCGGCCGGGTAGCCGCTCAGGGCCGGCCGTTCGGGGCCGAAGTCCAGCTGTTCCCGTGCCTCCGGGCGCCCCCGCGTCCCCTCGTGCCCCAGCCGGGTGTAGCCGCGGAAATGCGGAGATTTCCGGTTGTCCAAGGCGAGCCGGTCCGCTTCCGGGAGATCGAAAAACCGGCGTGTGAGCCCGAAAAGCTCATCGACCTGCTCGGCCGTGGCGCCGTGGCCGACCAGCTGGAAAGAGCCCACCCGGTGGCTGGCGTCGCGGAGTTCGGCAAGGAAGCCGGGGTTGAATGAACCGTCGATATTTCTCGCCCCGCCCAGGTCCAGGACCGGGATTGATTCGGTTCGGGTGTCCATCTTTGCAACGTAGCACCGGGAGTTCAGCGATTGAAGGTGTCCGCCGCGCCAGCGCCAACCCGATCGGAGCGGTGCAGCCGCTCCAGCGCGGCGGTGTCACGGCCGAACGAGAAGAGCAGGAGCGCGAGGGCGCCGAGGAGCGCCGTCGTGCCCGCCACTGAAGGTATGCCGGGCGTCAGGGCCAGGAGCAGGGCGAGAGGTTGAAGCGCACCGATGGCCTTCCGGGCGGGCGAGGCGGGGAGGTCGTTCTTGAGGGCCGGACGGAGCCAGCCAGCGGCGGCAAGAACGTAGTACATGAGTCCGATCAGCAGCACCCACGGCCCGAAGGCCGCCGCCGCCGCGCAGGACAGCACCAGGGTCAGCGCCGCGTCCGTCTCGGAGTCCAGCCGTGCTCCCGCTGCGGACGCGGTCCCGGTCCGCCTTGCCACCGGACCGTCCACGGCGTCGAGCGCGAAGGCAACGGCACCCAGGACGACCAGGAGCCCGGCAGGCAGTTGCCGGCCTAGGAGTCCCGCGGCCGCCAGCGCCGCGCAGCACGCAACCAGCACGGCGCGGACCAGGGTGACCCGGTCAGCGGGGGTGCACACGCGGGGCTCCCGCAGCAAAATGGAGCCGGCTGTTCGGCCCAGTACCAGTGCGCCGGCGACCACGGCCAGGGACCCCGCGGCCGCGCCGGGGGCGGCGAGCGACGCGAGCCAGCCGCCGGCCCCCAAGTAGGCGGCCCCGGCAGCCGTGACGTCGACCGCCGCCCGGCGGGGATATCTGTTCGGCATGCTCACCTCGACCCCATGCTAACAACGCCCCGGTCAGGCACGGAGGCGGCCGGTCCCCGGGCCGCCCGGCAGGCGCTGCCGGGCGCGCCGGGTGCGGACCACGCCGAGCCCGGCCAGCGCCGCACCGGCACCCTCCGCAATGGCGCTGACGGTCTTCTCGAAATACCAGACGGGCTCGTACATCGCCGGGAACGGTCCGAAGGCGGGGAGGTTCACGTAGCGGTAGAACATGACGGCACCGAAGGCGCTGAGCGCCACGAGGAAGGCGAAAACGTAGGAGGCCGTGCTGCCGCGCAGCAGCACCGCCAGCGCCGCGAGCGCCGCCGCCGCGGATTCGAGCAGGAACAAGGTGCCCTGGCCGACCCCTTGCGGGGACCCGGCCTGGTAGCCGGGCGCCAGATGGATGTGGACACCGGCGTCGATCAGCAGGGCCAAGGCCGTCAATGCCCGCAGGGCCAGGTCCGGGCCCCGTCCGGGTGAGCCGCCGCGGGGGTTCACTTGACCGTCAACGTTCCGTGCATGCCGGGGTGGAAGGTGCAGTGGAAGGGATACGTCCCCGGCTGTGACGGCGCGGTGAACGTGGCGGTGCCGCCGCCGCCCTTGACGTCGACGTCGAACGCGGAGCCGTCGTCTGAGGTCACCGTGTGCTCGGCGCTGTCCATGTTCGTCACGCTCACCTGCGCCCCGGCGGCGACTACCACCGGCGTACCGTACGCAAAGTCGCGTACGGTGATCGCCGCCGTCGAACTGGCCGGCGCCGGAGTGGCCGGCGTCGAACTGCCGGGCCGACCGCCGGATCCCATCGGCATGCTCGCGCTCGCGGAGGCGCTCGCCGGAGCTGTGGCCGCCGGCGGCGACCCGGTCTGCCCACCCGGCGCGCATCCCGCGGCACCCAGCAGGACCGCTGCGAGCAGCAACGTGACATGTGCATTCCCGGTGTTCATGACGCACCCTCTTGACCTTGAGGCAACGCTGGAAGGAAAGCTTCCTGACTCAATTCTGCGCCCGTTCCGGGCACATGGCGCCGGAGCGCAAGCCGGGTATTTTGCCTGAACCCCGGCGCGTCCGGAAGGCCTACGAACCCGAACAATGGGCCGGCGCGAAGGACGCGGGTGGGGCCCCATAGCTACTCGTCAGAGCCCTGCTCCGCTCCGGAAGCTACTTGGCCAAACTGCCGGCTACCCGGATTTCCTCGGGCCTGCGTACTCGATACGCGGGCGCCCCGTACCCGACTTTTCGCCTCCGGAAAAATCGGGTAGTTACCCTCGCTTGTTGTCTCTAGGCCGCCGTGTCACGGTGGCTGCGGGAAGTGGCATGTCATTGATCAACGCGATTTGCAACGGGGCCTGGGGATCGGAGRGCATCGTGCACAACTTGCCGGCGGCAGCGCCATCCATAGCGGTTCAGCTGTTTGGATCCCTGGAAATTCGCCGCGAGGGCGTGGCACTCACGGCCGCGGATCTGGGCGGCTGCAAGCCGCGGCACATTCTGGAAATCCTCCTGCTCAATCTGGGTACTCCGGTCTCGAAAACCCGGCTGATCGAAATCCTCTGGGGGCCATGCGCCAGCGACGGGGCCGTGGCCACGCTGGAGAGCTATGTCAGCGGCATTCGCCGGGCAATCCAGCCGGGACATACCAAGACGGGGCCGCTCCGGACCGCGAACAGCGGATACGTGTTGGATCCCGCACTCGTGGATTTGGACCTTTCGCGTTTCCGCGACCTGTTGCGCGCCGCGGACCTGGCAGCGCCCGCCAAGGCCTATTTGTTCCTGGTTGAGGCCCTGGAGCTCTCGGCCGATCCGCTCCTCGGCTTCGAGCTCGACGCCGACTGGGCAGATGCGGCCCGCGCCCGCCACGCGGCCGAGCGCGTGGCAGCCATGATCTCCGCCGCCGAGGCCGCGGCCTTCCTGGGACGCCACGACGAGGCGATCCGCTGGGCCCAGTCAGCCATCCGTCTGGAACCGCTTAACGAGCGGGCGTGGACCGGCCTGGTGACGGCGTACGAACTTGCCGGCCTGCCGGTGCAGGGGTTGTCCGCCTATGACCGGTGCCGCCGCCTTTTCGACCGCGACCTTGCCTGCCCGCCGGGGCCGGCCCTCCAAGCGGCTCACCTCCGGCTGCTGCGGAGGCGCGCCGAGGCGGATACGGGCCTCTCCGAAGTGCTGGGGGCCCTTCTCTTGCTCTGGGACAGGCTGCACGCGGCCGGCCCCCAGGGTCCCGCGGTTGATGACCGGCTCCGCGAGAACGCCGGGAGGATCCTGGACTCCTTCCTGCAAACGGCCCGGACCACGGGCTGAGCTTCAGGCCGTGCTCAGGCGGCCCTCACCACGGGAAGTTCGTCCCAGTGGGTCGTGTAGCGCGGGGACAGCATGTCGCGTTTCATCGTCCAGTCGGGGCCGCCGCGGATCCCCGCGTGACCCAGGCCGATGGAGCCCCGGCCGTATTTGCGGCTGACCTCCTCCAGCAGCGGCCCGATGCCGTGTTCTTCATGCGGGTTCTCAAACACGGCCAGCGGCGCCTGGCTGGCTGTCGGGCGCAGGTCGGTGACCATGATGCCGGCCTTCGCGTACTTGACGCCGTCGACGACCCGGGGGAGCAGGGCGTAGGCCGCCCTGGCCAGCAGGACCGGATCAGCGGTCGGCATCGGGAGCGCTGCAGACACCGAGGGGTGTGAACTGTCTCGGGGGTTGTAGTAGGACGTTGCGGCGAACGCGGTCAAGACCTTGGCTTGCAGGCCGTGCCGTGCGAGCCTGGCGCTGGCCTGTTGCGCGTAGATGCCCAGGACCTGGCGCATTCCGGCCGCGGTGCTGATCGGGGTGGCGAAGGAGCGGCTGAAGATGAGCTGGTCCCGGCCGACGCGCTCCTCCTCAAGCGGAATGCAGGGCGTGCCCTGCAATTCCAGAACGGTGCGCATCAGCACCACCGAGAAGCGGTCCCTGATCCGGACCGGGTCCGCCCGGGCCAGGTCGAGCACGCTATGGATCCCCAGCGCGTTCAGCCGTTTGGTCAGTCGTGTCGAGACGCCCCAGAGTTCGATGACGGACAGGCCGGCCATGAGCTGCTCCTGCAGGTTGGCGGGTACCGAATCCCAGTGACAGACGCCGTCGAAGGCGGGGTTGTGTTTGGCCCACTTGTTGGCCAGTTTCGCCAGGGTCTTGGTCCCGGCGATGCCGACGCAGACCGGGACGCCGACATTCCGGCGAACCGCCGTCTTCATTGCCTGCCCCAGCCGCAGCAGTTCTTCCGGGTCGCCGCGCACGCCCAGGAAGGCCTCGTCAATGCTGTAGACCTCCAGCCACGCCGAATACCGGCCCAGGAGTTCCATCACCCGGGCGCTGACGTCGCCGTAGAGCTCGTAGTTGCTCGACCTGGCCACGAGCCCCCACTCCTTGGCGCGTGGGGCGAGCTTGAACCACGGTTCGCCAAGCGGGATGCCGAGCGCCTTCGCCTCGGGGGATCGGGTGACGGCGCAGCCGTCGTTGTTGGATAGCACCACCACCGGCCGGCCTTCCAAGGAGGGGTCGAACGCGCGTTCGGCGCTGGCGTAGAAGCAGTTCACATCCACGAGGGCGATGCTGCCGCCGGGCCGGGTCTCGGGCATGGGGCTCATACCGGGGGCTCAGACATGGTGCAGGCACCGGGTGGCGACGCCCCAGATGACCAGGTCGGAGAGGGCCGGAACCCTGATGTCGGGGTAGCGCGGGTTGTCCGCCTGCAGGACCACGCCGGCTGCGGTGACGCGCAGGCGCTTGACGGTGAGTTCGCCGTCGAGGACGGCGACGACGACGCATCCGTCGCGGGGCTCCAGGGCACGGTTGACGATCAGCTCGTCGCCGTCGCTGATGCCGGCGCCCTCCATGGAGTCCCCGGACACCCTGACGACGTAGGTGCTGGTGATGTCCTTGATCAGGTGCTCGTTGAGGTCGATCCGTCCGTCGAAGTAATCCTGCGCCGGCGACGGATAGCCGGCGGCGACCGGAACCGGCGAGATCAGCACCGAGAGGAGGGAAGTGCCAGCGTCTATCACGCGAGGCCCAACGATTACGCCCACAACACACCTTTTTTCGAATATATGTTCGAGTTAAAGTGTAGCCCCGGGGGCCGACATTTGACCGGGCAGTGCCATTCAGGAGTGCGGATACCCATTTCGCCGCGCGCAACCACTTAACGGCGGTCCCGCAGCCAGCGCGAATGAGTTTCTGCGCATCATTTCTGACTCCATCCGGTCGGTCGGCTCCTGGTGCTGAACTGGATCTGGATGTGGTTGAGTTCGGAGCGCGGAAGCGCGGCGGTCACGACGCCTGCGCCTGGCAGTTCGGCGCCGATGCCGTATACGAACGGGCCCGTGTCGACTTCGACGCCGGGTATTTCCACCCCGTTGACGAGGACACGTACCCGGCCATTGACCATCCGGTCGCCCACTGCGGGTGCGGCCCGATCCCACGGACTGCCGTTCAATCCGGGCTCCGGCCGGTACTGATTCATGAGGATGTGGTTGACGTGGTCGACCAGCAGCCTGCGGACCGAAGAGCGCTCGGAGGAATCACGGTGCCAGCTGGTTCGCACGGCGTCCCACAACTGCGGGTACCGCATTCGCTCCACCTGCGCGACCAGCCACGCGGGTCGCGGCCATGGCGGAACATTCTCGATCGCCTTCCGCGTGCGCTCGTCGAGGTCCGCGAGGTTTATCGGATCCGAGCGGTCTGCCGGGTTCCGCCAGACTGTGTAGGTGACGCCCGCCGTCATTTCGCTGTATCCACGATCGTCCTGGCTGTAGGCCAGAGAAACAGTGTCCGTGTCTTCCAGCGACGGCTGGGGCATGAGGCCCATCACGGGGACGGGCATGAGTCTCAGCTGTTCAGCCTGCTGAACACGAGGGTCCGGTGCGTCCTCGGGGAGAACTCCAGTCAGTCTCATGCCTCGATTATGAACCTGGAAATGTAAATGCCGGAGTCAATTAGGCGGCCCCGTAGGGGGTTCGGAATAGGGTAACTCCCCACTCCTGGTTGTGCAGCACGATGCCACTGTCCCGGCGGGCAAACTGAAGCGGCGCCTGAAGGTACTGCTTCATCCGCTGTTGTTCCCCGTCCCAGGGGAATGGGCACGCGCCGACGAAGCTTTCGAACGTGCCCGGATCCGGTGTGATGGTGCCGCCGGCAACACTCACTCCGACCGCGTAGGACGCGCAGCGGATCCGCACCGTCATCAACGGATGGCCGCCCACGCTGCCAAACCTGACGGCATAGTCACCGGAGCTCAGGCCAGGACCTGCGGGCACGGATGCGGGCATCAGGGAGCCGGAAGTGAAGTATTCGCACCGAAGGGGTCCGTTGGCTGCGGCGTCCCCGGCCTGCTGCAGGCACTGATCCGCGCCGCGGCCGGCGGGGGCGGGCGGAACCGGCGGGGCGGGCGCAAGGGTCTGACCTGGCGACAGCCCGGCGCCCGTCACGGCCGCTGCCGAGGCTGCCGGCGGCTTGGTCAGGGTTGGCGTGCCAGCCGGCTCCGCGGGCGGAGCCGAGCCGCAGCCCGCCGTCACCGCCCCAATCGTCACCGCCCCAAAGGCGAGGCATGCGATAGACAACAGTGTCGGCGTCGTGCGTTTTCGATAACGTGCGTTTCCCCCGGGCGCGGTCATGATCCGAACAATAGGGGGCCGGGGGTGTCGCTGCAAGGACCCGCCCGGCCAGCCCGACGGCTATCCGCAGCGCTATTCGAAGCGGGACGGGTCTCCCATGCCGTGGCGGGTGACCTCGGCAACGCCGCTGGAGAAATCGATGACCGTGGTCGGCTCTGCCCCGCAGTCGCCGGAGTCGATGACGGCGTCCACCACGTGGTCCAGCCGTTCCTTGATTTCCCAGCCCTGGGTCAGCGGCTCTTCTTCGTCCGGAAGCAGCAGCGTGCTGGAAAGCAGCGGTTCGCCGAGTTCGGCCAGCAAGGCCTGGACGACCTTGTTGTCCGGGATGCGTACGCCCACCGTTTTCTTCTTCGGGTGCAGCAGCCGCTTCGGCACTTCCTTTGTGGCCGGCAGGATGAAAGTGTAGCTGCCCGGCGTCACTGCCTTGATGCTGCGGAACACGTCATTGTCGATCTGGACGAACTGGCCGAGCTGGGCGAAGTCCTTGCAGACCAGCGTGAAGTGGTGCTTGTCATCCAGGTGCCGGATGGCCCGGATCCTGTCCAGCGCGTCCCGGTTGCCGAGCTGCGCGCCGAGGGCGTAGCAGGAGTCGGTCGGGTAGGCGATCAGGCCGCCGGACTTGATCATCTCCACCACCTGCGTAATGGCTCGCGGCTGCGGGTTGTCGGGGTGCACATCGAAATATCTCGCCATGGCACGAGCTTACGCCCGCGGCCGGGCCCCGCGGCGCCACATGCCCGACCAGCAGTGGCGCCCGCCATTTGTGTACAGACAATTCTGTCTGGTAGCTTCGTTCCCGACATAGACAATCCTGTCTAGGGCAGCCCGGCGCGCCGCTGCGCCCGGCCAGGAATCCTGAAAGAAGCACAAAGCTCCCATGACCACACACCGCACCCTCGTCGTCGTTGCCCACCCCGACCTGGCAGCATCCCGGATCACCGCGCGGCTTGCCGCCGCCGTCAGGGACCTCGACGGCGTGACCGTCCGGGACCTCGCCTCCGCCTACCCGGACCGGCGCGTGGACGCCGCCAGGGAGCAGGAGCTCCTGCTCGAGCATGACACCATCGTCCTGCTGTTCCCTTGGCACTGGTACTCCGTGCCCGGTGTGCTGAAAGAGTGGATGGACCAGGTCCTCAGCTATGGTTTCGCCTACGGCGCCGGCGGAACCGCCCTGCACGGCAAGCGGCTGCAACTGGTCATCTCAACCGGCGGCCCCGAATCCTCCTACACGCCGGCGGGGCACAACCGCTTCACCATGGCCGAGCTGCTGCGTCCGCTGGAGGCCACCGCGCACCTCTGCGGGCTGGAAATGGCAGAACCCCTGGTCCGGCATTCGGCCCCACGGGTGACGCCGGACGAATTGGCGGCACACGCCGCACGCTTCCGGGAGCTGCTCTCGGCCGTTCCTGCCGCCGCACGCTGACCGAAGGCCGGGAAGCCGCTAGGCGTGCTGCTGATCGTGGTTTTGCTCGTCGTGGTGGATCCGCTCGTCCAGCCGGTGTAGCGGCTCGCCGCTGCCACTCCACTGCTTGGCGATGATTTCCGCGGCGATGGACACCGCTGTCTCTTCCGGGGTGCGCGCGCCAAGGTCCAAGCCGACCGGGCTGTGCAGCCGGGCCAGCTCGGTCCCGCCCAGTCCCGCCTCGCGCAGCCGCCGGATCCTGTCCTCATGGGTGCGCCGCGAGCCCATCGCCCCGATGAAGGCCACCGGGCTGCCGCGCAGGGCCACCTCCAGCAGCGGAATATCGAATTTCGGGTCGTGGGTGAGCACGCAGATGACGGTCCGTTCGTCCACCAGTCCCTGCTCCTGCTGCCGGGCAAGATAGCGGTGCGGCCACTCGTTGATCACCTCGGCGGCCTCGGGAAACCGGGCCGGGGTGGCGAAGACGGGGCGTGCGTCGCACACCGTCACCCGGTAGCCCAGGAAGGTTCCCAGCCTTGCCAGCGCGGAGGCGAAGTCGATGGCCCCGAAGACGAGCATCCGCGGCGGCGGGGCGTAGCTGGTGAAAAAGATGCGCATTCCACTGTCGAGCCGTTCCCCGTCCGGGCCGTAGTTCAGGATGCCGGTCCGGCCCGCGGCCAAGTAGCCCTGACAGTCGTCGCCGACGGCGAGGTTGGCGCGTTCGGAGCCCAGGTTGCCCTCGAAGCCGTCCGGCCGCACCACCAGGTGCCGTCCGAGCCAGTTGCTGTCCGGGTGTTCGATCACCGTGGCGACGCCCACCCGCTTTTCGTCGCCGATGTCCTGCCGCACGCCGTCGAGCTCGGCGAAGCGCTGTTGGGAGACCGGCTCCACGAAGATGTCGATGATGCCGCCGCAAGTGAGGCCGACGGCGAAGGCGTCGTCGTCGCTGATTCCGTACCGCACCAGCACCGGGACGCCGTCGTCCTTGACCTGGGTGGCCAGCTCATACACCGCGCCCTCCACGCAGCCGCCCGACACCGACCCGACGGCCTCGCCGCCGGCGGTGACCAGCATCGACGCGCCCGGAAGCCGCGGGGCGGACTTGAACGTGTTCACCACCGTGGCCAGGCCCGCAGTCCTGCCCAGCCGCCAGTCCGGCAAGATGGCCCCCAGCACGTCCCGCATGGGCTTCTCCTAGAGCCTTCCGCAGAGCCGGAGCATCCGGAAGGCCGAGCGCCGGCCCGCCCAGTACGCCAGGCACGCCACTGCGGCGAGCAGGCCCGCGACCTTGCCGGGGCTGGAGAGCTGGTCGGCGGCAATGCCCTTCGCCAGGCTGAAGGCGTCGAGACTGCCCGACGGCGCTGGCGTCGCTGGCGTCACTGGCGGTATGGGGGCTGCGGGCGGTTGGGCTGCGGCAGCTGGCACAGGGGCAGCGGGTGGGGTCATTGCCGGTGGGGTGGCCGCCGGAGGTGCGGGCTCGGCAGGGGCCTCGGCAGGGGCCTCGGCCGGGCCCTGGGCCGCGGCTGCCCCCGGCTCGGCAAGCATGGCCTGCAGGTTGCTGGCGAAGAGTCCCATCATTTGTTCGGTAACGCTGCCGATCACGCTCTTGCCCATGGCGGCTGCCTTGCCGGAAAGCGCCAGGTCGGCACTGACGGTTCCGCGGGTCGTGGTTCCCTCCTCCGCCAGGGCCAGCGTGACCTTGGCTTCCGCTGTGCCCTGGCCGCGGGTCTCCTGCGCCTTCCCGCCCAGAACGGCCCGGTGCTCGGTGGCGTTCCGCTCCCGGACGTTCAGCAGCCCCTTGTACTGCATGTTCACCGGGCCCAGCTTCACCGTCATGCCCACCTGGTAGGCGTCGTCGGAGAGCTTGTTCAGGATCTGGGCACCCGGAAGGCAGCCGGCCACCCGTTCGAAATCCATCAGCGTGTCCCAGACCTTGCCGATCGGTGCGACCACCGAGAAACTGCTGTCGATCTGCATTAGCTGCTCCCTTGACTTTCGATCCCTTGTCTTCCCACTGCATGTCCTTCCGGACCGGCCGGGCCGTCGCCGCGGATGGCCGCAGCCAGCTCCGCCAGTGCCACATAACTGTGCCCGCTGACGAACGCGTCGCAGTAGGGCAGTGCGGCGGCAATGCCGCCGGCCAGCGGCTGGTAGTGCGGCGCCGCCTTCCGCGGGTTCACCCAGACCACCCGGTGCGCGAGCCTGCGCAATCTCGCCATCTGGGCCGCGATCTGCTCCGGATCCTCCTGCGCCCAGCCGTCGGAGAAAACCACCACCACGGCTCCGCGCGCTAGGCCGCGGCGGCCGTGTTCGTCGACGAAGTCCCGGAGGCACGCGGCGATCCTGGTGCCGCTGGCCCAGTCCGGCGCGGTGGCGGCTGCGCGGGCAAGTGCCAGGTCGGGATCGCGCTGGGCCAGTTGCCGGGTCAGGCGTGTCAGCCTGGTGGAGAAGACGAAGGCCTCGGCCCCAGCGGTCGTGACTGCTCCCTGCAGCAGCGCGAGGAAGATCCGGGAATAGGCTTCCATCGACGCGGAGACATCGCACAGCAGCACCAGCTTGCGCCTGAGTTGGCGGCGCCGGGCGTAAAGGAGCCTGGGGGAGTCATAGCCGGAGCGCCGGGCCGCCCGCACGGTGGCCCGGATGTCCAGGCGCGCGCTACTGTGCACCGACTTGCGTGTACGCCGGCTCAAGCGCACGGGCGTCGAAAGCAGGATCCGGCCGGCCAGGCGGCGGATCTCGGCGGCTTCCGCGTCGGTGAGCTCGGCAAAGTTCATCGCGTGCAGGTGCTCTTCGGTGGAGGCCATCGCCAGCACCGCCTCGCGCTCGGGTCCGCGCCGGTCTCCGGCGTCGTCCTGGACCGAAGCCACGGCGGGGTGCTGCCGCCCGGCTGTGTAGCGGTGCTCGGTCTCGCGTCCGGTGCCGGCGGCGGCCTTGGGCCGGGCGCCGTCCGCCGGCGGCGCCGCCGGGACAGGGACGGGTTGGCCGGCGTGGCGCTCCAGCGCGGCGGCGGGGTCGAAGCCGCCCCGGAAAACGGCGTCAAACACGGCGTCGAACACCGGTAACTGCTCACGGCTGGAGACCAGCACCACCCGCAGGGTCCAGTACAGCCGCTCCAGATACGTCGGCGGGACAAGCCGCAGCGCCACCGCCAGCCTGGCCGCCCGGTCCGGCGAGCACGTGACTCCCGCGCCGCGCAGGGCCGTGATGAAGGACGCGGCCAGGGAAGCAGCCTCGACGAACGGCGGCCCGGCAGTCGGCGGCCCGGCAGTCGGCGGCCCGGCAGTTAGCGTCTCAGCCGTGGCCGCCTGCGGGAATTTTGGCGTCGGGTCAGTCATCGGTGCCGTCCACCAGCCAGGCCGCGCCGCGGGAGCCCACCAGTTCCAAGTCGTCGCGGTTCTTCACGATCGAACCCAGGGTCCGTTCGGCCGTCGCGGCGTCGATCCGCTCGATGCCCAGCACCGCGAGCGCGGACACCCAGTCGATGGCCTCGGAGATGCCAGGCGGCTTCGCCAGGTCCAGGCTGCGCAGCCGAGTGATCACCGCTGCGGCCTGCAACGCCAGCGGGCCGCTGCTGGCGGGCACCCGGCGGCGCACAATCTCGGCAATCCGGGCCGGGCCCGGGTAATCGATCCAGTGGTACAGGCAGCGGCGGGTCAGCGCGTCGTGCAGGTCACGGGTGCGGTTGGAGGTCAGCACGACGATGGGCGGATGCGTGGCGCGGATGGTGCCCAGCTCGGGGATAGTGACCGAGGCCTCTGCCAGCAACTCAAAGGTGAACGCCTCGAACTCGGCGTCGGCGCGGTCAATCTCGTCCAGCAGCAGCACGGCCGGACGCGGCCCCGGGTGTTCGATGGCCTGCAGCAGCGGCCGGCGCAGGAGGTATTGAGGACCGAACAGTTCAGCCTCGCCGACCTCGGCATCGCGCGCCTCGGCCAGCCGGATCCCCAGCAGCTGGCGCTGGTGGTTCCACTCGTAAAGCGCTTCTCCCGCGTCGATACCCTCGTAGCACTGCAGCCGGTACAGCGGGGTGTCCAGCAGCAGCGCCAGCGTCTTGGCTGCCTCCGTCTTGCCCACGCCGGCCTCGCCCTCGAGCAGGATGGGCTGCGGCAGCCGCACCGCCAGGAACAGCGCGGTGGCCAGCCCGGTGTCAGCCAGGTAGTCGTGCTGGTCCAGGGCCGCCATCAGCGAGGCGACGTCGGGGATCCTCCGCTGCACCTCGTCCTCCGCGCCGTGCCGGGCTGCCGTGTTCATCCGGCCCCCTGCAGCTCGGCCAGCACCCGCCGGTAGTCCTCTTCGGTGTCGACGTCGAGGGGGATGAGGCCCGGCGTGGGAACCTCGACGACGTCGTCCGCCCGCTGCTCCAGCAGCTTCCACACGGCCTTGTCCCCGTGCAACGAGGCCAGCTCCGGCAGCAGCCGCCGGCTGAACGCGAGGGGATGGCCCACGCCGTCGTCGTAGCGGCACACGGCGGCCAACGGGCCGTCGGACCGGCCCAGCGCCCGCAGCAGCGGCGCCACGCTCTCCGCCCGGACGCCGGGCTGGTCGCCCAGCAGCAGGACCACCGCCTCGGTGTCCGGCCGCAGCACTCCCATAGCGGCGGCGATCGAGGACGAACATCCCTGGCCGTAGTCCGGGTTGAGCGCCACCTCGCAGCCCGTGGTGTCCACCGCACCGAGGACTTCCTCGGCGGATCCGCCGAGCGCCAGCACAGTCTGCGCGAACCCGCAGCGCCGGGCCGTCGCGAGCGCGGCGTCCAGCAGCACGCCGTCGCCGTAGGGCAGCAGCTGCTTGGGCCGGCCCAGGCGCGCCGACCCGCCGGCCGCCAGGATGACGGCCGCGGTGCCTGCCGGGAGGGTCGAATCAGGTGCTGAGGGCATAGCGCTCCGGATCCTTGCGGAAGGCCGCGCGGCAGCCGGGCGAGCAGAAGTAGACGGTGACGCCGTTGTGCTCGAGCTGCAGTGACGATTCGACCGCCGGGACCGACATGCCGCACACCGGGTCCACCGCGGTTTCCGGCTGCGGCGTCGACGGCGCAGGAACCCCGCCGGCTTGCGCGCTGTTCTGTGCAGCGTTCTGTGCCTGCGCACGGGCCGCGGCCCGTTCCTGCACCAGCTGGGCGAGGATGGACACGGCGATTTCCCCGGGGGTGCGGGCGCCCAGCTGCAGGCCCGCGGGGGTGTACACCCGCGAGCGCAGCACATCGTCGACCTCGAGCGAGTCCAGCACGGCGGCGCCCCGGGTTTCGCTCGCCACCAGGGCGACGTAGGGGACTCCGGCGCGCAGTGCGGCCTCGAGGGCACCCTCCTCCGCCTTGCCGTGCGAGGCGACGATCAGGGCGGCGTCGCCCGCGCGCGGCTCAGCGGAGCCGCCGTCGGCGAGTTCGACGTCGAACCCCACACCGGACCCCAGCGCCGCGAGCGCCTGCGCCACCGGCGTCGTCCCCACCACCACGACCCGTGGCGCGGGGAGGCGCGGCTGGAGGAAGATTTCGATCGCTCCGCCGCTCAGGCACGGGTTGGACACCTCCACGGCGCCGTCCTCCGTGTGCCTGGACGGTTCGCCGGGCAGCACGCGCAGCAACAGGGGTTCCCCGGAGGCGAGCACCTGCAGGCCGTATTCGCGGACCGAGGACTCGACGCAGTTCCCGCCGACGAAGCCCTGGATGTCCCCGCCGGGCAGCACCAGGGCGGTGTCCCCGGCGCGGGCGCTGGTGGGATGCTGGGCGCGGACCACCGTGGCGTGCACGAACGGCTCGCGGCGGGCGGCGAGTTCGCCGGCCCGTGCGGAGATGGAGTCTGCGGCGGTGGTCATCTCAGATCGGCGGCGTTGCCCGGCCCTGCATGGCGGCCCAGACCCGGGCCGGCGTGCACGGCATGTCCATGTGCACGACGCCGAACGGCGCCAGCGCGTCGACCACGGCGTTCACGATCGCCGGGGGTGAGCCGACCGTGGCGGATTCG
The DNA here is from genome assembly GCF_056398965.1 of Arthrobacter sp. 01T414. NCBI lineage: Bacteria > Bacillati > Actinomycetota > Actinomycetes > Micrococcales > Micrococcaceae > Arthrobacter > Arthrobacter sp. 01T414. The sequence continues at coordinate 429,935 of NZ_JBFTQK010000002.1, read as the reverse complement.
CCGATCCCCTTGGCGCCGATGGGGTGGTGCGGGGACGGTGTGACCGTGAAGCCGGTCTCCCAGTCCGGGACCTCCATGGCCGTGGGGATGAGGTAGTCCATGAACGAGCCGCCCAGGTTGTTGCCGTCCGGGTCGAACTCGATGATCTCCATCAGGGCCATCCCGACCCCGTCGGTCAGGCCGCCGTGCACCTGGCCTTCGATGATCATCGGGTTGATACGGGTCCCGCAGTCGTCCACCGCGATGAACCGCCGCACCTTGACGTGGCCGGTGCCAGGGTCGACGTCGACCACGCAGATGTAGGCGCCGAACGGGAAGGTCAGGTTGGGCGGGTCGTAGGTGACCTCCGCATCCAGGTTGCCGTCGACGCCTTCGGGCAGGGTCATGGTGCCGTGGGCCGCCATGGCGATGTCCTCGATGGTCTTCCCGGCTGTGGGGTCGCCCTTGACGAACCAGCGGCCCTTCTCCCATTCCAGGTCTTCGGGGCGGGTCTCCAGCATGGCCGCGGCGATCAGTTTCGCTTTCTCCCGCACCTTGCGCGCCACCAGCGCCACGGCGCCGCCGCTGACCGGCGTCGAGCGGCTCCCGTAGGTGCCCAGGCCGAACGGTGTCTGGTCCGTGTCGCCGTGGACGACGTCGATGTTCTCCGGCGGGATGCCGAGTTCCTCCGCGACGATCTGGGCGAAGGTGGTCTCGTGGCCCTGCCCCTGGCTTTGCACGGACAGCCGCACGACGGCCTTGCCGGTGGGGTGCACCCGCAGTTCGGCGCCGTCGGCCATGCCCAGGCCGACGATGTCGAAGTGCTTGCGCGGCCCGGCGCCGACAACCTCGGTGAAGAAGGAAATGCCGATGCCCATCAGTTCGCCCCTGGTGCGCTTCTCCTGTTGTTCGCGCCGCAGCTCCTCATAGCCGGCCAGCTGCATGGACTTCCGCATGGCCGCCTCGTAGTTGCCGGAGTCGTAGACCCAGCCGGTCTTGTTGGCGTAGGGGAACTGCTCGGGTTTGATGAAGTTCTTCAGCCTGAGCTCCGCCGGGTCCATGTCCAGCTTCCGGGCCAGGACGTCCACCATCCGCTCCACGAGGTACACGGCTTCGGTGACCCGGAAGGAGCAGGCGTAGGCCACGCCGCCGGGTGCCTTGTTGGTGTAGACGCCGGTGACCTTGCAGTGGGCGGCCTGCAGGTCGTAGCTGCCGGTGAAGATGGAGAAGAAGCCGGCCGGGTTTTTGGTGGGCTGGGCGGTGGCGTTGAAGGCGCCGTGGTCGGCCAGCACGTTGGTGCGCAGGGCCAGGATCTTGCCGTCCTTCGTCGCGGCGATCTCGCCCTGCATGATGTAGTCGCGGGCGAAGGAGGTGGACATCAGGTTCTCCGAGCGGTCCTCCACCCACTTGACCGGTTTGCCGGTGACGATGGAGCCGACCACCGCGAGGATGTAGCCGGGGTAGATGCCGACCTTGTTGCCGAAACCGCCGCCAATGTCGGGGGAGACGATCCGGATCTTGTGTTCCGGGATGCCGGCCACGATCGCGAACAGCGTCCGGTGCGCGTGCGGGGCCTGCGTCGTCTCGTACAGGGTCAGCTTGCCGTTGACGGCGTCGAAGTCGGCCACGGCGCCGCAGGTCTCCATCGGAGCCGGGTGCACTCGGGGGTACACCATCTCCTGGCTGACCACGACGTCCGCGCCCGCGAACACGGCGTCGGTCTCGGCCGCGTCCCCCATCTCCCAATCGAAGATCTTGTTGTCCGTCCGGCCCTCGATTTCGTCCCTGATGAGCGGGGCGTCGGCGTCGAGTGCCCTGCGCGCATCGACCAGTGGCGGCAGCATGTCGTATTCGACGTCGATCAGCTCCAGCGCGTCCCGGGCGGCGTAACGGTCCTCGGCCACGACAAACGCGACCTCCTGCCCCTGGAACCGGACCTTGTCCGTCACGAGAACCGCCTGCACGTCGGCGGAGAGCGTGGGAGCCCAGGCCAGCTTGAGGCCCTCGAGGTCCTTGCCGGTGATGACGGCGAGGACCTTGGGGTGCGCCAGGGCGTTGGTGGTGTCGATCGACACCAGCCGGGCGTGCGCCACCGGGGCACGCAGGATCGCGCCGTGCAGCATGCCGGGCAGGACGAGGTCGTCGATGTAGTGGCCCTTGCCGCGGACGAAGCGGGGGTCTTCCTTGCGCTGGATGCGGCCGTAGCCGATCGGACGGTCCGCGTCGCCGGCGGCGGGGTTGTTCTCCCGCTCATGGATGACGGTCATGCCTTCACCTCTGCGTCTTCGGTTTCCGTGGCGACGTCCGCCACAACGGTGTCGGTCCCGTCGAGGACCTCGTCGGCTCCTTCGCCCGGGTCGGCCCCGTCCGCCGGATGGGCCGCAGCCCACAGCACCGAGCGGACGATCGTCGCGTAGCCCGTGCACCGGCAGATCTGGCCGGAGATGGCCTGGCGGATCTCGCCCTCGTCCGGGTGCGGGTTCTTGTCCAGCAGGGCGCGGGCTGTGAGCATCATGCCCGGCGTGCAGAAGCCGCACTGCAGCCCGTGCTCCTCCATGAAGCCCTGTTGCACCGGGTCCAGCGTGGTCCCGGCGGCGAGTCCCTCGACTGTCCGGATGTCGTGTCCGGCGGCCATCGCCGCCAGGACGGTGCAGGACTTCACGGGCTGGCCGTCCATCAGGACCACGCAGGTTCCGCAGTTGCTCGTGTCGCAGCCCCAGTGGGTGCCGGTCAGTCCGAGCACCTCGCGGATGTAGTGGACCAGGAGCACGCGCGGTTCAATCTCGGACGTTACTTCGTTGCCGTTCACGGTCATGCTGATCTGCATGCGCTTCAGCCTTCCTGTTGCTGGTTGACCGGCTGCTCGGGTTGCCCGGCGGCCCGGGCGCAGGCGCGCCGCAGGACGCGCCGGGTGAGTTCGTCGGCGAGGTGCCGTTTGTAGTCGACCGGTCCGCGCTGGTCCGCCACCGGGTCGCAGGCCTCGGCGGCGAGTCGGCCGGCGTCGGCGAACAGTTCCTCGGAGGGGTGCTTGCCGCGCAACAGCCCGGCGGCTTCCTCAACCGTGTGGTCCAGGCCCAGTGCGGTGAGCCCGACGGCGGCCTCGGCAATGCTGCCGTCCTCCGCGAGCGTCACGGACGCCCCGGCGGCCCCCACGGCCCAGTCGCCCACGCGCCGCTCCACCTTCTCGTAGGCGCTGGACGAGCGGGCCTTGATGGGGATGCGGACTTCGCACAGCAGCTCGTCCGGGCCGACGGCCGTCTGGTACGGGCCGCGGTGGAAGTCCGGCATGGACAGGACGCGCTCGCCGGCCGGGCCGCGGACCGCGGCCGCGGCGCCGAGGACGGCGCACACCGTGGAGAGATCCTCAGCCGGGTCGGCCTGGCACAGCGAACCGCCGATGGTGCCGCGGTTGCGGACCACCGGGTCGGCGATCACCAGCTCCGCGTCCCGCACAATCGGGAACAGCCCGGCAATTTCGTCCGATTCCAGCAGCGTGGAGTGGCGGGTCAGGGCGCCGATGCGCAGCTCCCCGCCGTCGCGCAGGATGAAGTCAAGCTCGAAGAGGTCGTTGATGTCGATCAGCCATTCGGGCCGCGACAGCCGGAGCTTCATCATCGGCAGCAGGCTGTGGCCGCCGGCAACCACCCGGGACTCGGGGCCGTGGCGTGCCAGAAGCTCAAGGGCGTTCTCCACCGTGGTGGCCCGAACATAGTCGAATGGAGCCGGAATCTGCATAGTCTCACCTCACTCCAGGGCGCAGGCATCGTCGCGCGGCGCCGATTTAGCGTCAGTCTTGCCCCGCCCCAAGGAGGGTGTCAACATCGTCATAAGCGAAAGGTTATGAAGCCGTGTCGATGACGTTGAGCCAGTTGCGGACGTTCGCGCTGGTGGCACGCCTCGGTTCCCTGCACGCCGCCGCGGCGGCCTTGGGCGTCAGCGAGCCCGCCGTTTCCGCGGCCCTCGCGGCGCTCCGGCAGGACCTGGGGGATCCCTTGTTCGTGCGGGCCTCGGGCGGGATCACCCTGACGCCCGGCGGCCGGGCCCTGGCGGACTACGCGCAGGATATTGTCGGGCTCGCGGACCAGGCCCGCTGGGAGGTCGGTAACGCCAAGAACGACGCCGGACGGCTGAGAATCGCGGCCACTGCGCCGTTTGCCGAGCACGCCGCCGGTCGGTTGCTGGACCTGTTCACCAAGCGGGTCCCGGGCGCCTCGGTGGATGTCGTCGCCGAGGCTGCCGAGGACCTGGCCGGGCTCCTGCTGGAGCGTGCCTATGACATCGCCCTGGGGGCCAGGCCGCCGGGGCACCCCGGGAGTTCCGCGCCCGTCCCGGGCCTCCACTCTGTCCCGTTCCTCCGCTACCAGCGGGTTTTCGTGGCGGCCCCGGCGGACCCGCTGGGGCGGGCACACGGCCCGCTGGCCGTGGAGCGGCTGTTGGGCAGGCCCTGGTTCACCGGTCCCGCGGGCATCCTGGAGAGCGCGGAGGAGGGCCGCTGGCTCGCCTCGCTGGGAGTCGTGCCGGAGATCATCAGACTCAGCAGCGAGACGGAGGCCCTGGCCGCCGCACGGGCGGGGGAGGGAACCATGCTGGCCCTGGGCCACATCGTCCAGGCCGAGGTCGCCGACGGCATGCTGGTGCGGTTGCCCGTCGCCGGAACCCCGGTGCCCGGCCTGTGGTGGGCCAGCACGCTGGACCAGCACAGGACCACCAGCATGGCCCAGACCCTGCAGCGCTTCGTCGGGACCGCCGATGCCACGGCGGCCATGGTTGCCCGCGGCGGCTCGCGCGGGCTGGAGCGCCGTGGCTCAAAGTTCCACGTTGCCCTGTGGAGTTGATGGTCGGGGGAGTTGACCGCCGGGGGAGCTGGTGGTCGGAGGGCCGGTGACTTGGCGGCACCGGCTGTGTCGCGTTGCACCTTGGCCGGAATCGGTGCTACCCCTTGAGGGACAGCCGATTGACCCGAGCACCCGAGCATGAGGAGTAGCAGATGACCTTGCCCCGAGAAGAAGACAGCGCGCTGCGGCACTGGAGCGCCCGCCTGATCCAGGCCCTGCAGATCCTTGACCTGGAAGTCGACCACGAGAAGCTCGTGGAAGTCGCGGAAGAATCCGTGAAGGCGGTCGGGCCGCACGCAGACGCCGTCAGCGCCTTCATCGTCGGCTTCGCTGCGGGTACGGCATCCACCAACGGCCGGAAGAGCACCCAGGAGGCGGTGCACGCCGCGTCCAACAAGGTCATCGAGCTGTGCGAGCACGGCGAGTCCGGCGGCCCTGACGAGAAGGGCTGGGCCAAGCGGGCCCAGTAGCTGGCCGGGTGGCGTAGCGCTGTAGCACCCCAGGGGGACATGCCCTTCCTTGGCAGCCAAGGGTGGACATATCCGCATTATGTCCACTGGCCAAGGCCGGGAATGGGCATGTCCCCCGATGTGGTTTGAGCCTTCCTGAGGGACATGCCCCTTTTTGGCCGCCAAGGATGGACATATGCGCATTATGTCCAGTGGCTGCGGCGCACGTCGGGCATGTTCCCCGATGTGGTTTGAGCCTTCCTGAGGGACATGCCCTTCCTTGGCGGCCAAGAATGGACATATGCGCATTATGTCCAGTGGCCGCGGCCGACGTCGGGCATGTCCCCGATGTGGTTTGAGCCTTCCGGAGGGACATGTCCCTCCTTGGCTGCCAAGGATGGACATATGCGCATTATGTCCAGTGGCCAAGGCCGGGAATGAGCATGTCCCCCGAAGTGCTCGAGCCTCTCCAAGGGACATGTCCCACCGCTCAGGCCGGCCACCGCTTAGGCCGGTGCCCGCTTAGGCCGGCGCCATGACGCCCGGGGCCATGTGCAGCCGGGACGGGCTGTCCGGGGTCTGGTCAAGGCTCGGCTCGAGCCGGACGATGACGGCCTTGGAGATCGGCGTGTTGCTGCCCTCCGCCGTGTGGTTCAGCGGCACCAGCACGTTGGCCTCCGGGTAGTACGCGGCGGCGCAACCGCGGGCCGTCGGGTAGGAGACGACGCGGAACTTGCGCAGCACCCGCTCGACACCGTCCTGGTACTGCCCGTGGATGTCCACGAAAAGCCCGTCGGCCAGGCCCAGCTCGTTCAGGTCCTCCGGATTCACGAACACCACGTGGCGGCCCTTCTTGATCCCGCGGTAGCGGTCGTTATGGCCGTAGATGGTGGTGTTGAACTGGTCGTGGGACCGCATGGTCTGCAGGATCAGGGTGCCCTCCGGCCGCTCCACGTGCTCGAGCTCGTTCACGGTGAGCACGGCCTTGCCGGTCGGCGTCGGGAAGGTGCGGGAGTCCCGGGGGCCGTTCTCGAGGATGAAGCCGCCTTCCTGGCGGATCCGGGTGTTGTAGTCCTTGCAGCCGCCGACGACCCGCGAGATGTGGTCCCGGATCAGGTCGTAGTTCTTCTCGTAGCCGTCCCAGTCCGCCTTGATCTTGTCGCCCACGAGGGCTTTGCCGAGGCGGCTGAGGATCGCCGGTTCGGAAAGCAGGTGGTGCGAGACGGGCTCCACGCTGCCCCACGAGGGGTGCACGGCGCACACCGTGTCCTCCACGGAGACGAACTGCTCGCCGGATTCCTGGATGTCGATCTCGGACCGGCCCATGGTAGGCAGGATCAGGGCTTCCGCGCCGGTCACCACGTGCGAGCGGTTGAGCTTGGTGGAGACCTGGATGGACATCTCCGTCCCCGCCACGGCCGCCTCGGCGGCGTTGGTGTCGGAAATGGCGCCGACAAAGTTGCCGCCCATCGCCATGAACACCTTGATCTCGCCGTCCTGCATCTTGTTGATGGTCTCGACGGCGTCGACACCGTGCTCGCGGGGCGGTTCGAAGTCGAATTCCTCGCCGAGGGCTTCCATGAAGGACTGCGGCATCTGCTCCCAGATACCCATGGTGCGGTCGCCCTGCACATTGGAATGGCCGCGGATCGGGGAGGCGCCAGCGCCGGGCTTGCCCATGTTGCCGCGGAGCAGGAGCAGGTTGATGATCTCCTTGATGGTGGCCACGCCCTTCTTCTGCTGCGTGACCCCCATGGCCCAGGTGATGATGACCTTGTCGGCCTTCAGGTAGCGGGCGGCGAGTTCGTCGATCTCCTCGGTGCGCAGGCCGGTGGCTTCCAGCACTGCCTGCTCGTCGAGCAGGGCCAGGTGTTCCTTGAGCTCCTCGAGCCCTTCGCAGTGCTCGGCGAGGAAGGCGTGGTCCAGGACGGTGCCGGGGTTCTTCGCCTCGGCGTCGAGCACGCGCTTGGACACGGCCTGCAGCAGGGCCATGTCCCCGCCGATCCGGATGTGCATGAACTGGTCGGCGATTGAGGTGCCGCGGCCGATGATGCCCTTGATCTTCTGCGGGTTCTTGTACCGGTGCAGGCCCGCCTCGGGGAGCGGGTTGACGGCGACGATCTCGCCGCCGTTGTGCTTGCAGTTCTCCAGTTCGGTGAGCATGCGCGGGTGGTTCGTGCCCGGGTTCTGGCCCATGATGATGATCAAGTCCGCGTCGGCGTAGTCGTCGAAGTTGACCGTGGCCTTGCCGATGCCGATTGTCTGGCCCATCGCCCAGCCGGACGACTCGTGGCACATGTTCGAGCAGTCCGGCAGGTTGTTGGTGCCGTAACCGCGGACCAGCAGCTGGTAGAGGAAAGCTGCCTCGTTGGAGGTGCGGCCGCTGGTGTAGAAGGAGGCCTCGTCCGGGGAGTCCAGGCCCTTGAGCTTCTCGGTGATGATCCGGATGGCCTCATCCCAGCTGATCGGCTTGTAGTGGTCTTCGCCGCTGGGCTTATAAACCGGTTCGGTGAGCCGGCCCTGCATGCCAAGCCAGTAGTCCGAGCGGTTGCGCAGTTCACTCACCGAGTGCTCTGCCCAGAACGACGTCGGGATGACCACCGGAGTCGCTTCCCAGGTGACGGCCTTGGCGCCGTTTTCGCAGAATTCGAAGGCCTTGCGGTGATGCGGATCCGGCCACGCGCAGCTCGGGCAGTCGAAGCCGTCCTTCTGGTTCATCTTCATGACCGTCTTGCGCGTGCGGTTCAGGCCCATCTGCTCAACGGCAGGCTTCATGGAATGGTAGACACCCGGGACCCCGGCGGCCCAGTGCTTCGGCCCGTCGCCGACCTCCAGGTCCTTTTCCTCGGTTTCCTCAATGCGCGGAGCCTTACGAGTCACGTCAACTTCCCTTCTGCAGACGCCGCCCGTTCAGGCTGGCGCACCTCTACTCAAGCACACTACCTTTTGGCCTGTAGCGGGCCTACCAGCAGGCCCGGAGCGCCGCGAGGGATCTGCGTCGAGGGACCGGCGGCGGGCCCGTCGGCAGCGCACGCAAGCGCCGCGACGTCGTGGTCCCAGCTTTTTCCAAGGACGTCCCCGCATTCTGGTGCCACCATCAGCGTCCGGGGGACAACGGCCGGTCACCGACCGCCACCGTCCGCCGCGGCACAACTGCCAGGGGCCGCGACCAGGACGCCTGAGATGGGACCGCTGGCTGCCGGGTTCCCAGCGACCCGGCAGCTGGGCCGCCTCCGCCACCGGCGGGTACTTCCCGCCGGGAAGTACCCGCCCTAACGGCCGGCCACCAGCCTGTCCCGGATCTCCCGGCGCAGGACCTTGCCGATCAGCGAGCGCGGCAGAACGTCCAGTACCTCCACGCGCCGGGGAACCTTGTAGGCCGCCAGGTGCCCGCGCGCGAAGTCCAGGAGTGCCCCCGTGTCGAGGCGGCTCCCCGCGGCGGGCACGACGGCGGCCACCACGTCCTCCCCGCCGCCTGGCCTGGGCAGCCCAACCACTGAGACCTCCGCGACGCCGGGGAACTCGGCGAGGACGTCCTCCACCTCGGTTGGCGAGACGTTGAAGCCGCCGGTGATGATCAGTTCCTTGATCCGGTCCCGGATAGTGACGAAGTGGTCCTTATCTACCGAGACGATGTCGCCGGTGCGGAACCAGCCGCCCTCCAGCAGGGCCTCCTCTGTCTCCTGCGGCCGGTTCCAATAGCCGGCGAAGACCTGGGGTCCACGGATCAGCAGCTCGCCCGCCTCGCCCGGGGCGCGGTCGATCCTGACGTTCTGCGGGTCCACCACGCGGATGTCGGTGAGCGGGAACGGGACTCCCACTGTGCCCGGCTTGCGGCTGGGGCCGAACGGGTTGCCGATCGAGATCGGCGAGGTCTCCGTCAGCCCGTACCCTTCGATCAGGTAGCCGCCGGTAGCCTTTTCCCACGTCTCCACGGTCGCCACCGGAAGGTTCATCGCCCCGGAAATAGAGAACCGGATTCCCTTGAGGCTGATGCCCTGCCGTGCCGCTCCGGCCGCGATCCGTTCATAGATCGGCGGGACGGCGGGCAGGAAGGTGGCCGGGGACTTCCGGTACGCCTTGAGCACCAGGTCGACGTCGAACTTGGGGAAGAGCACCAGCCGCGCGCCAATGCTCAGCGCAAAGGTCATGCACAGGGTCAGTCCGTAGGCGTGGAACATGGGCAGCACGGCGTACACGGTTTCGCGCCCGTCCTTGAGGCCGGGGACCCAAGCCCGCCCCTGGGCGGCGTTGGCCTGGAGGTTCGCATGCGTGAGCATGGCGCCCTTCGGTTCACCGGTGGTGCCGCTGGTGTACTGCAGCACCGCGAGGTCCTCCGGTGCGGGGCGCGGGTACCGCTTCTTGAGCTCGCCGGCCTTGAGGAGGTCGTCCCACGGCAGGACAGACCGCCGCACGCCGTTGTGCACCCGGGGCGCGGGTTTGCCGGCGGCCAGGGCGGCCCGTGCCTTGCGGGCCGCCGGGAGCGGCAGCCGCAGCGCGAGCCRCTTGGCCAGCGGCATCGCGGGGATCAGCCCGACTGAGACGACGCTGCGCAGCCCGACGTCGGCCGGCAGCTGCAGCACCCGGTCCACCGCCTTGTCCCAGACGATGGCGACGGCGGCGCCGTGGTCCTCGAACTGGTGCCGCAGTTCACGGTCCGTGTAGAGCGGGTTGTGCTCCACCACGACGGCGCCGAGCCGCAGCGCCGCGTGGAAGGCGATCACGTGCTGCGGGCAGTTCGGCAGGACCAGGGCAACCCGGTCACCGGCCTTCACACCGAGTTTCTTCAGCCCGGCGGCCGCCCGGCTGATCTGCGTCCCGAGTTCCCGGTAGCTGGTGGTCGCCCCGAAGAACTCGAGCGCCGTCTTGGCTCCGAAGCGCCGGACGGAGGCCTCCATCAGGTCCACGAGGGAACCCTTGGGGAGCTTGAGGTCGGCGGGTACGCCCGGGCTGTAGTGCCTGGTCCACGGACGGTCCGCCCAGGGCAGGCCGGGAACCGGGGCAGCTGGGAGCGGTTTCTTGTTCATGCGTAGTCCTTGCCACTGGGTTGGCGGAGTCCGGTTTGTGTTCCCCGCCCGAAGGCCTGCCCGGAGAGCCTGCCGGAAAAAGCCTACCGGGGCGGCTCAGGCAGGCCGGACCAGCCGTGGCTCCCAGCCGCCGGGTGCTCGTGACTTTCGGCCCTAGGTGGGGGCCGGGATTGCGCGGAAGGTGGGGTTGACGGACTCGGGAACGGAAGCACCATGAAACACGAGCAGCCGACCCTCCGGTTTTTCGGTGCAACTGACACCGTGACCGGCTCCCGCTACATGCTCGAAGCCGGCGGCCGCCGGGTTCTGGTCGACTGCGGGCTGTTCCAGGGCTACAAGCGCAGCCGCGAACGCAACCGCCTGCCGTTCCCGGTGCCGCCCCGCTCGATCGACGCCGTCGTCCTCACGCACGCGCACCTGGACCACACCGGCTACGTCCCGGCGCTGGTTCGGGACGGCTTCGCCGGGCCGGTCTATGCCACCGACGGGACCACCGAGCTCTGCAAGCTGATCCTGCCGGACAGCGGCTACCTGCAGGAGGAGGAGGCGCGTTACGCGACGCACCGCGGCTCCACCCGGCACAGCCCGGCGCTGCCGCTGTACACCACAGCGGATGCGGTCAAGTCGCTGAACAGCTTCAAGATCCGCGACTTCGACGATCCGCTGGATCTTGGCGGCGGCATGGAAATGACCTTCGTGCCTGCCGGTCACATCCTGGGCGCGGCGCAGGTGCACGTCAGGTTCGGCTCCCAGTCGGTGCACTTCACCGGCGACCTAGGCCGCTCCGATGATCCGTTCATGTTCCCGCCGCGACCGCTGGGCGCCGTCGACGTGCTTGTCACGGAGTCCACCTACGGCAACCGCAAGCACTCCACGCTGGATCCGGAGCAGCAGCTTGGGGAGATCATCACGCGCGTCGCCAAACGCGGCGGGGTGGTGATGTTTGCCGCGTTCGCCGTCGGACGGGCCGAGACGCTCATGCTGTACCTGTCCCGGCTCCGGCGCAGGAACGCCATCCCGGACATTCCGGTGTACCTCAACAGCCCGATGGCGATCGACGCCTCCGACATGTATCAGCGGCACCCCGAGGAACACCGGCTCACCCGGGACGAATACAAGAACATGTACAGCCTCGCCAAGCTCACCCGCAGCGTGGACGACTCCAAGCTGCTGAACTTGCGCGGCGGGCCAATGATCATCATCTCCGCCAGCGGGATGCTCACCGGCGGCAGGATCCTGCACCACCTCGCGGCCTACGGCCCGGACCCCAAGAACGCCCTCATTCTCAGCGGCTACCAGGCCGGGGGCACCCGCGGCGCGGCGCTGGCCGCGGGCGAGCGCGAGGTCCGGATCTACGGCGAGGACGTCAAGATCCGGGCCGAAGTCATCCAGATGGAGAACCTGTCCGCGCACGCCGACACAGACGGGCTGATCAACTGGATGCGGGCCGCGCCGCAGGAGCCGCGGATGACGTACATCACGCACGGCGAGCCCGACTCCTCGGACGCGCTGCGGGTCCGGATCAAACGCGAACTGGGGTGGCGGGCCAGGGTCCCGGAGCACCTGGAGCGGATCGAGATTGGGGACCCGCGGTGAACCCGGGCAGCGTCACCAAGTCGTCCGTCCTGGGCGAGATCCATTCCCTTGCGCGTCCCCTCCGCACCGAACGGGACCTTGACGGGCTGGTGCGGCGGGCCGCCGGGTGCCGGTTCACGGCGATCGGGGAAGCCTCGCACGGCACCCACGAGTTCTACACCTGGCGGGCCACGCTTAGCCGCCGGCTGATCGAGGAGCAGGGTTACACCTGGATCGGCGTGGAAGGGGATTGGCCCGACTGCTGGCGGATCAACCAGTGGGTGCGCGGACAGCACGGGCAGGACCAGGGCGTCCATGCGCTCCTCGCCGGTTTCCAGCGCTGGCCCACCTGGATGTGGGCGAACGAGGAAGTGGCCGGCTTCCTGGACTGGCTGCGCACCTGGAACTCGCGCCGCCCGCTGCCCGAACGGGTCGGGTTTTACGGCCTGGACGTGTACTCGCTCTGGGACTCGCTGCGCGAGATCATCGCCTGGCTCGAGGAGCACCTGCCCGACGCCGTTCCCGCCGCGATGCGCGCCTGGCAGTGCTTCCTGCCGCACCACGAGGACCCGCACCAGTACGCGTGGAGCACCCGGCTGGTCCCCAACTCCTGCGAGGCCGACGTCGTGGCACTGCTCAGCGAAGTACGGAGCCGCGTGTTCACCCCGGGAGACCACGATGAGGAAGCGTTCGACGCCGTCCAAAACGCCGAGGTCGCCGCGAACGCCGAACACTACTACCGGATCATGGTCCGCGGCGACCGACAGTCCTGGAACGTCCGGGACCACCACATGGCAGACACCATTGACCGGTTGAGCAGGCACCTGGGCGCAGCCTCCAAGGGCATCATCTGGGAGCACAACACCCACGTGGGCGATGCGCGTGCCACGGACATGGCGCAGGACGGCCTGGTCAACGTCGGCCAGCTGCTGCGGGAGCGGCACGCCCTCGACGGTGTCCTGCTCGTGGGCTTCGCCGCGCACCGCGGTGCGGTCATCGCCGCCGACTCCTGGGGGACGCCGGAGCGGATCATGCCCGTGCCCCCGGCGCGACCGGGCAGCCACGAGGATTTCCTGCACGAGGCCCTGGGCGTGCCCGCGGTGCTGGAGTTCGGCGACGACCGGACCGGACCATGGCTTGCGACCTGGCTGGGCCACCGCGCGATCGGCGTGGTCTACCACCCGGAACGGGAGCAAGGGAACTACGTCCCGACCCGGATGGGGGAGCGCTACGACGCACTGATCTGGCTTGAGCACACCGACGCGCTGCGCCCGGTGCACCACGAGGGGCCGCCCCGGGAGCCCGAATTCGAGACCGAACCGACCGGCTTCTAGGCGGATGTTGTGGGGCTTAAGGCCCTAACCGGGCGCCGGGGGCCGGGTCACACTGAATTGTCGGCAGAGCCCCGGGGCTGCCGGCGAGTCATGCCAAGGTGCAGCGGCCGCTAAGCAACGGCCTATGCAGCGGTCTCAGCAGTGGTCACAGAAGGGTGCGCTGCCGGGACCACCGTAGAGGTCACGTCAACGTTCACGCTATGGAAAAGAGCAGGATTCAGCATGAGTAAACCAATCGTCGTCGGCATCAACGGTTCGGCGGGCAGCGAGGCCGCGCTGACGTGGGCGCTGGAGCGCGCTGCCCGGCAGAAACTCGCCGTGGTCTGCGTCCACGCCGTGGACGACCGTTGGATGTCGCCGGACTTCCAGTACCACGAGCTGATCCGCGAATCCGGGATGGAGCTGCTGGAGAAGGCCAAGGCCAACGCGAAAAACCATGCCCCCGACGTGGACGTTGATATCCAGTTGCGGCACGGAAGCCCCGGATCGGCGCTGCGGGAAGTGTCCAAGGAAGCGTCCATGGTCGTCGTCGGCGGCCACGACAAGCACTGGATGGACGGCGGCCCAATGACGGACCGCGCCCTCCAGATCGTGACAGCCTCGGACAGCCCTGTCGCCGTCATCCCGGCCCAGCGCGCCGCCGGCGGCCACGGCGTGGTGGTCGGCGTGGACGGATCTGAGGAATCGCTCCAGGCCGTGGCGTTCGCCGCAGCCGAAGCCGACCGGGGCGGGGACGAACTAACCGTGGTCCTGGCGTTCCGCAGCCCTGCCCGCTGGGTGGAGCACCAGCTCCCCGAAAGCGGACTGGCGGAGACGATCGTCGAAGAAGACCGGATTGTGCTGGCTGAATCGGTCGCCGGCCTCGGGGACAAATACCCCGACCTCGTCGTCCACCAGCGGCTCGAAACCGACACCGAGCCGGCGAAGGCCCTCGTCGACATTGCCCGCGAGGCACGGCTGCTGGTGGTCGGCAGCCGCGGCCGCGGAGGCTTTTCCCGGCTGGTACTCGGTTCCACAGCCCATGCCGTGTTGCTGAACGTGCCGTGCCCCACCGTGGTGACCCGGGTGCACAAGGTCAAGCACGAGGACTGAGCGGCCCGGGCTGCCGCTTACCGCGTGAGCCCCCTCTTCGGAGGGGGCTTTCCGCTGCCCGGCGCCGGTGGGAGGATGATGCCGTGGATTCCCTGTTCAATTTCTTCGGCCACAACTGGTGGCTGGTCTTCCCGCTGAGCGCCCTGCTGGCCAACTGGGCACGCTCCTGGAGTAAAGCCGCAGAACGCCGGCACCGCCGGAAAGTCGAGTTGTACCGGCTCAGGAACCAACAGGCGGACCTGGAGCTGGCCGGCCGCGCCGAAGTACAAGCCCTCATCGACGCCCACGACGCGGTCAACCGCCGCTGGCTGGACTACGAACTGGACGTGGGCAAACTCATTGACTTTCCGGTCATGACCGACGTTCGTGAGCCGCTCACCGTGGCCTTCCTCCGCGCCAAACGCGAGGCCGACGGCCTCCGTCCCTCCGACGCCGGGCAGATCACGACGGCGCCCCGGCTGGCGGAATACCGCGCCGCCGTGCGCGGCTTCGAGCTGGCCTTCGACGTCGCCGAGCGCGAAGCCCTCCGGATCAGGGACAGCAACTTCACCGGTCCCGAGCGCGAACGGCTCGCGACGGCCCGCAAACTGCTGCGGATCGCCTCCGACTCGGCGGCCACCCCGGCCGAACGGCAGTCCGCGTACAAACGGGCCCGCCGTGAACTGGACGGGCTGATTGTGCTGCCGGATGCGACCCTGGCCGAACTCGAAGGCAGGATCGCCGGGGTGCTCGACGCGGGCCCGGGCCGCGGCGCGCATGGCTGACCGCGCGGTCCGCGCCACCGGCCCCGCAGCCGGGCCAAACCCCGATGTTTTGCCCTGCACTCATTGGCACGTACGATCTATAGGGTTTCAGGACAGCTTTGGTGAACCGCACCGGTGCTCCCGGCTTGACGGCGGGTGAACAGTGAGAAGCAAGGCCGCCACGGGGAATGAAACTGCTGACCGTCGACTCTGCAGATTGGGCAACAGGTGGAAATCACCGTAATGGTGGCGCTGGTAATAGCGCTGGCGCTTTTCTTTGACTTCACGAACGGATTCCACGACACCGCCAACGCGATGGCGACGCCCATCGCGACCGGTGCCATCAAGCCGAAGACCGCCGTCGCTCTCGCGGCAGTGCTGAACCTGGTGGGCGCGTTTCTTTCCACCGAGGTGGCCAAGACGGTTTCCGGCGGCATCATCCGGGAAGGCTCCGACGGCGTCCAAATCACCCCGGACATCATCTTCGCCGGCCTGATGGGCGCGATTCTCTGGAACATGATCACCTGGCTCAAAGGCCTGCCTTCCAGTTCCTCGCACGCCCTCTTCGGCGGCCTGATCGGTGCGGCCATCGCCGGCATCGGCCTGCACTCGGTGAACTTCACCTCGGTGCTCCAGAAGGTCCTCCTGCCCGCCGTCTTCGCGCCGGTCATCGCCGCCGCCGTGGCCTACGTCTGCACCCGGCTCGCCTACGCGCTGACGGCACGGCACGACCCGGAGACCGGCAGCAAGCTCACGCAGAAGCGTGGCGGTTTCCGCACCGGGCAGATCTTCACCTCCAGCCTGGTGGCCCTCGCGCACGGTACGAATGATGCGCAGAAGACCATGGGCATCATCACTCTGGTGCTGATCTCGGCCGGTAGCCAGGCCCCCGGTTCGGGTCCGCAGCTCTGGGTCATTGCGGCCTGCGCCCTGGCCATCGCGGTCGGCACCTACTCCGGCGGCTGGCGGATCATCCGGACCATGGGCTCGGGCCTCACCGACGTCAAGCCCGCCCAGGGCTTCGCCGCGGAGACCAGCACCGCCGCGGCCATCCTGGCCTCCTCGCACCTCGGCTTTGCCCTGTCCACCACCCACGTGGCCTCCGGCTCCGTCATTGGCTCGGGCATGGGTCGCCGCGGCACCACCGTGCGCTGGGGCACTGCAGGGAAGATCGTCGTAGGCTGGCTCTTCACCCTCCCGGCCGCCGGAATCGTCGGCGCCCTGACCGCCCTGCTGGTGCACACCGGCACGGTCGGGTTCGTTATCGCCGCCGTCGCCGGGACGGCAGCCGTGGTCTACATGTTCGTTGCTTCCCGGAAGTCCCACGTCGGCCACCACAACGCCGTCGAGGTCGAAGAGGCCGGCCAGGCCATCCGGTTCGCGAAGAAGAAAGCGGCTGCGGTCAGCCGTACCAACAACTCCAAGGGTGGCCGGTAATGAAGTGGCTTGAACTCGTCCTGGTAGCGGGGGCCACCCTCGTCTCCGCTGTGACCGTCGTGGTCCTGTATGCCCTGGGCGTGCGGCTCACCGCCATCGCAGGGGATGCCCGCACCACCCAGCCCGGCTGGATCCGGCCGCTTTCCTACGTGTGCTTCGGCCTCTGCGGCGTCGCGGTGCTCTTCGGGCTGTACCTGATCATTCCGTACTTCACCAAGTAGCCGACGGCGGCGGCCCCCGCCGCGCCGCCCGCTTGGCCTCTGGGAAAAGCCCCCTGCGGTGGCTACGCTGGGCACATGCCCGGCTTCCAGTACTTCGTAGCGGCCTCCCTGGATGGCTTCATCGCCACCGCGGACGACAACCTCGACTGGCTGCTCCAGTTCGACGGCTTCGCCGGCGGCAAGGAGAGCTACGACGCGTTCATGGCCGACGTCGGCTGCATCGTGATGGGCGGGGACACCTACGCCTGGCTCCGGCAACACGAGAGCGGCTGGCCATACCCGGGCATCCCGTGCTGGATCTTCACGCACCACGAACTGTCCGCCCCCGCGGGCACGGACATCACCTACGTCCGGGGACCCGTGGCCGAATTCGCCGGGGACTTGACGGACGCCGCCGCGGGAAAGAATGTCTGGGTGGTAGGCGGGGGAGTCCTGGCCGCCCAGTTCGTCGACGCCGGGCTGCTGGACGAACTGATCCTCTCGGTCATCCCCATTGTGCTGGGCGGCGGGAAGCCGCTGCTTCCGCTGTCCGGCCCGACGGCGCCACTCGAGCTGCTCTCATCGCGGACCATGGGCCGCGGCATCGTCGAACTCCGCTACCGCCTCAGCGGCCGCGGCTGACGGACGTCAGACCGCCGCCAGCCCGGCGGCCGGCCGAGGGACGCCGGGCTCGCTACTCGCTAACGTCGCGAAGCAGGTTGGTGATCCGCGCAGTGGAAAGCCGCCGGCCCTGCTCGTCGGTCATGATGATTTCGTGCGTCGTGAGGGTCCGGCCCAGGTGGATGGCCGTGCAGGTCCCCGTCACGGTGCCGGAGGAGATCGAGCGGTGGTGCGTCGCGCCGACGTCGATCCCCAGGGCTTGGCGGCCCGGTCCCGCATGCATGGCGGCAGCGAAGGAGCCGAGGGTTTCGGCCAGCACCACGTGCGCGCCGCCGTGCAGGATCCCGGCGACCTGCGTGTTGCCCTCTACGGGCATGGTCGCGACCGTGCGCTCCGGGCTCAACTCGAGGAAGTGGATCCCCATCTTCACCACGAGGGCGCCTACACCCATCTGGCCCAACCAGTCGTGCAGTTCCGCGGGAACACCGGCGGCCTCAAGTTCGGCGGCGAACGGGGCGGGCGTGAAATTGTCGATCATGGGAACTAGGCTGGCACCTGTGAGCGAAACTACCAAACCGGCCCCCGCCCCTTCTGCCGCAGGCACCACCGAAGCCGCCGCAGGCACTGCGACAGGAATGACAGACACTGCTGCGTCGGCCGGCGGTTCCGTGCTTGTTGCCGAAAAGGCGAAGAAGCCGCGGCGCAGCACGCCCGAGGTCTCCGCCACCGAGGCTCCCGTCATCCCGATCACGGACCAGCCCCGCCTCCTTGTGCTCGACGGGCACTCCATGGCCTTCCGGGCCTTCTTCGCGCTGCCCGCGGACAAGTTCTCCACCGCCACCGGCCAGCACACCAACGCCGTGCATGGTTTCACCTCCATGCTGATCAACCTGATCAAGGCGCAGAAGCCCACCCACGTGGCTGTGGCGTTCGACGTCTCCGACGACACCACCCACCGCAAGGCCGAGTACGACGGCTACAAGGGCGGACGCAACGAGACGCCGCGGGAAATGAGCGGCCAGATCGACCTGATCGACAAGGTCATGGGCGCCTGGGGTATCAAGACCATCAAGCTCCCGGGCTGGGAGGCGGATGACATCCTGGCCACCCTCGCCGCCCAGGGCGAAGCGGCCGGCTTCGAGGTGCTCCTGGTCTCCGGTGACCGCGATGCCTTCCAGCTCATCACCGACAACGTCTTCGTGCTCTACCCCAAGAAGGGCGTGAGCGACATTCCCCGCATGGACGCGGACGCCATCCAGGAAAAGTACTTCGTGTCGCCGGCCCAGTACTCGGACCTCGCCGCCCTGGTGGGCGAAACGGCCGACAACCTTCCCGGCGTCCCCGGCGTCGGGCCCAAGACCGCGGCCAAATGGATCAACCTCTACGGCGGCCTCGAGGGTGTACTGGAGAACATCGACTCGATCGGCGGCAAGGTCGGCGATGCCCTTCGCGAGAATGTCGACGCCGTAAAGCGCAACCGCAAGCTCAACCGGTTGCGGACCGACCTGGAACTGCCCGTCACACTGGAGGACCTGGCCGATCCCAAGCCAGACCAGGCCGCGCTCGAGGAACTCTTCGACACGCTCGAATTCAAGACCATCCGCACCAGGCTCTTCGCCCTCTACGGCAGCGAGGTCACCGAGGCAGAACGCGAGACACTGGCCACCCCGGAATACACTGTTCCCGCCACGGCAGCCGAGCTCAGCGCGTTCCTGGCCGGTGCGGAAGGCAACCGCGCCGCCGTCGCGGTGGACCTGGTCCCCGGCCGCATCGGCGAGGACGCGGCCGCCGTCGCGATCGTCCACGGCGAGTCCGCCGTCTACCTGGACCTCACCAGCCAGGACGCCGAAACCGAGAACGTCCTCGCCACCTGGCTCCGCGACCCCTCGGCCGCCAAGGTCATGCACGGGTTCAAGGGCGCGCTCAAGGCGCTGTCCGCCCGCGGCATGGAACTGGACGGCGTGGTGGATGACACCTCCATCTCCGGCTACCTCATCCAGCCCGACCGCCGCAGCTACGAGCTCGCCGAGCTGGCCCAGCACCACCTGAACCTCACCGTCTCCAAGGAGGAAGCGAAGGCGGGTCAGCTGGAGCTGGCGTTCGACGGCGACGACGCTGCCGCCGCCGGCGCGCTGGTCCATGTCGCCGCCGTCGTCCAGGCCCTGAGCCGCTACTTCGAAACCGAGCTGAAGGAGCGCGGGGCGCAGGAGCTGCTCACTACCCTTGAGCTGCCCGTCAGCCGCGTCCTCGCCGACATGGAACTGGCGGGGATCGCCATCGACATGCAGCGCATGGACGAGCAGCTGGCGGACCTGGCCAAGGTGATCGACAACGCCCAGGAACAGGCGTTCGCAGCCATCGGCCACGAGGTCAACCTTGGCTCGCCGAAGCAGCTCCAGACCGTCCTGTTCGACGAGCTGGGCCTGCCGAAGACGAAGAAGATCAAGTCCGGGTACACCACGGATGCCGCCTCGCTGAAGAACCTGCTGGAAAAGACCGGGCATGAATTCCTGGTCCAGCTGATGGCGCACCGGGAGTCCTCGAAGCTCCGCCAGATGCTGGAATCGTTGAAGAAATCGGTCACGGAAGACGGCCGGATCCACACCACCTACGCGCAGAACGTCGCGGCAACGGGCCGGATCTCCTCCAACAATCCCAACCTGCAGAACATCCCGATCCGCAGCGAGGAAGGCCGCCGCGTGCGCGGCATCTTCGTCGTCAGCGAAGGCTACGAATGCCTGCTCTCCGCTGACTACTCGCAGATCGAAATGCGCATCATGGCCCACCTCTCGGGCGACCCCGGACTGATCCAGGCCTACAAGGACGGCGAAGACCTGCACCGGTTCGTCGGTTCCAACATCTTCCACGTGCCCACCGACCAGGTCACCAGTGCGATGCGTTCCAAGGTCAAAGCGATGTCCTACGGCCTGGCTTACGGCCTGACCTCGTTCGGCCTGTCCAAGCAGCTGGAAATCTCCGTCGACGAGGCGCGGACCCTGATGAAGGACTACTTCGACCGGTTCGGCGCCGTCCGCGATTACCTGCGCGGCGTGGTGGACCAGGCCCGGATCGACGGGTACACCGCCACCATCGAGGGCCGCCGTCGATACCTCCCGGATCTGACCAGCACCGACCGCCAGCTGCGTGAAAACGCCGAACGCATCGCGCTCAACTCGCCGATCCAGGGATCCGCGGCGGACATCATCAAGCGGGCCATGCTTGGCGTTTCCGGCGCGCTGGCCGAGCAGGGGCTGAAATCACGGATGCTGCTGCAGGTCCATGATGAACTGGTCCTCGAGGTCGCCGACGGCGAACGCGAGGCGGTCGAGAAGCTCGTGACGGAGCAGATGGGCGCCGCGGCCCAGCTGTCGGTGCCGCTGGAAGTCCAGATCGGTATCGGCACCAGCTGGTACGAAGCGGGGCACTAGGCCGGGCCGGCCGTTCAGTTCTTTCAAAGTTGCAAGAATTTCCAGGGGGAGAAGCACGTGGCAGAGCAGTATGAAATCCGGCGTTTCCAACCCGCGGCCAAGGACGACGCGGCATATCCGGAGTCGGTCGCCTGGATGCGGGCCGTAGCCTTCGGCTTCCACGACGCCCGCCGAAGCGACGAACGGGTCGACAAAGGCCTCGAGATGCAGCGCGTGGACGGACGGGTACTGACCGGCGCCTACCAGACCGGTCCGGTGTCCGAGCACGCCCTCGGCGCCGACGTGCCGGTGGCAACCTTCGGCACGATGACCAAGACGCTGAACATTGGCTACGGCCGGCTGCTGGATACCCGGCTCGTGACGGCCGTTACGGTGCGGACCTCGCACCGCCGCCGCGGACTGTTGCGCCGCATGATGGCGGAGGAGCTGGGGCTGGCACGGCAGGAGGGGCTGGCGATGGCGGCACTGACCGCCTCGGAAGCGTCCATTTACGGCCGGTTCGGCTTCGGCGTCGCCACGTCCGAACAGTCGATCAAGGTCGACACGAGTGCCCGCTTCGTCCTGAAGCACACGCCCGTCGGGAGCGTCGAGGTGGCTGATCCCAAGGTGCTCCTTGAGTTGGCTCCGGCGATCTTCGAACGCCTGCACCGCCAGACGCCGGGCTCGGTGGGCCGGCACGAGTTCTACCGGCAGTTCGCCTCCGGTTCCATCAGCCGTGAAGACGGTGAGGACCCCAAGGTCAAGGTCGCGCTGCACTACGACGCCGACGGCGCTGTGGACGGCTACGTGTCCTACAAGTTCGGCGGCTGGTCCAGCACCCCGTACACAATGGACGTCGTCGACCTGGTGGCCGCCACCCGGACCGCCTACCTGGAGCTGTGGCAATACCTCGGCGCCATCGATCTCGTCGAACGCGTGAGCTGGGACGAGGCGCCCGTTGACGATCCGCTGCCGTGGGCGCTCACGGACCCGCGCTGTGTCGATGCCTCGGACGCCCGGGACATGCTCTGGCTGCGGATCCTGGACGTGGAGAAAGCCCTGGCCGCGCGGCGCTACTCCGCCGACGGGTCCCTCGTGCTTCGCGTCACCGACAGCCTCGGCTTCGCGGCCGGGACGTTCGTCCTGACGGTCAGCGGCGGCGAGGCAACGGTGACGCCGTCCCCTGACGCCGAACCCGACCTGTCACTGGACGTCGCGCACCTTGGCTCCCTTTACCTGGGCGCCGTCTGTCCGGTGACACTGCTGTCGGCCGGCCGGATCACCGAACACACCCCGGGGGCGGCGCTGACGGCGCGGCTGATGCTCGCCGTCGAACGCGCACCGCACTGCCTGACGCACTTCTAGAGGGGCGACGGCGGGCTCCGTTGCGCTTTGACCGGGGTTGGCGTATACGACTAGACTAAACGGGCGTGTACTACGTGTGCGCAACCTAATCCACAAAATCAGGATGACCCGGCGGATCGCCTTTGATTTGCCGTGTTCTTCACCCGTGTCGCCGACGCGGGTGGGACGGTTTGCCTGACCGACTAACTATCCACAACGGAGCCCCTACTACATGACCATCACCTCAACCGAGAAGTCAGGTACCCCCGTAGTCGCAATTAACGACATCGGTACCGCTGAGGACTTCCTCGCAGCAGTCGACGCCACCATCAAGTACTTCAACGACGGAGACCTCGTCGAAGGTACCGTCGTCAAGGTCGACCGCGACGAAGTCCTGCTCGACATCGGTTACAAGACCGAAGGTGTCATTCCCTCCCGCGAGCTTTCCATCAAGCACGACGTTGACCCCGGAGACGTTGTTTCCGTTGGCGATCAGGTCGAAGCCCTGGTGCTCACCAAGGAAGACAAAGAAGGCCGTCTGATCCTCTCCAAGAAGCGTGCTCAGTACGAGCGTGCCTGGGGCGACATTGAGAAGGTCAAGGAAGAAGACGGCGTCGTCACCGGTACCGTCATCGAGGTTGTCAAGGGTGGTCTTATCCTCGACATCGGCCTGCGCGGCTTCCTGCCCGCATCCCTGGTCGAGATGCGCCGTGTGCGCGACCTTGCTCCGTACATCGGTCAGCAGATCGAAGCCAAGATCATCGAGCTGGACAAGAACCGCAACAACGTTGTGCTGTCCCGCCGTGCATGGCTCGAGCAGACCCAGTCCGAGGTCCGCTCCACGTTCCTCAACAAGCTGGAAAAGGGCCAGGTTCGTCCCGGCGTCGTTTCCTCCATCGTCAACTTCGGTGCCTTCGTGGACCTGGGCGGCGTAGACGGCCTGGTTCACGTTTCCGAGCTGTCCTGGAAGCACATCGACCACCCGTCCGAGGTTGTCGAAGTTGGCCAGGAAGTCACCGTCGAGGTTCTCGAGGTCGACCTGGACCGCGAGCGCGTTTCCCTGTCGCTCAAGGCTACGCAGGAAGATCCGTGGCAGACCTTCGCCCGCACCCACGCCCTCGGCCAGGTTGTTCCGGGTAAGGTCACCAAGCTGGTTCCGTTCGGCGCGTTCGTCCGCGTTGAAGACGGCATCGAAGGCCTGGTCCACATCTCCGAGCTCGCCGTGCGCCACGTTGAGCTGGCCGAGCAGGTTGTCTCCGTTGGCGACGAGCTCTTCGTCAAGGTCATCGACATTGACCTCGAACGCCGCCGCATCTCGCTGTCCCTCAAGCAGGCCAACGAGGGCGTCGACGCCGAGTCCACCGAATTCGATCCGGCTCTCTACGGCATGGCCGCTGAGTACGACGAAGAGGGCAACTACAAGTACCCGGAGGGCTTCGATCCGGAGTCCAACGAGTGGCTTGAAGGCTACGAGACGCAGCGCGCCGCCTGGGAGCAGCAGTACGCTGACGCCCAGACCCGCTGGGAAGCCCACAAGAAGCAGGTTGCCCAGCACGCTGCCGACGACGCTGCCGCTGCAACGTCCGGCGAGAGCGACTCCGGCACCACCAGCTACTCCTCCGAGCCGGCTGCAGCCGAGACCGGTGCAGGCACGCTTGCATCGGACGAAGCCCTCGCCGCTCTGCGCGAGAAGCTGACCGGCAACTAATTGCCACCGGCCCGGGTCGCCCCGGGCCAACCCAAGCGGGTCCCTGCCATGTGCAGGGGCCCGCTTTGGGTTAAGCGGGGTGCTGCTGCGCGGCGGTACGTGGGGACATGCCCAATCTTGGGGGCGGGGACTGGACATAGTGCGGATATGTCCAGTGGCCGGCGTGGGCGCGGGGCATGCTCCTCGCGCCACGCGGGGCGTGGAAGGAGGACGGACCTTGAAAAAGGTGCCGGCGGATGTTCAGGCCGCGGTGCCGAGGATCCGGTCCGTGGCTTGGTCCGGATCCCCGCCGAAGTACTTGTCCAGGACTTGGCGGAACGCGGGCTCGTCAGGTGCCGCCCGCAGGAAAAGGGTCGACGACGAATGCAGCTTCCGTGCGTCAATGCCGCCAAAGATCTGCTCGGCGCTTCGGTCGTTAACGGCGTCGACCGCCCGGAAACACTCCAGGAGACGGCTTCCGAGAACCGGGTGGTGCAGGTAGGCCCGAGCCTCCTCCAAGGACGAGATGGCGTATTTCCGGGACGTCGCGCTCTGCCCCAGCCCGGTGATTTGCGGAAAAATAAACCACATCCAGTGGCTCTGCTTGGAGCCGGCCCGCAAGTCCGCCAACGCGCGCTGGTAGGTACCTCCTGAGTCCTGGGCTTCGAGGAATCGTGCGAGGTCGAAGGGATAGTCCATGCATAGTCTCCTTGTTCGTTGCTGTGCCCGGTCCGCCCGCATCGATGCCGTCGCCGGGCGTAGGGCTCCCTTCATCCAACCACTGTCCTAGGGTCCGCGACAGGCCACGACCGGCAGCATCCCCGGATCCAGTGGGCGCGGGGGATGAGGTTGTCCACTCCGTCCCCGGCACCCGGCGGCTAGCCCAGCTTGAACCGCGCGCTGATCCGCTGTCCGTCGGTCGCGAGCTCGGCACCCGCGGAACGTAGCAAGGCCTGGGCTGCTGCATTTCCGGGGGTTGTTTCCGCCGCCAGCAGGTCCGCGCCGGCCGCCGCGGCCTGGGCTTTGACCAGGCGCAGTGCCTCCCGGCCGATGCCGCGGCCTCGGAAGCTCCGGCCCAGCCAGATCCCGGTCTCCAGGGCGCCGCCGTCGTGCGGGAATGTCACGGACCCCGCAGCGGACACCCGCTGCAGCCGGACGGATCCGGCCAACTCTCCATCGGCCGTGATTGCCCAGGTTTTCTGCCGTGCCGGGCCGTCGAGCCCTGCGGCAGCCGCGCGGTGGTAGGCGCGGAACCAGCTGATCCGTTCGGTGTTCCAACCCTCGGCGGTCCCGAGTGGCGGGGTGACTTCGTCGGCGTCGGCCTCGTGCAGGGCGACCGCCAGGAGCCGCTCCAGCACGGGATCCGTCACGTCGACCAGCGCCACTACCGGCAAGGGTTCAGTCGATGGCAACATCGGTCCACTCCGTTTCTCCGGGCAGCAGTTCGGCGCTTCCGGCCGAAATTGCCGCAAGGCGATCAGCGGCCTCCGCCAGCCCCGCCGGGTCGTCCGGCAACGCCAGCCGGAGGACCGTCGTCTGCGCATCATAGCTGGTGCCGGCCATGACATAGCCGGCCGCCCGTAACTCGTTCTCAAGCCGCCCGGCGGCTGCGTGCGGCACCGGCACGGCGCAGATCCGCAGCCGCTGCCGGCGTACCAGCGGCGCCAATTCCAGCGCGGCGGACACCGATTCGGAGTAGGCCCGGACCAGTCCGCCCGCACCGAGCAGGATCCCGCCGAAATAGCGGACGACGACGGCGGTCACGTCGCTCAGGTCGGTCACGCCGGGGGCGGTTTCGCGTTTCAGCAACGCTTCCAGCATCGGAATGCCGGCGGTGCCGGAGGGTTCGCCGTCGTCGCTGGAGCGCTGCACGCCGCGGTCCGGCCCGAGGATGAACGCCGAGCAGTGGTGCCGGGCGTCGTGGAATTCCCGTCGCAGGCCGGCGATGAGCGCCCGGGCGCTGTCTTCGTCGGCGGTGCGCTGGAGCACCGTGATGAAGCGGGACCGTTTGATCTCCAGCTCGTGCCGGAAGCTGCCGCCGGCCGCGAGTGTTGTGTACACGGTGGCTCCGTCTCTCGGAGAAACCGCGTCGATTGGCACGGCTTCAGTTTAGTCTGGTGGGGTGCTGAAGATCGGTTTGACGGGCGGCATCGCCTCAGGGAAGTCAGTGGTGGCCTCGCGGCTGCGTGAACTGGGCGCCGTGGTGGTCGACGCCGACGCGTTGGCCCGCGAGGTCGTCGAGCCCGGGACACCCGGTCTGGCGCGGGTGGTGGAAGCCTTCAGTTCCGCCATCCTGGATCCCCACGGAGCCCTGGACCGAGCCCGCCTGGGCGCCCTCGTCTTCGGCGATCCCGAACGCCTGGCGGTGCTGAACGGCATCATCCACCCCCTCGTCCGGGAGCGCGCCGCCGCCCTCGCGGCCGGCGCCCCGAAAGGCGCAGTCGTGGTCCAGGATATTCCGCTCCTGGTCGAGACCGGCCAGGGCGCCCACTTCCATCTCGTCGTGGTGGTGGACGCTCCGGAAGACGTCCGGGTACGTCGGATGGTGGAGCACCGGAAGATGACGGTCGAGGAGGCCCGCTCGCGCATGGCCGCCCAGGCCACCCGCGACGCCCGGCTGGCGGCGGCCGACGTCGTACTGGACAACTCGGGCTCCAAGGAGGAACTGCGGGACGCGGTGGACCGGCTCTGGCAGCGCCGGCTGCTCCCGTTCGCGGAGAACCTGACCAAGCACCGGGTGGCCCCGCGCACCGGCGGCCCCGTGCTCAGTCCGGCCAATCCGGACTGGCCGGCCCAGGCCTCCCGGATCGCGGCCCGCCTGCTGGCAGTGGCGCTCCGGGACGTCTTCGCCGTGGACCACATCGGCTCTACCGCGGTTCCGGGACTCGACGCCAAGGACGTGCTGGACCTGCAGCTCACCGTCCGTGACCTGGCGACGGCGGACCGCCTCGAGCCGCTGCTGGCGGCGGCAGGCTACCCGCGCTGGCCCGGCATCGGCCCGGACAACCCCAAGCCCGCCCACCCCGACCCCGCCGACTGGGACAAGCGCGTGCACGGCAGCGCGGACCCCGGCCGGGCCGTGAACCTGCACATCCGGGCCGCGGGGTCGCCCGGCTGGAGGTATGCGCTGTGCTTCCGCGACTGGCTGCGCGACGACGCCGGGGCGCGCGCCGACTACCTCGCGGAAAAG
Organism: Arthrobacter sp. 01T414; assembly: GCF_056398965.1. Taxonomy (NCBI): domain Bacteria; kingdom Bacillati; phylum Actinomycetota; class Actinomycetes; order Micrococcales; family Micrococcaceae; genus Arthrobacter; species Arthrobacter sp. 01T414. The sequence continues at coordinate 403,015 of NZ_JBFTQK010000002.1, read as the reverse complement.
CGCCGCGCGGCCCGACGGCACGGCGTGGACAAGTCCACCGCGGCCTACGCGGCGGACAAGGAGGAGTGGTTCACCGGCCACGCCGCCCCGCGGATGGAAGAGTGGGCCCGCCGCACCGGCTGGCTGCCGCCGTCGTACGCCGCCTCCGGACCGGCGGGTACCGCCCAAAGCTGAATCCGGCCTTCCTGTCGGAGGGCGGCGGTAGATTAGTAGCATGAGCCTTGCCCAGGAAATCAACCGTGTCGTGGCGCCCTTCGAGGTTATTAGCGAGTTCAAGCCCGCCGGGGACCAGCCGGCCGCGATCGCTGAACTGACCGAGCGCATCCAGAATGGCGAGAAGGACGTGGTGCTTCTCGGCGCCACCGGTACCGGCAAGAGCGCGACGACGGCGTGGCTGATCGAGCAGGTCCAGCGGCCCACCCTGGTGATGGTGCAAAACAAGACGCTCGCCGCCCAGCTGGCCAACGAATTCCGCGAACTGCTGCCGAACAACGCGGTCGAGTACTTCGTCTCGTACTACGACTACTACCAGCCGGAAGCCTACGTGGCCCAGACCGACACCTTCATCGAGAAGGACTCCTCCGTCAACGAGGAAGTCGAACGGCTCCGGCACTCCGCGACGAACGCCCTGCTCACCCGGCGCGACGTGATCGTGGTCGCCACCGTCTCCTGCATCTACGGCCTCGGCACCCCGGAGGAATACATCGCCGGCATGGTGACCCTCCGCAAGGGCGCCCAGATGAACCGCGACGACCTGCTCCGGAAATTCGTCTCCATGCAGTACACCCGCAACGACATGGACTTCCACCGCGGCACGTTCCGGGTCCGCGGCGACACCGTGGAAATCATCCCGATGTACGAGGAACTGGCGATCCGGATCGAGTTCTTCGGCGACGAGATCGAGAACATTTACACCCTGCACCCGCTGACCGGCGAGGTGATCCGGGACGAAACCGAAATGTACGTCTTCCCCGCGTCGCACTACGTCGCCGGTCCGGAACGGATGGCCCGCGCGATCAAGCGGATCGAGGACGAGCTCGCGGACCGCCTCAAGGTGCTCGAGAGCCAGAACAAACTCGTCGAAGCCCAGCGGCTGCGCATGCGCACCACCTACGACCTGGAAATGATGCAGCAGATGGGGTTCTGCAACGGCATCGAGAACTACTCCTCGCACATCGACGGCCGCGCCCGCGGCACGGCGCCGCACTGCCTCCTCGACTACTTCCCGGACGACTTCCTGCTGGTCATCGACGAATCCCACGTCACCGTGCCGCAGATCGGCGCCATGTACGAGGGCGACATGTCCCGCAAGCGGAACCTCGTGGACCACGGCTTCCGGCTTCCCTCCGCCATGGACAACCGCCCGCTCAAATGGGACGAGTTCCAGGAGCGCGTGGGCCAGACCGTCTACCTGTCGGCAACCCCGGGCAAGTACGAGCTCGGCAAGGCGGACGGCTTCGTGCAGCAGATCATCCGGCCCACCGGCCTGATCGACCCCGAGGTCATCGTCAAGCCCACCAAGGGCCAGATCGACGACCTGCTGGGCGAGATCCGCACCCGCACCGCCAAGAACGAACGCGTCCTCGTCACCACGCTGACCAAGCGGATGGCCGAGGACCTCACCGACTATCTGCTGGGCCACGGCGTGAAGGTCGAGTACCTGCACTCCGACGTCGACACGCTGCGCCGCGTGGAGCTGCTCCGTGAACTGCGGATGGGCGTCTTCGACGTGCTGGTCGGCATCAACCTGCTCCGCGAAGGCCTGGACCTGCCCGAAGTTTCGCTGGTGAGCATTCTGGACGCGGACAAGGAGGGCTTCCTCCGCTCGGCGACCTCGCTGATCCAGACCATCGGCCGTGCGGCCCGAAACGTCTCCGGCCAGGTCCACATGTACGCGGACAAGATCACCGACTCGATGGCTCAGGCCATTGACGAGACCAACCGCCGCCGCGCGATCCAGGTGGCGTACAACACCGAAAAGGGCATCGACCCGCAGCCGCTGCGCAAGAAGATCGCCGACATCACGGACCAGCTGGCCAAGGAGGACGCGGACACCCGCGAGCTGCTGGCCAGCGCGGGGAAGGCGCGCGGCAAGGGCAAGGGCGGCTCAAAGGTCCGTGCCGACGGCCTTGCCGCGGCTCCTGCCGAGGACCTGGTGGGCCTGATCGAACAGTTGACCGAGCAGATGCACGCTGCCGCCGGCGAGCTGCAGTTCGAGCTCGCGGCGCGGCTCCGCGACGAGGTCGGAGAACTGAAGAAGGAGCTGCGCCAGATGCAGTCGGCCGGGCACGCCTGAGGTAAAGTGGATCAAACGTAGGGGAGTATCCCAAGCGCTACGATCGTCAACACGCACGGCACAGATGCCCTGCCGGGCGTAGCGGGCAGCGAATCTGCACCTGATGGCGACAGCCCAGGTGCGGCAGCTCAGCCGGAGAGACTTACACCGCTTAGTCGTACCCTGCGAAAGGTATCTTCGTGCCCGAACTTCCCGTCTGGTTCGAGATCGGCTCCTTCGTCGTTCTTGGAATCATCCTCACCATCGATCTGCTCCTGGTGCTGAAGCGCCCGCATGAGCCCTCCATGAAGGAAGCAGGCCTGTGGGTCTCCTTCTACATCGGCCTGGCGCTCGTCTTCGCCGGAGCCATGTTCCTTTTCACGGGTCCGGAGTACGGCGGACAGTTCATCGCCGGCTGGGTGACGGAATACAGCCTCAGCATCGACAACCTGTTCGTCTTCATCATCATCATGGCGCGCTTCTCGGTACCCCGTAAGTACCAGCAGGAAGTCCTCATGGTGGGCATCATCATTGCCTTGATCCTGCGTGGAATCTTCATCATGCTCGGCGCGATCGTGATCGAACAGTTCAGTTGGGTTTTCTACATCTTCGGTGCCTTCCTGCTCTGGACCGCATGGAAGCAGGCGCAGGACGAGGGCGAGGACGAGGAGGACAAGGAAAACCCGCTGATCGCCCGGATCCGCCGCATCCTGCCGATGTCCGAGAAGTTCGACGGCGGCAAGCTCCGCACCGAGGTCAACGGCAAGAAGGTCTTCACCCCCATGGTGATCGTCTTCGTCACCATCGGCATGACCGACCTGCTCTTCGCCGTCGACTCCATCCCGGCCATCTTCGGCCTCACCCAGAGCGCCTTCATCGTCTTCACCGCCAACATCTTCGCCTTGATGGGCCTGCGCCAGTTGTACTTCCTGCTTGGCGGCCTGATGAGCCGGCTCATCTACCTCAAGCACGCGCTGTCGGTCATCCTGGCCTTCATCGGCGTCAAGCTGGTGCTGCACGCCATGCACGTCAACGAACTGCCCTTCATCAACGGCGGCAAGCACATCGAGTGGGCCCCGGAAATCCCGACCTACGTTTCGCTCGGCGTGATCGTCGGAACGATCATTATCGCGGTCATCGCCAGCCTGGTCAGCTCCAAGGCCTCGAAGGCCAAGCTGGATGCCCGGCTCGAAGAGGACTCCCGCAAGAGCCTCACCGACGCCGAGTAACGCGCCCCGGCAGCCCGTCTCCGGGCTAAGCTCGGAACGTGAAAAATTTCAACGCCACGACGGCGGCCGGTGCGGCGCTGCACCCGCAACGGGTGCAGCGCCGTACCGTTGTCGTGCTCAGCGCCGCCCAGCTGCTCAGCGGCGTGGGCGGCGGTGCCAGCCTTTCCGTCGGGTCGCTGCTCGCGGTCCAGCTCTCCGGCTCCAACGCCTGGGCCGGCTCGGTGACCACCACCATGACTCTCGCGGCCGCACTGGCCGCGCTTCCGCTTGCCGGCCTGGCAGGGCGGCGGGGACGCCGGGCAGCCCTCGTGACCGGCCTGCTGTCCGCCATGACCGGGGCCGTGCTGGTCATCCTGGCCACCGTGACCGCCTTCTTCCCGGCGCTGCTGCTCGGTGCAGCGATGCTGGGCCTGGGCACGGCGGCCAACCTCCAGGCCCGCTTCGCCGCCGTGGATCTCGCCGAACCCGAACACCGCGGCCGCTCGCTCGCAATCGTGGTGTGGGCCGTGACGGTCGGCGCCGTGGCCGGGCCGAACCTGATCCAGCCCGGCGCGCTGGTGGGTCAGGCCCTGGGCCTGCCGCCGATTTCCGGGCCCTTCGTGTTTTCGACCGCCGGACTGGCCCTCGCCGCGGTGCTGCTGTTCATCGGGCTCCGCCCGGACCCGCTGTTGCTGGCCGCCCGACTCCGCGCCGCAGGCGAGGAACCGGGCCAGGGGCCAGGGCGGCGGCGGGGGGATGGGGCGGGCGAGGAGCCCGCGAAGGGGACAGTGGCAACCCGGCGCAAGCACGCGTTGCGGAACGGACTGCGTGCGGTCCGTTCCTCGCCGCGGGCCAGGCTGGCGCTGCTCGCCGTCGTCGCTGCGCACGGCTGCATGGCCGCCGTGATGTCCATGACCCCGCTGCATCTGCAACTGCTCACCGAGGGCCCAATGGCCGGCCACGCCGCGGGGCACTCGCATGCCGCCGGCACGGACGTCTTCGTGCTGATCGGCTTTACGATTTCGCTGCACATCGCCGGCATGTACGCCCTCTCACCCGTAATGGGCTGGCTCACCGACAGGGTGGGACGGCTGCCGGTGATCCTGGCCGGCCACGGGCTGATCCTGCTCGCCGTCTGCGTGGCGGGCTTCGGCCAGGCCCAGCCCGCCCTGGTCACCACCGGACTGGTGCTCCTGGGGCTGGGCTGGTCCGCGGCCACGATCGCCGGCTCCACCCTGCTGGCCGAGAGCGTCGCTGCCGGGGACCGGGTCCTGGTGCAGGGCGTGTCGGACACCCTGATGGGGGTGGCGGGCGCTGTGGGCTCGGGGTTCGCCGGTCTCGTGATGAGCGGCGTCGGGTATCAGGGCCTGAACCTTGTGGCGGCCGTCGTGGCCGCCGCGGTGCTGGGCGTGGTCCTGCAGGCAGCCATCCGGGCGCCGCGTGCCCCTGCGCCGGCCTGAGCCTGAGGCCTGAAACCCGGGCCTGCGTCCTGAAACCAGGCCTGCATCCTGAACCCCGGGCCGTGAACCCCGGGGTTGCGGGCGCTTCAGGCCCGCATGCCTCGGATCATGCCAAGCAGCCGGCCGAAGATGGCCTCACCGTCGTCGGCGATGCCGTCGTGGTGGAACTCATCCGACTCCCAGACCTGCAGGCCCCGGACGGCGGCCGCAGTCTCCAGCGACAGCTCCCGGTCAACGTAGATGTCGTCGCTGTACACGGCGGCGGCCACCGGCACATTGTTCAGGGCCAGCCGCTCGGGATCGTAGAGCGGTTTCCAATCGTCCTTCTCCGCGAGCAGCTGTGCCACCGCGCGGAGTGGGCGCAGGGCGGGATCCTGTTCGAAGTACCAGGGGTAGACCATTTCCCCGGTCAGCAGCGGGTCGGCGGCGTCCGGGCGGAACTCGGGGAACGACTGGAGCACCCGCAGGGCGGCCCAGTCGGTGGCTTCGCCCTGGCCGTAGATGGACTCATGCATGAGGGCATAGAGCGGATTCGATGCCCGCGAGACAAGCCCGCGGACCTGCTCCAGGAAGCCGTCGGAGAGCCTGTCGCCGTCGGGGGTGCTGACGAAGGCATCCTCCAGCAGGTGGTGCAGGCCGTCCACCCGGGTGTTGCCGCCCAGGTAAGAACCCACCATCTGGAAGCGTTCCACGGTGAGCCTGCTGCCATCGGGCAGGAGTTCCTCGTGCTCGCGGAGGTGCCGGGCGATGCGGCTGACCAGTTCCCGGTCCTGCGGATACCAGCCGAAGTACTCGGCGTTGCGGGCCGCCACGCGCCGGAAAGTTGTCTGGTAGACGCGGTCCGCGGGGCCGGACAGGGGAGCGAGGCCGCCGGTGATCAGCGCCTCGCGCAGCCCCTCCGGCGCGAACGACAGGTAGCTCAGGGCGCAGAAGCCGCCGTAGCTTTGCCCGTAGATGGTCCACGGCGCGGCGCCGAGGGTCCGCCGGATCGCTTCGGCGTCGGCCACGATCGAGTCGGCCCGGAAGTGCGCCAGGTATTCGGCCTGTTCCCGGTCACTGCCGCGCAGCGGCAGGGTCTTGCGGTCGATGGGGGAGGAGAGCCCGGTGCCGCGCTGGTCCAGCATCAGGATCCGGAAATCCCGGGCCGCGGCCTTGCTCCAGCCGCCCAGGGCGGGGAAACGGTTGCCGCGCCCGCCCGGCCCGCCCTGCAGGTACAGCAGCCACGGGAGTTCGGCGGCGGCCTCCTCGCTGTGGTCTGCGGAGACGTATTCCCGGGCGAAGACGGTGATGGATTCCCCGTCGCCGCCGAAATGGTCCAGTGGCACCTCGAAGTAGTGCTCCGCGGTGCGCATGCCGCGGTAGTCGTGCCGCGCCTTGACGATGTGGGGGACGGCAGCGGTCCCCAGCTCAGCCGTGTCAGCCACGGGCGTTGGCCGTCCGGGCGCCCGCGAACGCGTCCAGGGCGTCGCCGGTGAGCCGGAAGGTGGACCACTCGTCCATCGGGGCGGCGCCGAGGTTCTTGTAGAAGGCGATCGAGGGCTCGTTCCAGTCCAGCACGCTCCACTCAACCCGGGCATAGCCGCGCTCGACGGCGGTGGCCGCCAGATGCTGCAGCAGCGCCTTCCCGTGTCCGGCGCCGCGGGCCTCGGGCATGACGTAGAGATCCTCGAGGTAGATCCCGTGCACGCCTTCCCAGGTGGAGTAGTTCAGGAACCACAGAGCGAAGCCCTGGACGTCGCCGGCCTCGTTCTCGGCCATGGTGGCGTACACGCGAGGGTTCTCGCCGAACAGCACCTCCGTGAGCATCTCCGGGGTGTTGCGGACGGCGTCCGGTTCCTTCTCGTAGATGGCCAGGTCGTGGATCATCTGCAGGATGGCGGGGACGTCGTGGGGCGTGGCCGGGCGGATTACACTCATGGTCGCCAGTTTACTAGCGGCTACAGGCGGTTCACGTCCGTCACGCGTACGACGGCGGTGCCGGTTTCGTCCGAAGCGGCCAGGTCTACCTCGGCAGAGATGCCCCAGTCGTGGTTGCCGGCCGGGTCGTCGAAGATCTGCCGGACCTTCCAGACGCCCGGTTCCTCGGTGATAATCAGCAGGCCCGGCCCGCGCGCGTCCGGGCCGGTCCCGATGTCCTGGTGCTCTTCGAAGTAGTCGTCCAGCGCGTCCTCCCAGCGCTCCGCGCCCCAGCCGGAACCGCCGTCGAGTTCGCCCAGCGCGGTAGCGGCTTCATCCGCGAAGAGCTCCACCCGCCGGAACATCTCGTTGCGGACCATGACCCGGAAGGCACGGATATTGGAGGTCAGCGACGGCGGCGGGGGCGGCGGGGCATCATGCGGGGTCGGGGCGGCGCCGGAGGTAAGTTCCTCCCATTCGTCCAGCAGGCTCGAGTCGACCTGGCGGACCAACTCGCCGAGCCAGGCGATGAGGTCCTCAAGGTCCTCACGCAGCGCGTCCTGCGGCACGGTCTGGCGCAGGGCCTTGAAGCCGTCGGCCAGGTAGCGCAGCACGATGCCCTCGGAGCGGGCCAGGCCGTAGAACTGGACGAATTCGCCGAAGTTCATCGCGCGTTCGTACATGTCCCGGATGACCGATTTGGGGGCGAGTTCGAAGTCGCCGATCCACGGAGCGGCCTTGCGGTACACATCGAACGCCTCGCCGAGGATCTCCGCGAGCGGCTGCGGGTAGGTCACTTCCTCGAGCATGGCCATCCGCTGGTCGTACTCGATCCCGTCGGCCTTCATCGCGGCGATGGCTTCCCCTCGGGCCTTCTTCTGCTGGGCGGAGATGATCTGCCGCGGCTTCTCCAACGTCGACTCGATCACCGAGACGACGTCGAGGGCGTACGACGGCGACTCCGGATCCAGCAGTTCGAGCGCTGCCAAGGCGAAGGGGGAGAGCGGCTGGTTCAGGGCGAAGTTCGCCTGCAGGTGGACGGTGAGCCGGACGCTGCGCCCGTCCGGGCCCTGCTCCGCGGGCGGGATGCGTTCGACGACGCCGGCGGCCAGCAGTTCGCGGTAGATGCCCAGTGCCTTCTTCATCAGCTGCAGCTGCGCGGCACGCGTCTCGTGGTTTTCCGTCAGCAGCCGGCGGGCGGCCTTGAACGGATCGCCCGGGCGTTCCATCAGGTTCATCAGCATCGCGTGCGTGACGGTGAAGCTGGAGCTCAGCGGGTCCGGCACGGAATCGACCAGCCGCTTGTAGGTGGGTTCGCCCCAGGAAACGAAGCCTTCCGGCGGCTTCTTCTTGACCACCTGGCGGAGCTTCTTCTGGTCGTCGCCGAACTTCGCCGTGGCCTTGGCCATCGCCTTGACGTTTTCGATCACATGCTCGGGGGCCTGGACCACCACCGTGCCGGCGGTGTCATACCCGGCCCGGCCCGCCCGGCCCGCGATCTGGTGGAACTCGCGCGAATTCAACAGGCGGGTGCGGACGCCGTCGTACTTGCTCAGCGCCGTCAGCAGGACCGTGCGGATGGGGACGTTGATCCCGACGCCGAGGGTGTCCGTGCCGCAGATGACCTTGAGCAGGCCCGCCTGGGCGAGTTGCTCCACGAGCCGGCGGTACTTGGGCAGCATCCCGGCGTGGTGCACGCCGATGCCGTGCCGGACCAGCCGGTTGAGGGTCTTGCCGAAGCCCGCGGCGAAACGAAACCCGGCGATCAACTCGGCGATCTTGTCCTTTTCCTCCCGGGTGCACACATTGATGCTCATCAGGTTCTGGGCGCGGTCGATCGCCTCAAGCTGGCTGAAGTGCACCACATAGACGGGCACCTGTTTGGTGGAGAGCAACTCCTCCAGGGTCTCGTGCACGGGGGTCTGCTGGTAGTAGAAGTGCAACGGAATGGGCCGTTCCGCGGAACTGACGGTCGTCGTCGGGCGCCCGGTCAGTTCGGTGATGCCCTCCTCGAAGCGGCTGACGTCGCCCAGGGTGGCGGACATCAGCAGGAACTGCGCCTGCGGAAGTTCCAGCAGCGGCACCTGCCAGGCCCAGCCGCGTTGCGGATCGGAGTAGAAGTGGAACTCGTCCATGATGACGGCGCCAAGGTCCGCGTTCGAGCCCTCGCGCAGGGCGATGTTCGCCAGGATTTCCGCCGTGCAGCAGATGATGGGCGCGTCCTGGTTGACGCCGGAATCGCCGGTGATCATGCCGACGTTTTCCGCCCCGAAGATCTCGCACAGGGCGAAGAATTTCTCCGAGACGAGGGCCTTGATCGGAGCGGTGTAGTAGCTGCGGGCCCCTCGCGTCATCGCCTGGAAGTGCGCTGCGATGGCCACCAGCGACTTGCCGGACCCGGTGGGCGTCGCCAGGATCACGTTGGCGCCGGCTGCGAGCTCCATGACCGCCTCGTCCTGCGCTGCGTACAGGGCCAGCCCGCGGCTCTCGGTCCATTCGACAAACCGGGTGTAGAGCTCGTCCGGATCGAGCGCGTGCCTGCCGGGAACGCGGGCGGCCGGGGCGGGGAGCTGATCAACAAGTTTCATTGCCTTCCAGCTTAGTGGCCCGGGGCGCTGCCGGTGGGCTACTCCCAAGGACCAACACTTGAACATTCAATCAAGTGGGCGTACGTTAGTTGTAGCTTCAACTAACACCCTATTTCCCAGCAGAAAGGAAACTGATGAACGACCTCTTGGCCCGCCTCTTTGGAAAGAAGAATCCCATGATCGACATCACCATCATCGGCAACGGAAACATGGCCCGGGGCATCGCCACCCGCGCCCACGCGGCAGGCCGCAGCGTGGAGATCCTCGGCCAGGACGCGGCCAAGGCCCAGGCGCTGGCCGAAAGCCTGGGCAACGGTGCGCGCTTCGGCACCACCGCCGACGCACCCCAGGGGGACATCGTCGTCCTGGCCATCCCCTTCGATGCCGCCAAGTCGGTGGTCACCAGCTACGGCGGGAGCCTCGCGGGCAAGACGCTCGTGGACATCACCAATCCGGTGAACTTTGAGACCTTTGACTCCCTCGTCGTGGATCCCGGGACTTCCGCCGCGGAGGAAATTGCCGCGCTTGCCCCCTCCGGCGCCAATGTGGTCAAGGCCTTCAACACCACCTTCGCCGGAACCCTGCTGGCCGGTGAATCCGCCGGCCAGCCCCTGGATGTCTTCATTGCCGGAGACGACGCCAACGCCACCGGGGCGGTCAGCAGCTTCGTTGGCGATGCCGGTATGCGGCCGATCGTGGTCGGTCCGCTCAAGCGCGCCCGCGAACTGGAAGGCTTCCAGTTCGTGCTGATGACCCTCCAGGCAAACTCCGAGTTCGCCGACTTCAACTGGAACACCGGCCTGAAGGTCACCAAGTAATGCCCGCCGCACACAGTGCCCCCGTGGTGGCGTCTGCTGGTTCGACCGACCCGGCGGCGCCCTTGGTGGTGCTCCTGCATGGACGCGGTTCCAATGAGCTTGGCATCATCGGCCTCGCCGAGCAGCTGCCGGCCGGTCCCGCCTACGCCGCCGTCCGGGCGCCGATTGCCGAGGGCGGCGGTTACGCCTGGTTCGCCAACCGCGGCATCGGCCGCCCGGTTGCGGAGTCGCTGACCGAAACAATGGCCTGGTTCCGGGCATGGCTTGACGCGGCAGCCCCTGACGGCCGGCCCGTTGTGCTGGTCGGTTTCAGCGGCGGTGCGGCCTTTGCCGGCGGCCTGCTGCTCGCCGATCCCCAGCGTTATGCCGGCGCGGCCATCCTTTATGGCACCCTCCCGTTCGACGCGGGCGTTCCCGTGGCCCCGGCCGGCTTGGCGGGCGTTCCGGTCTTCGTCGCCCAGGGCGATCAGGACCGGGTCATCCCGGCGGAGCTGCTGGAGCGCACATGGCGGTACCTCCACACGGAATCCGGGGCGGCCGCCCGCGGGCGCCGTGATCCCGGTGGCCATGGCATCACCGGCCAGACCCTGGCAGAGCTCGGCCGCTGGATCGAGGAAAACCTTGCTCCCTTCTACCCGGCGGATACGGCAGCGGCTACCGACGCCGCGCGCTGAGCCGTTTTCGCCGCGCCGCCGGGCCGACACGCCTCCGGAGGGCTAGGCTTCCGCTGACAGAGCCATGGGAAGCGGAGGAACGCGTGAAGTGGGATCCAGCCAAGTACGTGCAATTCGGGGACTATAGGGACCGGCCGTTTTTCGACCTGACCGCCCGCATCCATGCCGAGGCACCGCGGCACGTCGTCGACCTTGGCTGTGGACCGGGCAGCCTGACCGCCACGCTGGCGGCGCGCTGGCCGGGCGCCGCCGTGCAGGGGCTCGACTCCTCCGCCGAGATGCTCGAGAAGGCGGCGGCCAGCGGGGCGGGGGCGGACAACCTTGCCTTTGGCCTGGCGGACATTGCCGACTGGATGCCGACGCCGGACACCGACGTCGTGGTCACGAACGCGGCACTGCAGTGGGTGCCCGGGCACCGGGAGCTGCTGACCCGCTGGCTCGCGGCATTGCGTCCGGGGGCGTGGTTCGCGCTTCAGGTCCCGGGCAACTTCAGCTCACCCTCACACACCCTGATGCGGAGCCTTGCTGGCTCGGACGAGTGGTCCGGCCGGCTGGTAGGCGTGCTGCGCCACGACGACGTCGTGGCCGAACCTGCCGCGTATCTGGAGCTGATGCTTGATGCGGGGTGCGACGCCGACGCCTGGGAGACCACTTACCTCCAGCTCCTGCCGGGAGAGGACCCGGTGCTCGAATGGGTGCGGGGGACCGGCCTACGCCCGGTGCTGGCCGCGCTCACGGCGGAGGAGGCGGGCCGCTTCGAGCGGGAGTATGCGCGGCTGCTGAGGGAGGCTTATCCGCCCGGTGAGCACGGGACGGTTTTCCCCTTCCGGAGGATCTTCGCCGTGGCTCGCAAGCGCGGTTGAGCGGGGTAGATCCCGGTCGCCGCCGGGCGGTGCGGGAGGGCAATTCGTCCGCCACCCGAGCCATTTGACGAATGTGACACGCCGTATGACAACAAACGGAGTGTGATCGGGCTTACAATGACAAGGCGGTCTGGGGGCGGCCGCGTTCTGGTCCTAGTCCGAGCCCTGTTCTAGCGATGGAGGTTCGGTGCTACTTCGCCTGATGGGGCGCTTACTCGTCGCCCACAGGATGACCGTCCTGGCCATCATCGGCCTGCAGCTGCTGCAGACCACCGCCAACCTGATGCTTCCCACCCTGAATGCGGCCATCATCGACGACGGGATCGTGGCCGGCGACACACGTGTAATCCTGCGGCTGGGCGGCTGGATGGCGGCCGTCGCCGTTCTCCAGGTCGGGACCGCCATCGCCGCCGGCTACCTCGGCGCCGTCGTCGCCATGCGCGTGGGCCGCGAGCTTCGCGAGGAACTGTTCGCCAAGGTCCAGACCTTTTCCTCGCAGGAGGTCGGCGCGTTCGGGGCGCCGAGCCTTGTCACCCGGGCCATCAATGACGTCACGCAGATCCAGAACCTCACCGTCCTGGTCTTCATCATGCTCGTCGCTGCGCCCGCCAGCTTCATCGGCGGCATCGTGCTTGCAGCCCGCCAGGACCTTCCACTCTCCGGGATCGTCGCCGCGGTGATTCCGGTGCTGGCCGGGCTCATGCTGTTGATAGTGCGCCGGCTGATTCCGCTGTACCGGCGGGGCCAGGAACTTATCGACCGGATCAGCCGGGTGCTGCGGGAACAGATCATCGGCGCCAACGTCATCCGGGGCTTCGTCCGGCAGGAGCACGAGATCCGGCGCTTCGACGCCGCCAACCGGGACCTCACCCGGAACAACCTGGACTCGGCCCTGCTGGTGGCCGGCATGAACCCGATGATCATGGTCGTGGTGAACCTGTCCTCCGTCGCGGTGGTCTGGTTCGGCGGCCACCGGATCCAGTCCGGAGACATGCGCCTGGGCGCCCTGACGGCCTTCATCGCCTACATCCTGCAAATCCTGATCGCCATCATGATGGCGATGTACGTCTTCACCACGGCGCCCCGCGCCGCCGCCTGCGCCGAGCGCATCCAGGCGGTTCTCGACACCGAGCCCGCCATCGGCGGTCCGGATCCGGCCGCCCAGCCGCCAGAGCCGGACCCGGCGGCCCCACCGGTCCACGGCCCGGACCACGCCTTGGACCACGGCCCCGTCCCCGCAAGCACGGTGCCCGCAGGCGCGGTCGAGTTCCGCGACGTCGCTTTCGCCTACCCGGGGGCCGAAGCCCCCGTCCTCAGTGGGGTCACGTTCAGCGCCGCTCCCGGAACCACGACGGCGGTCATCGGCGCCACCGGCAGCGGCAAGACCACGCTGCTGAACCTGTTGCCGCGCCTCCTCGACCCGACGGCGGGCAGCATCAGCATCGGGGGCCGCGGGATTCGCTCGCTTCCGTTGGCGGAGCTGCGCTGCCTGATTTCCATGGTGCCGCAGCACTCCTACCTCTTCTCCGGGACCCTCGCGGATAACCTGCGAATGGGCCGCCCGGACGCGAGCGACGCCGAACTCTGGCGGGCCCTGCAGACGGCACAGGCCGAAGATTTCGTCAGCGAGCTCCCCGGCGGCCTCGACTCGCCGGTCAGCCAGGGCGGCACCAACTTCTCGGGCGGCCAGCGCCAGCGTCTGTGCATCGCCCGGGCGCTGCTTCGGCCCGCTCCCGTCTACCTTTTCGACGACAGTTTCTCCGCCCTCGACTACGGCACCGACGAGAGGCTTCGCGCCGCCCTGGAGCCGGCGCTGCGGGAGGCCACGGTGCTGGTCGTGGCGGAACGCGTGTCCACGATCGAGGAGGCTGACCTGATCCTTGTGCTGGAGGAGGGCCGGCTCGTGGCCCAAGGCACCCATCGGGAGCTGATGGAGTCGTCGCGTACCTACCAGGAGATTGCCGCCTCCCAGCTGGTCCTGGAGGAGACCCCGTGAGCGCGGACTTCGCCGCCCCGGCACGGACGGCTGCCGCTAAATGGCGGACCGCCGGGAGGCTCCTGGGCCTCCTGAAGCCGGTGCGCCGCCGCATGGCCGGTGTCATCGCCGCCACCTGCGCCTTCGCGGCGCTGAACGTGGCGGCACCCAAATACCTCGGCGACGCCACCGACGTCGTGGTGGCAAGCGTCGTCGGGGGTCCCTTCGATGAACAGAGGCTCGGCCGGCTGCTGCTCGAAGTCGCGTTGATGTACCTTGGCGCCTCCCTGTTCAGCTGGATCCAGGGCGCCCTTACCGCCACGGCCGTGCAGCGGCTGAGCTACGGGCTCCGGGCCTCCGTGGAACGAAAGCTCCACGTGCTTCCATCCAGCCATTTCGACGACCAGCACCGCGGCGACGTGCTCAGCCGGGCCACCAACGACGTCGACAACGTCTCGCAGGCGCTCAATCAGCTGCTCAACCAGCTGATCATGTCGGTGCTGATGCTCTCCGGCGCCTTGGCCCTGATGTTATGGCTGTCCCCGCTACTGGCAGTGATCGCCCTGGCCTCGGTCCCGCTCTCCACCCTGATCACCGTGCTCGTGGCGCGGAGGTCGCAGGCGCATTTCACCGAGCAGTGGGCCGGCACCGGCGAACTCAACGCGCACCTGGAGGAATTCTTCACCGGGCACGAGGTGATCAAGGTCTTTGGCCGCCAGGAGAACGCCGCGGAGATTTTCGCCGGGAGCAACCAGCGGCTCTTCCGGGCGGCGTCCAGCGCGCAGTATCTCTCCGGCGTCGTGCAGCCCCTGATGATCTTCGTCTCCAACCTCAACTACATCGCTGTCGCCGTGATCGGCGCGCTCCAGGTGGCCGCCGGCAGCATGACGATCGGCGGTGTCCAGGCCTTCATCCAGTTCAGCAGGCTCTTCAGCCAGCCGATGGGCCAGATCGGCGGGATGCTAAACCTGATGCAGTCCTGCGTGGCCTCCGCCGAGCGCGTCTTCGCGCTGCTGGACGCGCCCGAAATCCCGTCGGATGCTGCGGAACCTGCCGCCGGAGCGGCGCGTGCCGCGGCCGTCCGCGCCGTCAATGAGCGCGCCGCTGGCGCCGAGCCGCCGGCGCCCGCGGGCCGGGTCACCTTCGAGGGCGCGACCTTCGGCTACAGCCCCGGCAAGCCCGTCGTGGAGGACCTTTCCTTCACTGCCGAGCCGGGCCAGACAGTGGCGATCGTGGGACCCACCGGGGCCGGCAAGACCACGGTGGTGAACCTCCTGATGCGGTTCTACGAGCTGGACTCCGGACGGATCACGGTGGACGGAATCGACATTGCCGACATGCCGCGCGACACGTTGCGGTCGGTCTTCGGCACCGTGACGCAGGACGCCTGGCTGTTCACGGGCAGCATCAGGGAGAACATCGAGTACGGCCGGCCCGGCGCCAGCGACGGCGAGATCATGGCCGCGGCGCAGTCCAGCCATGTGGACCAGTTCGTCCGCGCACTCCCGGCCGGCTACGCCACCATGCTCGGCAACGACGGCGACTCCCTGAGCCGCGGCCAGCGCCAACTTATCTCGATCGCGCGTGCTCAGCTGGCCGGACGCAGCGTCCTGATCCTCGATGAGGCCACGAGCTCGGTGGACAGCCGCACGGAAGTGCAGATCCGGAACGCCATGGCCAAGCTTCGGCAGGGCCGCACCAGCTTCGTCGTCGCCCACCGCTTGTCCACGGTCCGGGACGCTGATCTAATTCTGGTCATGGACCACGGACGGATAGTTGAGCAGGGCAACCACCAGGAACTAATGGCCGGGGGCGGTTTCTACGCCGCGCTCTACCGGGCCCAGTTCGCCGGCCGCGAACAGGCCGAGGCTGTCCTGGAGCCCGAACTGTGAGCTCCGCCGAACGTGCCGCGGCGCAGTTCCCGGGCAGTTGGAAGCCCAACACCGGCAGCTCGGTGCCGCTCTTCGAACAGCTCCGGCTGAATATCATCGAGCAGGCGGACAACGGCACCCTGGCGCCGGGCACCCGCCTGCCCGCCGTCCGCAGCCTCGCCGGCGAACTGGGGGTCGCGCCGCACACCGTGGCGCGCGCCTACAAGGAACTTGAGGCGGCCGGCGTCGTCGCCACCCGCGGCCGGAACGGAACCGTCGTCTGCGCCCGGGACGAGGCCTGGGGCTCCCTCACCGCTGCCGCTTCGGAGTACGCGGCGGCGGCCAAAGCGCAGGGCGCCAGCTTCGCCGAGGCCGTTCGACTGCTCGCCGCAGCGTACGACCGCCAATAGCACACCCGACGCCCGAATAGATATTCGAAGAAGTTTTCGATTAGCATTGGAGGCGTGCCTAAAGCCGTAGCTGAAGAACCTGCCGTTGATGTCCAGCCTGCCGCCGTTCCGGTGAAGTCCGGAAAAGCGGGCGGCTCCCGCTCGTCCAGCCCGGCCTCCTCGGCCGTGGAGCTGGCCCGCCCGGACCTGTCCCGACTCGTCGTGAAGGGCGCGCGCGAACATAACCTGCGCAATGTCGACCTCGACCTGCCGCGGGACGCGATGATTGTCTTCACCGGCCTGTCCGGCTCCGGAAAGTCCTCGCTCGCCTTCGACACCATCTTCGCCGAGGGGCAGCGGCGCTACGTGGAGTCGCTCTCCGCCTACGCCCGCCAGTTCCTGGGCCAGGTGGACAAGCCCGACGTCGACTTCATCGAGGGCCTCTCGCCGGCCGTGTCGATCGACCAGAAGTCCACCAGCAAGAACCCCCGTTCCACCGTGGGTACCATCACCGAGATCTACGACTACATGCGCCTGCTCTGGGCCCGGGTGGGACGCCCGCACTGCCCCGTCTGTGGCGAGCCGGTCACCAAGCAGACCCCGCAGCAGATCGTTGACCAGCTCCTGGAGCTGCCTGAGGGCACCCGGTTCCAGGTGCTGGCGCCGGTGGTCCGCGGCCGCAAGGGCGAATTTGTCGAACTGTTCAAGGAACTCACGGCGAAGGGCTACTCGCGGGCCAGGGTGGACGACAAGCTGATCCAGCTCAGCGATCCGCCCAAGCTTGGCAAACAGTTCAAGCACACCATCGAGGTGGTCGTGGACCGCCTGGTGGTCAAGGAGGGTATCAGCCAGCGACTCACCGACTCGGTCGAGACCGCCCTGGGGCTCGCCGAGGGCCGCGTGCTGGCCGAATTCGTTGACCTCGAGGCGGACGACCCGGAGCGGATCCGGGCCTTCTCCGAGCACCTCGCCTGCCCCAACGAGCATCCGCTGGCGATCGATGAGATCGAACCCCGCTCGTTCTCCTTCAACAACCCCTTCGGCGCCTGCTCCGCCTGCAGCGGCATCGGCACCAAGCTCGAGGTTGATGAGGAACTCCTCATCCCCAACCCGGAGCTCTCGCTCTCCGAGGGCGCCATCGCCCCGTGGTCGCTCGGCACCGCCACTACCGAGTACTGGAACCGGCTGCTCGGCGGCCTGGCCAAGGAAATCGGCTTCAAGATGACGACGCCGTGGGAGAAGCTCTCCAATGAGGCCCGGCAGACCGTGCTGCACGGCAAGGACCACAAGGTTGTGGTGCAGTACCGCAACCGCTTCGGCCGGGAACGCAAGTACAGCACCGGCTTCGAGGGCGTCGTGCAGTACGTGCACCGCAAGCACACGGAGACGGATTCAGACTCGGCGCGGGACCGCTACGAGGAGTACATGCGCCAGGTTCCGTGCCCCGCCTGCAACGGTGCCCGGCTGAACCCGGCGTCGCTGTCGGTCCTGATCAACGGCAAATCGATTGCCGAGGTCGCCGCGCTGCCGATGCGCGAATGCGCGCACTTCCTCGACACCCTGGTCCTCAGCGGCCGTGAGGCCCAGATCGCGCACCAGGTCCTCAAGGAGATCCAGGCGCGCCTGACCTTCCTGCTCGACGTCGGCCTCGAGTACCTGAACCTGGAACGGCCCTCCGGCACCCTGTCCGGCGGCGAAGCCCAGCGCATCCGCCTGGCCACCCAGATCGGCTCCGGGCTGGTCGGCGTGCTGTACGTCCTCGACGAGCCCTCCATCGGCCTGCACCAGCGCGACAACCGGCGCCTGATCGAGACCCTCACCCGGCTCCGCGACCTCGGCAACACGCTGATCGTGGTCGAGCACGACGAGGACACCATCCACGAGGCCGACTGGGTGGTGGACATCGGACCCGGCGCCGGCGAGCACGGCGGCAAGGTGGTCCACTCCGGCTCCTACCAGGACCTGTTGAAGAACACCGAGTCCCTGACCGGCGACTACCTCTCCGGGCGCAAGTCCATCGAGGTGCCGAAGAAGCGCCGCAAGTACGACAAGAAGCGCGAGCTGAAGGTCGTCGGCGCCAAGGAAAACAACCTCACGAACGTGGACGCGGCCTTCCCGCTGGGCCTCTTCACTGCCGTCACCGGCGTCAGCGGCTCCGGCAAGTCCACCCTGGTCAACGAGATCCTCTACAAGGTGCTCGCCAACAAGCTCAACGGCGCCAAGCAGGTCGCCGGCCGGCACAAGACCGTGCAGGGCCTTGAGCACCTCGACAAGGTGGTGCACGTGGACCAGAGCCCCATCGGCCGCACCCCGCGCTCCAACCCGGCCACCTACACGGGCGTCTTCGACCACATCCGGAAGCTCTTCGCCGAGACCACCGAAGCGAAAGTCCGCGGCTACATGCCCGGGCGCTTCTCCTTCAACGTCAAGGGCGGGCGCTGCGAGGCCTGCTCCGGCGACGGCACGCTGAAGATCGAGATGAACTTCCTGCCGGACGTGTACGTGCCCTGCGAGGTCTGCCACGGTGCGCGCTACAACCGCGAAACCCTTGAGGTGCACTACAAGGGCAAGACCATCGCGGACGTGCTGAACATGCCGATCGAAGAGGGCGCCGAGTTCTTCGCCGCGTTCTCGCCGATTGCCCGGCACCTGAAGACCCTGGTCGACGTCGGCCTCGGTTACGTCCGGCTCGGCCAGCCTGCCACGACGCTCTCCGGCGGCGAGGCGCAGCGCGTCAAGCTGGCTGCGGAGCTGCAGAAGCGCTCCAACGGCCGCAGCGTCTACGTCCTCGACGAACCCACCACCGGGCTCCACTTCGAGGACATCCGCAAGCTGCTGATGGTCCTGCAGGGCCTAGTAGAAAAGGGCAACACCGTGATCACGATCGAGCACAACCTCGACGTCATCAAGAGCGCGGACTGGATCGTGGACCTGGGACCCGACGGCGGTTCCGGCGGCGGCCGGATCGTCGCCTCCGGCACGCCGGAGCAGGTCGCCAAGTCCAAGGACAGCCACACGGCGGCGTTCCTGGCCGACATCCTCGGCTGACCCGGGCCGCCGGCTAGCCTCCGCGGGAATCACCCGCGGAGGCGTCAGCCCCAACCGGCCCGATGCATTCCCCTAGGGGTATGCGGGTTTTTGGCATACGTGCCG
The DNA here is from genome assembly GCF_056398965.1 of Arthrobacter sp. 01T414. NCBI lineage: Bacteria > Bacillati > Actinomycetota > Actinomycetes > Micrococcales > Micrococcaceae > Arthrobacter > Arthrobacter sp. 01T414. The sequence goes on along the minus strand of NZ_JBFTQK010000002.1, from coordinate 383,845 downwards.
CCGTGAGAAACTAAGCCGGTGACCCAGACAACCGTGCCCGTGATCTTTGACCTGGACGGCACTCTTGTCGATCCGGCCGACGGCATCTCCGGAGGGGTTGCCGTGGCCCTGAGGGAACTCGGGCTTGCCGTGCCCGGGCGTGAACGGCTGAACGCGATGATCGGTCCCAAGCTCAGCCATTCGCTCGTGGACATCGCCGGCGTCCCGGTTGAGTTGCTGGACGACGCGATCCGGATCTACCGCGCCCACTACCTCTCCACCGGCATCGCGCAGGGCCGCGTCTACGAGGGTGTCCGTGCACTGCTTGAGTCCTACGTCCACGCGGGGCGGCCGATTGCCGTCGCCACCCAAAAGCCCGAGCACCTTGCCCGAATCGTCCTGGAACACCACGGCCTCGCCGGACTGTTCCGCGCCATCCGCGGTTCCGCGGCCGACGAGTCCGCCGTCGCCTCCGGACCGGCCGGAAAGGCCGGGATCATCGCGGCCGCGCTGGCAGATCTTGGAACCGGGGACGCCGTCATGGTGGGGGACCGGGCGCAGGATGTCGCCGGAGCGGCGGCCAACGGCCTGGAATGCATCGGGGTAGGCTGGGGTTTTGCGCTCGACGGCGAACTCCGCGATGCGGGCGCAGCGGCGGTGGTGCACAGCACCTCCGCCCTCCACGAAACTATTGTCAGGCTGGACGCCGTCCGTGCCGACACCCTGCAGACCCTGAACGAGGTGCACACCGATGGCAATGTTTGACGCGATCCGCTGGACCACGCGGGGGCTGGTCAGTTCGACCTGCCGCCCCACGGTCGTCGGACTCGAGAACGTGCCGAAGAGCGGCCCGTTCATCGTGGCGCCGAACCACCTCTCCTTCCTGGACAGTGTGATTGTCCAGGCCCTCATGCCGCGGCCCGTGGCGTTCTTCGCGAAGGCGGAGTATTTCACCACCGGCGGCATCAAGGGCAAGGTCATGAAGTCTTTCTTCGAGGCCGTGGGTTCCATCCCGGTGGAGCGCGGCGAGCAGGCAGCCAGCGTGCAGGCCTTGAAGACGCTGCTGGAGATCCTCGACGCCGGCAAGGGCGTGGGCATCTACCCGGAGGGCACCCGCTCCCGCGACGGCATCCTGTACCGCGGCCGCACCGGCGTCGGCTGGCTGGCCCTGACCACGGGCGCCCCGGTGATCCCGGTGGGACTGATCGGCACCGAAAACCTGCAGCCCGCGGACAGCAACAAGATCACCCCGCAGCACTTCACCATGAAGGTGGGCGAGCCGCTCTACTTCGACAAGACCGGCCCGGATCACTCGCTGCCGGCGCGGCGCCAGGTCACCGACCGGATCATGGACGCCATCGCGGAACTCAGCGGGCAGCAGAGGGCCACCACGTACAACCAGAGCAAGAGCGTCGAGTAGTCCGGGCGTGCCGCCCGGGCGCGCCGCGGGCCGGTACGGTCGGATCCGTACCGGCCGGCTCAGTAGAATGGACTAGTGGCAAATCCAGCTAGTTACCGCCCCCAGACGGGGGAGATCCCGACCAACCCGGGTGTATACCGGTTCCGCGACCCGCACGGCCGGGTCATTTACGTCGGCAAGGCCAAGAACCTCCGCTCCCGGCTGAACTCCTACTTTGCCAACCCCGCAGGCCTGCTGCCCAAGACCTACGCGATGGTGCACACCGCCAGCAGCGTGGAATGGACCGTCGTCGGCAGCGAGCTGGAATCCCTGCAGCTCGAATACACCTGGATCAAAGAATTCAAGCCGCGGTTCAACGTCATGTTCCGCGACGACAAGTCCTACCCCTACCTGGCCGTCACCATGGGGGAGAAGTACCCCCGGGTACAGGTCCTGCGCGGCGAACGGCGCAAGGGCACCCGGTACTTCGGCCCGTACACAGCCGGCGCCATCCGCGACACCATGGACACCCTGCTGCGGGTCTTCCCGGTCCGCAGCTGCAGCCCCGGCGTCCTCAAACGCGCCGAAGCCAGCGGCCGGCCGTGCCTCCTCGGCTACATCGACAAGTGCGCCGCGCCCTGCGTCGGCCGCATCTCCGCGGAGGACCACCGCGCCTTGGCCGAAGACTTCTGCGCCTTCATGGGCGGCGAAGCCAAACGCTTCGTCTCCCGGCTGGAGAAGGACATGGCCGCCGCCGTCGCCGAACTCGACTACGAACGCGCCGCCCGGGTACGCGATGACATCATCGCGCTGAAGAAAGTCTTCGAGCGCAACGCCGTCGTTCTGGCCGAAGACACCGACGCCGACGTGTTCGCCCTGCACGAGGACGAGCTCGAAGCCGCCGTGCAGGTCTTCCACGTCCGCGGCGGCCGGATCCGCGGCCAGCGCGGCTGGGTGGTGGAAAAGGTCGAGGACTCCACCACGCCCGACCTTGTCGAACACCTGCTCCAGCAGGTCTACGGCGAAGAAGGCGAAAGCCAGGGCCGGATGCCCCGCGAGGTGCTGGTTCCGGCCGAGCCCAGCAACGCCGCCGAGCTCGCCCAATGGCTCAGCGGCCTGCGCGGCGCCCGGGTGGACATCCGCGTCCCGCAGCGCGGGGACAAGGCCACCCTGCTATCCACGGTCCGGGACAACGCCGAACACGCCCTCAAGCTCCATAAGTCACGCCGGGCCGGCGACATCACCATGCGTTCCCAGGCGCTGCAGGAACTGCAGGAGGCCCTGGATCTTCCGGACGCGCTGATGCGGATCGAATGCTTCGACATCTCGCACATCCAGGGCACCAACGTGGTCGGCTCCATGGTGGTGGTCGAAGACGGACTGCCGAAGAAATCCGACTACCGGAAATTCTCGGTCACCGGAGCGGCTGCCAACGACGACACGGCCGCGATGCATGACGTCCTGACGCGCCGCTTCCGGAACTATCTGCAGGAACAGGCCGAGAAGACGGCCGACAATTCAAGCCCCCTGGCCGCCGCCCAGGCGGCCGCCGTGGCCGACACCCCCGTATCGGACACCACGACGCCGGCGCCGCGGACGAAGTTCGCCTACCCGCCCAACCTCGTCGTCGTCGACGGCGGCAAGCCCCAGGTCAACGCCGCAGCGAAGGCCCTGGCAGAGCTCGGCATCCAGGACGTCTACGTGGTGGGACTCGCCAAGCGGCTCGAAGAGGTCTGGCTGCCGGACAGCGACTTCCCGGTCATCCTGCCGCGCGCCTCGGCCGGGCTCTACCTGCTGCAGCGGATCCGCGACGAGGCGCACCGCTTCGCCATTTCCTTCCACCGGCAAAAGCGCGGCAAGGCGATGACCGTCTCCGCCCTCGACGGCGTGCCCGGCCTTGGCGACTCGAAGCGCAAGGCGCTCCTGAACCAGTTCGGCTCGGTGAAAAGCATCAAGGCCGCGACGGTGGAGGAGCTGACCGCAGCCAAGGGGGTCGGGCCGGCCCTCGCCGGCGCCATCGTGCGGCATTTCAACGCCGAGGACGGCGCGGAAGAGCCCGCTGCTCCCGCCATCAACATGACGACCGGCGAAATCCTCGAAACTTAGCTAGGGCCGGCAATCTTAGCTAGGGTAAGGAGCTGAGGTACGGCGCGCAGCCGGCACGAAACTGCTGCGCGCGGTGCCCTGATGGCAGAGCAAACAGCAGAGATGGGGCACCACGGATGACAGAGTCAACGGCAGGATCCGGCATGGAGGCGGACGGCTTGACCCCCGTCAAGCCGATCGAGGCGGAACTGCTCGTGGTGACCGGGATGTCCGGCGCCGGCCGGAGCACCGCCTCCGACGCCCTCGAGGACCACGGCTGGTACGTCGTGGACAACCTGCCGCCGCAGATGCTCGGGACGCTCGCGGAGCTGGTCTCCCACGCGCCGGGCTCCATTTCCAAACTCGCCGTCGTCGTGGACGTCCGCAGCAAGGACCTCTTCGCGGACATCCGCACCGCGCTGCGCAACCTTGAGGCCAGTGGGGTCACGTTCCGGGTGCTGTTCCTGGACGCCAGCGACGACGTCCTGGTCCGCCGCTTCGAGCAGGGCCGGCGCCCGCACCCGCTGCAGGGCGGCGGCAGGATCCTCGACGGTATCGCCGCGGAACGCGACTTGTTGCACGAACTCCGCGAATCCGCGGACATCGTGCTGGACACCTCGACGCTCAACGTCCACGGCCTCGCGACCGCCATCACCGAACTGTTCAGCGAAACCGGCCCGGTGGCGCTGCGGCTGAACGTGATGAGCTTCGGCTTCAAATACGGGCTGCCGGTGGACGCCAACTTCGTCGCCGACGCCCGATTCATCCCGAACCCGCACTGGGTGCCGCAGCTGCGCCCGCACACCGGCCTGGACAAGGACGTCAGCGACTACGTGCTCGAGGCGGAGGGCGTCAGCAACTTCGTGGAACGCTACGTACTTGCGCTCGAACCCGTCCTGGACGGCTACCGGCGCGAGAACAAGCACTACGCGACCATCGCCGTCGGGTGCACCGGCGGCAAGCACCGTTCCGTCGCGGTGGCAGTGGAACTGTCGCGGCGGCTGGCACAGTACCCCCGAGTCACCGTCACCACCACCCACCGGGATCTGGGCCGCGAGTAATGGCGCTCCTCACCGGGCCGCTGCCCCTGGTGCCGGCCGCCAGCGCGGCCTCCGCCGGCCAGCAGGACAAAGGCCCCTCCGTGGTCGCCCTCGGCGGCGGCCACGGCCTCTCCGCCTCGCTCTCGGCCCTGCGCCTGCTCACCTCGGAACTGACCGCCATCGTCACTGTCGCGGACGACGGCGGCTCCTCCGGGCGGCTGCGCGACGAGTACGGCGTGCTGCCCCCGGGGGACCTCCGGATGGCCCTGTCCGCGCTCTGCGACGACACGGACTGGGGCCGGACCTGGCGCGATGTCATGCAGCACCGCTTCAAACCCGGCAAGGGCCCCGGCGGTTCGCTCGACGAACACGCCATGGGCAACCTGCTGATCGTCACGCTGTGGGAACTGCTGGGCGACGCCGTCGTCGGACTGCAATGGGCAGGAGCGCTGCTCGGCGCCCGGGGCCAGGTCCTGCCGATGTCCACCACCCCGCTCACCATCGAAGGTGAGGTGCGGGTCGGCTTGCCGGACGGCACGACCGAACTGCAGACCGTCAGCGGGCAGGCCAAGTGCGCCGTGGCGGGAACCCTCGAAGCCGTGCGGCTGCTGCCCGAATCGGCCCCGGCCTGCGTCGAGGCACTGACCGCCATTGAGCTCGCCGACTGGGTGGTCCTCGGGCCCGGCTCCTGGTACACCTCGGTGCTGCCGCACCTGCTGCTGCCAGAGATGCGCGACGCGTTGTGCAAGACCGAGGCGCGGCGCTGCCTCACGATGAACCTCGCCACGGACACCAAGGAGACCCTCGGCATGTCCGCCGCGGACCACCTGCGCGTGCTGCGCGACTACGCGCCGGACTTCAGCGTCGACGTCATCCTCGCCGACCCCGCCTCGGTACCGGACCTCACGGATTTCAAGCAGGCGGCCGGGATGCTCGGAGCAGAGGTGGTCTTGGGTAAAGTAGGGGCGTCGAGCCGCCGGCCGATCCACGACCCGCTGCGCCTGGCAACGGCGTACCACGACATTTTCGGGAACAGGTAGGAAAGGTGCCATGGCACTGACAGCATCAGTCAAGGAAGAACTTTCCCGGCTGGACATCAAGAAGTCCTCGGTCCGCAAGGCTGAAGTGTCCGCCATGCTCCGCTTCGCGGGGGGACTGCACATCATCTCCGGACGCATCGTGATCGAGGCCGAGGTGGACCTCGCCTCGACCGCCCGCCGGCTCCGCGCGGCGATCGCCGAGGTCTACGGGCACCAAAGCGAGATCATCGTCGTCTCCGGCGGCGGACTGCGCCGCGGCAGCCGCTACGTGGTGCGGGTGGTCCGCGACGGGGAAGCCCTCGCCCGGCAAACCGGCCTGCTGGATGCGCGCGGCCGCCCCGTCCGGGGCCTGCCCTCCGTGGTGGTCAACGGCTCCGCCGCCGACGCCGAGGCCGTCTGGCGCGGCGCGTTCCTGGCCCACGGCTCGCTCACCGAGCCGGGCCGCTCGTCCGCGATGGAAGTCACCTGCCCCGGCCCCGAATCAGCCCTCGCGCTGGTCGGCGCCGCGCGCCGCCTCGGCATCCAGGCCAAGGCCCGTGAAGTCAGGGGAGTGGACCGCGTGGTAATCCGCGACGGCGACACCATCGCGGCGCTGCTGACCCGGATGGGCGCACACGATGCGCTCATGGTCTGGGAGGAGCGGCGGATGCGCAAGGAGGTCCGCGCCACCGCCAACCGGCTGGCCAACTTCGACGACGCCAACCTGCGCCGCTCGGCGCAGGCCGCCGTAGCCGCCGGCGCCCGGGTGGACCGGGCCCTGGAGATCCTCGGCGACGACGTCCCGGACCACCTCAAATATGCCGGCGAACTCCGCGTCGCCCACAAGCAGGCCAGCCTGGACGAACTCGGCCGGCTCGCCGACCCGGTGATGACCAAAGACGCCATCGCCGGCCGGATCCGCCGCCTCCTGGCGATGGCGGACAAGCGGGCCCAGGACCTCGGCATCCCCGGCACCGAAGCGAACGTGACGCCGGAAATGCTGGACGAGTAGCCGGCGCCGGGAATACCTCAGCCGGACCGGGGGCTATGCCCACTGGATCCGCATCCATAGACTTCCGGGTGTCCAACCATCCGGATGCACAATCCGAGAGTTAGCAAAACCGGACGAACCCGTCCACGACATTGGAGGATTTTGTGACCGAGTACGTACTGCCCGAACTTGACTACGACTACGCTGCGCTGGAGCCCCACATCTCCGCGAAGATCATGGAGCTGCACCACAGCAAACACCACGCCACCTACGTTGCCGGCGCCAACAACGCGCTGGCCCAGCTGGCCGAGGCACGCGAAAAGGGCGACTTCGCCAACATCAACCGCCTCTCCAAGGACCTCGCGTTCCACACAGGCGGCCACATCAACCACTCCGTGTTCTGGAAGAACCTTTCCCCGGACGGCGGCGACAAGCCCGAGGGCGAACTCGCGGCCGCGATCGACGACGCCTTCGGCTCCTTCGACGCCTTCCGCGCCCAGTTCAGCGCCGCGGCCCTGGGCCTGCAGGGCTCCGGCTGGGGCTTCCTGGCCTACGAGCCCATCGGCGGCAACCTCGTCATCGAGCAGCTCTACGATCAGCAGGGCAACGTCGCGCTGGGCACCACCCCGCTGCTGATGCTCGACATGTGGGAGCACGCCTTCTACCTGGACTACGTCAACGTCAAGGCCGACTATGTCAAGGCTTTCTGGAACATCGTGAACTGGGCCGACGTCGCCAAGCGCTTCGACGCCGCCCGCAAGAACGCCACGGGCCTCATCACCCTCTAGGGACTGCCCGGCCGGAAGGCCGCCAAGCAGTAACCTGGATGTAACAAAGCTCACATTTCGGGCCGTTGGTCCCGAAACGTGGACAGCCCGCCCCCGCACTTGCGGGGGCGGGCCAACTTAAACGTAAGATGGATCACGGAAGGCGGTTAGCCTTCAGCAACGTGGCTGGTCGCCCTCCGATCTGGTAATCATCTCTGCCCAATGGCGTGCGGGATCTGTTAGTTGGCTTGAACGCCTACTCAACTAGTCGTGCTTGATAGAGCACCAAGGAGACTGAAAACGTGACGACACGTATTGGTATCAACGGCTTCGGCCGCATCGGCCGCAACTACTTCCGCGCCGCCCTGGCCCAGGGAGCAGACCTCGAGATCGTTGCAGTCAACGACCTCACCAGCCCGGAAGCCCTCGCACACCTCTTCAAGTACGACTCGGTCGGCGGCCGCCTGGCCGAAACCATCGAGGTCAAGGACGGCAACATCGTCGTCGACGGCAAGACCGTCAAGGTCCTCGCCGAGCGTGACCCCGCCAAGCTGCCGTGGGGCGAGCTGGGTGTCGACATCGTGATCGAGTCCACCGGTTTCTTCACCAAGGCCGCAGATGCGCAGAAGCACATCGACGCCGGCGCCAAGAAGGTCCTGATCTCCGCCCCCGCCTCCGACGAGGACATCACGATCGTGATGGGCGTCAACGACGGCCTCTACGACAACGCCGCGCACAACATCATCTCCAACGCCTCCTGCACCACCAACTGCCTCGGCCCGCTGGCCAAGGTCGTCAACGACGCGTTCGGCATCGAGCGCGGCCTGATGACCACCATCCACGCCTACACCGCGGACCAGAACCTGCAGGACGGCCCGCACAAGGACCTCCGCCGCGCCCGCGCCGCCGCCATCAACATGGTCCCGACCTCCACCGGCGCCGCCAAGGCGATCGGCCTGGTCCTGCCGGAGCTCAAGGGCAAGCTCGACGGCTACGCCATCCGCGTCCCCGTCCCCACCGGCTCCGCCACCGACCTCACCGTGACCGTCTCCCGCGAGACCACCGTCGAGGAAGTGAACGCCGCCCTCAAGGCCGCCTCCGAGTCGGAAGAGCTCAAGGGCCTGCTGACCTACACCGACGAGCCGATCGTGTCCTCGGACATCGTCGGGGACCCGGCGTCGTCCATCTTCGACTCCGGCCTCACCAAGGTGATCGGCAACCAGGTCAAGGTTGTTTCCTGGTATGACAACGAGTGGGGCTACTCCAACCGCCTCGTCGACCTCACGGAGCTCGTCGCGTCGAAGCTGGGCTAGGGTAAGACCCATGACATTCCACACCCTCGACGAACTGATCGCTGATGGTGTCCGCGGGCGGTACGTTCTGGTCAGAAGTGACCTGAACGTGCCGCTCGACGGCTCTACAGTCACTGACGACGGCCGGATCAAGGCCTCCCTGCCAGTGCTGTCGAAGCTGACGGACGCCGGTGCCCGCGTGCTGGTCACGGCACACCTCGGCCGCCCCAAGGGCGCCCCGGAGGAGAAGTACTCGCTCAAGCCCGCCGTGGCGCGCCTGGCCGAACTCGCGTCCTTCAAGGTATCCCTCGCGGACGACACAGTCGGCGGAGCCGCCCGGACGGCCGCTGCAGCACTGCAGGACGGCGAAGCCCTGGTCCTTGAAAACGTGCGCTTCGACGCCCGCGAAACGTCCAAGGACGACGCCGAACGCGGCGCCTTCGCAGACGAACTGGTCGCCCTGACCGGCGACCACGGCGCCTTTGTCGACGATGCCTTCGGTGCCGTGCACCGCAAGCACGCCAGCGTGTACGACGTCGCCACCCGGCTCCCGTCGTACCAGGGCGACCTGGTCCGCACCGAGGTGGAGGTGCTGCGCAAGCTGACCACCGACACCCAGCGGCCCTACGTCGTCGTGCTCGGCGGCTCCAAGGTCTCGGACAAGCTCGCCGTGATCGCGAACCTGATCGGCAAGGCGGACACCATTTTGGTAGGTGGCGGCATGCTGTTCACCTTCCTCGCCGCTGCCGGCCACAAGGTCGCCGGCAGCCTGCTCGAAGAGGACCAAATCCCCGTCGTCCAGGACTACCTCAAGCGCGCCGCTGACGCAGGCACCGAGTTCGTTGTCCCCACCGACGTGGTGGTGGCCAGCAAGTTCGCCGCCGACGCCGAGCACCAGACGGTAGCAGCGGACGCCATCGAGTCCAGCCGCTTCGGCACCTCCGGCATCGGCCTGGACATCGGACCGGATTCGGCAGCCGCGTTCGCCGAACGGATCAAGGGCGCCAAAACGGTGTTCTGGAACGGTCCGATGGGCGTCTTCGAGTTCCCCGCCTTCGCCGGCGGCACCCGGGCCGTGGCCCAGGCGCTCACCGAGACCTCCGCGTTCACGGTTGTTGGCGGCGGTGACTCGGCCGCGGCGGTGCGTACCCTCGGCTTCGCCGACGACCAGTTCGGGCACATTTCCACCGGCGGCGGCGCCAGCCTGGAATACCTCGAAGGCAAGGACCTTCCCGGCCTGAGCGTGCTGGACCGCTAGAACCACCAGCCGGCAGGGCGCCCGCCCGCAAAACGGGCGCCCTGCCGGCTCTTTCACTGCTACGAATCTTTTGGAGATCACGTGACAACGTCAACCAACGGCAAGTTCGACCGCAAGCCCTTCATCGCGGGCAACTGGAAGATGAACATGGACCACGTCCAGGGCATCACCCTCCTGCAGAAGCTGGCCTGGACCCTGTCCGATGCCAAGCACGACTACAGCCGGGTGGAGGTCGCCGTGTTCCCGCCGTTCACCGATCTCCGCGGCGTGCAGACCCTCGTCCAGGGCGACGAACTGGACGTCGCCTACGGCGGCCAGGACCTGTCGCAGTTCGACTCCGGCGCCTACACCGGCGACATCTCCGGGCAATTCCTCGCCAAGCTCGGCTGCCGGTACGTGCTGGTGGGACACAGCGAACGCCGCACCATCCACAATGAGTCCGACGCGGTCCTTAACGCCAAGACCAAGGCGGCCTTCCGCCACGGCATCACCCCGGTGCTCTGCGTCGGCGAAGGGCTCGAAGTCCGCCAGGCGGGCACGCACGTGGAGCACACGCTGGCCCAGCTCCGCGCCGGCGTCGAAGGCCTCACCGCCGAGCAGGCAGCCGAGCTGGTGGTTGCCTACGAACCCGTCTGGGCCATCGGCACCGGTGAAGTCGCCGGCCCGGAGGACGCCCAGGAAATGTGCGCTGCGATCCGCGCCGAGCTGGCCACCCTCTTCGACGCCTCGGTCGCCGCCAAGACGCGGCTGCTCTACGGCGGTTCGGTCAAGGCCAACAACGCCGCCTCGATCCTCAAGGAACGCGACGTCGACGGATTGCTGGTCGGCGGTGCCAGCCTTGACGCTGCCGAGTTTGCTAATATTGTCAGGTTCGAGAGTCACCTGCTGACGGATTAGTCCGGACACAGCTTTGGCCCCCGCAATCCCCATCTTCTGAAAGGCCGTCGTGGACGTTCTTCATGTCATTCTCCAGGTGCTGCTGGGCATCACCAGCCTGCTGCTGACCCTGCTCATCCTGCTTCACAAGGGACGCGGCGGCGGTCTGTCCGACATGTTCGGCGGCGGCATGAGCTCCGGACTCAGCTCCTCGGGCGTGGCCGAGCGGAACCTCAACCGCTTCACGATCATCCTCGGAGTCACCTGGGGCGTCGTCATCATCGCCCTCGGTCTGCTGATGCGCTTCAGCACCGGCGCCGACTCCTAATACCCGGCTTTTCCAAAACTCCATAGGGGCCTTGCGGCCCTCCCTCGCATCGGGAACTCCGAACTACACTGTCGCTGGCAAGAACCAATCCACCAGCGAGTAGCCAGGAGTTCCCGATGCTGCATTCTGCTTCCGGATTTAGGGGCATCCGCGTCGGTGCCATCGCCGGAGCCCCGGCCCGTCACGAGCCCCTCGACGGCGGCGCTGCGCCACCCCGGGTCTGTGTCACCTACCGCTGCGCGAAGGGCCACGAAACCGCCCTCGTCTTCGCCAAGCTTCCGGAGGAGCAAATCCCCGGGGTGTGGGACTGCCGCCGCTGCGGCGCTCCAGCCACCCGGGACGAAGCCCGGTTCGCGCTGGAGGACGAGCCCGTCGAGGGGTTCAAGAGCCACCTCGAATACGTTAAAGAACGGCGCTCCAGCCAAGACGCCGAAGACGTGCTGGCTGGAGCGCTGGAACGGCTACGCGCCCGACGCGCCCTTCCGGACGAGCTGCTCGGGGACGCGTGAGGCTGCGTCCTCGTCGATCAGCCACAGCGTCTGGAACCGACCCCGCGGTCCTGCCGCCGGCACCTGCACAGGGTTGGCACCGGCCAGGGCCAGTCCCACCGCGCCGGCCTTGTCATCGCCGGCCACCACCATCCACACCTCGTTGGCGGTGTTGATCGTCGGCAGCGTGAGTGACAGCCGGGCCGGCGGCGGCTTGGGGGAGTTGCGGACGCCGACGACGGTCAGCTCCTTCTCCCGGATCCCGGCCTGCTCGGGGAACAGCGAGGCCACATGGGCGTCCGGGCCGACGCCCAGCAGCACAATGTCCAGCCGCGGCAGGCTGGCGGGCTCCTCCGGACGGTCATCGGACATGTCGGCTGCGTGCTCGGCCGCGGCCGCCTCGGCGAGCCGCCGGGCGTAGTCCGCCGCCGCCTCCTCGGGGGTGCCGAAGTCATCCGACGAGCCGGGGACGTGGACCCGCGCGGGGTCGACGTCGATGTGCGAAAGAAGTGCCTCGTGCGCCTGGCGGGCGTTCCGGTCGGCGTCGTCGGCGCCGACGAAGCGCTCATCGCCCCACCAGAAGTTCACCTTGGACCAGTCCACGGCCGGGGCGGCCGGCGACTCGGCAACGGCCCGGAGCGAGCCGATCCCCATCGTCCCGCCGGTAAGCACCACAGTGGCCTCGCCGTGCTTGTCCTGGATGTCGACGAGCTTGGTGATCAGGCGTGCCGCGATCGCCGCCATCAGGACGGTCGAGTCAGGATGGATGCTTACTCTGGGGTCAGCGCTCACTGGGACGGACACTCCTTAGGTTGGTACGGGGCAGTCCAATAGTAATCACTTCGCCGAAGACTTCGTCCGGGTCCAGGCGCCGGAGCTCCTCGGCCAGGCAGTCCTTGAGGCTGCGGCGCGGCAGGGAAATGCGCTGCGCCGGCTGGCCCGGCTGGGTCAGTTCGGCCACGGTCAGCCCGGGCCGGAACAGCTGCACGTCGCCCCCGGTGCGGGACAACCGCACCCGCCGGATCCCCGTGCCGGCCGGATCGGCAACGATCGTCACCGGAGCGTCCAGCGCCAGTGTCAGCCACGCCGCGAGCAGGATGGTGCTGGGGGAGTCGGAGGCGCCCTCGACGGCGACGGCGGTGACCGGTGACGAATCCACCTGGTCGAGGACGGCGGCCAACTGGATCCGCCAGTTGGTCAGGCGGGTCCAGGCCAGGTCCGTGTCGCCGGCTTTGTAGGTGCTGCGGAGGTTGTCCAGGGCAGCCAGCGGGTCCGGCTCATTCGCGGAGTCGGTGATGCGGCGGTGCGCGATCCGTCCGATGGACGTCTCGCAGGCATTCCGGGGCGCGCCGTGCGGCCACCAGGCCACGATCGGGGCGTCCGGAAGGAGCAGCGCGGCCACCAGGGACTCGCTCTCCTCCGCGAGTTCGCCGTAGCCGCGGAGCAGGATGACCTCGGAAGCGCCGGCGTCGCCGCCCACACGGATCTGGGCGTCCAGCCTGGTAGGCGCGGAGGCGCCGGCGTCGGCCAGGACGATGATCCGGCAGGGGTGCTCCCGGCTGGCTTCGTTGGCGGCCTCGATGGCTTCCTCTTCGAGGCCGGACTTGGTCACCACCACGAGGGTCAGCACGCGGCCCAGGGCGATCACACCGCCCTGCTCGCGCAGCGCCATGATCTTCTTCGAGATCTTGGAGGTTGTTGTGTCGGGAAGATCTACAATCATGGCCTTCTCCAGGTGCGTCCGTCGCGGGCGAGCAGTTCATCGGCGGAGGCGGGACCCCAGCTTCCCGGGGCGTAGGGCTCCGGCTGTTCCTTCAGGCTCGCCCAGTAGTCCTCGAACGGGTCCAGGATCTTCCAGGAGAGCTCCACTTCCTGGTGCCGCGGGAACAGCGGGGGCTCGCCCAGCAGCACGTCCAGGATGAGCCGTTCGTAGGCCTCGGGACTGGACTCCGTGAACGAGTGGCCGTAGCCGAAGTCCATCGTTACGTCGCGGACTTCCATCTGGGTGCCGGGAACCTTGGAACCGAAGCGGATCGTGGCGCCCTCATCGGGCTGCACCCGGATGACCACCGCGTTCTGGCCGAAGTCGTCCTCACCGTGGTCGCGGAAGAGCAGGTTGGGAGCGCGCTTGAAGACGACGGCGATCTCCGTCACGCGCCGTCCCAGCCGCTTGCCGGCCCGCAGGTAGAACGGCACGCCGCTCCAACGCCGGGTGTTGATGTCCACCCGGATGGCGGCGAACGTCTCGGTGGTGGAGTCGGCGGGGATGCCCTCCTCCTCCAGGTAGCCCTGGACCTGCTCGCCGCCCTGCCAGCCGCCGGCGAACTGCCCGCGCGCCGAGTGCATGGACAGGTCCTCCGGCAACCGGACGGCAGCGAGGACCTTTTCCTTTTCGGCGCGGAGGTCGTCCGCGTTGAAGGAGATCGGCTCTTCCATGGCGGTCAACGCGAGCAGCTGCAGCAGGTGGTTCTGGATGACGTCGCGGGCAGCGCCCACGCCGTCGTAGTAACCGGCCCGGCCGCCCGTGCCGATATCTTCCGCCATGGTGATCTGGACGTGGTCCACGTAGTTGGCGTTCCACAACGGTTCGAACAGCTGGTTCGCGAAGCGCAGCGCCAGGATGTTCTGGACCGTTTCCTTACCGAGGTAGTGGTCGATCCGGAATACGGCGTCCGGCGGGAAGACCGACTCAACAATGTCGTTGAGCTGGCGGGCGGACTCCAGGTCGTGCCCGAACGGCTTCTCGATCACGACGCGGCGCCACTTGTCGCCCTCCGCCTGCGCGAGGCCGTGCTTGGAGAGCTGCCGGCAGACGAGTTCGAAAGCCTTCGGCGGGATCGACAGGTAGAAAGCGTGGTTGCCCCGGGTTCCGCGCTGTTCGTCGAGCTCGTCGATGGTCTCGCTCAGCCGTTCGAATGCGTCGTCGTCGTCGAACTCGCCCTGAACGAAGCGGATGCCCTCGGAGAGCTGCTTCCACACCGTTTCGTCGAACGGTGTCCGGGCGTAGTTCTTGACCGATTCCTTAACCTCGGCGGCAAAGTCCTCGTTCTCCCACTGCCGCCGGGCGAAGCCGACGAGCGCGAAGCTCGGGGGCAGGAGCCCGCGGTTGGCCAGGTCATAGACGGCCGGCATGAGTTTCTTACGGGCGAGGTCACCGGTAACGCCGAAGAGCACCAGTGAGGAGGGGCCGGCGATGCGGTTCAGTCGGCGGTCCCGCGGGTCGCGGAGCGGATTGCGCCCCCGGCCCGCGGGCTTAGGGCCGCCGTTTTGCGAGAGTGGCATGGTTGCTGTGGTGCCTTAGCTTTCGGTGGAGGACGCGGTGCTGCCGGCGGTTGAAGGGCCGGCCAGCGAGGAAACGAGCTGCCGCAGCTGGCGGACGCCGGCGGCACGGTCCGTGAGGTGGAGCCGGAGCACCGGCCGACCATGTTCGCCAAGGACCTGCGCGTCACCGGCGGCCTGCGCCGAGATGAGCTCGCCAAAGGTGAACGGACGGTCCGGGATGCCGAGATCCGTGGCGGACGCTGCCGTGATTTGCAGGAACACCCCGATGGCCGGTCCGCCCTTGTGGAACTGGCCGGTGGAGTGCAGGAACCTCGGGCCCCAGCCGAAGGTGACAGGGCGGCCGCTGAGGGCGGCGAGTTCGTCCCGGATGCCCTCCAGCGGTGCGTAGTTGAGCCGGTCGAAGTAGGCCTGGACGCTGAGGTAGCCGTCCTGGCCGAGCTGGCCCAGCAACGCGCTGACCGCTTCGGCCGCGGTACCCGAGCCGTCCAGCCAGCTGCCGCCGCGGACCTCGATCGCGCCATCGGTGAAGTTGGCCGGGGTCGGTTCGGGCTGCGCGTCCAGCAGTCCGCGCGCAGCCACCTTGGCGGCCTCGACGTCGGGCTGGTCGAAGGGGTTGATACCGAGCAGCCGCCCCGCGACGGCGGTGGCGAATTCCCAGGTCATCATTTGCGCGGCGAGGCCGCCGGCGATGGCAGCCTCGTTTTCGCCGAGTTCGACGTCGGCGTCGGCTGCCACCAGCCGGACCACCAGCACGTCAGCGGCGCCGCCGGTGACCTCCGGCGCGTCCGGGCCCGCGACGACCGGCAGCACGCCGGTGCCGAGCTTGCCGGTGGATTCGGCAATGAGCTGTTCCGCCCAGTCAGCGAACCCTGCGATCCCGGAGCCGTCCTCGGCGATGACGATCTTGTCGCGCAGCGGGTTGGTGCCGCCCAGCGCGGCGCCGAGGGCGAGGCCGATGTTCTCCTCGCTGTCGTCGTTGAGGATCTCGGCCGTTTCCTCGGCTTCGTCCAGGAAGGCCTGGATGTCCACGCCGGCGAGTCCGCACGGCACCAGCCCGAAGGCGGTCAGCGCGGAGTAGCGGCCGCCGACATTGGGGTCGGCGTTGAAGACCGCCCGGTAGCCGGCCTCGCGGGAGGCCTTGTCCAGCGGGGAGCCCGGGTCCGTGACGATGACGATCCGGCTCTTCGCGTCCAGGTCCGCCTCGGTGAAGGCATGCTCGAAGACGCGGCGCTGAGAGTCGGTCTCCAGCGTGGAACCCGACTTCGAGGAGACCACGATGGCCGTCTCCGCGAGGCGGTCGGCGAGGGCGGCGGCAACCTGCTCGGGGTCGGTGCTGTCCAGCACCGTCAGCTCGACGCCGGCAGTTCCGGCGATGACCTCGGGGGCCAGCGAGGAACCACCCATGCCGCACAGGACAATCCGGGTCACACCCTCGGCGCGGAGGGCGTCCCGGAGGGCCAGGATGTCGGCTACCAGCGGCTGGGAAACGGTGGCGGCTTCCACCCAGCCGAGCCGGACCGCGGCCTCGGCTTCGGCGTCCGGACCCCACAGGGTGGCATCCTTGGCGAAGATCCGGGTGGCGACCCGTTCCTCCAGCAGGGCGGGCAGGTGCTGTTCATGGGCCTGGCGGGCGGCGCCCGTGGCGTCGTAGCTGAGAGTGGTCATGGGGGACTATGCGTCCTTCCGTGCAGCGGCGAGGGCGACCTCGACGTCGGCCAGCAGTTCCTTCCAGCTTGCCACAAACTTGTCGAGGCCTTCGGACTCGAGCAGGGCGACGACTTCGTTGTAGGAAATGCCGAGGGCATCGAGGGCGTTGAGGGTCGCGTTCGCATCGTCGTAGCCGCGGGTGATCGTGTCTCCGGTGATGGCGCCGTGGTCGTAGGTGGCGTCCAGGGTCTTTTCCGGCATGGTGTTGACGACGCCGGGGGCGACGAGTTCGGTCACGTACAGGGTGTCCGGGTAGGCCGGATCCTTGACGCCGGTGGACGCCCAGAGCGGGCGCTGCGGCCGCGCGCCGGCTTCGGCAAGCAGGGCCCAGCGCTCGGTGGAGAACAGCTCCTGGTAGACCTGGTACGCCAGGCGGGCGTTGGC
Organism: Arthrobacter sp. 01T414; assembly: GCF_056398965.1. Classification (NCBI taxonomy): domain Bacteria; kingdom Bacillati; phylum Actinomycetota; class Actinomycetes; order Micrococcales; family Micrococcaceae; genus Arthrobacter; species Arthrobacter sp. 01T414. The sequence continues at coordinate 366,950 of NZ_JBFTQK010000002.1, read as the reverse complement.
CAGGCCGGCCTTGCCCTTGAGTGCCTTGGCTTCATCGGTGCCGATCGCGTCCAGTCGCTTGTCGATTTCCGTGTCCACGCGGGAGACGAAGAAGGACGCCACCGAGTGGATCTTGGACAGGTCGTGGCCGTTTTCCTTGGCCTGCTCGAGTCCGCTCTGGAAGGCGTTGATCACGGCGCGGTAGCGCTCGAGCGAGAAGATAAGCGTCACGTTGACGCTGATGCCGCTGGCCAGCGTGGCGGTGATCGCCTCAAGGCCTTCGAGCGTGGCGGGGATCTTGATCAGGACGTTGTCCTTGTTGACCTGGCCGTAGAGTTCCTTGGCTTCGGTGATGGTGCCGGCGGTGTCCCAGGCGAGGCGCGGGTCTACCTCGATCGAGACGCGGCCGTCGACGCCGTTCGTGGCTGCAGCCACCGGGGCGAACAGCTCGCAGGCGTCGGCGACGTCGGTGGTGGTGATCGCGAAGACGGTCTCCTCGACGCTGGCGCCGGCGGCCGCCATTTCCTTGATCTTGGCGTCGTAGTCGGTGCCGGCCGTGATGGCGGCGTGGAAGATGCTCGGGTTGGTGGTGACGCCGACGACGTTCTTCTCTTCGATCAGTTTGCGCAGCGTGCCGGTGGCGAGGCGGCCGCGGGAGAGGTCATCGAGCCAGATGGAAACGCCGGCGTCGGAAAGCTGTTGCGTGGGGGTGGTGTTCATGTGTGACTCCTGAAGTCTGGGGCCGCCGCCGTCGGTGGGGCGGCGGCCCGGAAAGCGTGAAGTTGGGTCTCAGGCCGTGAGGCCGGCGAGGGATTCCTTGGCGGCGGCGGCCACGGCTTCGGCGGTGATTCCGAATTCCTGGAAGAGCCGCTTGTAGTCGGCCGAGGCGCCGAAGTGCTCGAGGCTGATGGAGCGGCCGGCGTCGCCGACGAATTCCTTCCAGCCCAGGGCGAGCCCGGCTTCGACCGAGACGCGGGCCTTGACGCCGGCGGGGAGCACGGCGTCGCGGTAGGCGGCGTCCTGCTTGTTGAACCATTCCACGCACGGCATGGAGACAACCCGGGTGGGGATGCCTTCGGCCTGCAGGGCCTCGCGGGCCTCTACGGCGAGCTGGACCTCGGAACCGGTGCCGATCAGGATGACCTGCGCGTCGGTGCTCTCACCGTTGGCGGAAGCTTCGGCGAGGACATAGCCGCCGCGTGCCACGCCGACGGTCGAGGCGAAGGTGTCTCCCTCGGCGTCGCCGGTGCCGCGGGCGTAGGTGGGGATGTTCTGCCGGGTCAGCACGATGCCGGCCGGGTTTTCGTGGTTTTCGAGCATGACCTTCCAGGCCGCGGCGACCTCGTTGGCGTCGCCGGGGCGGACCACGTCCAGGCCCGGGATAGCCCGGAGCGAGGCGAGCTGCTCCACCGGCTGGTGGGTCGGGCCGTCCTCGCCGAGGCCGATCGAGTCGTGCGTCCAGACGTAGAGGGACGGGACGCCCATCAGGGCGCCGAGCCGGATCGCGGGGCGCTGGTAGTCCGAGAAGATCAGGAACGTGCCGGAGAACGCGCGGGTTGCCCCGGCGAGGCTGATGCCGTTCACGATCGACGCGGCGGCGTGCTCGCGGATGCCGAAGTGCAGCACCCGGCCGTAGGGGTTGCCCTTCCACGCCTCGGTCTGCCGGGACGCGGGGATGAACGAGGGTGAGCCTTCGATGGTGGTGTTGTTGGACTCGGCGAGGTCGGCGGAGCCGCCCCAGAGTTCGGGCATGACCGGGCCGATGGCGTTCAGGACCTTGCCGGACGCGGCGCGGGTGGAGACGTCCTTGCCGGCCTCGAAGACCGGGAGGGCGGCGTCGAGTTCGGCCGGGAGCTTCCGCGCTTCGACGCGCTCGAGCAGGGCGGCCGCCTCGGGGTTGGCCGACTGCCAGGCGTCGAAGGATTCCTGCCACTCGGTCCGGGCCGCGGCGCCGCGGGCCTGCGCCTCGCGGGTGTGGGCCAGGACCTCGTCGTCGACCTGGAAGCTGCGCTCCGGGTCGAAGCCGAGGACCTTCTTCAGGCCCGCGACTTCCTCGGCGCCCAGGGCCGAGCCGTGGATCTTGCCGGTGTTCTGCTTCTTCGGCGCCGGCCAGCCGATGATGGTGCGCAGCGAGATGATGGAGGGCTTGGACGTCTCGGCCTTCGCGGCGAGCAGGGCGGCGTGCAGTTCGGCCACGTCCTCCTTGTACTCGCCGGTGCGGGTCCAGTCGACGCGCTGGGTGTGCCAGCCGTAGGYCTCGTAGCGGGCCAGGACGTCCTCGGTGAACGCCACGTCAGTGTCGTCCTCGATGCTGATGTGGTTCTCGTCGTAAATCACCACGAGGTTCCCCAGCTCCTGGTGGCCGGCGAGCGAGGAGGCTTCGGACGTGACGCCTTCCTGCAGGTCGCCGTCGGAGGCGATCACCCAGATGGTGTGATCGAACGGGCTGGTGCCCTCGGCGGCGTCCGCGTCGAACAATCCGCGCGTACGGCGCTGCGAGTACGCGAAGCCGACGGCGGATGCCAGACCCTGGCCGAGCGGGCCGGTGGTGATCTCCACGCCCTTGGTGTGCTTGTATTCCGGGTGGCCCGGGGTCAGCGAACCCCAGGTGCGCAGCGACTCAAGGTCCTTCAGCTCCAGGCCGTAGCCGGAGAGGAAGAGCTGGATGTAAAGCGTCAGGGACGTGTGGCCGGGGGAGAGGATGAACCGGTCGCGGCCCAGCCACTCCGGGTTCGCCGGATCGTGGCGCATCAACTTCTGGAAGAGCAGGTACGCGGCCGGCGCGAGGCTCATGGCCGTGCCTGGGTGGCCGTTGCCGACCTTCTCCACCGCATCCGCCGCAAGTATGCGGACGGTGTCCACGGCACGCTGGTCCACGCTGGTCCATGACAGTTCTTGCTCTTCCAAATGTGGCACGAAAACCGGGCCCCTCTCTGTGCTGACGGCCGGCGGTACGGGTTTTCCCTCTGGGAGCTGTCCGCCGGGGCACAGTTCGGTGCCCGCTGCGGTTCGTACCAGCCGTTCACCATCGAAACGTTGATCTATCATTCAGTCGCATGCGCAGAGGCAGGGAGCGCCGTTGGAGGGCAGCCGCCCGTGCGTGCTGATCTGTCTGACAGCTTAGCCCCATTCCACCTGCCGGGCAGCGTACATCTCACGAATTGGACCTGATTTTGGGCATATATGAATCACCGCGCGGCGCAGCGGCTGTGAGTCTTCGTTAACCTGCCGGAATTCCGGCAGGACTCCGGGCGGATTCCAGCGGCTTCCGGGAGTACCGGGACGCCGGTGCTGCCACGGTATGATGGTGCGTGGCTACCAACGGGGGCGAGGACATGCCTGTGCACTGCGCGTGGACCCCCTCCGAACGCAGTGCGCCGGATCTAGGACGTACTGCGACGACCAGCCGGACTGAACAGCCAGACAGAACAGAGTGACTGCCACCGTGAGCACAACAGATACGCCGCTAAACGCCTCCCCGGCCCCGGGCCGAATCGGTTTCGGCCGCAAAGCCAAGGCCTACCTGGCGCTCACGAAACCCCGGGTCATCGAACTCCTGCTGGTCAGCACCCTGCCCACCATGATTTACGCCGAGCGCGGATTCCCGTCCCTGGGCCTGATCCTGGCGACACTCGTGGGCGGAGCCTTTGCCGCCGGCAGCGCCGGTTCCTTCAACTGCTACATCGACCGGGACATCGACAAACTGATGCACCGGACGGAGAACCGGCCGCTGGTTACCGGCGAGGTCACGCCGCGCGAAGCCCTCGTGTTCTCCTGGCTCCTCGGTGCAGCCGCGATCGCGATCCTCTGGTTCGGCGCCAACCCGCTTTCGGCCTGGCTGGGGCTCGGCGCCATCGTGTTCTATGTGGTGATCTACACCATGATCCTCAAGCGCCGTACCGCGCAGAACATCGTCTGGGGCGGCGCCGCGGGCTGCTTCCCGGTGCTGATCGCCTGGGCCGCCGTGACCAATACGGTGGAATGGCCCGCCGTCGTCCTCTTCATGGTGATTTTCCTGTGGACGCCGCCGCACTACTGGCCGCTGTCCATGCGCTACGGCGAGGACTACCGCAACGCCAACGTGCCGATGCTGGGCGCAATCGCCGGCGCCAAGGTTGTGTCGGTGCAGGTGGTGCTCTACGCGTGGGCCATGGTTGCCTGCTCGCTGCTGCTGATCCCGGTCGGCGGGGCCGGCTGGGTTTACACCGTCACCGCAGTGGCTGCCGGTGCCTGGTTCCTGTACGAGTCGCACGCCCTCTACAAGCGCGCGCAGGCCGGGGACGTCTCCAACAAGGGCGCCATGAAGGTCTTCCACGGATCGATCAGCTACCTCACCCTGCTCTTCATCGCACTGGCTGTCGACCCGTTCATCGGATCCGCCATCGTCGGCGGCTAGGCAGCCGACCACGGGGCGTTCCGCCCGGGCATGACAAGAGAACCCCGGTCCAAACGGACCGGGGTTCTTCTGTTTGGGGCGCGGGCGGCGCCGCTAGTCCGGGTTCCTGCCCGGCCTAGTTGACTGGGCTAGTTAACCGGGCTGCTGCGGGCGATGTCCGCGGCATTGGTGGACGCGGCCATCAGCAGGGCCGCGCCGAGCATGTGGGCGCCGACCAGCAGCGCGGGGATGCCGTTGTAGTACTGCGTGAAGCCGATGACCGCCTGCAGCACGGTGACGCCAAGGAGCATGAACACGGCGCTGCGGAACAGGCCCGTGATGCGGCCGCGGACCACCAGGAAGACGCCGAACAGGGCCCCGGCGGTTACCAGGTAGGCGGGGACGGCGTGGATGTGTGAGAACAGGTCCCAGTCCAGGTTGTTGCGCGGCGCATTCGCGTCGCCGGCGTGCGGGCCGGCACCGGTGACCACGACGCCGAGGCACACAGCGACGGCGGAGATCAGGGCTGTGGCGGTCAGCACCGGACGGGCGGCGCCCGGCAGCACGGGGAGCTCACGCGTGCGGAACTTTCCGGTCCTGCCGTAGGCCCGGTTGACGAGCAGGGTCGCGAGGACCACCAGCGCCATCGAGACGAGGAAGTGCAGGCCCACCACCCAGGGGTTCAACTGGGTGAGCACGGTGATGCCGCCAATCACGGCCTGGGCCGGGATGCTCGCCAACAGGCCGAGGGCCAACCCGAAGAGGTCACGGCGTTCCTTGCGCAGGTTCCACAGGAAAACCAGCATCGCGACGGCGACGGCGGCCAGGGCGAAGGTCAGGGTCCTGTTGCCGAATTCGATGATGCCGTGGATACCCATTTCCGGGGTATTCACCAGCGAGCCGTCGGTGCAGCGCGGCCAGGTGGGGCAGCCCAGGCCGGAGGCAGTGAGGCGGACCGCTCCGCCGGTCACCACCAGCACGATCTGGCCGATCAGGGACAGCACGGCCAGCCGGCGGACCGTCTTGTCGACGGTGACGGGCAGCCGGGAGGAAATCCTGGACACGATCCGGGAAGGGCGGGACGCCGTACTCACAGTTTTCTCAATTCCACTTGAACCAACGGGTTGCTGCGAAGCCGGCGATCGCCGTCCAGAGCAGCAGGACAAAGACGGCGGCAAAATTGACGCTGCCGTGCAGGAAAGCGTCCCGCAGCGCCTGGCCCAGCGCGCCGGAGGGAAGGAAGTGCACGATCGCCTGGGCGAGGGCCGGGAGGCGTTCGGCCGGAATGACGATGCCGCCAAGGGCGCCGAGCAGGATCCACAGCAGGTTGGTGATCGCCAGGGTGGCCTCGGGCCGGACCGTGCCCGCCACGAGCAGGCCCAGGGCGGTGAAGGCCGCCGCGCCAAGGACCAGCAGTACCAGCCCGGGCAGTAGTCCCGGCAGCGAAGGCCGCCAGCCCAGTGGCAGGGCGACCGCGGAGACCACCAGCACCTGCAGTAGCAGCACCGCAAGCACGGCGAGCACCTTGCCCAGGATCAGGCCCGCGCGCCCCAGCGGTGTGGTGGAGAGGAAGCGCAGCACGCCGTAGCGCCGGTCGAAGCCGGTGGAAATTCCCTGCCCGGTGAAGGCGGTGGACATGGCGCACAGGGCCAGGATGCCCGGCACCGCGACGTTCACCCGGCTCGAACCAAGGCCGTCCAGCAGGGGAGTGACGGTCAGGCCCACGAGGGCCAGCAGCGGCAGGATGATCGCCAGGATCAGTTGCTCGCCGTTGCGGAGCATGGTCACGGTCTCGTACTTGCCCTGCAGCAGAATCCGGCGCAACAGGGGAGCGGGCGCACTGCCCAGCGGTGCGCCGGCGGTGACGGGGGCGGAGCTCATCGGGTCTCCCTTCCGGAGATGTCGAGGAAGACGTCCTCGAGGCTGCGGGCAGCCAGGCTCATCGAGGCGGGCATGATGCCTCGTTCCGCCCACCATGCCGTGACGGCGGCGAGGTCGGCGGGCGTCAGCGCACCGGTGGCGCTGTAGCTCCCGGCGCGTGTTTCCCGGATTTCGACGTCGGCCGGCAGGACGCCGGCCAGGTCCAGCCCGGGCTCGGCCTCGAAGTGCAGCGTCCTAATGTGCTGTTCGCCGGCGGCAGCCAGTTCGTGCTGCAGCAGTTGCGCGACCGTGCCTTCGGCGACATTCCGGCCGGCTTCGATGATGTACACGTAGTCGGCCAGGCGCTGGGCGTCGTCCATGAGGTGGGTCGTGAGGACGATGGCCATTCCGCGGTCCCGCAGTTCGGCGATCAGCTCGAAGACCAACTGGCGGGACTGCGGGTCCAGGCCGGCGCTGGGCTCATCGAGGAAGAGCACCTCGGGCCGGCCCACCAGGGCTGCGGCCAGGGCCAGGCGTTGTTTCTGGCCGCCGGAGAGGCGCCGCACGGAGGTCCGGCTGAAAGCGTCAATGCCCAGGCGCGCCACGAGCTCGTCCACCGGCCACGGGTCCTGGTACATGCCGGCGATATGCCTGAGCAGCGGGATCGGGCGGGCCGACGGCGGCAGGCCGCCGTCCTGGAGCATGACGCCGACGCGGGCGCGCAGCTCGGCCCCGGCCGTGTCCGGGTCCTGGCCGAGCAGGCTGATGCTGCCGCCGGTCCGCTTCTGCAGGCCCTGGGCGCATTCGATGGTCGTTGTTTTGCCGGCTCCGTTCGCGCCCAGCAGGGCGGTCACCTGGCCTCGCTCGGCAACAAGGGAGACTCCGCTGACCACACGCAGCATTTTGCCGTCGAGGCTGGGCAGTGGGCCAACATCCTTGATGAGCCCGCTGATTGTCAGGGCGGGAGATTCGGGAGATCGCACCAAAGCATTCTACGTGATGTAGTAGGGCCTGCCCCGATCGGCAGCCGGTGCCAGGAAAGCCATGCCTTACTGGATCGGGGGAGTAAATTACGACATGATTGTGTTGTGTATTCCATGAGTCCAACTACTTCTGCCGTGCCTGCCACGCGCGCGGAGTCAGCCGGGCCTTCCGAGGGCTCGTCAGTCCGCGCAGCAGTGCCGGCGGCAACCGCCGCCGACGCGGAGGAACGCACCCGGGACCGTGTCCTGGCGGCAGTGCTGGAACACGGCCCGATCAGCGCCGCGGAGCTTGGCGAGCTGCTGGGTTTCACTCCGGCAGCGGTCCGCCGCCACCTGGACCACCTCTCCCGCCACGGCGTGATCGAGGTCAAGCGCGCCTCCCGTGCGGGCGCCGGCGCCGGACGTCCCGCTCGACGCTACGTGCTCAGCTCGCAGGGCCAGTCGACACTGGGCAATGACTACCTCGACATCGCCAGTTCCGCGCTGCGCCGGCTCGGCGAAATGGCCGGCGACGACGCGGTACGGGAGTTCGCCGTCGAGCGTTTCGCCGAGATGGAACGCCGCTACGCGCCGGAAATCGAGCGCGCGGGTGCCGACATCACGGCCCGCGCCCAGGCGTTGTCTGAGGCCCTGAGCCGCGACGGATTTGTCGCCTCGGCGCAGTCGATCGAGGCCAAGGCACCGCTGCCGGCCGCCCTTTCCAGTGTTCAGCTCTGCCAGGGACACTGCCCCATCCAGCAGCTCGCCGCACAGTTCCCCGTGTTCTGCGATGTGGAGACTGAACTGTTCTCCCGGCTGGTCGGCGTCGACGTGCGCCGGCTCTCCACGCTGGCACGCGGCGGGCATGTCTGCACCACCCACATACCTACGGGCCGTCCGGCCGCCGTCGGGGCTCCCAGCCCCGCGGGCCCGGGCAACCCGGACGAAGTATCCAACCATCTGCAAGAAAGGCCGTGATGACGGACCAACTATCAGAGAAGAAGGTTGCTGAATCCACTGTGATCTCGGAGATTCTGGAAAAGAATCCCGAGCTCCACGGAATCGGCACCTACGAGTACGGCTGGGCCGACAAGACCGACGTCGGCGCCAACGCCCGCCGTGGTATCGATGAGGACGTTGTCCGTGACATCTCGGCCAAGAAGAACGAACCCGAGTGGATGCTGGACCTGCGCCTCAAGGGTCTGAAGTACTTCGACCGCAAGCCCATGCCCACCTGGGGTGCGGACCTGTCGGGCATCGACTTCGACAACATCAAGTACTTCGTGCGCTCCACGGAGAAGCAGGCCGCCAGCTGGGAGGACCTGCCTGAGGACATCCGGAACACCTACGAGAAGCTGGGCATCCCGGAAGCCGAGCGCAGCCGCCTGGTTTCCGGCGTCGCCGCGCAGTACGAGTCCGAGGTTGTCTACCACCAGATCCGCGAGGACCTGGAAGCCCAGGGCGTCATCTTCCTGGACACGGACACCGCCCTGCGCGAACACCCGGAGATCTTCCAGGAGTACTTCGGCACCATCATCCCGGTGGGCGACAACAAGTTCGCCTCGCTGAACACGGCCGTCTGGTCCGGCGGTTCCTTCGTGTACGTGCCCAAGGGCGTGCACGTGGACATCCCGCTGCAGGCCTACTTCCGCATCAACACGGAAAACATGGGCCAGTTCGAGCGCACCCTGATCATCGCGGACGAGGATTCCTACGTTCACTACATCGAGGGCTGCACGGCGCCGATCTACACCTCGGACTCGCTGCACTCCGCCGTCGTGGAGATCGTCGTGAAGAAGGGCGCCCGCGTCCGCTACACGACCATCCAGAACTGGTCCAACAACGTGTACAACCTGGTCACCAAGCGCGCCATCTGCGAAGAGGGCGCCACGATGGAGTGGATCGACGGCAACATCGGTTCCAAGGTCACCATGAAGTACCCGGCCGTCTACCTCGTAGGCGAAGGCGCGAAGGGCGAGACCCTCTCAATCGCGTTCGCCGGTGAAGGCCAGCACCAGGACACCGGGTCCAAGATGGTCCACATCGCGCCGAACACCAAGAGCTCGATCATCTCCAAGTCCGTGGCACGCGGCGGCGGCCGGGCCGCCTACCGCGGCCTGGTACAGGTCCGCGAAGGCGCCAAGCACTCGGCCAACACGGTCCGTTGCGACGCGCTGCTGGTGGATACCATCAGCCGCTCGGACACCTACCCGTACATCGACATCCGCGAGGACGACGTCACCATGGGCCACGAGGCCACGGTCTCGCGCGTCAGCGAAGAGCAGCTCTTCTACCTGATGTCCCGCGGCATGCGCGAAGACGAGGCCATGGCGATGATCGTCCGCGGCTTCATCGAACCGATTGCCCGCGAACTGCCGATGGAATACGCCCTCGAGCTGAACCGCCTGATTGAACTGCAGATGGAAGGATCGGTCGGTTAATGACTGACATCACTACCGAAAAGGCACGCATCGGCGCGCCCTCAGCCCAGCCGTTCATCAACGGTTTCACCGAGGAAGGCGAAAGCCTCTCACCGCTGAACGCCGCGGAGTCCAAGTCGCCCCTGGGCGGCGAGGCCGTCAAGCGCCACTCGCACGGCGGCGGCGTCGGCGTTCCGGACAGCTCACGCGCCGGCCGGCTCACCTCCTACAAGCTGGCGGATTTCAAGCCGCTCACCGGCATGGAGGAAGACTGGCGGTTCACCCCGCTCAAGCGCCTCCGCGGCCTGCACACCGACGTCCTCAACGGCACGGCACCGGCCGTGGCCGTCACTGGCCCGGACAGCGTCCGCGTCGAGACCGTCGGCCGCGACGATGCCCGCATCGGCTCGGCTGCCATCCCGGAGGACCGGGTCTCCGCCAACGCCTGGGAGAACTTCACCGAGGCCACCGTCATCACGGTGCCCGCCGAGGTCCAGGCCGAAGGCGAAGTCAGCGTGGTCCTGACCGGCCAGGGCACCCGGGCGTCCGCGCAGCACGTCGTGATCGTCGCAGAGAAGTTCTCCAAGGCCGTCGTCGTCCTGGACCACCAGGGCACCGCCGTCGTTTCGGAAAACATCGAAATCCTGGTTGAGGACGGCGCGCAGCTGACCGTCATCTCGCTCCAGGAATGGAACGACGACGCCGTGCACGCCTCCTCGCAGCAGGCAAAGCTCGGCCGCGACGCCAAGTTCAAGCACATCGTCGTCAGCCTCGGCGGGGACCTGGTCCGCGTCACGCCGTCGGCCCGCTTCACCGCCCCAGGCGCCGAAGCGGAGCTGTTCGGACTGTACTTCGCCGACGCCGGCCAGCACCTTGAGCAGCGCCTCTTCGTTGACCACGCCGTCGCGAACTGCAAGTCCAACGTGCTCTACAAGGGCGCCCTGCAGGGCCGCAACGCGCACACCGTCTGGGTGGGTGACGTCCTGATCCGCAAGGAAGCAGAAGGCACCGACACCTACGAGGCCAACCGCAACCTGGTCCTCACCGACGGCGCCCGCGCGGACTCCGTGCCGAACCTCGAGATTGAAACCGGCCTGATCGCCGGCGCAGGCCACGCCAGCGCCACCGGCCGTTTCGACGATGAGCACCTGTTCTACCTGATGGCCCGCGGTATTCCGGAAAAGGTGGCCCGCCGACTGGTGGTCCGCGGCTTCCTGAACGAGATCATCCAGCAGATCAAGGTTCCCGCCATCGAGGAACGCCTCACCGCCGCCGTCGAGCGCGAGCTCGCCGCAACGGATAACTAGTGCGCAGCACTAGGGGATACGGACTGCCATCATGACGGAACAGCCAAAGGGCGAGCTGGTCTGCAACGCCAGCGAGATCCAGGTCAAGCAGGCACTGCGCATCCTGATCGACGACTACCCGGTAGCGGTCGTGAAGGACTCGATGGGGGAGATCCACGCCATCGGCGACACCTGCTCGCACGCGGACATCTCGCTCTCCGAAGGCGAAGTGGAAGACTGCAAGATCGAATGCTGGGGCCACGGCTCCCAGTTCGACCTGCGCAGCGGCCAGCCGCTGCAGCTGCCCGCCTATGATCCAGTCCCGGTCTTCGCCGTCACCATCCAGGATGACGACGTCTACGTGGACGTCAGCACCATCCTGAACGGCGCCGAGGCCCCGAACTTCGGCTAAAGGCCGGGGCGAGCCAGGCTCGCCCCGGCCGGCAGCCAGCACTAACAAAAACTTATCGACGAGAAAACGCACCGCCGTCGAGGCGGGTGCAGAGGAGAACAAGACACATGTCTACTCTTGAGATCAAGGACCTGCACGTCAGCATTGACACCGAGCAGGGCACCAAGGAAATCCTGAAGGGCGTCAGCCTGACCATCAAGACCGGCCAGACCCACGCCATCATGGGCCCCAACGGCTCGGGCAAGTCCACCCTGGCTTCCACCATCGCCGGACACCCGCGCTACAACGTCACGAGCGGCACCATTACGCTCGACGGCGAAGACGTCCTGGCGATGAGCGTCGACGAGCGCGCCCGCGCCGGCCTCTTCCTGGCCATGCAGTACCCGGTCGAGGTCCCCGGCGTCAGCATGACCAACTTCCTGCGCACCGCCAAGACCGCGATCGACGGCGAAGCCCCGAAGCTGCGCACCTGGACCAAGGACGTCAAGGCCGCCATGGCCCAGCTGCGCATCGACGCGGACTTCACCCAGCGCAACGTCAACGAGGGCTTCTCCGGCGGCGAGAAGAAGCGCGTGGAGATCCTCCAGCTGGAGCTCTTCAAGCCCAAGTTCGCCATCCTCGACGAGACCGACTCCGGCCTCGACGTCGACGCGCTGAAGGTTGTCTCCGAGGGCGTCAACCGCGCCCACGCGGAAGGCAACATGGGCACCCTGCTGATCACCCACTACACCCGGATCCTGCGCTACATCAAGCCGGAGTTCGTGCACGTGTTCGTTGACGGCAAGGTTGTCGAAGAGGGCGGCCCGGAGCTGGCGGACCGCCTCGAAGAAGAAGGCTACGACCGTTACGTCCAGGGCGCCGGAGCCGCCACCATCGCTGCCGCCGAAGCCGCAGCACAGGCCTAGTTAGGACTACGCCATGACCGAAATCAATACGGCCCGCACGGGCCTCGAGGATGTCGAAGAGGCACTCAAGGATGTGATCGACCCGGAACTGGGCGTGAACATTGTTGACCTGGGCCTGCTGTACGGCCTGAAGTACTCGGACGACGACGGCGCCCTGCTGATCGACATGACCCTCACCACGGCTGCCTGCCCGCTGACCGACGTGATCGAGGAGCAGGTGGGCAAGGCCCTGGACGGCATTGTCGACGACTGGCGGCTGAACTGGGTCTGGATGCCGCCTTGGGGTCCGGAGCGGATCACCGAAGACGGCCGCGACCAGATGCGCGCCCTGGGCTTCAACATCTAGATTCCCACCGCACCAAAACGACGGCGGGCCCACCTCCATGAGGTGGGTCCGCCGTCGTCGTTTTATCGGTTGCTCCATAACCGCCCTTTTGAGGGCTCATAAGGGCGGTTATGGAGCAGTCGATGGGTTACCGGGCTACGGGGTAGCGAGCTTGAAGGCGAGACCGGCCGGTGGCATTGGACGGCAGCTGGGCTGGCTAACAGATAGGCTCGCAGCATGAGCATCCCCACCGCCGCTTTCCTTCGGCCTTCCCCGTGGCGGCAGGACCGTTCACGCCTGCACCAGGGACGAAGGGGCCTCGGCGCCACCTCCGGCGGCGGCAGTACGCCATCCGGTCGTTTTTCTCGGAATCCGTGAAATTCCGGAGCCGACGCACTGTTGCCGGAATCAATTTCAGCAGCGCCATGAAGACGGTCGCCACCGCGCTGGCCTCGGGTCTGCTGATTCTGGGCGTGGCCGGCTGCGGCGCCGGGGCGGGGACTGCGGACTCGGACTACTCCGCGAAGTACAAAGCGGCAGCCGAACCGGTAGCCCACGTGGCCTCCGTGGATGCCAGCTACAAGTCTTCGGGCGGCATGGGCCGCAGCGGGGATGTCTTCCTGCATTCCGACAGCTCGGACCGGGAGGTCCTGGTGGGCGTCCTCCGGGATGCGCTGCCAGCCGTCGTGGACGCAGCTAATGGGGACCCCGACGTCAACCTGGCCATCCAGGTGATCTCCGCGAACGGGGCGTCGGCCGTCTCTCCGTCCGATCTGGGCTATTCCGGCCCCGGGACCCTGAGCAGCTACCGCGCCTTCCTCGGCAAATAGGCTGACCGCTTAGAGCCTGATGGCTTGCAAGTCGCCGGCCAGGGCAGCCATGCGGTCATCCGGCGGGGTGGGTTCCTCTTCTGATGCCACCGAGTGCTCCGAAACGGCCCTTTTGAGGGCTCATAAGGGCCGTTACGGAGCAGTCGATTGTTTAGTCGCTACGGGGTTGCGACCTTGAAGGTGTCGCACTGGTTGATGTCGCCGGTCTTGTAGCCCTGGTAGAACCACTTCTGCCGCTGCGCGCTGGAGCCGTGGGTCCAGGACTCGGGAGAGACCCGGCCGGTGGCGGCCTTCTGGATCCGGTCGTCGCCCACGGACGCGGCGGCGGACAGTGCGTCCTGCAGGTCCTGGGTCTTGAGCGGTTCCAGGAACGGCTGGCTGCTCTTCGGGTCCTTGGTGGTGGTCGCGTAGCGGGCCCAGAGGCCGGCGTAGCAGTCGGCCTGGAGTTCCACCCGCACGGCGCCGGACTGCGGACCCTGGGGATCCTGCTGGGCGCGGTCGATGGTGCCGAGGACGTTCTGGATATGGTGCCCGAACTCATGGGCCACCACGTATTCCTGCGCCAACGGGCCGCCCGAGGAGCCGAAGCGGTCCACAAGCTCCTGGAAGAAGCCCGGATCGAAGTACGCCGTCTGGTCAGCAGGGCAGTAGAAGGGGCCGACTTCCGAGGTGGCATTGCCGCAGCCGGTGCTGGTGGCATTGCGGAAAAGGACCGTCTGCGGTTGCGGGTACTTCTCGCCGTACTTGGCCAGGTAGGCCGGCCAGAACGCGTTCAAGCTGTTGACCGTGCCCACGATGCGGCACTCCAGACGGGCGTCGGCGTCGGCGCCGGTCTTGCACGCCGGCGCGGTGGACTGGCTCTGCGACTGCTGGTCCTGGGTGCTGCCAGCGAGACCCTCCAGCAACTGCGGGTTGATGCCGAACAGCGCGGCCAGCAGCAGCACAATGCCGCCGCCGATCCCGCCGCCTATTTTGGTGCCACGGCCCATGCCGCCGCGGCTCTGGACCTGCGACGGGTCCAGCTGCACGTTGTCATTGAAACTCATGCTGTCACATTATCCCCTCCCGGCCACCGCAGCCCGCTGCCCGGTAAAGTTGGGTTGATGCCTTTTCTCGACAGACTCCAGCGTTGGGCCGATGAGCGCCCCGACGACACCGCCGTCGTCGTGGCCGGAAAACGCCTGAGCTGGTCCGAACTGCGGAACGCGGCAGCCGTCCTCGTCCCGGTGACGCCGGCCGTCTCGGTACTGGCCGAGCGCAATTCCACGGATTTTGCGGCCGCCTTCTCAGCAGCCGTGGCGGGCGGCCGGCGCTGCGCCGTGCTGGACCCCACCTGGCCGCAACAGCTGCTGGACGACTTGACCGTCCGGATTGCGGAAGCAGTCCCTGCCGGCGGCACGGATCTGGGCAACGAGCTCGCCGACGGGCCTCCGGAGTCACCGTTCCTGATCGGACTCACCTCCGGGACCACGGCGGTGCCTAAGGCATTCAGCCGCTCGCGCCGCTCCTGGCAGCGCTCCTTTGACTCGTCGGTCGAGTTCTTCGCCTTGCAGCCCGGCGACAAAACCCTCGCCCCCGGCCCCCTGGCCGCCAGCCTCAACCTCTATGCACTCGCCGAATGCCTTTATGCCGGCTCCGAATTCCACACCCTTGAGCAGTTCGACGTCGGCGACGCGCACACCGCGGTCAGCCACGACGGGATCACCCGGCTGATCCTGGTTCCCACCATGTTGCGGCTGCTCAGTGAGCGCGGCCTGGCCGGAGGGGTGGACGCCTCGGGCCTGCGGAGCATTATCTGCGCCGGCTCCAAGCTCGACGCGAGGACCTTGGAGGCGGCTCGCCGCTGGGCGCCGAACGCGACAATCTTCGAGTACTACGGCGCCGCTGAGCTAAGTTTCGTCGCCGGCGCCGGACTGCGGCCAGGCGTTGCCCCAGCCGCTGCCGGAACCGAGGGTGGCACCGGCGTCGGCGAGCCGTTTCCCGGCGTCGAGCTCAAGATCCTCGACGACGCCGGCGCCCCGGTTCCGGAAGGGGTCGACGGCAATGTCTGTGTCCGCAGCGGCATGGTCAGCGACGGGTACTTGTGGGGCGACGACGGCGCGGCGCTGCAGTGCTTTGACGGCTGGTACACCGTGGGCGACCGGGGTTACCTGTCCGAGGGAACCCTGCATTTACTGGGCCGCCGTTCGGACATGATCGTCACGTCCGGCACCAACGTGTACCCGCACGAGGTGGAACTCGCCCTGGCCTCCGTGCCAGGAGTCGCCGCCGCCATCGCCGCGGGGCAGCCGGACGACCTTCGCGGCCAACGGGTCGTGGCCGCAGTGCTGCCCTCCCATGGCGGAATGACAGGCACCCAGCTCAAGGCCGGCGTCGAGGGCGTCCTGGCCCGGAGCAAGAGACCGTTGGACTATTACCTGCTGGCGGAGCTGCCGCTCACCGACCGCGGCAAGCCCAGCCGTCCGCTGCTGCTTGAATGGATTGCCCTCAACGATCCACGAATCCGTCGCCTTGGCTGAGCAGTCGCTGCCTGCCCCGGCTTCTCCTATCAGCCCGGGCCGCGCCGGACACCTGCCGGAGGACCGGCAACCCGTCATCATCGCGGCGCTGCGCACACCCATCTGCCGCGCCCACGGAGCCCTGAAGAACCTCCAGGCGCACGAGCTGCTGGCGCCGGTCCTGCGTCGCCTGCTGGCCGACTCGGGTGTTGGACCGGACCAGGTCGCGGACGTCGTGGTGGGGAACGCGGTGGGCGGTGGCGGAAACGTCGCCCGGCTGGCGGCCCTCGAAGCAGGGCTGGACGTGGGCGTCCCCGGCCTGACGGTGGATCGGCAATGCGGCTCGGGCCTGGATGCGATTGTGCTGGCATCGCGGCTTGTCGCGTCAGGCGGCGGTTTCGGGAATGGCTTCGGGAACGGTTTCGGCGGGGGAGGCGTGTACCTGGCCGGCGGGGTGGAGAGCATCAGCACCGCGCCGCTCCGGGCCAGGCGCGGCGCGGACGGCGAACCGCAGTTCTTCAGCCGGGCCCAATTCGCACCGGACAGCCTCGGCGACCCGGATATGGGAGTCGCGGCCGAGAACGTCGCCGTCCGCCACGGCATCCCGCGGCTGCGCCAGGACGACTTCGCCCTGCGCAGCCACCGTCGCGCACTCGATGCCGCCGCGGCCGGCGCCTTCGCGGGTGAGACCGTTTCGTTGGCGCCGGATGGAGGTGAGGTGGTATCCGACGACGGCCCGCGCCGTTCCCTGGCCCCAGCGCTGCTCGCGCGGTTTCCGGCCGCGTTCGTTCCCGGCGGGACTGTGACCGCGGGCAACTCCTGCGTCGACGCGGACGGTGCGGCCGCCGTCGTGATCACCTCACTGGCGCGGGCGCGCGAGCTTGAAGCCCGCGACGGCCTGCTGGTGCTCGGGGCGGAGACTGCCGGCGTGCAGCCGGCGCTGCTGGGCGTGGGGGCGGCCGCCGCAGCCAAGCGACTGCTTGCCAACGACGGCGTCGGTCCCGGGGATCTCGGGCTGGTCGAATTCAACGAGGCGTTCGCCTCACAGACCCTGGCGTGCCTCGATCAGCTGGGCATCGACCCGCAGCGGGCAAACCTCGACGGCGGAGCCCTCGCCCTGGGACACGCCTACGGCGCTTCCGGTGCGGTGCTGGTGACCAGGCTGCTGGCCCAGTCTCGCCGGGATCCAGTGGACGGCAAGCTGGCCCTGGCCATGATCAGCATCGCCGGAGGGATGGGGACGGCGGCGTTGTTCGAGTACCGCTCCTTCGGCTAGCCCCCGGCGTTGGACATGCCCACTCGCTGGCTCCAGCGTTGGACATAGTGCTGATATGCCCACTCCGCGTGCGCAGGAATGGGCATGTCCGTGGCAAACCCAGTCGTCAGTCGTCCCGGTCGCGATCGCCCGCGTCGCCCAGGCCGCGGGCCGCCAGGGCGTCGCCGGTCTGCCGGGCGAAGGCCACCGTCGTAATGAACACCGGCAGCACCAGGGCACGCGGGTTCCGGTCCAGGCCGCGTGCCCGCGCGGAATCCCGGACATCGGCATAGGCGCCCGCAATGAACGGGATGCTGCGCAGCATCACGGCAATCGTCAGCGCGAACCGCTCGGGATCGGCACCAAGCCGCCTGAATGGCCGGGCCAGGGACGCCACACCGTCCAAGAGGGCCTGAACCGGGGTGGTGGCGGTCAAAATCGACGCCGCGACCACGCAGACGAGGATATTCAGGACGATGCGAGCCGCAACGGGGCCGCCGAGCTGCCACCACTGGAACACCCCGATCATGGCCAGTACGGGCAGGAGGGGCCGCACGGCCTGGAACAGCCTGCGGAGACCCGCTCCACTGAGCAGGAACACCCCGCTCAGCACAGCGAGGGCGGCAGCTGCAGCGGCCCAGTCGGCCACCAGGAAAGATCCCATCCCGCACGCCAGCACCAACAGGAACTTCAGCCACAGCGGGGCACGGTGCACCGGGGAACCGCCCGGCACGTAGTTGGCCAGCAGGAAGCCGTGGCCCCTCATGGCCGCGTCGTCTCCCCGGTGGCGGGCGGAACGGGAGCTGCATCTGCCGCGCACAGCCTGCGGTAGTGTGCGACGGCGTCGGCCGCCCCGCCGTCGAACACTATCTTGCCGCCGTCCACCACCATCACGCGGTCCAGATCGAGGGCGAGCTCGAGGTCATGGGTCGAGAGGATGATCTGCTGATCCAGTCCGGACAGTGTGCGGCGCAGCAGTTCGCGGTTCCGCAGGTCCAGCAGGGTGGACGGCTCGTCCAGGACCAGGACCTCCGGATCCACGGCCAGTACCGCGGCAAGGGCGACGAGCTGCCGCTCGCCCCCGGAAAGTTCGTAGATGCTCTGGTCCGCCAGCCGCAACATCCCGAGCCGCGCCAGGCAGGCCTCGGCCAGGGCGCGCCGTTCGCCGGCGTTCCGCACCGAGCGGCGCAGGGACAGTTCCACGTCCTCACGTCCGGTCGGCATGACCAGTTGCGAGAGCGGGTCGGTAAAGACGAAGCCGACGCGGCGGCGTACGGCGCGCACGTCCCGGACCGTGTCTGAACCGAACACGGCCACCGTGCCGTCACTCGGGGCGACGAGGCCGTTGATCATCCGGAGCAGGGTGGATTTGCCCGAGCCGTTCGCCCCAATGACGCCGATGCGGCGTTCCGCCAATGTCAACGACAGCGGGTGAAGCAGGGTCTTGGGCTCCGCGCGGCCGTCGACCGCAACCCTGACTGCCGCCCGGTCGAAGACAATACTCACGCGTGACCGTCGGCGGGTCCGGCTGCATTTTCGTTTACGCTTCCACCTGTGCCGCGGACCCGGCGGATCAGCAGGTCAGGGAACGCCTTGTGCAGCGCCAAGGCAACCGTGACGGCGAGGATGTTCTTGATGACATCGCCCGGGTAAAAGGCCAGGTCGGCGAGGAAGGCCGCCGAGAGACTGAGCTTGGCATTGAGCATCATGCCGAGGATGCCCAGGCCATGGACGAAGACGATGCTGCTGAGCGTCGCCGCAACGAAAAGCAGGACAGCCCGGGTCTTCGTGGCGTGCGCAGCCGTCCGGCGGAGGACGACGGCGGTGAGTGCGCCGACCGCCGTGGCCGCCAGCAGGAAGCCAAAGATGTAGCCGGCCGACGGTCCTGCCAGGACCCCCAGCCCGCTGCGGCCGCCGCTGAAGATGGGCAGCCCGGCGAAGCCCAGTACGAGGTAAAGACCCACGGCGGCGAAGGCGCGGCCCGGGCCGAGCGCGAGTCCGGTGAGCATGACGGCGAGTGTCTGCAGGGTGATCGGCACACCAAGACCGCCTACCGGTATCGCCGCAATGAGGGCGGAACCCGCAACGATCGCTGCAAAGACGGCGATCAGGGCGAGATCGGTCGCGTCCCAGCGGCGTCGCCGGTTCCGGCCCGGGGCGGTCGGCGATGTGCCGCCGCCGTGGCGAGCCGCCTCGTTCGTGTTACTGACGGCATTGTCGATGTTGCTCATGATGGTTCCTGTCGGGTCGTCTGGCCGGTTCCTGCTTTCGACGATACGGCCGCGGCAACTCCGGCATTTTGTAGGCCTTCCACTAAGCGTGGGCCCCCTCGCTGGACAACCTCGCCAAAGGCCGCTGGCCGAGGCTGACGCGCACCGCCGTCGTCCGCCGCGTTCCCCGATGTCACCCGGCGGAGGAGGTGCCGGTAGACTGGTAGAGGCCGTTCTCTCGGCCACACTGCCCCGGCCCCGTCCAGATGCCATCCGTTGTGCCGCGGCGTTCCCTGTTGTGAAAGGCCTTAGCTGCATTGATTACCGTCCAGGATCTCGAACTGCGCGCCGGCGCCCGTCTGCTTATGGACCAGGTGAGCTTCCGGATCGACAAGGGAGACAAGATCGGCCTCGTCGGCCGTAACGGTGCAGGCAAGACCACGCTGACCCGCGTCCTGGCCGGTGAGGGCCTGCCCGCCGCCGGGAAGGTCACCCGCAGCGGCGAGATCGGCTACCTTCCGCAGGATCCGCGCACGCCGGACATGGAGCAGCTGGCCCGGGACCGCATCCTGTCCGCCCGCGGCCTCGACATCGCCGTCGGCAAGCTCCGCGTGGCACACGAGGAGATGGCCAGCGAGGACGCCAACGTCCAGCGCAAGGCCATGAACCGCTACGACCGGCTGGAATCGGAGTTCCTGGCCGCCGGCGGCTACGCGGCCGAGGCTGAGGCCGCAGCGATCTGCTCGAACCTCGCCCTGCCGGACCGGCTGCTCAACCAGCCGCTCAAGACCCTCTCCGGCGGCCAGCGCCGCCGCGTGGAGCTGGCCCGAATCCTGTACTCCGACGCCGAGACGATGCTGCTCGACGAACCCACCAACCACCTCGACGCCGATTCCATCGCCTGGCTCCGGGAGTTCCTCAAGAACCACCAGGGCGGCCTGATCGTGATCAGCCACGACACCGAGCTGCTTGAAGCCACGGTGAACAAGGTCTTCCTGCTGGACGCCAACCGCGCCCAGATCGACTTCTACAACATGGACTGGAAGCGCTACCTGACCCAGCGCGAAACCGACGAGCGGGCACGCAAGCGCGAACGCGCCAACGCCGAAAAGAAGGCCCAGGTCCTGATGGACCAGGCCAACAAGATGCGCGCCAAGGCCACCAAGGCTGTCGCCGCGCAGAACATGGCCAAGCGCGCCGAACGGCTGCTCGGCGGCCTCGAGGCGGTTCGCGAGAACGACCGCGTGGCCGCCCTGCGCTTCCCGGATCCCTCGCCGTGTGGCAAGACCCCGCTCACCGCCGACGGCCTCAGCAAGTCCTACGGCTCGCTGGAAATCTTCACCGACGTCGACCTTGCCATCGACCGCGGCTCCAAGGTGGTCATCCTGGGCCTCAACGGCGCCGGCAAGACCACCCTGCTGCGCATGCTCGCCGGCGTGGACAAGCCCGACACCGGCGAAGTCATCCCCGGCCACGGCCTGAAGGTCGGCTACTACGCCCAGGAGCATGAGACGCTCGACGTCGACCGTACCGTCTTGCAGAACATGCGCTCGGCCGCGCCGGACATGAACGATTCCGAGGTGCGCGGCATCCTGGGTTCGTTCCTGTTCTCCGGCGACGACGTCGACAAGCCCGCCGGCGTGCTCTCCGGCGGCGAGAAGACCCGCCTCGCGCTGGCCACCATCGTGGCATCGAGCGCAAACGTGTTGCTCCTCGACGAACCGACCAACAACCTCGACCCGGCGAGCCGCTCCGAGATCCTTGGCGCGCTGCGCAACTACACCGGCGCGGTTGTGCTGGTAAGCCACGACGAAGGAGCTGTCGAGGCGCTTAACCCCGAGCGCGTCGTGCTGCTGCCCGACGGTGTCGAGGACCTTTGGAACGAGGACTACCTCGATTTGATCACGCTGGCGTAGGCGGTCAGCCCTCAGGTCACCTTCGCGGCTTGGATTCTGGTCACCTCCGCGCCTCACTCGCTCAATTTGCCGCGTGCTCGCTCGTCCCTCGCTTAGACGCACGCTACGCAAATTGACCGCGTTCGGCGCTAGTGGGGATGTCACCATGCGCTTCTGGTGTTCCCGTTCGGCGCTTGCGTGGGCGTCAACTTTTCGGGCTAGCGGACGGGCATTACTTCTGCGTTGGTGATGCGGTGGAGTTCTTGGTAGGTGATCGAAAACATTGCGTTGTGGTCCCCGGCGCCGGCCCAGAGCAATTCGTGGCTTTTCAGGGATTCGTCCAGGAGGGTCCTGATCTTGTTGGGGTGGCCGACCGGTGCCACTCCGCCGACTCGCTGGCCGGTGTGGAGCAGGACGAAGTCGGGGTCCGCGCGGCGGATCTTCCCTAACCCCAGGCGGGCTGCCACCTTGCGGACGTCCACCTTGGCGGCACCGCTGGCCAGGATCAGCAGGGGAGCGCCGTCGAGTTCGAACACCAGGCTGTTGGCGATCGCCGCGACGTCGCAGCCCAGCGTGTCGGCCGCCGCTGCCGCGGTGGGCACGGCGGAGGCGAAGACGGCCACGGTATCCGCGGCTCCTGCCGCGTGCAGGGCGCGGCGGACGTTCGCTACGGCGTCGGAGTCCACTCAGCGCTCCCTCAGAATCCTTGGGCGTCCAGGATGGCGTCTTCCTCTTCCTCCGCGGTGGCGGTCTTCCGCTTCCGGGGGACTGGACGACGGCGGGGGCCCGGGTTGCTCGCGTGCAGGTACCCGTCTTCGGCCGCCCGTTCTTCCGCGTCCTCAGCATCGATGGCTGCGTTCCGCGCCTGCTGGCGCGCCGCGTAGCCGAAACCGACGAACATCAAGACACCGAAGGCGAACCACTGCAGCGAGTAGGACAGGTGCGTGCCCTCGTCGGTGGAGGGCTTGGGGAAGCCGACGGGCATGTCCGCTACCGGAGGAGTTTCCGAGGCGAGTTGGCCGTAGGCGCCGGTGAGGAGGGGGTAGCCAAGCTGGGAGGCGTAGGCCGGGAGGTCGATGGACGCGAGCTGCCCGTCCGGGGCACCGCGCTGGAGTTCGGGTTCGGAATGCTTGAGCCGGGCAACCACCGTGACGTTTCCCGTGGGCGGCGCAGGCACCGAGTCCGGGCTGCCGGGGGTCTTGTTGCCGATGGGGAGCCAGCCGCGGTCAATCACGACCGTGTCGCCGGAGTCCAGCTTGAAGGGGACCACCACCTCGTAGCCGGGTTGGCCGTTGAGGGGACGGTTGCGGACAATCCGCTGCCCTCCGACGTCGTAGCGGCCGTGCAGCTCCACCTGCGTCCACTCGCGGTCGGCGTCGAGCTTGACGAACTGGTCCCGGGCGTCGGCAAAGGGGATCGGAGTGGCCGAATAGTTGGAGACGACGCGGTTGATTTCCGCGAGGGTTTCCGCCCGGCGGTCCATCTGCCAGCGGCCCAGGAGCACGCAGGCGGTAGCGAAGATTGCGGCCAGCAGCAGATAGCCCAGCCACTTGCTGGAGAAGAGGAAACGGTACATTCAGGCGTCCCCGCCCTGACCGATCGACGACGGCGCGCCGTCGGCTGCCGTCTCCGCGGCTTCGCCGCCGTCCAGCGGAAGAGTTTCCTTCCACAGCCCCCGCGTTTGCAGGTAGTCCTCCAGCCAGTCGCGGTGCTCCGGGCAGGCGAGCCAGATCTTCCGCCGCTCCGGCGTGTGGATCTTGGGGTTGTTCCACAGCAGCTGCCACCGGGCGCCGGCGCGGCACGCCTTGCGTGAACACAGCGCGGTGGCAGGCTCGGCCGTGGGGCCTGCCAGGTCAAAGATGTTCATGAAGCTGCCCGTCCGTGGTCTTCGTCGTCGTCAATCAGCTCACCCTGGAGCAGGGTTATGGGCGGGTCGTCCGCTGCCGCCTGCCCCTGGTGCGGCGATTCTTCGGAGCGCGGCGCGTCCAGTTCGGCCATCGGCACGTAGTCGATCAACGATTCGCTGTGCACTTCGGCGTGGTCACTGCCGTTGGCGATAACCACGGCGAACCACGGCAGGAACACGGCTCCGATGACAGGGAGGATCTTGAACCAGCCGTCCACCACGAACACCAGGACCAGGCAGACCATACGAATGCCCATCGCCACGGCATACTTGATCATCCGCTCACGCATCTCTTCAGAGTGCGCCGTGGCGGCGTCGGTGATGCTGTGGACCTCGGTGTCGCCGGAGTCCTCCCCGGACGTCCGTTCACCGGGTCGGTTCTTGTTTGTCACGGCTGTCAGATCACGCTCCATAGGCTTCCTTCGATTCTCTCACCATCGGCTGGGGCGCCCAAACAGCTGACTGCCGCGCGGCTGGGACGGTGCGCCGGAGGCTAAGATCGGAGGCAGGAAAATCCAGCCCCCCGACGCGGTCCCAGTGAGCCGCAGAAACCCGGAGCCCAATATGTCTGAAGCAACCTCCACCGGCCGCAGCGTCCTAATCACCGGCGGCAACCGGGGTATCGGCCTGGCCATCGCCGAATCCTTCATCGCGAATGGCGACAAGGTGGCGGTCACCTACCGCAGCGAGGCCAAGCTCCCGGAAGGCATCCTGGGCGTCAAGGCGGACGTCACCGACGAGGCCTCCGTGGACGCGGCGTTCACCGAGGTCGAGGCAGCCCACGGCCCGGTGGAGGTCCTCGTGGCCAACGCCGGCATCACCAAGGACACGCTTTTGATGCGGATGAGCGAGGACGATTTCACCTCGGTGATCGACACAAATCTCACCGGTGCCTTTAGGGTCATCAAGCGCGCCTCCAAGGGCATGATCCGGGCACGCAAAGGCCGCGTGGTGCTCATCTCCTCCGTCTCAGGCCTGTACGGGGCCCCGGGCCAGATCAACTACTCGGCGTCCAAGGCCGGTCTCGTCGGTATCGCCCGCTCGCTTACCCGCGAGCTCGGGGCACGCGGAATTACTGCCAACGTGGTCGCGCCGGGCTTCATCAACACGGACATGACGGCCGAGCTGCCCGAAGCGACGCAGAAGGACTACCTGTCCAAGGTTCCTGCCGGCCGATTCGCCGAAGCCTCGGAGGTCGCCGACGTCGTGCGCTGGATCGCCAGTGACGAGGCCGCCTACATCTCCGGCGCGGTGATCCCGGTCGACGGCGGCCTCGGAATGGGCCACTAGCCGCCGGGCCTTTGGCCCTATGCGGCGCCCCCGCCGGGGGCGTGTACTGGAGCCACAGCCCCTGACCGCCAAGGCACGGGCGTGGATCCAGGAGGATTATTATGGCTGATCTCAGCAAGTGGGCGCCTTCGGACATGTTGGAGCCTGTCCGCCGCTTCCTCGACGGCGACCTGACGATGGCGTCGACCATCAAGGTCGAGCAGTTCCAGGACGGTAACACCCTGGTGGTGCGGGCGGAGGTTCCCGGCATCGATCCCGACAAAGACGTCGACGTGTCGGTCAGCGAGGGCATGCTGCATATCCGGGCCGAGCGCGAGGAGAAGTCCGAGCAAAAGAGCAAGACAGGCTACCGCTCGGAGTTCCGCTATGGCTCCTTCATGCGCAGCATCGCGCTGCCGGCCGGCGCCAAAGAAGAGGACATTACGGCTACCTACAAGGACGGCGTCCTTGAAGTGCGGGCGCCGGCCCCGGTAGCGGCGCCCGGCGAGCCGACCAAGAAGATCAGGATCGACCGAAGCTGATCCGGCCGGGCCCGGGCAAGTTGGTCATCCAGCTTCGTCCCGGGCCCGCAGCAGCCATCCCGCGACCTCGGCGTCAAGGTCCGCCTCGGAATTGAGCTCCAGATGGTGCATCCACAGGCCCGGTGAAGTCTGCACCACGGACTTGAACCGCGGCGAGTCGAGGCGTTCGTGGAGGGCAATCGACAGTACGGCCGGGACCTCGGATCGGACATAGCGCCCGGGCCACCACACGTAGGCAAAGTCGCGGCGGCGCCCGCTGAAGGCAACCTGACTGGTGGTAGCCCTGATCCCGGCCGGCGCAGTTCCGGCCAGAGTAGCCGCGGGAGGCGCCTCTCCGGGCGGGACGGACTCCTGGAGGAGGCGTTCCACCGCCCGGCACAGCTCCAGGCCGCGCGGCGATCCGCTGAAAACCTCTTCCGGCGTCGAGTCCTTGCCGCGCCTGCCCATGGGCGCGAGCCTACGCCCCTGAGGCCTGCCGCAACAGCGCCCGGGCATGCCCCCCGCCCGCACCGCGCACCACTTCCCGGCAGCCCACCCGAACTAGGCCCGCGCGGCTTCTTTGTTGATCCCGGACAACCGAAATGCTGTGGCCCGCTGGCATGATGGACAACAGACCCCAACGTATTTGGATGTTTGGAACAAAGGAGCTCGAATGGGACTGCTGGACAACAAGACCGCAATCGTGACCGGTTCATCGCGTGGCATCGGCGCGGAGGTGGCTAAATTCCTCGCCGCCGAGGGTGCCGCCGTCGTCGTCAACTACCGCCAGAAGGCGCCGCGCGCCAACAAGGTTGTCGCCGAGATCGAGGCCGCGGGCGGCCGGGCCGCAGCCGTGGGCGCGGACCTGACCACGCAGGAAGGCGTCCAGGCCCTCGCCAGCGCCGCAATGGAGAACTTCGGCTCACTGGATCTCCTGGTCCTGAACGCTTCCGGCGGCATGGAGTCCGGCATGGAAGAAGGTTACGCGCTCAAGCTGAACCGTGACGCCCAGGTGAACATGCTCAATGCTGCCGTCCCGCTGATGTCGGAGGGCTCGCGCGTGGTCTTCGTGACCAGCCACCAGGCGCATTTCATCGAAACCGTGCCCACCATGCCCGAATACGAACCGGTCGCCCGCAGCAAGCGCGCCGGCGAGGACGCCCTCCGGGAATTCGTTCCGAGCCTGGCCGACAAGGGCATCTCGCTGGTCGTGGTCTCCGGCGACATGATTGAAGGCACCGTCACCGCCACGCTGCTGGACCGCTCCAACCCGGGCGCGATCGAGGCCCGCCGCGCCGAGGCCGGCAAGCTCTACTCGGTCAAGGAATTCGCTGCCGAGGTCGCCAAGATGGCCACCGCCGACGTCGAGACAGGCCACACCGAATACGTCGGCGGCGCCGATTACTTCGACAAGTCAGACAAGTCAAGCGGCGCCGGCACCAACTAGCCGCCACCGAGATGACACTTGGCGGCAGTGTTCCTCACGGACACTGCCGTCAAGTGTCATCTCGCGTTAGCGGGCCTCACACCCCGGCGATGTGCCGGACTGCGTCGAGATACGGCATGTCCACGGCGGCGTCGGCGACCGCGCGGACGGCCGGCTTGGCGTTGAACGCTACTCCGATGCCCGCGGCGCCAAGCATGTCCAGGTCATTGGCGCCGTCGCCCACCGCGATGGTGTGTTCCATCGGGATGCCCTCCGCGGCGGCCCACTCGCGCAGGTACTTTTCCTTCGCGGCGCGGTCCACCACGTCGCCCAGCACCTTGCCGGTCAGTGCGCCGTCGACGATCTCCAGCTCGTTGGCGATCCAGTAGTCCAGCCCCAGGCCCTCGGCAATCGGCCGCAGGATCTGGTTGAAGCCGCCCGAGACCACGGCCACCGCATGTCCGGCCGCTTTGAAGGCCGCCACCAGTTCAGCGGCGCCGTCGCTCAGGGTCACCTCGGCGCGGACGGAATCGACGACGTCGGCGGGCAGCCCGGCGAGCACAGCCACCCGGGCGTGCAGGCTCTGGGCGAAGTCCAGTTCGCCGCGCATGGCAGCCTCGGTCACGGCTGTCACTTCCTCCCGCTTGCCCGCATAGGCCGCCAGCAGCTCAATGACCTCCTGCCGGATAAGGGTGGAGTCCACGTCCATGATCAAGAACTTTCGGGGAGCCTCCCGCAGGGCTGCGGGAACGACCGCCGTGTTGATGCCCTCGATGCCGGCCGCGGCTACGCTTTGCCGGATGCCGGCCAGCCCGGCCTCGGTCAGGGGGAGGGGCAGGGTGCAGTCGGCGGCGTAGACGGAGAACCGTCCGTCGCCGGTGGTGGTTTCGGTACCGATGGCCAACCCGGCGTCGGCCAGCGAGCGGCGCAACTGCTCGACTTCGGGAAGGGACAAATTGACGCCGTAGCTGACCGCGGTCACGTTCGAACTCATGGGCTCAATCCTAGCGAGCGCACGGGAGCCGGCCGGAATTCGTTTCGCCGCGGTGACGCGGGCTGGCGGCGCTTCCGCCGGACCCACGCCCCGGTTATCAGTAGTCCGCTTTTTTGTCCTAGTGTCTACTCCTATGAGTGATGTTCTTGAATTGGCCGCCGTCAGCGTTGTGCGTGGGGCGAAGACGCTCCTGGACAAGGTTGACTGGCAGGTCAAGGAAGGCGAGCGTTGGGTGATCCTGGGCCCCAACGGCGCCGGCAAGACCACTTTGCTGCAGGTGGCAGCAGCCCGCCTGCACCCCACGAGCGGCATGGCCGGGATCCTCGAAGAGATCCTCGGCGCCGTGGACGTTTTCGAACTCCGGCCGCGGATTGGCCTGTCCTCCGCCGCCCTCGCCAACCAGATCCCCGAGCACGAAAAGGTGCTCAACGTCGTCGTGACCGCCGCGTACGGGGTCACCGGCCGCTGGCGCGAAGGCTATGAGAAAGACGACGAACGTCGAGCCTTCGCCCTGCTCAACGAATGGGGGATGGGCCCGCTGCTCAACCGGCCCTTCGCTTCGCTCTCCGAGGGGGAACGCAAGCGGGTGCAGATCGCCCGCGCGCTGATGACGGATCCCGAGCTCCTGCTGCTCGACGAACCCGCCGCCGGCCTCGACCTGGGCGGCCGGGAGGACCTGGTCCACCGGCTCAGCGAGCTGGCCCGCGACGAGGCAGCCCCCGCCATTGTCCTGGTCACCCACCATCTCGAAGAGGTCCCGCCGGGCTTCACCCATGCCTTGTTGATGCGCGACGGCGGCGTCGTCGCCTCCGGGCCGCTGACCGAGGTGCTGACCGCGGACAACCTCAGCAAGACCTTTGGCGTAGACCTCGACGTCACCGTCTCCGGGGGCCGTTACACCGCCACCGCCCGCCGCTGAAAGGGCCACTGACAGCGCGTGGAGTTCCTCAGTAGCGTCTTCATTTTCTTCGCCGGCCTCTGGGCGGGCACCATCAACAGTGTGGTGGGCTCGGGCACCCTGGTGACTTTCCCGGTGCTGATCGCCCTCGGTTTCGCCCCGGTGACCGCCTCCATCAGCAACGCCATGGGCCTGGTGGCCGGCAACGCGGCCGGCGCCTGGGGCTACCGCAAGGAACTTGGCGGGCGGGGACGCCAGCTCCTCAAGCTGTTGCCCGCCTCGCTGCTGGGCGGCATCACCGGCGCCTACCTGCTCCTGCACCTGCCCGAGAAGGTGTTCCAGTACGCGGCTCCGGCCCTGATTGTGCTCGCCCTGCTGATGGTGGTGTTCCAGCCCCGGCTCCAGCGCTGGGTGCAGAACCGGGAACAGAACCCGGAACACGCGATCCGTGACAAGCAGCACGGGCTCCTCCTCGTGGTGCTGGTCTACCTCGCCGGCGTCTACGGCGGCTACTTCGTCGCGGCCCAGGGCATCCTGCTGGTGGGGATCCTCGGGGTGTTCATGGCCGGAACCATGCAGAACGCCAACGCCATGAAGAACATCCTGGTGCTCGGGGTGAATATTGTCGCGGCCATCTCATACCTGATCTTCGCGTTCGACCGGGTCAGCTGGACCGCGGTCGGCCTGATCGCCGTCAGTTCGCTGATCGGCGGCCTGGTCGGCTCCAAGGTGGGACGCCGCCTCTCCCCGCCGGTGCTGCGCGGCGTGATCTTCGTCCTGGGAACCGTGGCCCTGGGCTTCATGCTTGCCAAGTTGCTGAATTGACCGCCCGGTGACCTTCCATTACCTCGACTCCGCGGACGACCCCCGGGTCTCCGACTACACCCAGCTGACCGACGTCCACCTGCGCAAACTCCGCGAGCCCGCCGAGGGCATGTACATTGCCGAGTCCTCCCGCGTATTGCGCCGCGCCCTCGCCGCAGGCCACAGACCCCGCTCCTTCTTCCTGGCGGAGAAATGGCTCCAGGACCTCGCCGACGTCTTTGAGCAATACCCGGACGTCCCGGCCTACATTGGCTCCGCCGCGCTGTTGGAAGAAATCACCGGCTTCCACCTGCACCGCGGCGCGATGGCAGCCATGCACCGTCCGGCACCCGTACCGCTGCCCGAACTGCTCGCCGGTGCGCGCCGGATCGCGGTACTCGAGGACATCGTGGACCATACCAACGTTGGCGCCATCTTCCGCTCCGCGGCCGCACTCGGGCTCGACGCCGTGCTGGTGTCACCGCGCTGTGGCGACCCGCTCTACCGGCGCAGCGTGCGCGTCAGCATGGGCACGGTCTTCCAGGTGCCGTGGGCACGGCTCGACGAGTGGCCGGGGGAGTTGACGGTGCTGAAGGAACACGGCTTCCTCGTCGCCGCCATGGAGCTGACCCCGGACGCGGTGGACGTCGACGAGCTCGCCGCCCGCAACCCCGAACGGCTTGCCCTGGTGCTCGGCACCGAAGGCGCCGGAATAAGCGCAGAAACCCTGGCCGCCGTGGACCTCGCCGTGAAAATCCCGATGCGCCCCGGCGTCGATTCGCTGAATGTCGCCGCAGCGTCCGCCGTCGCGTTCTGGGAACTGCGGCCCCGCGGCTGACACCTCCGCAAGCGCACCGCCGGCCGGTTCGTCCAGTCCCGGGATCTGGGCTATTATTGGTAGCTGGCCGTGCTGCGCCTTTGGGCGCCGCGTAGCTATCCCACTCATACCTGGCAGCTGGCAAAATCCAGTTGCGCGAACAAAGGTCCAATTATGCAGTCTGATATCCACCCGAAGTACGAAGCTGTTGTTTTCAACGACCTGGCTTCCGGCGTCAAGTTCCTGACCAAGTCCACCGTGTCTTCCTCGAAGACCATCGAGTGGGAAGACGGAAACACCTACCCGGTCATCGACGTCGAAATCTCCTCCGAGTCCCACCCGTTCTACACGGGCAAGCAGCGCATCATGGACTCTGCAGGCCGCGTCGAGCGCTTCAACGCTCGCTTCAAGGGCTTCGGCGGCAAGAAGTAACTTTCTGCTCCCAAGGTCTTTTGGAAAAGCCCGCACCGGCGACGGTGCGGGCTTTTTGCGTCCCGGCGGCACCCGGTTCGGCCGGCTTCGCTTTGGGCAGGCCGTGGGGCAGGATTGACGGTATGACATCCCTTCCTTCCTCTGCGGCGTCAACGACCGACGACGGCGGCCGCCGCCACGGCGAGTACAAGGTGCCCGGCGGCAAACTCGTGGTGGCCGACCTCGACGTCGTCGACGGCGTCCTGGCGCACGTCTCGATCAGCGGCGATTTCTTCCTCGAACCCGACGAGGCGCTCCTGGAGATCAACCGCAGCCTCACCGGCCTGCCCGAGGATGCCAGTGCAGCCGACCTTGCCGCCGCCGTGACGGCCGCGTTGCCCGAGGACGCCGTGCTTTTCGGTTTCTCCGCCGAGTCGGTCGCGATCGCGGTCCGCCGGGCACTGGCCAAGGCCACCGGCTGGGGCGACCACCACTGGAACATCATCGGCCCTTCCGTGCTTCCCACCCACGTGAACGTGGCGCTGGACGAGGTCCTCACCGAGGAAGTCGGTGCCGGCCGCCGCAACCCGACACTGCGTTTTTGGGACTGGGAGGAACCCTCGGTGGTGATCGGCAGCTTCCAGTCCGTCCGCAACGAAGTCCACCCCGACGGCGTCAGCCGGCACGGCATCAGTGTGGTCCGCCGGATCAGCGGCGGGGGAGCCATGTTCATGGAGGCGGGCAACTGCATCACCTACTCCCTCTACCTGCCGCAAACCCTCGTCGACGGCATCAGCTTCGCCGATTCCTACGGATTCCTGGATGCATGGGTCATGGCGGCGCTGGAGAAGGTCGGCATCAGCGCGTTCTACGTGCCGCTGAACGACATCGCCACCGACCAGGGCAAGATCGGCGGTGCCGCGCAAAAGCGGCTCGCCAACGGCGGAATGCTGCACCACGTCACCATGAGCTACGACATCGACGCCGACAAGATGGTCGAGGTGCTGCGGATCGGCAAGGAGAAACTCTCGGACAAGGGCACCACGAGCGCCAAGAAGCGCGTCGACCCGCTCCGTCGGCAGACCGGCCTGGCCCGTGCGGAGATTGTCGCCGCCATGATGGAAGTCTTCACCGAGCGGTACGCGGCGACGCCCGCGGAACTGACCGAGACCGAGCTCGAGGCGGCCCGGCAGCGGGTCGAGACCAAGTTCGGCACCACGGAGTGGCTGCACCGGGTCCCGTAGCTGCATCCGTCCCATCGACTGCTCCCCACCGGCCTGTTGACCCCTCAAAGGGCGGTTGGGCCCACGCCGGCAGGGTTCCCTGGCCGAGCTTGCGAGGCTAGGGAGCCGGTGGGGAGCAGTCGAACTGGGTTTCAGTCGATCTGGGTCCTAGCCGGCGGCCTGTGCCGTGAGCGCCCGCAACAATTGGCTGCGCTGTTCGATGATGATCCGTCGCAGCGCGCGGGCTGCGTCCGGATGTTCGGCGAGCCACTTATCCGTGCGGACAATCACCGGGTGCTCCTCGGGAGCCTGCGCCTGCCCGCTGTCCTGGGCCAGGTCCTGGCCTGCGGGGTACAGACCGCGGACGATCCGGCTGGCGATCTCGATGCTCCGGCCCGCCCAGACCCGCTCGAGGCACTCGAAGTAGGGTTCGACGTAGCCGGCCAGCAGGGCGGCCGGCGCGGTGTTGAATCCCGTGATGGTGGCGCTGAGCAGCTGGTTCGACAGTGCGGTGCCGTGCACGGCGGCGTCCCAGGCGGCATCTTTGACCGCAGGATCGGGCCGCGCCGCAAGGGCTGTGGCGTGCCCGGACTTGCCCGAGGCGGTGTTGTCGCGGGCCAGTTCGGCGTCCAGCTCGGCGGGGGCGGCCTGGCCGTGGGCCGCGAGGGCGTGCCAGAGGTTCCAGCGGAGCTCCGCGTCGACCGAGAGGCCCTCGATGACGGTGCTGCCGTCCAGCAGGCCGCGGACCAGCTCCAGGCGCCCGGCGTCGAAGCGGCTCGTGGCGGCAAGCGTGCGCGCCCAGGCCAGCTGCTGGTCCGAACCGGGAGCAGCACCCTCGAGTTCGGCGGCGGCCGTGGCGAGGAATCCGCTGCGGACGGCGCCCCGCCGGTCCGCAGGGACGTAGCGTTCGATTGCGGTCCCGGCGTTGCCCAGGACATTCAGCAGCACGCCGATGCCTGACTCGGCGGGGCCGAAGCGTTGTACCGCCTCCACGTAGCTGGCCGCCGGGGTCACGGCGTCCCGGGCGGAGTCCCACAGCGCGGTCCAGCACAGGGCCCGTGCCATCGGATCGCTGATCGTTCCCAGCGAGCTGCGCACCGTGGCCTCGGAGTGCGGATCCAGCCGGACCTTGGCGTAACTGAGGTCCTCGTCATTGACCAGCAGCAGCGCCGGGCGTGCCTTGCCGGCGAGCTGGCCCACCAGGGTGCGTTCGCCGTCGACGTCGGTCTCCACGCTCTCGGTGCGGACCAGCGCGCCGGTGGCGTCGTGATTGTAGAGGCCGATCCGCAGCCGGTGCGGCCGCGGCTCCTGCCGGCCGGTGATCGGATCTACGGCGTGCTGCAGCAGGGACGCGGTGCCCAGGACGCCGTCGTGCTCCTCGATCTCGGAGCTGAGGGTGGAAATGCCGGACGTCTGCAGCCACTGCCGTGCCCAGGTGCCGAGATCCCGGCCGGAGGCGGCACTGAGCGCGGCCAGCAGGTCCTCCAGCGTGGTGTTGCCGTAGGCGTGGTCACGGAAGTACTGGCGGGAGCCGGCGATGAACGCGTCGAAGCCCACATAGGCGACGAGTTGCTTGAGCACCGAGGCGCCTTTGGCGTAGGTGATGCCGTCGAAGTTCTGCTTGGCGGCTTCAAGGTCCGGGATGTCCGCGACAATCGGGTGCGTGGTGGGCAGCTGGTCCTGGACGTAGGCCCAGGCCTTGCGGTTGTTGGCGAAGTTCACCCAGGCGGTCTCCCAGTCCGTCGTGCGGTCCACGCCGAGGGTTCCCATGTAGTCCGCGAAGGATTCCTTCAGCCACAGATCGTCCCACCACCGCATCGTGACGAGGTCCCCGAACCACATGTGCGCCATCTCGTGCAGCAGTGTGTTGGCGCGGCCCTGGTACTGCGAGTCGGCCGCCCGGGAGGTGAAGACGTAGCTCTCCGTGAACGTCACGAGGCCGGGGTTCTCCATCGCGCCGAGGTTGTACTCGGGCACGAAGGCCTGCTCGTACTTCCCCCACGGATACGGGTAGTCGAAGAGTTCGTTGAAGAAGTCCAGGCCGTTCCTGGTGAGCCGGAAGAGTTCCGCTGCGTCAAATGACGGCGCCATCGAGGCACGGCAGTAGAGGGCCAGCGGCACGTCCAGCTGGGTCCCGTCCGCGAGGGTCCCGTGCCAGGCGTCTTCGGCCTTGAAATAGGGTCCGGCCAGCACCGTGGTGATGTAGGTCGACATCGGCTTGGTGGGGGCGAAGTCCCAGCGGCTGGTCGCCGGATCGCTGGTCAGCTGGGTGCGGAGGGTTTCGACGCCGTTCGAGGAGACCTGCCACCCGGACGGGGCCATCACGTGGAAGGTGAACTCGGCCTTGAGGTCCGGCTGCTCGAAGTTCGCGAACACGCGCCGCGCGTCGGCGGGTTCGTATTGGGTGTAGAGGTAGCACTGGCCGTCCGCCGGATCGAAGAACCGGTGCATGCCCTCGCCGGAGGTGCTGAACAGGGCGGTGCCGGTGACCGCGACTTGGTTTTCGGCCTGAAGATCGTCCAGCCGGATCCGGGAACCGTCCACCACCTCCTCCAGCGGC
Organism: Arthrobacter sp. 01T414; assembly: GCF_056398965.1. Lineage (NCBI taxonomy): Bacteria > Bacillati > Actinomycetota > Actinomycetes > Micrococcales > Micrococcaceae > Arthrobacter > Arthrobacter sp. 01T414. The sequence goes on along the minus strand of NZ_JBFTQK010000002.1, from coordinate 332,909 downwards.
AGGCCCTTGCCGTTGAGGAAGACGCTGTGCACGCTGCTGCCGATGAAGTCCAGGAAGGTGGAGGTGCCGGGTTCGCTGGCGGAGAAGGTGATCACGCTTCGGCTGGTGTAGCCCGCGACCTTGGCGTCGGCGGCCTGCCGGACGTCAAGGGACACATCGTAGCTGTGGGTGGTGATCAGGGCTGAGCGGGCGGCCGCTTCGTCACGGCGCAGGTTCTGGTTCGACACTCCGCTATCTAATCACGACCGGTACCGCGGTACAGCTGTCTTCAGGCCCTGTTTGGCCCTGTCAGGCGCCGGATTCAGCGGCCAGGGATGAGGATGACGGCGGCGGCGAGGCCCAGCGCGGCGATCAGCAGCCACGACGCCAGGGCGGCCAGCAGGGCACGGGTCCCGGTCCGCAGCAGGTGCCGCACCCGGACGGCCGAGCCCAGCCCGAACAACGCCATGCCCAGCAGCACATCCTGCAGCAATGCGGCCGCCCCAAGAACTTCGGGGGAGAGCCAGCCACTGGAGCGCAGAGCCGCCATGGCGATGAACCCCAGCACGAACAGAGGGACGACCGGCGGGAGCTTCCCGCCGTCGTCGGACCCGATCCGGTGGTGGATCCCTGCTGCGGCGACCATGGGCGCGAGCAGCAGTACACGCGTGAGTTTGACGATGACGGCGACGGCGAGCGCCGACGCGCCCGCGGTCTGGGCGGTGGCGACCACCTGGCCGACGTCGTGCACAGAGGCGCCCGTCCAGGCCCCGAAAGTTTCCGGGCCCAGGCCCAGCGGTCCGATCAGGAGCGGCAGGACGCCGATGGCCAGCGTGCCGCAGAGCGTGACCAGCGCGATCGGCAGCACCGTGTCGGGCTGCCGGATGCGGCGCACGGCGGCCATCGCGCCGATCGCGGAGGCGCCGCAGATGGCAAACCCGGTCGCGATCAACAGGGGCACCTGCGGCGGCAGCCGGAACAGCCGGCCGATGCCGTAGGTGCCGGCGAAGGCGGCCAGTACCACCCCGGTGATCAGCAGCAGCGCCGGCCAGCCCAGGCCCAGCACATCCATCACGCTGACCTTGAGTCCCAGCACCACGATGCCGCTGCGCATCAGGTGCTTGCCGGCAAAGTCGAGCCCGGGCCGGCCGGATCCGGCGGTCCAGCCGGAGGCGCCCGGCAGGTTCGCGGCCAGCAGCCCCAGCACGACTGCCACCGTCATGGCAGGCAACGAGGGCAACAGCAGGTGGACGGCAAGGGCGACGGCGACGGCGGCGGTGCAGGCGAGCAGGCCGGGCAAAAGCGGCGCTAGCCGGCCGGGGCGCCGCTGCGGGAGGGCGGGACGGGTAAGAGGCACGCCTCCCACTTTGCCGTATCTTCGGGGCATGCATCGGAGCGCAACACGGAACCGCTGCAAACCCCGGGCGCCGGCGTGAGCCGCAACACGCCCTGCGGGTTACGTCGAAATGATTTCGTAACGAAAAGGTGGTTGGCTAGTGGGCATGTCTGACCTTTTCCAGGATTACTCCGAGGCCGCCGGCCGCAGCGGCGCCTACGACGAGATGTTCACCCCGGACCAGCAGGCCCGGCGCTCCTACGGGCAGGTGGCCGGGGCGCTGCAGGAGCTTTCGCTGGCCGACGTCACCGCCCGTGCGGATTCCATGGCGCGGACCTTCCTGGACCGTGGCGTGACCTTCGACTTCGCGGGCGAGGAGCGGCCCTTCCCGCTGGACATTGTGCCCCGGGTTATCCCGGCGGACGAGTGGTCCGTCCTGGAACGCGGCGTGGCCCAGCGCGTCCGGGCGCTTGAGGCCTTCCTCAACGATGTGTACGACAAAATGACGGTCGTTGCCGACGGCGTAATCCCGCGGCAGCTCGTCACCACCAGCGCCCACTTCCACCGCCAGGTGCACGGCTTCGAACCGGCCGGCGGTGTCCGCGTGCACATTTCCGGCATTGACGTCGTCCGCGACGCTGCCGGCACGTTCCGCGTCCTGGAAGACAACGTGCGCGTCCCGTCCGGGGTCAGCTACGTCCTGGAGAACCGCCGCGCCATGGCCAAGGGCCTGCCGGAGGCGTTCGGCCAGCAGCTCATTCGCCCGGTGGAGGAATACCCGCGCCGGCTGCTGTCCGCGCTGCGCAGGACGGCCCCGTCCGGCGTCGACGACCCGACCGTGGTTGTCCTGACCCCCGGCGTGTTCAACAGCGCCTACTTCGAGCACACCCTGCTGGCCGGCCTGATGGGCGTTGAACTGGTCGAGGGCCGTGACCTGATCTGCCGCGGCAACCGCGTTTACATGCGCACCACCGCCGGCGAGCAGCGCGTAGACGTGATCTACAAGCGGATCGACGACGAGTTCCTGGACCCGCTGCAGTTCCGCTCCGACTCCATGCTCGGCTGCCCCGGGCTGGTCAACGCCGCCCGCGCCGGCGGCGTCACCATCGCCAACGCCGTGGGTAACGGCGTCGCGGACGACAAACTGGTCTACAGCTACGTGCCGGACCTGATCCGGTACTACCTCAGCGAGGAACCCGTCATCGCCAACGTTGACACTTTCCGGCTCGAGGAGAAGGAAGCCCGCGAGCACGTGCTGGACCGACTCGACGAGCTGGTGGTCAAGCCGGTGGACGGTTCCGGCGGCAAGGGCCTCGTGATCGGACCGGACGCGTCCAAGGACGAGCTCGACGCCCTGCGCAAGCGCATCATCGCCGACCCGCGCGGCTGGATCGCGCAGCCGGTGCTGCAGCTCTCCACCGTGCCGACGCTCAGCGGCGACAAGTTCGGCCCGCGGCACGTGGACCTGCGCCCGTTCGCGGTGAACGACGGCGACGACGTCTGGGTGCTGCCCGGCGGCCTCACCCGGGTGGCGCTCAAGGAGGGGTCGCTGATTGTGAACTCCAGCCAGGGCGGCGGCTCGAAGGACACCTGGGTGCTGGCTGATTCCCCGCAGGTCCCGGTGGAGGCCATCCCGCGGCCGGCGATCACGGTCCGTGAGCGGGTCTCGGTCTGGCCGGTGGAGAGCAACTGGCGCGACAGCCAGAAAGAGCAGCAACAGCAGCAGATGTCCGAGGCGCAGGAGGTAGCCGCGAATGCTTAGCCGTATTGCCGAGTCACTGTTTTGGATCGGCCGCTACGTTGAACGTGCCGACGGCACCGCCCGGATTCTCGATGTCCACCTCGAACGGCTGAACCACCTGCCGATGGAGGAACAGCGCAGCGTGGCGCAGGAGCTCCTCGCCGTCATGGGTGCCCGGCCGCAGTCGGAGGATTTCGGCCTGGACGAGCTGCTGCACGCCCTGGCCTACGACAAGCACAGCGCTACCTCGATCGCCGGCTCCCTGGGCGCGGCACGTGAGAACGCTCGGCGTGCCCGCGAAACCGTATCCTCGGGACTCTGGGAGAGCCTGAACACCACCTACTACGGCTTGAACCAGCACCGCAAGGACGTGGTGGGCACCTACCGCTTCTGCAACTGGGTGCTGGAACGCACCGCGATGGTCAGCGGCCTCGCCGACACCACGGTCAGCCACGACGAAAGCTGGCTGTTCCTGGTCCTGGGACGCTCGCTGGAGCGGGCCGACATGACCGCGCGCATGCTCTCCACCCGGGACGTGCTCTCCGCCGGGATGTCCTGGGTGAACATGCTCCGCTGCGCCGGCGCCTACGAATCCTTTTTACGCACCCGGCGGGCCGCCTTCGGCGACCAGCACGCTGCCGAGTTCCTGCTGCTGGACCGGCTCTTCCCGCGGTCCATTGTCTATGCCCTGCGCGACGCCGACGATTGCCTCGCCAAGCTCGACCCCTCGGCCCAGCGCGTCGGCTTCATCAATGACGCCCGCCGGATCGTTGGCCAGGCCCGGACCTTCCTGGAGTTCCACCGCACCGACGACCTGATGTCCGAACTGCCGGAGCACATGGAGCGCGTGCAGAAGGCCGTTTCGCAGGCCTCGGACGCCATTTCCCGTAAGTACTTCAATCAGGCAGACGAACTGGCCTGGGTGGGAGAAGTTTCATGACCCGGCTCAGCATTACCCACAGGACCGCGTACAAGTACAACAAGCGAGTCACCCTCTCCTACAACGAGGCGCGGATGACGCCGCTGACGGACCCGCAGCAGGTGGTGCTGGAGTCCTCGATGAAGGTCTCGCCGTCGCAGGCCGCGCTCAGCAGCTACCGCGACTACTGGGGAACCCGCGTAACCGCGTTCGACATGCAGATGCCGCACGACCACCTCGAGGTCCTTGCCACCACCACGGTGGAGGTCCACCGCGTCGAGCGGGTCCCGGCAGAGGCGGACATCGTGGGCTGGGATGTGCTGGCCTCTCCGGAGACCCTCAACCGGTTCAGCGACTGGATCCCGCAGTCGCAGCTGACCGGTCCCGGCGACGAGGTCCTCGCGATCGTCCCCGGCGTCGTCGAGGGCCGCAACCCGCACGAGGCCGCGATGGCGGTCTTCGAATGGATGCGCGGGGAGATGAGCTACATGAAGGGCTCCACCGGCGTCACCACCAACGCCGAGGAAGCCTGGACGCAGCGGCAGGGTGTCTGCCAGGACCTTGCCCACCTCGCAATCGGAGCGCTGCGCAGCTGCGGGATCCCGGCCCGGTACGTGTCCGGCTACCTGCACCCGCGGTCGACGGCGGACCTCGGCGAGACCGTCGCCGGGCAGTCACACGCCTGGCTGGAATGGTGGGACGGCGAATGGCGCAGCTGGGACCCGACCAACCACAAGCCTGCCGGGGACTTCCACGTGACCGTGGCCCGGGGCCGCGACTACCGCGACGTGCCGCCGCTCAAGGGCATCCTGTCCGGCGGCGGAGGGTCGGCCTTGTCCGTGACGGTGGAGATCACCCGGCTGGCCTGACGCGCCCCCGGCCGGTTCCTATTCGAAACCGGAGCGGGTGGCATCGTCGAGCGGGGTCCACCACGTCAGCGGCGGCACGATCTTGAACCGCCGGCCGGTGAGCGAATCCGGTGTGATCCGGACGAAGTGGTCTTTCTTGCCGGCCTGCCACGGGAACAGCAGCAGACCCACCGTGTCCAGGATCTCCTCCTGGTTCTTGACCGCGGCGGCCTGGCCCTTGACGACCACGCTCCAGGCGATGCCCCTGTCCGCATCGACGCCGTCGGCCTCCACCGCTACCGCCGTGTCGCCGGTCGCGGCCTGCAGCTTCGTGCCTTCCGCGGTGCGGAAGACGAGGGTTCCGTGGTCCACCTTGTAATTGATCGGAAAGATGTCTGGATGGTCATCCACCCACACGGCCATTCGGCCCACTGTGACGCTGCGCAAGAGCCGCCAGCACTCGTGGCTGTCCAGATTTTCGACGTCGTGGGGCTGGCCTGCTGCCGGTTTCGGATCGGTGCTCATGGCGCCGAGCCTACGTCAGCCGGGGAGGACCGGGCTAGGGCATAACGGCCCGGCGGCGTAATAATCCGCCAATTCCGTGGGTCTGATCGGAACGTATCAGGGTATTCTGGCAACACGTCATCGGCGCGGATGGACGTGGTGAGTATCGGGGGACTGATGGAATCTGTCGATGAGGGCCGGGAGACTATCGGCTCCGGCACTACGAAAGTAGAAGACCTGCTCAAGGACTTCGTTTCTCACGGCGGTGAGCTGTTGCAGTCCCGCGAGCGGATGGCCGGACTGCTCGAAGCAGTCGTCGCCCTCGCCGAAGACCTCAGCCTCGACGCCGTCCTGGAACGGGTGGTGCAGTCGGCCTGCCACCTCTTGCGTGCCCGCTACGGGGCGTTGGGCGTCATGGGCGACAACCGGGCCCTGAGCCATTTCATCACCGTCGGCATTGACGAGGAGCTCGCCGCCAAGATCGGTTTGGTGCCCTCCGGCAAGGGCGTGCTCGGCGTGCTGGTCACCACCCCCCAGCCGCTGCGGCTGCACGACCTCGGCCGGCACCCGGAAGCCGTGGGATTCCCCGAACACCACCCGCCCATGCGGTCCTTTCTTGGCGTTCCCATCCGGGTCCGCGACACCGTCTTCGGAAACCTGTACCTGACGCAGAAAGAGGGCGGAGGGGACTTCAGCGATGAGGACGAGGAACTCGCGATGGCGCTGGCCGCGGCCGCTGGGGTCGCGATTGAGAACGCCAAGATGTACGACGACTCACGGCGCCGCGCGCGCTGGCTGGAGGCGTGCATGGATGTCGCGGGGCTGATGCTCGGCGATGACCGGGACTACACGGTGAGCGGGCTCGATCCCATCGCAGCCCGGGCACTGCGGGAGTCCGAGTCCCAGCTGGCGCTGATTGTCGCCCCTGATGCGTCCGGGCCAGGCTACATTGTGGCGGGTGCTGCGGGGGAGCGGGCGAGGGAGCTCTCCGGGAAGCCGTTGGCGCTCGATTCGCCGGAACTGAGGGAAGTGTTTTCCGGTGGCGAACCGACCATTGTGGAGGATTCCGCCGCCGTGCTGGAGTGCACCGAGTGCGGCCCGATGGGACCGTTGCTCGCCGTCGCGCTGAGCACCCAGGGCGCGCACCACGGCCTCCTGCTCCTGGCCCGCGGCCCGAACGGCCGCCGTTACGCCCGCACCGACATCGAGATGGGCGCGGTCTTCGGCTCGCACGTGGCCCTGGCCCTGGAACTCGCCCGTGTGCATCGGCTGCGCGAAGAACTCCTCGTCTTCACGGACCGGGACCGGATCGCCCGGGACCTGCACGACCTCGTCATCCAGCGGCTCTTCGCCGCCGGGCTGAGTGTCCAGAGCCTGACCCGGTTCACCAAGGACGAGCTGGCGACCGAACGGATCCGCAACATCACTGGCGAATTGGACGAGGCGATCCGCAGCCTGCGGGACACGATCTACTCGCTCCGGAGCAGCAGCGGAGAAACCGAGCTGCTCAGCGGCAGGATCCGGCGCGTGACCCGGAGTTCGGCCAAGTCCATGCCCTTCACCCCGCGGCTGACACTGACCGGCCCGGTGGATGCCGTCACGCCGGACAAGGCGGACAACGTGGTGGCCGTGGTTTCGGAAGGCCTCAGCAATGCGATCCGGCACTCCGGCGCTGACGCGATCTCGGTGTCCGTGGCCGTCGTGAAAGGCCAGGTCACGGTCGTCATCACGGACAACGGCTCCGGCTTCGACGACAGCCAGGAACGCAACGGCCTGGCCAACCTGGAAGACCGTGCGCGGATGCTGGACGGCGAATGCACCATCACGACGGCGCCGGACGCCGGCACCAGCGTGGAATGGTCCGTCCCGCTCTGAGCGGCACCGCACCGGAACGGCGCGGCCGGCACCGTTCTCAGTGGATGCTGTGCTGCCGCCCGGCCTCGGTCGCTGAACCGTTCGCAGGCGTCCCCGCGCCGGCTGGGCTGGCAATGAAGACCGCCGCCTGGGTGCGTCGCTCGAAGCCCAACTTGGCCAGCAGGGACGAAACGTAGTTCTTGACCGTCTTTTCGGCCAAGAACATCTCAGCCGCGATCTGGCGGTTCGTGAGTCCGCCGCCAACCAGTTCCAGCACCCTGCGTTCCTGCGGCGTAAGGGAGGCCGTGCGCGGATCCACTTCTTCGGGTTCGACCAGGCTCTCGACGATCCCGGCGGCCACGCCGTCCTCGAAGAGGGATTCGCCGGCGGCGGCACGGCGCAGCGCACCGATCAGGTCGGTGCCGCCGATCTCCTTCAGGACGTAGCCCGAGGCTCCGGCGAGAACGGCGCCGCGCAGGGCCTGCTCGTCGTCGAAACTGGTGAGGATGATGCAATTCAGTGAAGGATCGACGGAGCGTACGTCCCGGCAGACCTCAATCCCGGTGCCGTCGGGCAGCCGGGCATCCAGGACACAGACATCCGGATGCAGTGCCGGTATCCGGCGGGTGGCTTCCACGGCGGAGCCTGAGCTGCCGACCACAAGGAAGCCCTCGCCCTCCAGCAGCTCCTGCAGGCCGCGGCGGACCAGCTCGTGGTCGTCGAGGATGAACACACGGATGACAGCCGGATGGCCCTCGGTTGCGGCGAGACCGGCATCTGCCCAGGCAATCATGTTTCTCCTGTCAGGGCGCCGCTGCCGCTTCGCGTTCCACGGAGCTCCCCAGCTCGCGTCGCAGGGATGCAGCAGACCACGCCCGTCCATCTTGTGCGGAACCCTGGTTGCTGGTTCCTGAATTGTGGTGGAGTCGTACTTTCTATTGTGGCCTCCGGCGGCCTGCAAATGGTGCGGGACCCGAATATTTCTTCGCCGTGCACAGAGCAAGTCTGCGGCCGCCCGGGGTCCCGGGCAAGGGCCGTTCGGCCTACGGCGCCGGGCCGGCCGGGCCGCCGCCGCCGTGACTTTCGGCCCTAGCCGACGGACCCGGGCGCCGGAATCCTTGGAGCTACTGCCACGGGGGCACCACGAAAGGGACCAGCCATGAGCGACGCTACGGGCATCCGGACCATCCTGGTTGGAGTCGACGGATCGGACGCCTCGGTGGAGGCCCTCCGCCAGGCGCAGCGGCTGGCCCTCCCGCTGTCGGCGAACCTGGTGGCGATGGCCTGCTGGGACGTTCCTCCGGTCTACGACGGCTACGTCGCCATGGGCATCAACGACTTTGACGTCCGCGCCGGGGAGATCCTGCAAGAGACCGTAGTGAAGGCCTTCGGCGAAACCACCCCCGCCAATGTGGAAACACGGCTGGTGCAGGGGCACCCGCGCCGGATGTTGCTTGAGGAGAGCCAGAACGCGGACCTGCTGGTGCTGGGCAGGCGCGGGCACGGCGGCTTCGGCGGCCTGCTGCTCGGCTCCGTCAGTTCGGCCCTCGTGGCCCACGCGCACTGCCCAGTGATGGTGGTGCACGCGCCGGCAAAGCACCAGCCGGCGAAGCACTAGCCGGCACAGCGTCAGCGGGGCCGACAGGGTTTAGGCGGCGGTTACGGACCGCCGCGACTACTCGAAGGAGGCACGCCTCGGGTCTGCCAGCCGGGTGTGCCACACATCCGGGTTGTTGACCTTGAAGCGGCGCCCGGTCAGGGCCTTCGGTGCCAGCCGGACGTAGTAGTTTTTTTCGCCGGGTTGCCACGGCTCGAGGAGCAGCTCGTCCACCGCATCCTTGTCCGCTTGGTCCTCAATCAGCTGGGCCTCGCCCCGGGCGACGACGCTCCAGGCGGTCTGCTCGTGGGCGTCATAGCCGTCGATTTCGAAGGCCACCGGCTTGGCCGTGATGGCGCCCCACAGCTTGGTGCCGCCAGCGGTGCGGAACACGATCGAGCGGCGCTGCAGGACGAAGTTCACCGGGAACACCTCCGGGTGGCCGTCCACGATCAGCGCGATCCGCCCGACCACTTCGCTGTCGAGCAGCACCCAGCACTGGTCGATGGAGAGCTGGAAATTTGGCGGAGGCGTCGTCGTAGTCACAGCTCCACGTTACGGACGGGCCCCGAGGCCCATTAGGGCCATAAGGCCCGTGGCGCAGCCGCGTAAGCGCCGCTACCGGGTCAGGGCCCGCCGTCGAGGGTTACCAGGGGCTTGGTTTGTAGTCCTTGAGGAACACACCGTACTGGTCCTCGCCCGATTCGCCCATGACGATCGGGTCGTAGACCCGCGCCGCACCGTCGACCAGGTCCAGCGGGGCGTGGAAGCCTTCCTCCATCAGCCGGACCTTTGTGTAGTGCGGCCGCTCGTCGGTGATCCAGCCGGTGTCGACGGCGGTCATCAGGATGCCGTCGGACTCCAGCATTTCCTTGGCGCTGGTGCGCGTCATCATGTTCAGCGCGGCCTTGGCCATGTTGGTGTGCGGGTGCCCGGGTCCCTTGTAGGCGCGGGAGAACTGGCCTTCCATGGCGCTGACGTTCACGATGTACTTCCGCCGTGCCGTGGAACGCTTCATCGCCCCGCGCAGCCGGCTCACCAGCAGGAACGGCGCCGTGACGTTGCATAGCTGCACCTCGAGCATCTCCAGGGGATCCACCTCGTCCACCACCTGGGTCCAGCTGTTGATGGTGGCGAGGTCCGGGACCAGGCCGCCGGCGTCGATCGCGGTGCCCGAAGCGATCCGCTCCAGCGATGCCGAGCCGGTCGAGAGCGCCAGTGAGGTGATGGCGTCGCCGGCCAGGACCGGGTGGTCCAGGACCGAGCTTGCCAGGGCCAGCGGGTGCTTGTCGTGGGCGTGGCCGAACGTGACCAGTTCTGGTCCGCCGTTGGCCGCCTGCAGCTCCGCCGGCAACGGCTCGTCCTCGGCGTCGACCAGTGGCTTGTAGGCGTTTCCGGAGCGCCGCACCGTCTGGGCGGCGTTGTTGATGATGATGTCCAGCGGCCCCGCGGCGTCCAGTGAATCCGTCAGGGCCATGACCTGGGAGGGGTCGCGCAGGTCGATGCCCACGATCCGCAGCCGGTGCAGCCAGTCGGCACTGTCTTCCATCGCGGCGAAGCGCCGGGCGGCGTCCTTTGGGAAGCGGGTGGTGATCGTCGTGTGGGCGCCGTCGCGGAGCAGCCGCAGGGCGATGTACATGCCGATCTTGGCCCGGCCGCCGGTCAACAGGGCGCGCCGGCCGCTCAGGTCCGTCCGCGCATCGCGCTTGCTGTGGCTGAAGAGTGCACACTCCGGGCAGAGCTGGTGGTAGAACGCATCCACCTGGGTGTAGTGCTGCTTGCAGATGTAGCAGGGCCGGGACCTGATTAGGTGGCCGGCGACCTCCCCGGTGGCCGAGGTGGCCAGCTTGTTGCCGCGGGTCTCGTCGTCAATCCGGTCCGGCGCAGCCGTCGCGGTCTGGGCGATGACGGCGCGGTCTGCCTCGGCGATCAGGTCTCGCTTGGTGACCCGGCGGTGCCGCTTGACCGCCTTGAACATCTTGCCGGTCGCGCGGCGGACCGAGACGTAGTCCGGGTGCTCCTCGTCGTAGACGTGGATGCTGTTCAGCACCTTGAGGCAGGCCGCGATCTCGGCGGAGGTAAGTTCGGCTGGCGCCGGGGCGGGGTCGGCTGCCGCCGGCTCGGCAGCGGCCATCGGATCGGAGRCCGGCACGGGGGGCAGATCGGAGGAGCTCATTGGGCCAATTTTACAGCCCGGCCAGGGCCCGTCCGAACATCAGCCTGCGCAGGAAGGGGCCGGGCCGGGAGCCGGCAAACGGTACCCGGCGCCGGTCTCCTGCTCAGTACGCCTTGGTGGAGGTGCTCCCGGGAGGCTCGACGCCGACGGCGGCGGCGTGCACTTCGCCGACCTTCTCCACGGACTCACGGCCGGCCGGCCAATTCTCGGTGGCGGTCTTGACCGCATCCGGCACCAGATACAGGTTGGCCGCGGAGAGCGCGCGTTCGGCGTCTCCCGGCTCGGGGACCTCCTGGCCCTTGGAGAGGACCGTGATGCCGGACTCGGTGACCTTGAACCCGCGCGCACGGTCCAGCTCGGGGTCCAGGCCGATCGCCGCGCCGGCGGGGATGCGGACGTTTTTATCGACGATGGCGCGCTTGACCACGGCGCCCGCCCCGACCTGCACCTTGTCCATCAGGACCGAGTCGAGCACCCGGCTCGCGGTGCCGACGTAAACGTCGTTCGAGAGCACCGAACCTTCCACGATGCCGCCGGAGATGACCACACCGCTGGCCACGATCGAATCCAGCGCCGTGCCCACCGTGCGGCCCTCGCCGCGGACGAACTTGGCCGGCGGGGAGATGCTCTGGCGCGTGTAGATCGGCCACTCCGAGTTGTACAGGTTGAAGACCGGCACGGGGGAGATCAGGTCCATGTGGGCGTCGTAGAAGGAATCGATGGTCCCGACGTCGCGCCAGTAGGTGCGGTCACGTTCGGTGGAGCCGGGGATGTCGTTGAGGGTGAAGTCGTATACGCCGGCCTCGCCCTGGTCCACGAAGTAGGGAATGATGTCGCCGCCCATGTCGTGCTTGGTGTCGAGCCTCTCGGCGTCGACATGCAGCGCTTCGACTAGAGCGTCAGCGTTGAAGACATAGTTGCCCATGGACGCCAGGAACTGGGTCGGGTCCGCGGCGAGCCCGGGCGTGGAGGAGGGCTTCTCCACGAAGGCTGCGATTTTCTCCGGGTTCTCCTGGTCCACCTCGATCACGCCAAACTGGTCTGCCATATGCAGCGGCTGCCGCACGGCCGCGACCGTCGCCTTGGCGCCGCTGGCGACGTGCTGGGCGACCATCTGGGCGAAGTCCATCCGGTAGACGTGGTCCGCGCCGACCACGACGACGATGTCGGGATTGGCGTCGTGGATCAGGTTAAGGGACTGGTAGATGGCGTTGGCGCTGCCCAGGAACCAGCTCTTGCCGACACGCTGCTGGGCGGGCACGGACGCGATGTAGTTGCCGAGCTGCGTGGACATTCGCCACGTTTCAGAAATGTGCCGGTCGAGGCTGTGGGATTTGTATTGCGTGAGGACAACAATCTGCAAATACCGGGAATTCACCAGGTTCGAGAGAGCAAAATCAATGAGCCGGTAACTTCCGGCAAACGGAACGGCGGGCTTGGCCCGGTCGGCCGTCAACGGCATTAGCCTATTTCCCTCGCCACCTGCGAGGACTATGGCCAAGACTTTCTTCTGCTGCGGCATGTGATCGCTCCTGAACGCCTTTGGTGCTCCCCAAAACTGTCCGGTGTGCCCGGACCTCTTCACACTAGAACAGATCAGCCGGAACGACTACCTTGGGGGTTGTGCGTATAGACATTGTGACCAAGGAATTCCCGCCCGAAATCTATGGGGGCGCCGGCGTCCACGTGGCCGAACTCAGCCGGGTACTGGCCCAGAAGGTGGACCTGCAGGTGCGGGCCTTCGGGGCGCCGCGTGATCCGCAGTACCACGGGGCCACCGTGACCTCCTATGCCGTGCCGGAGGACCTGGGCGGCGCCAACGCCGCCGTGCAGACCCTCGGCGTGGACCTGAGGATCGTCCCTGACATCGCCGGGGCGGACCTCGTGCACTCGCACACCTGGTACGCCAACATGGCCGGCCACATCGCCTCGCTGCTGCACGGCATCCCGCACGTGCTCAGCGCCCACAGCCTGGAGCCGTTACGGCCATGGAAAGCCGAACAGCTCGGCGGCGGCTATGCCCTGTCCTCCTGGGTGGAGAAGACCGCCTACGAATCCGCCGCGGCGATCATCGCAGTGTCCGAAGGCATGCGTCAGGACATCCTGCGCAGCTACCCCGAGGTGGACCCGGCCAAGGTCCGCGTGGTCCACAACGGCATCGACGTCAGCCTCTGGAACCGCGATGAGGATGACGACGTGCTCCGCGCCCTCGGGATTGACCCGGAGCGGCCCAGCGTAGTCTTCGTGGGCCGTAACACCCGGCAGAAGGGTGTCCCGTACCTGCTGCGGGCCGCCGCCAAGCTCCCCGCCGACGTCCAGCTGGTGCTGTGCCTCGGTGCCGCGGACACCCCCGAACTCGCCGCGGAAACCGCCCGACTGATCGAGGAGCTGCAGGGCCAGCGCAGCGGAGTGATCCTGGTGGAGCGGATGCTCCCGCGCCGGGAACTGATCCAGGTCCTCAGCCACGCCACCGCGTTCGCCTGCCCGTCCATTTACGAACCGCTCGGGATCGTGAACCTGGAGGCGATGGCCTGCGGCGCAGCCGTGGTAGCCAGCGCCACCGGCGGTATCCCGGAGGTGGTCCAGCACGGCGAAACCGGCCTCCTCGTCCAGCTTGAACAGGTGACCGACGGCACCGGGACCCCGCTGGATCCGGAGAAGTTCGTCACGGAGTTTGCCGCGGCCCTCACCGAGGTGGTCTCCGACCCGGCGCGTGCCCGCGCGATGGGCGAGGCCGGCCGACGCCGGGCCGAGGAACACTTCTCCTGGGAATCCATCACCGAAACCACCCTTGAGGTGTACCGCTCGGTCCTTCCGCAGTAGTCACGCCATACGACGACGGCGCCGCCCCGGCTAAGGGGGCGGCGCCGTCGTCGTTTAGTGCAGTCGTTTAGCCGCGCTGGGTCTTGGCTGACTTCGCCTTGCCCGACTTCGCGGTGCCGGACTGGGCCTTGCGGGCGAGCAGGATCTTCTCGTCCACCGCCGCGTGGCCGCTGGCGCGCTGCTGGCGGAAGAACTCCCTGGCCTCATCCTGGCGGGTCTTCTCGGCCCCGGTGGCGATCGCGGCGCGGAGGTGCTCCGGGCCGAAGCCGAAAGCGTCCACCAGATCCAGGGCATGCGGGCGGATCTTCACGAGCAGCCGGTTGATGTACTCACCCACGGTGCGGGCCCGCTGCATCGAGAGCCGGCCGTTCATCAGGTACCAGGACAGGTTCTTCTCGATCAGGGACAAGCCGAACAGGTCGCGCAGCCAGGTCAGGACCTTCTTGGTGCCGGGGTCCGTGACCTCGCCCAGCGCCTCGGTGAAGGCTTCCCACTGCAGCAGTTCGGCGTGCGCCTGGGCCGCCTCGATGAGTTCGTGCTGGTGGCTGTTGAACAGGGCGGCGGCTTGGGCCTGCGGCAGCTTGTTCGCGCCCTTGAGCGCCGAACCGACCTCGGCCACCATGGCTTGGACGCGCTCGGTTAGCAGTGCCCGCTGGCCGGCCTCATCCTTGATCGCGCTGGCTGCCTTCTGCACCGAACCGGAGTCGGCCACGAACTGAGCAACACCCCGCAGTCCGGTCCGGTGGATGGCGGCCCCGGTCGCCTGTCCGACGACGTAGCGGGCCAGCACGCCGAAGTCCACGTTGCGGAACTCCTTGGCGTAGTCGGCCAGCAGGCGTTTCGCGACGAGCTGCAGCAGCACGGTGTTGTCGCCTTCGAAGGTGGCGTAGACATCAAGGTCGGCGCGCAGCGAGGCGAACCGGTTCTCGATCAGGAAGCCGGCGCCGCCGCAGGCCTCGCGGCACTCCTGCAGGGTGTCCAGGGCGTGCCAGGTGCTCAGCGGCTTGAGCGCCGCGGCCAGGGTCTCGAGATCCTGGCGATCCTCGTCGGTGTCGTTCCGGCCGGAGAACACGTCGTCGAACTTCTGCAGCAGCTGTTCGCTGGCGAAGCTTGCCGCGTAGGTGGTGGCGAGCCGGGTGAACAGCCGGCGCTGGTGCCGCTGGTAGTCCAGCAGCACCTCCTCGTCCGTGGCGGAGGAGGCGTTGAACTGGCGCCGTTCGGAGGCGTACTGGATGGCAGTTTTCAGAGCCAGCTTGGAAGCAGTCACGGCAGCGCCGTCGAGCGAGACCCGGCCCTGCACCAGCGTGCCGAGCATGGTGAAGAAACGGCGGCCCGGGCTGGCGATAGGGGAGGTGTAGGCGCCGTCGGCGTCGACGTTGCCGTAGCGGTTGAGCAGGTTTGTCCGCGGGATACGCACGTGGGTGAAGTGCAGGCGGCCGTTGTCGATGCCGTTGAGTCCGCCCTTGACGCCGTCATCTTCGCCGCCGATGCCGGGTAGGAATTCCTTGGTTTCCGGGTCGCGCAGGTCCATGTAGAAGGCGTGCACGCCGTGGTTGACGCCGTTGGTGATCAGCTGGGCGAAGACGACGGCGGCCAGGCCGTCGACAGCGGCGTTGCCGATGTAGTCCTTCCAGGCGGCGCGGAAGGGCGTGTGGACCACGAATTCCTCGGTGGCCGGGTCGTAGGTGGCCGTCGTGGCGATGCTGGCGACGTCCGAGCCGTGGCCGGTCTCGGTCATGGCGAAGCAGCCGGGGATGTCCAGGCTCATGATGCCGGGTAGCCACTTCTTGTGGTGTTCCTCAGTGCCGAGGTGGTTCACGGCCGAGCCGAAGAGGCCCCACTGCACGCCGGCCTTGATCTGCAGCGAGGGGTCGGCAATGACGAGCTCCTGGAAGCCGGCCACGTTGCCGCCGTGTTCGTCCGCGCCACCGAGCGCCACCGGGAAGGCGCGGTGCACGGCGCCGTTGTCGACGAGGACCTTCAGCTGGCCGAAGACGCGCTGGCGGTGCTCGGTGTGGGGCAGCCCCTCGGTCTTGTACAGTTCCGGCCGGCCGGCCAGCTCGCGGGACTGTCGGCGGATGTCGGCCCACTTGCCGAGCAGTTGCTCGCCGAGGGCGGCGACGTCGACGGCGGGGGCTCCGGGGGCGGAACTTGCGGCGGGCGAGGTCCGGGGCTCGGGGGCCGGGGAAATGAGACGGCCCGCGGGGCGGTCGGCGAGTTCAGTCATGTCGATTCCTTCGTTGGCACTGACATTGCGGTTCTGGCAGTTGGGTTTTATACGGTTGGTTTTTCGGGCAGTTGGTGGCGGCGGCCGATGTTGGCTAAGGGACCGGCGGTTCTTGGAGTTCGGGTGCGATGCCGAAGCAGAGCCAGTCGGTGATCTGCCGGGCCATCGCTTCCTGGTTGGGCTTGGCGGGGGAGTCCGGGCTGGCCAGCCACTGTTCTCCGGCGTTCCGGACCAGCCCGATCGCGGCGTTGGGCCAGTAGCCGATCACCGCCTCCTTGCCGGGGACGGCGCGCAGCTGGTTCCGCATCGGCAGCGCGATCATCTCGCTGATCGCCGCGAAGAAATGCCCGAGCGCCCCGGCCGCCGCAATGGAACCGTTCTGGCTCTCCGCTTCACCCGGCGCATACCGGGTAACGAAGGTGTACACATTCGGGCTGGTCTCGGCCATTTGGAGGTATGCGGACACCATGGCATAGAGCCCCTCGCGCGGGGTCTGGGCGCTCTGCGCGGCCTCCTGGATGCGCCGCTGCATCTGGTTCAGGACGACCTCGCCCACGGCTTGCTGAAGGCCTGCCTTGTCCCCGAAGTAGCGATAGAACACGGATTTGGAGGTTCCGGCAGCTGCCGCGATGTCCTCCATTGAGGCTTCGCTGCCCAGGGCGTGCACCGCCTTCCGCGCCGACTTGATCAGCTCGCGGCGGCGTTCCTCGCGGTGGGACTGCCAGCGGGAGGTCCGTCCATCGATGACGGCACTGACGGGGCCGGGCGCCGCGCCGCTACCGGCACGGCCGCCGGCGCTGCCGGATGCGCTGACCGGTCCGGGAGGTTCAGCCTGGAGGATGTTCACGATACCCAGCGTATCAGGTACGCTGGGTATCAGTAATCCGCTTTGATCAAAGGAGAGAGCCCATGCCTGAAAACGGAACCCCCGCGACCGGTCCAAACACCGCCGCAGCCGCGCCGGCCGCAGGATCAGCCGCAGCGTCACTCCGCAAGGCCGTGGTGGTCGGCGGCAACCGCATCCCGTTCGCCCGTACCGGTGGCGCCTACACCAAGTCCTCCAACCAGGACATGCTCACCGCCGCGCTGGACGGGCTGATCGCACGGTTCGGCCTGCAGGACGAGCGGATCGGCGAAGTTGCCGCCGGCGCCGTGCTCAAGCACTCCCGCGACTTCAACCTCACCCGCGAAGCCGTGCTCGGCTCCGCCCTGTCGGCCGAAACCCCGGCCTACGACCTGCAGCAGGCCTGCGCCACCGGCCTCGAAACCGTGCTGGGCCTCGCCAACAAGATCAAGCTGGGCCAGATTGACTCCGCCATCGCCGGCGGCGTTGACTCCGCCTCCGACGCTCCGATTGCGGTGAGCGAAGGCCTGCGCGAAATCCTGCTGGACCTGAACCGCGCCAAGACGCTGCCGCAGCGGCTCCAGGTCCTGAGCCGGCTGCGGCCCAAGGATCTCGCCCCGGATGCGCCCAACACCGGGGAGCCCCGCACCGGGCTGTCCATGGGCGAGCACCAGGCGCTCACCACGGCGCAGTGGAAGATCACCCGTGAAGCCCAGGACGAACTGGCCTACAACAGCCACCGCAACCTTGCCGCCGCCTACGACGCCGGCTTCTTCGACGAGCTCCTCACCCCGTACCGCGGCCTCAGCAAGGACTCCAACCTGCGGCCCGACACCACGCTGGAGAAGCTCGCGGGCCTCAAGCCGGTGTTCGGCAAGAACCTGGGGGCAGAAGCAACCATGACGGCGGGTAACTCCACCCCGCTCACGGATGGCGCCTCCACCGTGCTGCTCGCCTCGGAAGAATGGGCCGACGCCCACGACCTGCCCAAGCTGGCCACCGTGCTCGACGGCGAAGCCGCCGCGGTCGACTTCGTCCACGGCAAGGATGGGCTGCTGATGGCTCCGGCGTTCGCCGTGCCGCGGCTGCTGGCCCGCCACGGCCTGAGCTTCGATGACATCGATTTCTTCGAAATCCATGAAGCCTTCGCCGGGACCGTGCTGAGCACCCTGGCCGCCTGGGAAGACGAGGAGTTCTGCCGCACCCGGCTTGGCCTGGACGGCCCCCTCGGCAGCGTCGACCGTGCCAAGCTCAACGTGAACGGCTCCTCGCTCGCCGCGGGCCACCCGTTCGCCGCGACCGGCGGCCGCATCGTCGCCTCGCTGGCGAAGATGCTGCACGCCAAGGGACAGGTGGACGGCCGTCCGGCCCGCGGGCTCATCTCCATCTGCGCCGCCGGCGGCCAGGGCGTCGTCGCTATTCTCGAAGCACACTAGGGGGAACGGATGACTGACAAATACACCCAGTTCGTGAGCCGGGGACTCGGCAAGGACATCGCCAAGAAGCTCGGCCTGCCGCAACCGGTGGTGCTCCGCCGGCACCGGCCCGGCCAGCCGCTGGTTCAGGGACCCGTCCTGGTCCAGGGATCCGGCAGCGGCGCCGACGAACTCGCCGCCACGCTGCTGTCCTGGAACCTGGACGTTCGGCGCCATGCCGTGCCGCGCGAGAAGCTCGGCGCGATCATCCTGGTCCTGGACGAGGCGGAGCGGCCGGAAGATCTGGAAAAGCCCGTGCTCAGCGCAGCGGCCTCGCTCCGTGACCTCACCCCGAACGCCCGCGTGGTCACCGTCTCCCGCGCCGCAGCCGGGACTGAGGATCCGGCAGCGGCAGCGGCGCGGCAGGGCGTCGACGGCCTGTTGCGTTCACTCGCGAAGGAACTGCGTGCCGGCGCCACCGGCAACGGCATCCTGCTGGCCGACGGCGCACGGACCACGAGCCCGAGCGCCCTCGGCGCCCTCCGGTTCTTCCTCTCCGGCCGCTCCGCTTTCGTGGACGGCCAGTTCCTCACCGTATCTTCCGACGCTGGTGAGCTTCCCGCCGACGCCGAGAAGCCGCTCGCCGGAAAAGTCGCGGTCGTCACCGGAGCAGCCCGCGGTATCGGCGCGGCCATCGCCCGCACGCTGTACCGCGACGGCGCCACGGTCGTCGTCGTCGACATCCCGGCCGCCGGGGACCACCTGGCGAAGGTCGCCAACGAGGTGCACGGCACCGCCCTGCAGCTGGACATCAGCCGGGAGGATGCCGGCCAGCGCATCATCGACCACGCCGTGGAGCGCCACGGCCGGTTGGACATCCTGATCCACAACGCCGGCATCACCCGGGACAAGCTGCTCGCGAACATGGACCAGGGCCGCTGGAGCTCCGTGATTGCCGTGAACATCGCCGCGCAGCTGCGGATCAATGAGGCGCTGCTGGCTTCGGAACACTTCCGGCACACGCCGCGGATTGTCTCCGTCGCCTCCACCAGCGGCATCGCGGGAAACCGGGGCCAGACCAACTACGCCGCGTCCAAGGGCGGGGTGATGGGCATGGTCCGTGCCACGGCGCCGCTGCTCGCAGCGCACGGCGGCTCCATCAACGCCGTCGCCCCGGGCTTCATCGAAACCGAGATGACGGCCAGGATCCCGTTCGCCACCCGTGAGGTCGCCCGCCGGCTCAACTCGCTGCAACAGGGCGGGCAGCCCGGGGACGTGGCTGAAGCCATCGCATTCCTCGCCAGCGACGCCGCCGGCGGCATCTCCGGCGAGGTGCTGCGTGTCTGCGGGCAGAACTTGGTGGGCGCATGAGCGGTCAGCAGCCCGTCATCCTGGGCGAGATGCCGTCGCTTTCCAAGCTGTACCTCAACGCTGCCGCCACCGCCGCGCGCCGGCGGGTCCTGGGGGCCCACGTGGGCACCGAGCTTCCCGGCTGCAGCCACGAAGTGCGCGGCGTCACGGCCGGAGTCACCAACCTGACGGCCTACCAGCACCTCATCGGCGAGACCGCCAGCGACGTGCTCCCGGCGGGATTCCTCCACGCCCTGGCGTTTCCGCTCTCCATGTCCGTGATGAACCGGGACGATTTTCCGCTGCCGCTGCTGGGGATGATCCACCTGACCAACAAAGTGGTCCAGAGCGCTCCGGTGCTCTTCACCGAGGCGCTGGACGTCCGGACCTGGGCGGAGAACCTGCGCGGGCACCGTGCCGGGACCCAGCTCGATATCGTGGCCGAGGTGCGCGGGGCGGGGGAGGACTTCGTCCGCTGGCGCGGCGTCTCCACCTACCTGGCCAAGGGGATGTTCCTCCCCGGGATCGACAAGCCGTCAGCCGCCACAGCGCCGGAGCCTTTCAGTGCACCGAATCCGACGGCGCTCTGGCAGCTTGGCGTGGACACCGGCCGGGCCTACGCCTCCGTGTCCGGTGACTTCAACCCGATCCACCTCAGCGTGCTCAGCGCGAGGGCGCTGGGTATGCGGCGCTCCATCGCGCACGGCATGTACCTCGCTTCCAGGGCCCTGGCCGACGTCGGCGCAGCCAAGGGGGACGCCTTCAGCTGGGACGTGGCGTTCGAGGCGCCGGTGTTCCTGCCGGCCAGGGTGGCGCTGGACATCAGCACGGTCCAGGACGACGACGGCGGGTGGCTGCGCTCCGACTACGTGGGCTGGAGCCCGCGTTCGGGGCGGAAGCACTTCAGCGGATCCGTGGCGTCGCTGAAATAGCACGCTCCTGCGCATACGACGGCGGCCGCCCTGGGAAGACCGGGGCGGCTGCCGTCGTCGTATGCGGGCGGACGCCAGGTTCGGCAAGTTTGGCCCGCGGCAGGTCCTGCGGCAGCACCTGTCGGGTATTGTGCGGAACGAGCCCGGCTCGACTTATAGCCTGGACTGCGACTCACCGAGGCAACACGCCACCCGCGAGCAAAGGAGCTCCCGATGACCGAAGACATGGCTGGAAGTTTGCGAGTCCTGGGCACCCTGGGGAGCGCGAACGGCAGGGGCTTTGTCCGGCTTGAGGCCCGGTTGGACACCGGGATCGGCGGGCTCTGGTCCGCCCTCACAGATCCCCGTCGTCTCTCCCGCTGGCTCGGCGAGGTGGCAGGCGAGCTACGCCAGGGCGGCGAGTTCAGCGCGCACTTCTTTGCCAGCGGGTGGGAAGGGAGCTGCCGGGTTGAACTGTGCGAGCCGCCGCAACGACTGCGGTTCTACGCCACCTCGCCCGGCGAACCGGACTCGGTCATGGAAGTGACGCTGACCGCTGACGGTGACCAGACCATCCTGGTCCTTGAGGACCGTGGGCTGCCTCTCGAGCAAGTCGCCGCCTACGCGGCAGGCGACCAGATCCACCTCGAGGACCTCACGGCTTACCTTGCCGGCGACGGACCGTGCGACGCGCGCGCCCGCTGGCAGGAATTGCACCCGGCATACCAGGCCCAGGCCGCGAATCTGGCCTAGTCCGGCTGCGGATCAGTCGTGTTCCTGCTGGTGGCAGCGGACGAGGGTTCGCCGTCCCCTGCACCCGGCTCCGCGGTATCCGACGTGGCAGTGCTGGCTTTGGCAGGGTCGGATTTCGTCTGGTCGGATTTTGTAGCGTCGGATCCCGCAGCAGCTGATTTTGCGGCGCCTGATTTTACGACCCGCAGCATTCGGTGGAGGCTGAGCAGGATTGACTCGACGGCGCTGGGGGCGCCGGCTGACAGGTCCTCCTCGGCGACCCTTGCGGTGAAAGCCTGCACCGCGGCGTCGGCCTGCTCGACGAGCTCGGTCTGCCGTTGCGGTTCCTCCTCTTCGGCGGCGCGCAGCACGTCACCCACCAGGGTCATGGCTTCGGAGAGCGGCTCGGCGTACCCGTCCGGGATGACGAAGGGGGTGTCTTCGGCCCAGATGACATCCGAGAGGACTTGGGTGACATCCTGGACATGGAAAGTTATCCGCTCCAGGTCGCGCAAGTCGCGGTAGTCCGCCTCCACGTCACGCGGATGCAGCCGGCGCCGCGGATTGGCCTGACGGCTCGCGTCCGCCTTCTGCACGGCCGCGCGCACGGAGCGGGCGCGGCCGGCGAGCGCCTCGGAGCGGCGGGACCAGTCTTCGTGTTCCGGCGGCCAGTTTTCGCGCAGTGCCTTGCCCATGTCCCAGAGCTGTTGGGCCAGGGCCAGCCGCAACTCGGCCAAGCTGAGGGCCGCCGCCTTAAAGTGCAGCGGCGGGAAGACCAGCAGGTTCACCACAATCCCGACGCTGACGCCGACGCCCATCTGGAAGAGATAGCCGAACGAGAACTTATCCGGGTTGTGGCCGCCAACCAGCAGCACCAGCAGGGCCGCCGTCGGGATCCAATCGCTGCCGGAGCCGATTCGGGGCAGGCCGGCCAGGATGACGCCGAGCCCCATGACGATCGCGACTGTCAGCGGCGAAGGGTCTCCGAGGCTGAAGAGCATGAAGGCCAGTCCGACGCCGATTGCCAGCCCGACGAGCGTCTGGAATCCCTGCCGCATGGAACCCGAGACGTTCTCGTACATGGCAACGAGGGCGCCCAGCGGGGCGTAGTACGGATAGTCCGCCGCGGACCCGGGCATGAAGGGGGCGATGGCGAAGGCCACACCGGCCGCGATGGCCGCTTTGGCGGCCAGCTGCAGCCGGGGCCACAGCAAGGCCGCAGAGATGCTCCCGGTCACCGCTCGCCACAGTTTGTGGACCCAAGTGGGCCGGCTGCCGGCGTCGTGTTCTTTTGTAATTGCCATCCCGGCTCACCCTAGGTCCGCGGCTTTGCTGCTACAAGTGGACGAACCCCGCGGCGGCTCAGCCGCGGGCAGCGCACGCTTTCCGGACCGCGGCGGAGAGCCGGTGCGCGCGGCCATTGGTGCGGCCCTCCTCGCTGCGCCGGGGAACGTAGCCGAAGCCGATCCCGTAGCCGGGATCGGCGAAACCCAGGGCGGCGTTGGCGCCCTCGTGGCCGAAGGCGAGGTGGCTGCCGAAGTCGCGCCCCGGCTGCGGCTTCATGAAGACGACGGCGAAGGCGTTGTCCTGCCCCGACGAACGGTCAAGGCCCCACACCTGTTCCTCGGCCATCAGCTCGATGGTCCCAGGCGTTAGGAAGGCGGGCCGGCCGTCCACTCCGGTGGTCGCTGCGGCGTAGAGCCGTGCCAGTCCTTCCGCGGAGCCGATCCCGCCGGCGCTGCTCATGCCGCCGGCGCTGCTCATGCCGCCGGCGCGGACCACTCGGTGGTTCGGCAGCTCCATGATGCTGCTGACCGGTGCGTTGCTGTTCAAGCCGGCTTGGCTGAGTGGATCCAGCCACGCCTCGGGATCTTCGGTGCACAGCACCTCGCGGAAGCGTTGCTCCTCTTCGGCGGGCAGGCCCAGGAAGAAGTCGATGCCATAGGGAAGCCGCAGACGCTGATCAAAGAGCTCCTGCAGCGGGGCCCCGGCAACCCTCCTGCAGAGTTCCTCCATCAGGATGCCGATGGTCAGCGCGTGGTAGCCGAAGGTGGTTCCGGGGCGCCACGCCGGGGCGGCGGCAGCCAGACGGCGGGCGGCTTCCGGCGTCGGGAACTCCGCCAGCGCAAAGCCGCCCGGAATCCCGGGCAGCCCCGCCTGGTGCGAGAGGGCCTGCCGGACGGTGAGCCTGCCCTTGCCGTGTAAGCCGAACTCCGGCCAATAGGAGGCCATGGCGGCATCCAGGTCCAGCAACCCGTCCTGCACCAGCAGGGCGATGACGAATGCTGCGGCGCCCTTTGAGCACGAGTAGGTGCCGGTGATGTCGCCGTGGCGCAGTCCGGGGCCTCCGCACAGGTCCAGTACCTTGGACCCGGCGCGGTAGACAGCCAGCTGGGCGCTGTATTCCGGGTCTTCCGCCAGGAACGTATCGAAAAGTTCACGGACTTCAGCGAATTCGGGGGCGGCCATACCGGCGGAGCGGCCCGGACCGGCTGCGGGGCCCGCGACGGGCTGGGTGGATAGGTCCATGGCCACCACCCTAGCGCCGCCGCCGCTGCTTAGCCGGCGCCGTGTCCGGCGGCGACCTCTTCACCGGCCCGGACAGGCCCGGGAGGTGTGCCGTTGCCGAAGGGCCGGCCGCCGAGCGCCTCCCGGCAGTGCTCCGTCAGCCAGTTTTCCAGCGCCGGTCCCTTCGGGACGATGCCGGTGGGATTGATGTCCTCATGGACGATGTAGTAGTGCTGCTTGATCTGGACGAAGTCGGTGGTGTCGCCGAAACCGGGGGTCTGGAACAAGTCCCGGGCATAGGCCCACAGCGCCGGCATTTCGCTGAGCTTCTGGCGGTTGCACTTGAAGTGGCCGTGGTAGACGGCGTCGAAGCGTGCCAGCGTGGTGAAGAGCCTGACGTCCGCCTCTGTGATGGTGTCTCCCACCAGGTAACGCTGTCCCGTGAGCCGTTCCTCAAGCCAGTCCAGCGCCGTCCACAGCCGGTCATACGCGGCATTGTAGGCCTCCTGCGAACCGGCGAAGCCGCAGCGGTAGACGCCGTTGTTGACCTCGGTGAAGACCCGCTTGTTGACGGCGTCGATCTCCTCCCGCAGGGCTTCGGGGTAGAGATCCGGAGCGCCTTCGCGGTGGAACTCGGTCCACTCAGTGGAGAAGTCCAGGGTGATCTGCGGGAAGTTGTTGGTGACCACGGCTCCGCTGGGCACATCGACGATCGCGGGGACGGTAATGCCGCGGGGGTAGTCGGGGAAGCGGCGGAAGTAGGCTTCCTGGATCCGCTCAATGCCCAGGACCGGGTCCTTGCCGCCGGGATCCAGGTCGAACGTCCAGGAGCGGGCGTCGTGGGTGGGGCCGGGCTGGCCGAGCGAGATGACATCTTCGAGCCCGAGGAGCCGCCTCACGATCACGGTGCGGTTTGCCCACGGGCAGGCACGCGCCGCGACCAGCCGGTAACGGCCGGCTTCCACCGGCCAGCCGGGCTCGCCATTGGCGCCGGGGGTGCCGTCACGGGTGATTCGGTCCTCGATGTAGTTGGTGTCCCGGGTGAATTCCGCGCCGCCGGTCACGTAGGCGCCCCGGGTGCTGAAGGCCGGGTCGTCGGTGTGTGTCGTGTTCATGGTCCCAGCCTATGCCGGGAAGGGACCCACACCCTTTTGCAGCGTCACGAACACCGGTGCCATCGGCTGCCAGGCGAACCACCATGAGGCGCCCACCACTGCGGCGAAGAGGACGATCCAGACGGCTGCGGGGACGTGCGTCGCCTTTGCCAGCAGGTATGCGTCCGACGTCGAGAGCCGGTTACGGTGCCTGAGGTGAACGGCCGCCAGCTTGCCGAGGTCCCGGACGGCGGCCACCAGCAGCGCGAGCCCCAGCCCGATCATTACGTGGCCGATAAACACCGCCGGTACAAACAGGACCAGTAACACGGCCGCGAGTACCGCCCCGGCCGTGATGAGGACACCGACGCCGTTGCGCAGGAAGACGAACGAAAGCAGCAACACCAGCGTGCCAACCGACATCGCCGCCGGCCCCCAGCCGTTGAAACCGGACCAGACCATCGCCGCGCCGACGACGGCAGGGACGGGATAGCCCCAGAACGTCGACCAGACCGCGGCCATGGGGCGCCGGCTGTAGCTCGTGGTGGTGCCCGAATGGTCCAGGCTCAACCGGATGCCGCCCAGCCGCTGGCCGGTCATGAGGGCGGCAAGGGCGTGGCCCAGTTCGTGGGTGACGGTGGCGAGCAGGCCAAAGTACCGCCAGCTGGCCCGTGGCAGCGACAGCGCGACGGCGACGGCCACCACCAGGAGCAGTTCGGTGCCGGTCACCACGGGGGCGGGGGCGTGGCTGAACCCGCCCACGATCCGGCCCCACCAGGTGCCGGCCAGGTCGTCGGCGGCGAAGGTGGCTGACTGAATGTTCATCGGGGAGTTTCACGCTTCCCCGGGATGCCCGGCCCGGCGGAGTGCCGGATGCAGTAGGGCGTCCAGGGCCTGGCCTCGAGCCTGCCTTCGGCTATCGGACCGCCGCAGACTTCGCAGACGCCATAGCTTCCGGCATCAATCCGGGCCAGCGCGGCTTCGATTTGAGCGAGGCCCGACCTGCTCTGTTCCAGCAGCGCGGAGGCCTGGGAGAGTTCGAAGGCGATCGTCGCACCCTCGGGATCGTGCTCGTCGTCGACGTTGGAGTCCTGGCGGGCCGCATTCACGGATGTGATGTCCCGGCGCAGTGCGGGCAGGAGGGCAAGCTTCCGCTCGCGCTCCTGGTTGAGGAGGATCCGGAAACGTTCGACGTCGACCATAGGGTGCAAGGCTAGCGCGGCCGGCCGGGAAGCGACGAAACCACCCAAGGCGGCAGCACGTGTTCCCGCAGGCGGGTACACACGTTTCCGTTGGGCCGAAGGGCCTGTTCCCTGGAGCCGGGCCGGCCGTACAGTTGGATCAGGCTCAGCGGGGCCAGGGTTCCGCACCGCCAGAGAGATCCAGCCAGGGAGATGCCATGGACACGCCGGTTGCCAAGAACGCCCAGGAAGAAGCAGAGGCGCTCGCCGCCGTGGAGTCCCACCATGCGGGCATGCTCAAACGGCTCCGCGCCCTGATTGCCGCCCTGACGCACGCGGTGAAGGCCCGTGACACCGCAGCGGAGCATGACGCCCATGAGGTGCTGGTCGAATGGTGCGAGACCGAACTCGTCCCGCATGCGCTCGCCGAGGAGGGCCCGCTTTACAGCGGACCGGGCGCCGCCCCCGAAGGCCGGCTGCTTGTGGCAGGAATGCTCGCGGAGCATCAAGCGATCGTCGGCCTCGTCGAGCGCCTGCGCGGCGCCCAGGGTGTCGACGCCGCCGTCGCCGCCGGCGCGATTGGAGAAGTTTTCGCCCTGCACCTTGAGAAGGAAAACCGGCTGCTGATGCCCTTCATCGTCGAGTCGCCCGGGCTTAGCCTGGCCGACTCCGTCGCCGGACTGCACGAGCTGGTGGGGGAGGCCCACATCCACGCTGGCAGCCACGGCAACGAGACGCCTGCGCCGCGGATCAACGGCTGACCCGCGTGACGGCGAGTAAGGACCCTCTCAGCAGCGAACCGGAATCGTCGGACGACGGCGATGCACTGCTGCGCGAACTGGCGGCAGCGCACCGGGTGGGGACTTCCTATTGGGGCTGGGACGGGGTGGAGCGGTCCGTCGCCGCCGACACCCTGCGCCAGGTCCTCACCGCGCTCGGTGTTGCCTCGTCAGGACCAGAGGAGATCAGACATTCCCTGGCGGCAGCGGAACTTGCCCCCTGGCGCTTGTTCCTGCCGCCCATTGTGGTGGCGCGGGAGGGAGCGGCGGCATTCTTCGATGTGCATGTCCTTCATGGGAGCCCGGTCAGTCTCCGGATCATTGCCGAGGACGGCTCCGGGCACGAGCCCCGGCAGCTGGAGAACTGGACTGCGCCTGTGGAGGTCGACGGCGTCCTGACCGGGCGTGCGAGCTTCGCTATCCCCGAGGGGCTGGGCATCGGCTGGCACACGATCATGGCGGACACGGCCGGCACCGCGGCGGAGTGCCCGCTTGTGGTGACCCCGGGACGGCTGCACACCACCTCAGCGCTGGCGGGACGCCGCAGCTGGGGACTGACAGCCCAGCTCTACTCGGTCCGCTCCGCCAGGTCCTGGGGGATCGGCGACTTCACGGACCTGGCCGACCTGGCCGCCGTCGCCGCGGCCGAGGGGGCCGGGTTTGTCCTGGTCAACCCCCTGCACGCCGCCGAGCCCCGGCCGCCGGTGGAGGACTCCCCATACCTGCCGACGACCCGGCGCTTCTTCAACCCGCTCTATATCCGGGTGGAGGAGATCCCCGAATACGCCTACCTGGAGCCGAGCGCGCTGGCCGAGGCGGACAGCCTCGCAACCCGCCTGCGGGCCGCCAACCGGGAGGCGTCCCTGCTGGATCGCAACTCCAGCTACGCGGCCAAACTGGCCGTGCTGGAGCGGGTGTTCCGCGTCCGCCGGGGCCCCGCCCGTACACGCCGGTTCAGCGACTTCTGCCGGGACCAGGGCAAGGGGCTCGACGACTTTGCACTGTGGTGCTCGCTGGCCGAGACCCTCGACCCCTCGGCCCCTCAGTGGGACGGAGTCGCCGCCTCCCCGGACACGGCGTACTGCGCCGCGCAACGGACGGCGCTCGCGGACCGGATCGAGTTCCACCGCTGGCTGCAGTGGATATGCGACCAGCAACTGGAATCCGCTCAGGAAGCCGCGCGGCGGGCAGGCATGGACATCGGCGTCGTGCATGACCTCGCGGTCGGGGTGAAGCTCGGCGGCGCCGACGCCTGGACCCTGTCCGGTGTCCTCGCGCAGGGCGTGACGGTTGGCGCGCCGCCGGACATGTTCAACCAGCAGGGCCAGAACTGGACCCAGCCGCCCTGGCACCCGGCCAGGCTCGCCGAATCCGGTTACGCCCCCTACCGGGACATGCTGAGGACAGTACTGCGCCATGCCGGCGGGATCAGGGTTGACCACGTCCTCGGGCTCTTCCGGCTCTGGTGGATCCCGGAGGGTGCCGGGCCGGACCTGGGCACGTACGTCTATTACGACCACGAGGCCCTGATCGGAATCCTCGCCCTGGAAGCGCAACGTGCGGGGGCAGTGGTAATTGGGGAGGACCTCGGCGTCTTCGAGCCCTGGGTCAGGGACTATCTGGCCGAGCGGGGCATCTTCGGAACCTCGATCCTGTGGTTTGAGCACGATGACGATGGGCCGCTGGCGCCGGAACGCTACCGGCAACAGTGCCTCACGAGTGTCAACACCCATGACCTGCCTCCCACCGCGGGCTACCTGGCCGGCGTGCACGTGACGCTCCGCGAGTCGCTAGGGCTGCTTCGGCGCCCCGTAGCGGAAGAACGTGCCGCGGACGCTGCTGAGCAGGAAGCCGTGCTCTCGCTCGTGCGGGAGCGTGGACTGCTGCCTGCGGCCGGGGCCACGGGGGATCAAGCCACGGTGGAGGCGCTCTACGAGTTCACCACCCTCACGCCCTCCTCCTTGCTGGGCGTGGCGCTGGTCGACGCCGTGGGGGAGACCCGCACCCAGAACCAGCCCGGCACCAGCACGGAGTATCCCAACTGGCGCATCCCGCTCGCCGGGCCGGACGGCGTCGTACTGATCGAAGAACTGCCTGACAACGCGCGGTTCCGGACCCTTCTCGGCACGGTCCAACAAGCCCTCCACCCCGACGCCGGCCCGGCCGGACGGGGCGGCGGATAGCGGTCAATCGGGCTGCAAAACGAGCGCCGGGAAAGGCCGCCGCGGAGCCGCCCCCAGCGTGTCCTTGCGGGGTGTGGCAGCGGGATGATAATTTCTCTTGCCGCCGCAATTTCGCGGACATATTCGGCTCCCGTTTCCCCCCACTCCGACGCTTCACCGCGCACCAGAAAGGCCGCAATGGCGCTGCTCCTTCCCGACACCCTGCCGACCCTTCAGACGGTCACCGGCAGGTTCGTCCTGGCACCATTCACACCGCTCGACGTCGAGCCGCTGGCGCGCCTTCTGGCCCGGGAGGAAATCTGGTCCCAAGGCTTCAGCGACAGTGAGGCCCGTCCCGCCGGTGAGGCCGAGTTGTCGGCCTTCGTGGACCGCCGTTTCGCCGGGCTGCAGGTCTTTTCCGTGTACCAAAAACTTCCGCTGGGACAGTCCCGTTTTGTCGGTACCACCGGCATCACCGAACACGACGACTGGACGGAGCGCGTGAAGATCGGCCGGACTGTACTCGACCCGGACCTTTGGGGCGCGAAGGTCAACCACGAGGTGAAGATCACCCTGCTCGACTGGTTGTTCTCCTGCGGGGCCGGCCGGATCGAATGCGATGTGGACAGCCGCAACCGGCGTTCGCTGGCCTCGCTGGCCCGGTTCGGCTTCACGGCTGAAGGAACCCGACGCCGCTCCTCCCGCAACGTCGACGGCGTCTGGCGCGACTTTGTGATCCTTTCCCTGCTGACCGAGGAGTGGCCGGAACTTCGTCCGCGAGCGCTGGCCTCCCTTGCCGGGCAGAGCCCAGCCGGGCTGCTCGCCGTCTAAGGCCCTACGGGGCAGCGCGGGCCCTGCAGGCCGTCCGTCAACCAGAAAATGGCGGATCCCGCGGCCCGGGGATCAGGGGCGGGGTTCGACCTGGAAGACCACGAAGTTTGTCCGGCTGTTTCTGTCCGGGCTGCTCACGTTGAACTTAAAGTCGTAGTCCCCGTCGGTCCCCGCGATGCTGCAGACCGTCGTCGTCCCGCCGACGGTCGGCCGACGGGTGCACGTGCCCTCGATGGTCATGGCGAAACCGGCCGGGGAGCCCAAGGCCTTCAGATCATCGACGGTAAGCTCTCTGCCGGCATCCCAGCGCCGGGCGATGCTGGGGCAGGGATTGGTTGAGATGCACAGGAACATCTCCCGGCGCACGATGTTGTCCTGTAGCTCCCAGTCCGCCGGGATGGGAAAACGCGCGGCCCGGGAGGCCATCTCCGCGGTGACCCTGTCTTCGGCGTACCGGACAAAGGAGATGGCGACGGCGCAGGCGGCCAGTACCGCCGCCAGGACTATCCAGGTTCTTCGTCGCACCGCGTTCCCCCAAACGCTCAGTACCAAGCTCTTGACCAGCGACACCGGATTGGTGTTCGGCTGCATCCTATCCCCGCCCGGGGGCATTTCGGTCAGGGAGGGAAACAACGGACGATACTGCTTTTCGGCAGCGCATGGTTGGAGACACAAAAAAACCCCTGGAAGCCGTGGATTCCAGGGGTTTTCCCTTGTGCGCGGAGGGGGACTTGAACCCCCACCCCCTTTCGAGGACTAGCACCTCAAGCTAGCGCGTCTGCCATTCCGCCACCCGCGCAGGTGGTATTTCCGGGAAGAATTTCGCCTTTCAGCGTTTTGCTTTTCTCGGAAGCAGCGAGAAAGACTCTAGCACGAAGATTCCGGAAACAAATAATCGGGGCCAGTGGGTAGGCTGAAGCCAACACAGAGCCACTGCCACGAGGAGCGATATGACTGACGTTCGGCCCGAAGATGAGGTTGTCCGGATCTGCCAGGAACTGATCCGGATCGACACGTCCAACTACGGTGATGGTTCCGGGCCGGGGGAGCGGGCCGCCGCTGAGTACACCGCCGGCCTCATCACGGAGGTCGGGCTGGACGCAGAAATCTTCGAGTCGGCGCCGGGGCGCGCCAGCGTAGTCACCCGGATGGCGGGCGAGGATCCTTCCGCCAGTGCCCTGGTGGTGCACGGCCACCTCGACGTCGTTCCCGCGCTGCGCGAGCAGTGGTCCGTTGACCCGTTCGGGGGCGAACTCAAGGACGGCCTGATCTGGGGCCGCGGCGCCGTGGACATGAAGGATATGGACGCCATGATCCTTTCCGTCCTGCGGGATTTCGCCCGCACCGGCCGGAAGCCCAAGCGCGACCTCATCTTCGCTTTTTTCGCCGACGAGGAGGCCGGCGGCAAGTACGGCGCCGGTTACGCCGTCGAACACCGGCCGGAACTCTTCGAAGGCGCGACTGAGGCGATTTCCGAGGTCGGCGGGTTCTCCGCCACCATCGGCGGCCAGCGCACCTACCTCCTGCAGACGGCGGAAAAGGGACTCTCCTGGCTGCGGCTGGTGGCCCACGGCCGCGCCGGCCACGGTTCCCAGATCAACACCGACAACGCCGTCACCCGGCTTGCCAGCGCCGTGTCCCGGATCGGCGAATACCGCTGGCCGGTGGAGCTGACACCCACCACCCGGCAGTTCCTCGACGGTGTGACAGAACTCACCGGGGTGGAGTTCGATCCGGACGACCCGGAGAAGATCCTCAAGGAACTCGGCACGGTGGCACGGTTCGTTGGCGCCACGCTGCAGAACACCACGAACCCCACCCTGCTCAAAGGCGGCTACAAGCACAACGTCATCCCGGAGTCGGCCGAGGCCCTGGTGGACTGCCGGACCCTGCCGGGCCAGCAGGAACAGGTCCTCGAAATTGTCCGCGAACTGGCCGGCAGCGGTGTGGATGTGAGTTACGTCCACCAGGACGTCTCACTCGAGGTGCCGTTCGCCGGCAACCTGGTGGACTCCATGATCGATGCCCTCCATTCCGAAGATCCGGGCGCAAAGGTCCTGCCGTACACGCTCTCCGGCGGCACGGACAACAAGGCCCTGAGCCGGCTCGGCATTACCGGGTACGGCTTCGCGCCGCTCATGCTCCCGGACGAGCTGGACTTCACCGGCATGTTCCACGGCGTTGACGAGCGGGTCCCCGCCGACTCGCTGAAGTTCGGCGCCCGCGTGCTGAACACCCTCCTGAGTAACTACTGAGCGGCAGCGACGAGGGTTGGCTTCCAACGACATGACACCTGATGAGATCCTCCCGGACGCGCTGCTGGAGCGGATCCGCAGCCGGGCGGCTGGCTACGACCGGGACAACGCCTTCTTCACCGAGGACCTCCGGGACCTAGCCGCCGCCGGCTACCTGAGGATTTTCGTACCGGCCTCCGAAGGCGGCCTGGGCCTGGGGCTTGCCGGCGCCGCTCAGCTGCAGCGGCGGCTGGCCACGGCGGCCCCGGCCACCGCGCTGGCGATCAACATGCACCTGGTCTGGACCGGCGTCGCGCATGTGCTGGCAGCCCGGGGCGACTCCTCCCTGAACTTCGTTCTGCAGGAGGCGGGGCAGGGCGAAATCTTCGCGTTCGGCAATTCCGAGGCCGGCAACGATTCGGTGCTCTTCGACTCAAGGACCGAGGCGACTCCGCTGCCGGACGGAAGCTACGGCTTCACCGGGCGGAAGATCTTCACCAGTCTCTCGCCGGCCTGGACCCGGCTGGGGATCTTCGGCAAGGATGCGTCGGCGCGCGGCGGCGAGGGTGAACTGGTGCACGGCTTCATTGAACGCGAGACCCCGGGCTACGAAATCCTGCCCGACTGGGACACGCTGGGAATGCGGGCCAGCCAGTCCAACACCACGGTGCTGGAGGGGGCCGTGGTCCCGCCGGAGCGGATCTTCCGCAAGCTCCCGGTCGGGCCGAACGCGGATCCACTGATCTTCGCCATTTTCGCCTGTTTCGAGACGCTGCTGGCCGCGGTCTACACGGGGATCGGGGAGCGGGCGCTGCAGCTTGGCGTGGAGTCGGTCAAGCGCCGCACCTCCTTCAAGAACGGGGGCCGCAGTTACGCGCAGGATCCTGACATCCGCTGGAAGGTCGCGGAAGCGGCGATGGCAATGGATGCCCTTTACCCGCAACTCGCGGCCGTGGCGTCCGACGTCGATTCCCTCGCCGATCACGGCGGGCAGTGGTTCCCGAAGCTCGTCGGGGTCAAGGTGCGCGCCACCGAAACTGCGCGGACCGTGGTGGATCTGGCAATCAGGGTTTCGGGCGGGTCAAGCTACTTCCGCGGATCGGAGCTCGAACGGCTCTACCGGGATGTCCTGGCGGGAATGTTCCATCCCTCCGACGACGAATCGGCGCACAACACCGTGGCCAGCGCCTGGCTCGGCCCGCTCGAGTCCTAGAGGGTCCGCCGGGTTGGCTCGGGGTGCCCGGTTCTCCGGGCTCCCGGGCTAGCTAGACGGTGCGCTGGACCTGAATGACCTTCCGGCGCAGCCAGAAGCGCCGTCCGCCGCCTACGTAGAGGACGCTGCGCTCGAGCTCCCATTTGCCGTACTCGGAGTGCGCGGCGAGGATGCGGCGCGCTTCGGGCAGCGAATCCTCAGGGCTGACCGTCAGTACGAGGTACTCGTACTGACGGGCGTAGTCCCGCTCCCGACGGACCGAGCTGCTCAGAAAATGTTCCTTCATTGCTCTCCATTTTCATCTTTTTCGGGCTAACGTGAAGTCATGAGCATCGATCCGCGTGTCGCGCTTCAGTCCCTTACCGCTGCCCTCGAGGAACATCTGGCCGCTGCGGCGGCGCGGCGGGGAGACGGGGACCCCGCGGTCGAAGCGGCGTTCTTCGCCGTCGCCGACGCCTTCGAAGTCTACGACGACTCCCTCTACGAAGCGTACGGCGAAGTGACGCCGCTAGAGGTCATCGACGAAGAAGATGACGACGACGAAAGCGAAGACGTCGACGACGAGGAAGACCTCGAAATCCTCCAGGACAACTAGGTCCGACGGCCCGACGGCCCGGCGGCAGAGCGCGGACATCCGCCTTAGGCGCTACTCCGGATTCTCCGGATTTGTCCAGCTTGCGGGAGTACCCTGTGACTGCCTTCGGGAATCCGCCCGGTTTCCCGTCGGCTCCGGAGTGCCGGCGGTGTTCCGGGTCCCGGGTTGGTCGAACGTCGGAGGTCATTCTTGCCTGCACCATGGCGCCGTGCCGTCCGGTCCGGGACCGGCGCTGACGAAGATCCCTCAGCGGATCAAAGCGAGGCTGCGGCCACGGGTGGTCAGGCTGCGGCCGGGCGGACCGCTGCCGGTCCGCAGTCAGACCGGATGCTGGTGCGGCTCGTCCGGAGCATCACCAGGATTCCGCTGGCGCTCTCCCTGACCCTACTGATGTGGGCAGCCGGAATTGCCACGGGCTCCGTGATCTCGGGGCCACCCCAGGATCTGGCGGCAAGCGTGTCCATCGCCCCTGGCTTGCTGCTGCGCGGCCAGTGGTGGCCGGCGTTCGGATCCTTGCTTTTCCCCGGGGCCCTCGCCTCGTACGTGCTGGCGACCGCCGTCGTCCTGGGGTGCGTAGGCCTGGCGGAAGCCACCATAGGGTTCCGCCGGACGCTCGTAGCGTTTGTCGTCGGACAACTTGCAGCACTCCTGCTGTACGTCGCTGTGATCGAACTCGGCGCGGGCCTGGGGAGCGAATGGCTGGCCTCGCTGCGCCACCCTGCCCTGCTAGGCCCCTTCGCCGCCTCGCTGGCCGCCCTGATGGCTGCCAGCCCGCGGATCAGCGCGCTCTGGCGCAGGAGGATCCGATCGCTGAGCATTGCCGTGACGGTCATGCTGCTGCTGTACATCGGGCACCCGCAGAGCCTGGACAGCCTGCTCGGAGTGGTGACCGGCATCGGCATCGGCATCGGCGTTGTGCGCGGCGGCGGACACAGCGGCGGGCGCGCCCTCCATTCCACCAGCCGGGAGGTCCGGGCCCTGCTGTCCATGGTGGTGGCGGTCTTCGCGGCCGGCCCCGTGCTGGCCAGTCTGGCCAAGGCCCCCTCGGGGCCCCTGGCCGTGCTCAGGAACCTGGTGGTGAACCCGATCCCCACCGTGAATGACCTTCAAGCGAGCTGCTCCGCCGCCGTAGACCTTTCCTGCCTGCAGATCATCCACAGCCCCGGACTGCGCGGCCCGGGCCTGGAGGCCCTCTCCCTGGTCCCGCTCGTGCTGCTGCTGGTCTGCGCTGAGGGGCTCCGGCGCGGAAACCGCGTCGCGCTCTGGGTCGCTATTTCGGTCCAGCTGGTGATCGGCGTGCTCTCCGCCGTCTACCTGCAGCTGTTCGCCCAGTTCGGACGATCCGTACGAAGCGGCGCCCGGGTGCTCTCGGTGGACTCCGGAGTGGCGGAGGTTCTTCCCGTGGTGCTGGTGCCCCTGCTCATTGCGGCCGCACTCTTCGCTGCCCGCAGGCATTTCAACGTCGACGCCGACCCTGTGCTGGCGCGCCGCTCGCTGATCCTCATGGCCAGCGTCTTCGCGGTGTTTGTGGCGGGCTATGTGCTGGCCTGGTTCGCCGAAGACAACTACCACCACCGCGCCGGGCTGCTGTCGCTCCTGGCCACCCTGCCGCGGATGTTCCTGCCCTATCCCTTCTCGTTCCGCTATTCGGTGTCGGTGTACCCGCACGGCGTCTGGTCTCCACTGATCTTCAGCTACGGCGGCGCGGTGTTCTGGCTGATCTGCCTGATCAGCGTCCTGGCCATGTTCGCCAGCCGGAGGCTGCGGGACCTCCGGGCTGACAGCGGAGCCTCGCTGGCCGCCCGGCTGGTCCGCCGGGGTGGCGGATCGCTGTCGTGGATGGCGCTCTGGCCGAACAACAGATGCTGGTTCAACGAGCGTGAGACAGTCGGCATCGCCTATCAGATCCATTACAACGTTGCGCTCACGGTGGGCGGACCGTTCGGCGAAGCCGGGGACTTCGAGGCGGCCGTGGCGGATTTCACGGCCTACTGCGCCGAGCAGTCGCTCACGCCGTGCTGGTACTCGGTCACCGACGAACACTGGCCCCTGCTGCGGGCGCTCGGATTCAACCGCGTGAGGGTGGCCGAAGAGACGCTGTTGCCGCTGGGCAACATCGAATTCAAGGGCAAGGAGTGGCAGGGGGTCCGGACGGCCCTGAACAAGGCCCGGAAGCTCTCCGTGGAAGCCCAGTGGTGCACTTACGCCGAACTCACGGGACCCGTCCGCACCCAGATCCACGAAATTTCCGAGGAATGGGTCTCGGAGAAGACGCTGCCGGAAATGGGCTTCACGCTGGGGGGCATTGACGAACTCAAAGACGAGAACGTGCTGCTGTGCGTGGCCCTGGATTCCCACGGCAAGGTCCACGGCGTCACCAGCTGGCTACCCGTGTTCACGAACGGCCAGGTCACCGGGCGCACACTCGATTTCATGCGACGCAGCCCGGATGGCTTCAAGGGAGTGATGGAGTTCCTGATTGCCTCGGCCGTTCTCCACTTCGACGGAAAACTCAAGGAAATCTCTCTCTCCGGGTCGCCGCTGGCACCGGTATATCGCGGCGACGCGGTCCCCGATCCGTCCGACGGCGCCGCAGTCGGCCGCTTCCTGGACTGGCTTGGTGCCGTCTTGGAACCGGTCTACGGTTTCCGGTCCCTCGCGGCGTTCAAACAGCGCTTCCACCCGCGCCACCGGACGCTCTACATGATGTATCACGACCCGCTGGCGCTGCCCGTGATCGGCCGTGCCCTCACCAAGGCCTACATGCCCACCATGTCCATCAGGCACACCGCCAGGCTGCTGCGGGGCGTCCTCGGCTGATCTCCGCTTCCCGAGGCGCGTCTTCGCGAACCACCTGAGTGGCCCACCTGTACTCGGCCGCCGAAAAGCAAGTAGCGGCTACTCCCGATTTACCCGCCGGGCGGGAATATGCTTCAGGCGTGACGCAGCCCTGCCGCGACGCCGGGTGCGCTGCCCCATTGGAAGTGACGGGGGACATGAAGCCTGCGAGCAGCAACTCGGTCCGGGAGGTCGGACGCGTGAATTGGCCGGGAGGATTTCATAGGGTCCGGACGAGACCACGGTACGGTCCGCGCCGGATCCCCCTTACCTGGCTGCTTGTGGCGCTCCTCTGGGCCGCCGGAGCCAGCACCGGCTCCTTGATTTCCGGGCCGCCGCCAGGCCTGGACCCGTTCGTGAACATTGGCCCCGATAGCCTGGCTCCGGGCGGGTGGGGCTCCGTATTGGCGAGCCTGCTGTTTCCCGGCGGGGTCTCCTCCTACGTGCTTTCCACTGCCGTGCTCCTGCTGTGCATGGGGATCGCCGAGGCCACGATTGGCAGCACCCGGGCTGCGGCCGCCTTTGTGGCCGGCCACGTCGCGGCCGTCTTCCTGTACCTCGGAAGCGTGGCCGCCGGCGATGAACTCGGCAGCAGCTGGCTTAGCTCCATGCAGCACCCGGCCCTGGCCGGGCCGTTCGCGGGCTGCCTTGCCGCCGTGATGGCGGCCAGTCCCAGGTTGAGCCCGCTCTGGCGTCGCCGCCTCCGCTCGATCGCTCTTGCCGTGACGGGCATGCTCTTGCTCTATGTCGGACACCCCCAGAACCTCCTCGCCTTCCTTGGCGTGCTCGCCGGCTTGGCCGCCGGTCTGGCCGCGGACAAGGCGGCGCAGCCGTCCTCGGCCGGACAGACGCCGGCGGCCCGAACGCGGGACACCCTCCAGCGCGGTAGTTCTTGGTGGACGGGCAGGGACGTCCGCTCGATGATGGCCATGACGGTGGCGGTGTTCGCTGCGGGACCTGTGCTTGCCGGATTATCCTTGTCGCCAGTCGGTCCGCTGGCAGCGCTCCGAAACCTCATCGTCAACCCAGTCCCCTCCCTGAGTGAACTCCAGAGCGACTGCACGGCGGCCGTAAACGCCGGTTGCCCGCAGATCCTGCACAGCCCAGGCCTCAACGGCCCCGGCGGAACAGCGCTCTCGGTCGTTCCCTTGTTGCTGCTTTTGGCGTGTGCAGAGGGGTTGCGCCGGGGGAGCCGTGTCGCGCTATGGATCGCCACGGCAGCTCACTTGGCGGTCGGCGTGCTCTCCGCGGTTTACCTTCAACTGTTTGCGCACTTTGGCGTCTACGTCAGGAACGGGAGCCGGAAAATCCCTGTGGATTCCGGCGTGGTGGAGATCCTGCCGGTGGTGCTGGTGCCGCTGCTGATCGCCGCGGCCCTTTTGTTCAACCGGCGCCATTTTGCGGTGGATGCGGATCCCGCCCTCGGCCGACGGGCACTGGTCATCGTGCCGACCGTCTTCGCCGCGTTTGTCGCCGTCTACATCTTTGCCTGGTTTGCCGAGGGAAACGACAAACACAGGGCCGGTCTCCTCTCCCTGGCGACGACCCTGCCGCGCATGTTCCTGCCGTACCCTTTCTCGTTCAAGTATTCCGTGTCGGTGCACCCGCGCGGCTACTGGTCGTCGCTGATATTCAGCTACGGCGGGGCGGCATTCTGGCTGATCTGCCTGATTTCGGTCCTGGTCATCTTCACGAAGCGGCGGCTCTGGGACCGCCGGGCGGACAACGACCGCTCCCTGGCACGGGACCTGGTGCTGCAGGGCGGAGGCTCGCTTTCGTGGATGGCGTTGTGGCCGAACAACCGGTACTGGTTCAATTCCTCCGGGACGGTGGGGATCGCGTATCAGCTGCGCCACGGCGTCGCACTGACTGCGGGCGGCCCGTTCGGGAAGGAACAGGATTTCACCGAGGCGGCGCGTGAATTCACCCGCTATTGCGCGGAACAATCCCTCACGCCCTGCTGGTATTCCGTCGCCGACGGGCACTGGGCGGGCCTCAGTTCCCTGGGCTTCAAGCGGGTGGGGGTGGCCCAAGAGACGGTGCTTCCCCTAGCCGGTATCGATTTCCGCGGCAAGGAATGGCAGAACGTCCGGACCGCCATGAACAGGGCGAAGAAGCTTGGCATCACGGCGCACTGGGGCGTCTACAGCGGGCTGTCGGCAGGGCTGCGCAGCCAGGTTCATGAGATTTCGGCACGCTGGGCGGCGACGCGTTCCCTTCCGGAGATGGGTTTCACGCTCGGGGGAGTGGAGCAGCTCAAGGACGACCACGTGCTCCTGTGCCTCGCGGTGGACGGCGAAGGAGCGGTACTCGGCGTCACAAGCTGGCTGCCCGTCTTCCGCGACGGCGAACTGGTCAGCCGCACCCTGGATCTCATGCGCCGTCGCGACGACTGCTTCAACGGCGTCATGGAGTTCCTGATCGCCTCGGCAGTGCTGCACTTCAAGTCGACCATGGCCGAGATTTCCCTTTCCGGATCCCCGCTGGCGCCGGCTCTGAAGATGACGGGCCCTGAGCGGGAGAACGGTCGCGGCGAAATCACCGAGACCGAGGCCCCGGGCCCCGGGCCGGTCAGCCCGGCCGCCGCTGTGACGGGCGGCGAAGGCGTCCCCGCGGACCGCTTCCTGCGTTGGCTCGGCGATCTCCTTGAACCCGTGTACGGCTTCCGGTCCCTGGCGGCCTTCAAACAACGGTTCCGGCCCCAGCACAGAACCCTTTTCATCCTGTACCAGGACCCCCTTACGCTGCCGCTGATCGGGCGCGCCCTCGCCGAGGCCTATCTGCCGGACTGGTCCCTGCGCCACACGGCGCGGCTCCTACGGGACGTCACGGCCGGACCTGCGGTTTCGCGCCGGTCAGGGCGGTGATCCGCATTCCGCCACGTGATCCCCATTCCGGCCGCCGTGCAGGTGACTCAGCCGGTGACGCCTAGGCGCTTCATCAGCCAGTCCATGTTGTTCTCTACGCCGTATTTCCAGGCCGTCCAGGCGTGCCCGCCGGGCGCCTCCTGGTACTGGACGTCCATGCCGGCCTTTTTCATGCCCTGGTAGACCTGGATTCCCTGCGCCCGGTAGAACGGATCCCCGGCGCCGACGGTGATGATCCCGGCGGTGTCCGGATACTTACGGGTCTTGACCACATCCAGGGCGTTCTGCTTCTTGAATTCGGCCGCGCTGCCGCCGAAGTACTGCTGGAGCAGCGCCTGGTGGCCTTGCCGGATGGTCGGCTGGTTTTCACCGGAGCTGTCGATGAAGGTCGGGTACACCTCTGGGTAGTTCACGGCCAGTTGCATGGCGCAGGTACCGCCGTAGGAGAATCCCCCGATCGCCCACTGGCGGTTGGAGTGTTTGCCGGCGCCGAACGTCGCCTTCACCCAGTTGGGCACGTCCTGGCTCAGATAGGTTCCCGCCTGGCCCTGCTTCGTGTTCATGCAAAGCGGCGGATAGTTGGCCCACCTCGCACCGGCGTCGGGCATCACAATGATCGGCGCCAATCCCTTGTGCGACGACGCGTAGTCGTCCATGAACTCGGCCACCCGGCCGTTACGCAGCCAGTCCACCGGCTCGCCAGGGACGCCGTGGATGAGCACCAGGACCGGAAGGTCCGCCCGCGGGGTGGCAAGGTACGCGGGAGGGAGGTACACGAACGCCGTCGAGGATATTTCGTGGGAGATCGGCGCCGGAATGATTGCACGGACCACCGTTCCCTGGTCCGGCATGCCCTCCGGCGGGGTCCAGTCCGCCAGCGTGGTGGGAGGCTCGCTCGGTTTTGTCTGGGGCAAGGAGTCGCCGCGTTCCTGGCTCTTGAACTGGTCCAGGGTCTCCATCTTGACTCCCGTGTCGCCGAAGACGGAGCCCAGCGTGGGGTAGTACTCAAAGTTCTGGTTAATCAGGGACCCTGACGCCAAAACCACCACCAGCGCTGCCGGCAGCACGGCGATGCGTGCCGGCAGCCGGCGCAGGTCCCGGATCTTGGGGACGACGAGGAGCAGTGCCAGGATGCCGAACCCCGCGTAGGCGTAGACGCGTTTGGGCAGCGGGGAGCCCCAGAGGTTCCACACCGGTTCGGAAAACCACCAGATAAGGATGCCGAGGATGACCGCCGCAACGGCTGCAGCCGGCACCCAACGGGATAGATGACGCCGGCGGCCCCAAATGAGCCAGCCAAGGGCGGCCGCCGCGAGGATATAGAGAACCACGGGAACGATGCCGGTAGTGATCGCGAGGTTCTGCAAGTTCATGGCCCAAGACTAAGTCCACAACCCGGGAGCGAGCCCTGAATCTACCGAAAAGTTACCCGGTCAGGCCGGATTGGATACGTCCTCCAGCGCCGCGGCAATCTCCCGCGGCAGCGGCGTCAGAACCGCGTCCATGATTTCCTTCAACTGCACGGGCGTCCGGGCGCCCACCAGCGCGGTGGCCACCCCATGCTGGGACAGCAGCCAGCTCAGGGACACGTCGAGGGCGGACCGGCCCAGTCCCTTGGCCGCCATCGCCACGGCCTCGACGACGCTGGAGGCGGTTCCTTCGAGGTAGGGCTGCACGTAGCCGGCCAGTTTGTGGTGCGCGGCCCGCGAATCGGAGGGAATGTGGCCCCGGTACTTGCCGGTCAACACCCCGCGTCCCAGAGGGGCCCACGCCATCAACCCGAGGCCCGCATCTTCGATGGCGGGGATCAACTCGTCTTCCGGCTTGCGCTGCAGCAGCGAGTACTCGGCCTGGCAGGCGACGAGCGGGAAGTCCGCCACGGCGGCAGCCTTGGCGGTCTGCCAGCCATTGAAATTGGAGACGCCCGCGTAGCGTGCCCGGCCCGAGCGGACCGCGAAATCCAGGGCGGACAGTGTCTCCTCCAGCGGGACGTTCGGGTCCCAGGCCTGGGCGAACCAGATATCCACGTAGTCGGTACCGAGCCGGGCGAGGCTCGCGTCGAGTCCGGAGAGGAGCCCGTTGCGGGAGGTGTCCACGCTGTGCCGGCCGCCCGACGTCGCCAGCCCGGCCTTGGTGGAAATCACCACTTCGGAGCGGGCCACGACGTCGCCCAGCATTCCGCCGAGCAGCACTTCGGCGCCGCCGCCGGCGTAGGAGGCAGCCGTGTCGATCAACGTGCCGCCGCCGTCGACAAATGCACGAAGCAGGCCGGCGGCATCCTGTTCATCGGTCTCACCGGCCCACGACATGGTGCCAAGGGAAAGGGACGAGACACGCAACCCACTGTTGCCGACATAACGCTGCTGCATGCCTGCAAGCTTACGGTGCTTCGGAACCTCCATAACGTAGGGTCTATAAACGTGAACTGGTTAGAAGCGGCCTTTCTGGGCCTTGTGCAGGGACTGACAGAATTCCTCCCGATTTCCTCGAGCGCCCATCTGCGGATCGTAGGGGCGTTCCTGCCCAACGCCGCGGACCCCGGTGCCGCCTTTACCGCCATCACCCAGCTGGGTACCGAGACGGCGGTGATTGTCTACTTCTGGCGGGACATCGTGCGGATCGTCAAAGCCTGGTTCGGCTCGCTGACCGGCAAGGTATCGCGGCAGGATCCGGACGCCCGGATGGGCTGGCTCGTGATCCTGGGCAGCCTGCCGATCATCGTCCTCGGCCTGCTCTTCCAGGACCAGATCGAATCCGTGCTCCGCAGCCTGTGGATTGTGGCGACCACCCTGATCGTCTTCGGCATGATCCTCGCCGTGGCGGACGCCGTCGGCCGTCAGGAACGTGACCTCACCAAGCTCAGCTACAAACACGGCATCTTCTACGGCCTCGCCCAGGCGATGGCGCTGATCCCCGGCGTATCCCGCTCCGGCGGCACGATCACCGCAGGCCTGCTCATGGGGTACACCCGTGAGGCCGCCGCCCGTTATTCCTTCCTGCTCGCAATTCCCGCCGTGTTCGGCAGCGGCCTGTACCAGCTCTACAAAGTGGTTTCCAAGGACGGCATCACCGGCCCCTACGGGCTGCCCGAGACCGGTCTCGCCACCGTGATCGCCTTCGTGGTGGGCTACGTCATCATCGGCTGGTTCCTCAGGTATGTCTCCACCCGCAGCTACCGGCTGTTCGTCTGGTACCGCATCTTCCTGGGCCTCGCGCTGTACCTGCTGCTCGGTTTCAATGTCATCAGCGCCTAGCACTAGGCTTGGGGTGTGAAATCCTGGATCTCCCGCCCTGTTCCCCAGCTCCCGGGCAGCATGCCCGCGCTGCGTCTGTTCGACACCGCCAAGGGCGGCCCCGTCACCCTTGAAGCGACGGGGGAGCAGTCCATGTACGTCTGCGGGATCACCCCGTACGACGCCACCCACATGGGCCACGCGGCGAGCTACGTTGCCTTCGACCTGCTCAACCGGGCGTGGCGCGACGGCCGTCAGCAGGTGGCCTACGTGCAGAACGTGACCGACGTCGACGACCCCCTGCTGGAACGCGCGACGGCCACGGGCGTGGACTGGCGGGAACTTGCCGGCAGCCAGATCGAGCTCTTCCAGACCGACATGGAAGCCCTGAACGTGCTGGCCCCGGACAACTACGTGGGCGCCGTCGAAGCCATCCCGATGATCGTGCCGGCCATCGAATCCCTGCTGGGGCGCGGACTGGCCTACCGGGTCACGGGCACCGCGGGCGAGCCCGACGGCGATGTCTACTACGACGTCGAAGCGGCCGGAAAGCATTCCGCCGAGGCAAGCGACGCGTGGACGCTGGGATCCGTCTCAGGCCTGTCCGACGCCGAGATGCTGGAACTTTTCGCCGAGCGCGGCGGCGACCCCGGCCGGGCCGGCAAGCGCCAGGCGCTGGACCCGTTGCTCTGGCGGGTGGCCCGCGAGGGCGAACCCAGTTGGCCCGGTGGCGAACTGGGGGAGGGGCGCCCGGGCTGGCACATCGAGTGCACCGTGATCGCGCAGAAGTACCTGCCCGCACCGTTCACCGTGCAGGGCGGCGGCTCCGACCTGGTCTTCCCGCACCACGAAATGGGTGCCGGCCACGCCTACTCCCTTACCGGGGTGCCGCTGGCCAAACACTTCGCCCATGCCGGCATGGTGGGACTCGACGGCGAGAAAATGAGCAAGTCCAAGGGCAACCTTGTGCTCGTCTCCAGGCTGCGCGCCGCCGGCGAAGACCCGGCCGCAATCCGGCTCGCGATCCTGGCCCACCACTACCGCAGCGACTGGTCGTGGACCGACGCGGGCTTCAACGAGGCCAAGGACCGGCTCCGCACCTGGCGCGCGGCCCTGGACGTCGCGCCCGCGGGTTCCGCCGGCCCCGTCCTTGCCGAGATGAGGTCCGCGCTCTCGGATGACCTCAACGCGCCGGGAGCCCTCGCCGCGGTGGACACCTGGGCTTCCGACGCCCTGGCAGCGGGAACCTCCGGAGACTCGGCAACGGGCTCCGCAGCAGACGCAGCCCTCGTGGGCGACGCGGTGAACGCGCTGCTCGGCGTCGAACTGTAGGCCTGCGAACTTTCGGCCTGCGAACTGTAGGCCTACGCGGCGGGACAGGCCCTAGGGCTTGTCCTTGCCGCGGCGCTTGAGATAGCGCTCGAATTCCCGCGCAATGGACTCGCCGCTGGCCTCGGGCAGGTCTGCGGTGTCTTTCGCTTCCTCCAGTTGGCGGACGTAGGCGGCGATCTCCGGGTCCTCAGTTGCCAATTCGTCCACGCCACGCTCCCACGCGTCCGCATCCTCCACCAGTTCCTGCGTGTCCAGCGGAACCTGCAGCAGCTCCTCGATCCGGTGCAGCAAGGCCAGCTGGGCCTTCGGCGAGGGCGCCTGCGCCACGTAGTGGGGAACGGCGGCCCAGAGCGAGACCGTAGGCAAGCCGGCCAGGAGCGCCACCTCGGCAAGCACCCCCACGATGCCCACGGGCCCCTCGTACTGGGACGCCTCCAGATCCATCCGCTCCCGCAGCGCGGCGTCGTCGCTGGAGGTGCTGACCGGGATGGGGCGGCTGTGCGGCACATCAGCGAGCAACGCACCGACCAGGATGACGTAATCCACGCTCAGCGCCTCGGCGTGCACCAACAACTCGGCCGTGTAGGCGCGCCATTTGTAGGACGGTTCCGTGCCCTGGACAAAGATGACGTCCACGTTGGAGTCGGGAACGCTGGCTTTGAAGATGCGGGTGGCAGGCCACTTGATCTT
This sequence comes from Arthrobacter sp. 01T414, assembly GCF_056398965.1. Taxonomy (NCBI): domain Bacteria; kingdom Bacillati; phylum Actinomycetota; class Actinomycetes; order Micrococcales; family Micrococcaceae; genus Arthrobacter; species Arthrobacter sp. 01T414. The sequence goes on along the minus strand of NZ_JBFTQK010000002.1, from coordinate 288,096 downwards.
CCGCTCACCGGAGGCCGTGCGCCGGATGGTCGGGCGGGTGAACTGGAAGTCGTAATACTCGTCGGCGTCGATCGAGCCGACCTTCTTGCCTCCCCAGAGCTTGTTGAGATAGCGCAGCGCATCGCTCGCTGCTTCACCGGCGTCATTCCAGCCTTCGAAGGCTGCCAGCATCACGGTGACACGCTGGCCCTCGGGGACGGGCTGCAGCAGCCGCTCCGGCTCAGGCGTGACGCCCGTTTCCGTGGTGTCTGGCTCGAAGCTATTCATGTGTTCACCCTACGTCCAAGTCGCGGGCGCGCGCATGAAGGAAAACGCCGCAAGCGACCTGAAATTCGCCATCGGCGTAGCCCAGGGCACCTCGCAGGGCCGGCATCGTAGACTGGAGGGCATGCGATCCCTAGCCTCCCAGCCCCTGCTCAAAGCCGCGTTATGGGACATGGACGGCACGATCGTGGACACCGAACGGTACTGGATTGAGGCCGAACACGCGCTGGTGGCGGCCCACGGCGGACACTGGTCGCATGAGAAGGCCATGCAGCTGGTGGGACAGTCGCTTGTCTACTCGGCCGGCATCCTGCAGGAGGCCGGCGTGAAGCTGGAAGTTCGCGAAATCATCGACACCCTGACCGGGCATGTCGTCAGCCTTGTTCGGGAGTCCGTGCCGTGGCGTCCCGGAGCGCGCGAACTGCTGGAGGAACTGCACACGGCCGGCGTCCGCTGCGCCCTTGTGACCATGTCCGAGGCGCCCCTGGCACGGGAGATCGTGGCCAGCCTGCCCAAACCCTATTTCGAGTTCCTGGTCACCGGGGACACCGTCACCCAGGGCAAGCCGCACCCCGAGGCGTACCTGAAGGCCGTGGAACTCCTGCAGCGGCACGACCCCGAACTGGAACACCGGCACTGCGTGGCCCTCGAAGACTCCGCCCCCGGGGTCGCGGCGGCTGTCGCGTCCGGCGTTGCCACGGTGGCGATTCCGCACATCGTCCCACTGCCGGATGACCCGCGCCGCGCAACCTGGGACACCCTGGCCGGTCGCACCGTCGCCGACCTCGAACGCCTTCTGGCGCTCCGGCACCGCGCCACGGACGCGAGCCCGGAACTGGCCACAGCCAACGGAGCGCGCGGCCTTGACTGAGTCCACGCCGCAGCGGCCGCAGGATCAGCCCGAGGAGCCTCCCTTCTCGCTCCGCGGTGGGATCCCGCTGGGCCGGATCGCCGGCATCCCAGTGGTGCTGGCCTATTCATGGTTCGCCATCGCAGCGTTCACCGTGATCGCTTACGGGCCCGTGCTGGAACATAACGACCCCAGCCTCGGCGCCACCGCCTACCTCGTGGCATTCGCCTATTCCGTGCTGCTCCTGATCTCGGTGCTGGTCCACGAGCTGGCCCACGCGCTCATGGCCCGGCTCTACCGCTGGCCCACCCGCAAGATCGTCCTCAATCTGTGGGGCGGCCACACCCAGTTCGAGGAATTCACCGCCTCGCCGGGACGGTCCGTCCTGGTCGCCATGGCCGGACCGGCTGCGAACCTGGTTCTCGCCGGTGCGGGCTGGTTGCTGGTCTCGGGCGGGCAGTTGGATGGCGTCGCGGACACACTGGCGAACATTTTCGTCTGGGCCAACCTGTTGATCGGCATCTTCAATGTGCTGCCCGGCCTGCCCCTGGACGGCGGCCGGCTCGTGGAATCGGCGGTCTGGAAGGCCACCGGCAGCCACGAAAAGGGAACCGTCGCGGCAGGCTGGGCCGGCAGGATCATTGTGATCGCCCTGGCCGTCTGGTTCGTCGCGCTGCCGCTGCTCAGCGGCAACCGCCCTGACACCTCACTCATGCTCATAACCCTGCTGGTTGGCAGCTTCCTTTGGATGGGTGCGTCCGCCTCGATCCAGCAGGCCCGCTACCGGAGCAGGCTGCACCTGGTCGACGCCGCAGCCCTCGCCGAACCGGCGCTCGGGCTGCCGGAGACGGCAACCGTCCTGGACGTGCTGCGGCACTCGCCGCAGGGCGTCCCCGGTGTCGTGCTTTACGGCCCGGACGCACGGCCGACCGCCGTCGTCGACGACTCCGCCGCGGCGGCCGTTCCGCCGGCGCTGGCCGCCACGACGCCGGCAACCGCCGTCGCCTACCCCCTCGCCGCCGGCGCCTACGTCAAGGAAACCGACCGGGGCGCCGAACTCCTGGCTTACCTGGCCCAGATCGAAGGCTCCGACTATGCAGTGGTCGACGACGCGGGCACCATTACGGGACTGTTGCGCCAGTTGACCGTGCTCAACGTCCTGACCGGGAAGCAGCCGAGCGGGTCCGTGGGTCCGCAGGCCGGGGTCGAGGGCCGGAATTAGGGCCAGACCCGGTAGAGTTACCTGCCGGTCGTGAATTCTCCGGCCCACGAACACGGGCCGGAGCCCGCCGCCCCAAACGCGGCCACCGAAGCTTTACAGGAGCGAGGAACACTTCATGAGCAGCGACACCGCCGCCAACGCCACCCCGAGCGGGAACAGCGCCGCCGCCAACAGGACGCCGGCCGGAGCTGCTGGGACAGCCGCCGCACCCTCCACCGCGCCCGTCGGCGCAAACCGCCGCCGCGGGCCCTTCCGCGAGGGCGAGCGGGTGCAGCTGACGGACGAGCGCGGCCGGATGAACACCATCAGCCTCGAAGCCGGCGGGGCGTTCCACACGCACCGCGGCTTCCTCAACCACGACGAGATCATCGGCAAGCCGGATGGCTCGGTTGTGGTCAACAACGTCGGCCAGCAGTACCAGACCCTGCGGCCGCTGCTCTCGGACTTCGTTCTCTCCATGCCGCGCGGCGCGGCCGTGGTCTACCCCAAGGACGCCGGCCAGATCGTCACGATGGCGGACATTTTCCCCGGCGCCCGCGTGGTCGAAGCCGGCGTCGGCTCCGGCGCGCTGTCCATCTCGCTGCTGCGCGCAGTGGGGGACAACGGCTACCTGCACTCCTTCGAACGGCGCGAGGAGTTCGCCGACATTGCCCGCGGCAACGTCGAGACGATCTTCGGCGGCCCGCACCCGGCGTGGCAGATCACCCTCGGCGACTTCCAGGAAGAAGTGGTCCGCACCGAGGCTCCGGGCTCGGTGGACCGCGTGGTCCTGGACATGCTRGCGCCCTGGGAGTGCCTCGACGCCGTCGCTACCGTGCTGGCCCCGGGCGGGGTGTGGATCAACTATGTCGCGACCGTGACGCAGCTGTCCCGGACGGCCGAGGCCATCCGCGCCGACGGCCGCTTCACCGAGCCGGATGCCTGGGAGTCCATGGTCCGCGGCTGGCACCTGGAAGGCCTCGCCGTGCGCCCGGACCACCGGATGGTGGCGCACACCGGTTTCCTGCTGGTCACCCGCCGGCTGGCCGACGGCGTCACGGGTATTTCCGTCAAGCGCCGGCCGTCCAAGACCGAATTCGACGCCGAGGACGTCAACGCCTGGACCCCCGGGGCCGTGGGGGAACGCGCCGTCTCGGACAAGAAGCTGCGCCGGGCCGCCCGCGACGCGATCGCCGGCACCAACGTCAAGGACACCCCCGAGGTTACGAACTAGTCCGTATTTCGGAAGTCTTCAGCAGCACCTGCCGACTTGGGGCTATGGTCTTAATAGAAGTACGGAAGGGGCTGATGCATGATGGAGACTCCGAACAACGACCACGGCCGGACGCCGGCGGAGGAGAAGGCCCTGGCGGCCGGGGATGCGGCCCAGGCCGCGGACGCTGCCGGCGGGGCCGAACAGGCGGGGGCGGCCGAGGTTGACCGTTTTGCGGCCAGCGAGCTCTCCGTTGCCGAACGCCAGGTCAATATCCTGCGCGACAAACTCCGCCACATCGACCGCCAGCTCGCCGCTGCCACGCAGAATAACTCCAAGCTCGTCGGCATGCTGGAAACGGCCAAAGCGGAGATCCTGCGCCTGAAGAACGCCCTGGACCAGGAGGGCCAGCCGCCCTACAGCTTCGGTACCATCCTGCAGCTGAACCCCAAGCGGCAGCCGACCGCCGGGAACAGCGGGCAGGCTGCCACGGAGGAATCCGTGGACATCTTCAATGCCGGCCGCAAGATGCGGGTTGGCATCAGCCCGCTCGTGAACCTGAACCAGCTCGCGGTGGGCCAGGAAGTCCTGCTGAACGAGGCGCTGCTGGTGGTGGCCGGGCTCGGTTACGAGCGGGCCGGGGACCTGGTCACGCTCAAGGAACTCCTCGGACCCGACCGGGCCCTCGTGGTGGGCCGGGCCGACGAGGAACGGGTGATCCGACTCTCCGGCGCCCTGCTGGCCCAAAAGCTGCGGGTGGGGGACGCGCTATCGATCGACAGCCGCACCGGCTACGCGCTGGAGAAGATCCCGCGCTCCGAGGTGGAGAACCTGGTCCTCGAAGAGGTCCCGGACATCACCTACCAGGACATCGGCGGCCTCGGCCCCCAGATCGAGCAGATCCGCGACGCCGTGGAACTCCCGTTCCTGCACCCGGACCTGTACCGGGAGCACGGGCTCAAGGCGCCCAAGGGCATCCTGCTGTACGGCCCGCCGGGCTGCGGCAAGACCCTGATCGCCAAGGCCGTGGCCAACTCGCTGGCCGCCCGGGCTGCCGAGCGCGCCGGCAAGACGGACATGAAGAGCTACTTCCTGAACATCAAGGGACCGGAACTGCTGGACAAGTACGTCGGCGAGACCGAACGCCACATCCGGCTGATCTTCGCCCGGGCCCGTGAGAAGGCCTCCGAGGGCAGCCCCGTGGTGGTGTTCTTCGACGAGATGGACTCACTGTTCCGGACCCGCGGCACCGGCATTTCCTCGGACGTCGAGACCACCATCGTGCCGCAGCTGCTCAGCGAGATCGACGGCGTGGAACGGCTCGACAACGTGATCGTGATCGGCGCCTCCAACCGCGAGGACATGATCKATCCGGCGATCCTGCGCCCGGGCCGGTTGGACGTGAAGGTCAAGATCCAACGCCCCGACGCCGAGGCCGCAGCGGACATCTTCAACAAGTACATCACCACGGACCTGCCCTTCCACGAGCAGGACCTCGCCGAGCACAATGGCGACGTCCAGGCGACCGTGGATGCCATGATCCAGCGCACCGTGGAGGCCATGTACTCCACCGAGAAATCCAATGAATACCTCGAGGTGACCTACGCCAACGGCGACACCGAGATGCTGTACTTCAAGGACTTTAATTCGGGCGCCGTGGTGCAGAACGTGGTGGACCGCGCCAAGAAGTCCGCGATCAAGGACCTACTCACCTCCGGGCAGAAGGGCCTGCGCATCGACCACCTGCTCCGCGCCGTCGTCGACGAGTTCCGGGAACACGAGGACATGCCCAACACCACCAACCCGGACGACTGGGCCCGGATTTCGGGCAAGAAGGGCGAGCGCATCACCTACATCCGCACCATCGTCCAAGGCAAGGCCGGCCAGGAGCCCGGGAAGTCCATCGAGACGATGCCCAGCACGGGCCAGTACCTGTGACGGCGGGACCTGCAGCGTCTTCGGGAGGACTGCCCGTCGGCGGCGCCATGCGGGTGATGGGTTCGGAGACCGAATACGGCATCCACGCGCCCTCCGCGCCGGGGGCCAACGCCACCATGATGTCGGCCCGGGTCATCCAGGCCTATGCCCAGGTGACGCGGCAACGCGCGGCCGGCGGCGCCGAGACCCGCTGGGACTACACCGACGAAGAGCCGCTGCACGACGCGCGCGGCTGGACCCTGGAGCGGAGCGAAGCCGAACCGGAACAGCTCACCGACCGGCCACCGGCCCTCGACGCGGAGGCCATCGCACTGGCCTACGGCCGCGCCGATCTGGACCACGACGGCGAGGACGAGTCCGGCTCGCTGCTCATGAACATGGTGCTCGGCAACGGCGCCCGGCTGTACGTGGACCACGCCCACCCGGAATATTCCAGTCCGGAAGTCACCAACCCGCGCGATGCCGTCACCTGGGACGCAGCCGGGGATCTCGTGGCGCTGGCCGCGGTGCGCCGGCTGGCCGCGGACCCGGACTTGCCGCCAATAAACCTGTACAAGAACAACACGGACAACAAGTCCGTTTCGTACGGTTCGCACGAGAACTATCTGATGCCGCGCTCGGTCCCCTTCGGCGAGATTGTCCGGGGACTGACGCCGTTCTTCATCACCCGCCAGATCATGTGCGGCGCCGGCCGCGTCGGCCTGGGCCAGGACAGCTCCCGGAACGGCTACCAGATCAGCCAGCGGGCAGACTTCTTTGAAACCGAGGTGGGCCTCGAAACCACCATCCGGCGCCCCATCATCAACACCCGGGACGAACCGCACGCCACCGCGGACAAGTACCGCCGGCTGCACGTCATCATCGGCGACGCCAACCTCAGCCAGGGCGCCAACTTCCTCAAGTTCGGCAGCACGGCCATGGTCCTTAGCCTGATCGAGGCAGGGCTGGCACCCCGCATCGAAGTCCACGAACCCGTTGCCGCCCTGCAGACGGTCAGCCACGACACGACGCTGACCGCAACCCTGCGCCTGCTCGACGGGCGCCGCGTGACTGCCCTGGACCTGCAATGGATGTACCTCGAAGCTGCCGCCAAACTCGCCCAGGACACCGGCGTGGCCGATGCCGTCGACGGTGACGGCCACACCCACGCCGTGCTTGAACGCTGGTCAGCGACGCTGACCGAACTGGACAGCGACCGGGCTGCCGCGGCGTCGACGGTGGAATGGCTCGCCAAGTACTCGCTGCTGGAGGGCTTCCGCCAGCGGGACGGGCTGGAATGGTCGGACGCCCGGCTGGGTTTGATCGACCTGCAATGGGCGGACATCCGTCCCGAGAAGGGGCTCTACCACCGGCTGCTGGCCCGCGACCGGATGCAGCGCGTCGTCGCCGATGATGCGATCGCCCGAGCGGTGACGGAGCCGCCGTCGGACACGCGCGCCTTCTTCCGCGGCCGCTGCGTCAGCCGCTTCGGCAGTGATTTGGTGGGCGCCAGCTGGGACTCCGTCATCTTCGATCTGCCCGGCCGCGGCAAGTTGCAGCGGGTCCCCACCCGCGAACCCCTGCGCGGCACCGAGGCCCTCACCGGAGGCCTGTTCGCCCGGCACCGCGAGGCCGGGCCGTTCCTGGCGGAGCTGTTGGGCCTGCCCCCGGGTTCGTAGGGCCAAAGACCCCCCGCACGGGCGTTGGGCGTGGCAGTATTGCTTACAGGATGTCCCGTGCACGAAGGGACATCCGGTGGGAAAAGGCAGTGGGATAGAAGGAGAACACGATGGCAGGCCAGGAACAGCAGCAGCCGCAGTCCCGCGACACCGAGGTCGAGGAGGACATCCGCCCCGCACCGCCGGCAGCACCCGAGGCGCAGGCCTCCGCCGCGACCCAGGGCGTGGACGACCTGCTCGATGAGATCGACGGCGTGCTGGAATCCAACGCCGAGGAGTTTGTCCGGGCCTTCGTCCAGAAGGGCGGCCAGTAGGCGCCCCGCCTCCGGCCGGTTGCGGACACTACTTGAGGAGAACCGAATCTGAGGAGACACAGGGCTGAGAGCCGGAAGTCGTTGATTCACTACGTTGAGGGAGTGCACCAGTGCAGGAAACATCAGCCAACCAGGTAGCAGCGAACGCGACGTCCTCATTCACCGAGCACCTGCAGCGTTCACGGCCCGACTTGCTGCCTTTCAACGCCCTCCCACACGGCCTCGCAGCCGCCCCCGCCGGCGCGCCGCTCCAGGCACCCCACGCGACCACCATCGTGTCCCTGACGTACGCCGGGGGAGTGCTGATGGCCGGTGACCGCCGCGCGACGATGGGCAACGTAATCGCCAGCCGACACATCGAGAAGGTTTTCCCCGCGGACCAGTATTCCGTGCTTGGCATCGCCGGAACCGCGGGCATCGCGCTGGATATCACCCGGCTGTTCCAGGTGGAACTGGAACACTACGAGAAGATTGAAGGCACGCAGCTGAGCCTGGACGGCAAGGCCAACCGGCTGGGCGCCATGATCCGCGGCAACCTTCCGATGGCGATGCAGGGCCTGGCAGTGGTCCCGCTGTTCGCCGGTTTCGACCGGCCCGCCGGCGTCGGCCGCCTGTTCTCCTACGACGTCACCGGCGGCCGCTACGAGGAGCAGGAACACCACACCGTCGGTTCGGGTTCCATGTTCGCCCGCGGCGCGCTGAAGAAGCTCTGGCGGCCCAACCTCTCCGAGGCCGAGGCCGTACAAGTGGCTGTCGAAGCTCTGTATGACGCGGCCGACGACGACTCCGCCACCGGCGGTCCGGACCCGGTCCGGCAGTTGTGGCCCGTGGTTTACATCGTGAACCGCTCCGGCGCCGTGAGGGTCCCGGAGCGCGAACTCGCGGCCGTGGCCGGGGCCATCATCGAGTCACGGGCCGCGGCCCAGCGGGAGGCCTGAGATGACCCAGCAGTTCTATGTCTCACCCGAGCAGCTGATGAAGGACCGGGCGGATTTCGCCCGGAAAGGCATCGCCCGGGGCCGCTCCGTGGTGGTCATCAGTTGCCGCGACGGGATTGCCCTGGTCGCGGAAAACCCCTCCCCGTCGCTGCATAAGATCGGCGAGATCTACGACAAGATCGCCTTCGCCGCCGTCGGCAAGTACAACGAGTTTGAGAGCCTGCGCCAGGCCGGGGTCCGGTACGCGGACGTCCGCGGTTACTCCTACGACCGCGAGGACGTCACAGCGAGGGGCCTGGCGAGTGTCTACGCGCAAAGCCTCGGCGCCGTTTTCACCGCCGAGCAGAAGCCCTTCGAGGTGGAGTTGGCCGTGACGGAGGTCGGGGACAGCCAGGAACTGGACCATCTTTACCGGCTGACGTTCGACGGGTCCATCGCTGACGAGCAGGGGTTCATCGTGATGGGCGGCCAGGCGGACAAGGTGTCCGAAGCCGTCGCGGCCGGCTGGCGCAGCGAATTGGACTTCGCCGGGGCCATCCGGCTGGCCCTGGCCGGGCTGGTGGCGGACAAGGAAACCGACGCGCTGCCGGCGTCGGCCGTGGAAGTGGCCGTGCTGGACCGCGGCTCCGAAAGCAGCCGCGGCACCCGCCGCGCTTTCCGCCGCCTTGACGACGCCGACGTCGTGGCACTGCTGGCTGAGGAGAACTGAAATGGACAAGCGCATCTTCGGAATCGAAACCGAATTCGGAATTTCCTACTCCAGCCCGGAGTCCCGGCCGCTGGCGCCGGAGGAAGTGGCCCGCTACCTCTTCCGCAAGGTAGTCAGCTGGGGCCGTTCCTCCAATGTGTTCCTCACCAACGGCTCCCGGCTCTACCTCGACGTCGGATCGCACCCCGAGTACGCCACCGCAGAATGCGACGACCTGGCCCAGCTGATTGCCCATGACCGGGCCGGCGAGCTGATCCTGGACGACCTCGTGGACGAGGCCCAGGAACGCCTGGCCGCAGAGGGGTTCAACGGAACCGTGTACCTGTTCAAGAACAACACCGACTCGGCGGGCAACTCCTATGGCAGCCACGAAAACTACCTCATTCCACGCCGCGGGGAGTTTTCCCGGCTGGCCGAGATCCTGATTCCCTTCCTCGTGACCCGCCAGCTGATCGCCGGGGCGGGCAAGATCCTGAAGACCCCGCACGGGGCCACGTTCGCTTTCTCCCAGCGTGCGGACCACATCTGGGAGGGCGTTTCCTCCGCCACCACCCGCTCCCGTCCCATCATCAACACCCGCGACGAGCCGCACGCCGACGCCGAGTTCTACCGGCGCCTGCACGTGATTGTGGGGGACTCCAATATGTCCGAAACCACGACCTTGCTGAAGGTCGGCACCGTGGACCTGATCCTGCGGATGATCGAGGCGGGCGTGATCATGCGGGACATGCGGATGGAGAACCCGATCCGGAGCATCCGCGAGATCTCCCACGACCTCACCGGCCGTGCACTGGTCCGCCTCGCCAACGGCCGGCAGCTCACCGCCTTGGAGATCCAGCGCGAATACCTGAACAAGGTGACCGAGTTCGTCGCGGACCGCGGCGCCCACAACGCGCACGTCCCGCTCATCCTGGACCTCTGGGAACGGACCCTCGACGCGATCGAGAGCGGTAACACGAGCACCATCGACACCGAAGTGGACTGGGCCATCAAAAAGAAGCTGATGGACAACTACCGCGAACGGCACGGCCTGGAACTCGACGCGCCCCGGATCGCCCAGCTGGACCTCACTTACCACGACATTTCGCGCAGCCGCGGTCTCTTCTACCTGCTGCAGGCCCGCGGGGCAGCGCGGCGGATCGTGGACGACACAGCCGTGAAGGATGCCGTCGACGCGCCGCCACAGACCACCCGCGCCAAACTCCGGGGCGACTTCGTCCGCAGGGCACAGGAGCTGGGCCGCGACTACACCGTCGACTGGGTCCATTTGAAGCTGAACGACCGCGCGCACCAGACCATCCTGTGCAAGGATCCGTTCCGCAGCGTGGACGACCGCGTGGACGCCCTGCTGGACTCTATGGGCTGACACCCAGCTTTCCGCGTTATTCTGGGTAAGGTGCCGTTTCACGGCTACCGCATGCTTTGCCGCTGGCTACCGTCCGGCGAAGCGTCCATCCTGCCCCGACGAAAGTTCTTACGTGCGCCGACTATTAGCAATTCTCCTCCCCGGACTGCTGCTGCTCACCGCTTGTGGTGGCGGCCAAGCCGCTGCCCCGGAGCCCACCAGCCAGTCCGCCGGCGAGACCGCGAAGCTGGACTCTGTGAAACTGACCGAGAACGGCGACAAGAAGGCCCCCAGCGTTGAGTTCGCCAAGCCGCTCGAGGTCAAGGAGTTCACCGCCAAGGTGGTCACCGAGGGTTCTGGTGACAGGCTGAAGGCCAACCAAATCGCAGACCTCTCCGTCGCCGGTTTCAATGGCACAGACGGAAAGTCGCTGGGGGACAACTTCAGCAAAGATCCCGAACCGCTTGAGCTGAGTGATCAGCTCAAGTCCGGCAACCCAGCCATGTACAACGTCCTCGTTGGCGCAAAGGTTGGATCCCTGATTGCTGTGGCCGTCCCCGGACAGCCAGCGGCGCAGGGCAACGCGGCGCAGCCGCCGCAGTTGCTCATCGCCAAGGTCGTGGGAGCCAAGGAAGCCCCAAAGCCCCTGAGCCAAGAGGAGACGGACAAGCTCGACAAGGACGGAAAGCTTCCTAAGGTCACTTTCAATAGCAAGGGTGTCCCTTCCGCAAGCATTCCGAAGACTGACCCGCCATCTGGGCTTTCCGTGAAGGTTCTCTCCGAGGGCTCTGGGGACAAGGTAGCCGCAACAGACACCATTGAGGCTAACTACACTGGTTGGCGCTGGGAGGACGGCAAGGAGTTTGAGTCCACGTTTGCAAAGAACCAGCCTGCAACATTCCCACTCACCGGGGTAATCAAGGGCTGGACTTTAGGACTCACCGATCAGAAGGTCGGTTCGAAGGTCCTGCTCACCATTCCTACTGATCTGGCCTATGGCCCGAACGCCGCGGCTCAGGGCAAGCCTGCTGGCCCCCTCGTGTTCGTAGTCGAAATCAAGGCCAAGAAGTAGCCAACCTACCCAAAAGGGCGCACCAACCCACCGATCAAGCCATCCAAGAAGGAGCAACCATGTCATTTGGACAGCGCAACCTCGACCGCCAGAAGCCGGAAATTGACTTCCCCGAGGGCGACGTACCCACCGAGCTCGTCATCACCGACCTGATCGAGGGCGACGGCGCCGAAGCCAAGGCCGGCGACACCGTTTCCACCCACTACGTCGGGGTGGCCTGGTCCACCGGCGAGGAATTCGACGCCTCCTGGGGCCGCGGCGCGCCGCTGGACTTCCGGGTCGGCGTCGGCCAGGTCATCCAGGGCTGGGACCAGGGCCTGCTGGGCATGAAGGTCGGCGGCCGCCGCCGGCTGGAAATCCCCTCCGAAATGGCCTACGGCTCCCGTGGCGCCGGCGGAGCGATCGGCCCCAACGAGGCACTGATTTTCGTCGTCGACCTCGTCGCCGTCCGCTAGTCCCCGCCGGCTCCCAGCCCTCACAAGCTCGGGCCGGGACCCTCGCCGGCGTGGGCCCACCCACAGGCTCCCAGCCCTCGCAAGTCCGCACCGGCTCCCTGCCCTCGCAGGCTCGGGCTGGGGCCCTCGCCGGAGCGGCTCCACGGGCCGGGACCCTCGCCGGCGTGGGCCCACCCACAGGCTCCCAGCCCTCGCAAGCTCGGCCGGGACCCTCCGCAATTCAGCGAAAGCGCGGTAACAATCGGAAAGTTCTTCCGGCTGTTGCCGCGCTTTCGGCGTTTCCGGGACGGATGCTTTAGTACCCTTGCGGAGTGTCCGCCTCACGTACTGAACGCCTCCTGAACCTGCTCATCGCCCTGCTCAACACCCAATACGGGCTGCGCCGCAGCGAACTGCGCGAGAAGGTCTACCACGACACCACCAGCTCCGAGGTCGCCTTCGGCCGGATGTTCGAACGGGACAAGGGCGAACTGCGCCAGTTCGGCTTCGAAGTCGAGACCGTCACGGACAAGGGCTGGGGCTCGGATGATCCGGCCACCACGCGGTACCGGATCGGCAAGGAATCCAACCGCCTGCCGGACGTCAGCCTCACCCCGGCGGAGTGCACCGTCCTGATCCTCGCGGCACAGCTCTGGGAACAGGCCGCCCTTGGGTCCGCCGCCCGGGACGCGGTGCGCAAGTTGCAGGCCGCCGGGGGCCTGCCTGACGCCGAACTCCCGCCCGGGGTGCAGCCCCGCATCAGGCCGGCCGGTCAGGCTTTCGAGGACCTCGTCGCCGCCATCCATAACCAGCACCCGGTGAGCTTCAACTACCTGGCCGGCAGTACCGGACAGGAAGAAACCCGCACCGTGGAGCCCTGGGGCCTGGGCAGCCGCTTCGGGCAGTGGTACCTCGTCGGCCACGACCGCGCCCGCGGGGACAAACGGTTCTACCGGCTCTCACGGCTGACCTCAGCCGTCACTGTGCTGGACCAGGAGTCCTTTACGCCGCCGTCGTCCTTCAACGTCCGCGAGCAACTTGCCGCGCTGCCCGAACTGCCCGTGCGCCACGCCCTTGTGGACGTCGCCGACGGCGCACTGCTGGGGCTGCGCAAGCACGCCGAGTCCGCGGCCAGCGCCGACGACGAAGGGGCTGCCGACAGCGGCTCCGCCGCGGTCCCGGCCCGGACCGGGTTCGACCGGCTCAAGGTGCCCTACCGCGACGTCGAAACCCTCGCTGAAGAACTCGCCTCCTACGGTCCCAAGGCCATCGCCGTCGCGCCCCCAGAGTTGCACACTGCCGTGCGCAGGCGACTGGCCGCGGCAGCGGCTTTCGCTGCGTCGCCGATCCCGCTGATCGAATTTCCGCCTGTGGCGCCGGCCAAACGGAGCCGGAAGCGCACCTCCGAGGACCAGCTCAAACGGATGCTCCAACTGGTGCCGTTTCTGGTGCACAACCAGGGCCTGCACATCAGCGAGGTCGCCGACCGCTTCGGTATCACCCGTAAGGAACTGGAAGATGACCTGCGGATCCTGATCTGCTCCGGCCTGCCCGAGGGCTACCCGGACGACCTGCTGGACATTCAGTGGGACGACGACCACGTCTACATAATCGAGGACCTCGACCTCAAGCGTCCGGTCCGTTTCACCGTGGACGAGGCCTGCGCGCTGCTCACCGGCCTGGAAGCGCTCAACGGCCTGCCCGGACTCGCCGAAGGCGGCACCCTGGAGTCCGTGACGCTCAAGCTCATGGCCGCCGCCGGCGAGGAGGGGCTCAAGGCCGCAGCCCTGTCCGGTCCCGAAGTGGCGCCGGAGGACTCCCGCACCCTTGAGACGGCACGCAACGCCATCCGTGACGGCGCGCAGTTGCGGCTGCACTACCTCTCCCCGCTGCGGGACGCCGTCACCGAACGGGACATCGACCCCCAGCGGCTCTACTCGCTGGACAGCACCTGGTACCTCGAGGCCTACTGCCATTCCGCGCAGGGCCCGCGGAATTTCCGCTTGGACCGGATCCAGAGCCTGGAGCCCAATGGAAACCCCGTGTCCTCGACCGCGGCCCCGGCGGACGGGTTCCCCGTCAAGCTGTTCACGCCGAACGACGACGACGTCGTGGTGGTCGTCGAGCTGACCCGGCAGGGCGCCGGACTCGCGGATGACTACTACGCCGAACGAACCGCGGAGCTGCCGGACGGCCACGTGCTGGCGGAAATCCGTTTCGGCAGTGCCGACTGGTTGCCGATGTTCGTGGCCCAGCACGGCGGTGCCGTCAGGATCCTGCAGCCACCGGTACTGGCGGCAGCGGCCGTCGGATGGCTCGACGCCGCCCTCGTGCAGTACGCAGAGGTTACGCGGACCGCCCCGCACGCCAGCTAGACTGAACAACATGCCTTGGTGGTCCTGGATCGTAATTTGGATAGCGCTCGTCGCGCTGTCGTTGCTGTTCTTCGGCGTGCTCGGCGTCCGGCTTTTCCGCCAGTTCATGGCCACGGTCAAGGAACTGGGCGAGGCAGGGGAGCGGTTCTCTAACTTTGCGTCCTCCCCGCTCACCTCCGGTTCAGCCGCTGTTCACGTAGCGGCCGTAGGCTCGGACAGCATTGACGCGGGAGCAGCATCCGTCCCGCGTGCGGAGCCTGGTTCTGCCGTTTTTGCTCCGCCTTCGTCGATGCGACATGATTACCATGCATCCAAAATCGCGCGCCAGGAAGCCCGGCGATTGCGCCGCGTCCGGCGCAAAGCGGAACGGGGCCAGCCGCAGGCACTGCGCGACATCGATCTGCGTTAGACAATAGGATGTACTCAAACGAAAGGACCACCCGGCATGAGGCTTGAAGGCTGGCATCTCATCATCATCATCGTCCTGGCCTTGGTGCTTTTCGCTGCACCGAAGCTGCCCGGAATGGCCCGCAGCCTGGGCCAGTCGATGCGGATTTTCAAATCCGAGGTCCGCGAAATGAAGAAGGACGGCACCCCGGAGGCGAAGGCCGATTCCGACGCCGTTGAAGGCAAGGTCGTGAACCACCCCCGGTCCGCCGGCACCGAAAGCCGCCCGGGCGAGGGAACCGACGTTCCGCCGCCGAACCGCGCCTAGAACCGCATGGCAGTAACCATGAGCCGCCGATCGAACCCCGAGGGCCGGATGGCCCTCCTCGATCATCTCAAAGAGCTGCGGAACCGGCTCTTTAAGTCGGCCATCGCCGTCGTACTTGGCACCGTCGTAGGGTTCCTCGTGTACCAGCCCATGCTGGCGGCGCTGATCAAGCCGATCCGCGACCTGAATGAGCATGAGGGCCGGCAGGCGTCGCTGWATTTCGACGGCGTGGCAAGCTCCTTCGACCTGATGATCCAGGTGTCCGTCTTCCTGGGCCTGATCGTCGCGAGCCCGATCTGGCTCTACCAACTCTGGGCGTTCATCGTTCCCGGCCTGCATAAGAAGGAGCGGCGCCTGGCGCTTTCCTTCGTGGCGGCCGCCGTGCCCTTGTTTGTCGGCGGCGTCCTGCTAGCCTGGCTGGTCCTGCCCAACGCGGTGCGGGTGCTGACCGACTTCACCCCCTCGGGCGGGTCCAACTTCATCAGCGCCCAGGTCTACCTCTCCTTCGTGCTGCGCCTGCTGCTGGCCTTTGGAATCGCTTTCCTGCTCCCGGTGGTGCTGTTCGGGCTGAACCTGGCCGGACTGATCAAGGGCAAGCAGCTGCTCAAGAGCTGGCGGATCACCGTGTTCCTGGTCTGCCTCTTCGCCGCCATGGCTGCCCCCGGTGCCGACGCCATGAGCATGTTCTACCTTGCCGTGCCCATGCTGGTGCTCTTCTTCACCGCCATCGGGCTGTGCCTGCTCAACGACCGCCGGCGTGAGAAGCGGGCTGCCAAGGTCGCCGCCGAGACCGAAGCCACGGCGGACCAGGCGACTCCCAGCTCCGAGCTGGAGAATCTCTAGCCCTCCGCCCACTAGGCTGGAAGCATGTCCTCACTACCCGGGCCGGAATCGCCGTCCGAGCGTTACCGCGCCAGCGCCGAGCGGGCCGCAGAAGCCAAAACCTACCTGGGCGGTTTTACCCGTTCGCTCGCGTTCGACCTCGATCCCTTCCAGCGCGAGGCCTGCCTGTCCCTGCAGGCGGGCCGCGGCGTACTGGTGGCCGCCCCGACCGGCGCCGGAAAGACCATTGTCGGCGAGTTCGCCATCTACCTGGCCCTGCAGCGCGGGCTGAAAGCTTTCTATACGACGCCGATCAAGGCCCTGAGCAACCAGAAATACACCGAGCTGGCGGAGAAGTACGGCGCCGCCCAGGTTGGCCTGCTGACCGGTGATACGAGCATCAACGGCGAGGCACCGGTGGTGGTGATGACCACCGAGGTTCTCCGCAACATGCTCTACGCCGGCTCGGAGACCCTCGATGACCTCGGCTTCGTAGTGATGGACGAGGTCCACTACCTCGCCGACCGGTTCCGCGGCGCCGTCTGGGAGGAAGTCATCATCCACCTGCCCAGCGAAGTTCAGGTCGCCTCGCTCAGCGCCACCGTCTCCAACGCCGAGGAGTTCGGCGCCTGGCTGGACACTGTCCGCGGCCAGACCGACGTGATTGTCTCCGAGCACCGCCCCGTGCCGCTGTGGCAGCACGTCATGGTGGGGCGCAAGATCGTGGACCTGTTCGCCGGCGACACCAGCTTCGACGAGATCGCGCCCGCCGGCGAGGACAATGTCGCCGCCACCGTGGAAACCGCTTCCGCGGAAAAAACTGCCACAGGCAAGGGCGCCGCGATTACCGAGCGCGCCGGCTACGAGGTCAACCCGGAACTGCTGTCCATGGCGCGGGCCGAGAGCCAGATGAACTTCCGCGGCCGTTTCGGGCACGGCGGCCGTAACCAGCGCCGCCAGCAGCGCGGCCAGCGCGATGAGGCGCCGCAGGGCGGCCCGCGCAGCCCGGTCCGGAAAGCCAGCCGCCCGCAGGTCATCGCCAGCCTGGACCGGATGGACCTGCTCCCGGCCATCACCTTCATCTTCTCGCGCGCCGGCTGCGACGCCGCCGTCGCGCAATGCGTCTCCGCTGGGCTCTGGCTGACCACAGAGAAAGAACAACTCATCATCGCCCAACGGGTCGACGAAGCCGCCCAGGACATCCCCTCGGACGACCTCGACGTGCTGGGCTTCTGGAGCTGGCGCGACGGGCTGCTCCGCGGCCTGGCTGCGCACCACGCCGGCATGTTGCCGACCTTCAAGGAAGTTGTCGAGAAGCTGTTCGTGGACGGACTGGTTAAGGCCGTGTTCGCCACCGAAACCCTAGCGCTGGGCGTCAACATGCCCGCTCGCTGCGTAGTGCTGGAAAAGCTGGACAAGTTCAACGGCGAAGCGCACGTGAACATCACCGCGGGGGAGTACACCCAGCTGACCGGCCGGGCAGGCCGCCGCGGGATCGACGTCGAGGGCCACGCGGTGGTGCTCTGGCAGCCCGGCACGGATCCGGCGGCCGTCGCCGGCCTTGCCTCCCGCCGGACCTACCCGCTGAACTCCAGCTTCCGGCCCACGTACAACATGTCCATCAACCTCGTCGCCCAGTTCGGCCGGCCCCGCGCCCGCGAAATCCTTGAGTCCTCCTTCGCCCAGTTCCAGGCGGACCGGTCCGTGGTGGGGCTCGCCAAGCAGGTCCGCAGCCGGGAGGAATCCCTGGCCGGATTCAGCAAGGCAATGAGCTGCCACCTCGGCGACTTCACCGAGTACTCCAGGCTGCGCCGTGCGCTCTCGGATGCGGAAACCACGGCCTCCAAGGGAACCTCACGAGCCCGGAAGTCGCTCACCGAGGACTCCCTCAGCCGGCTGCTGCCCGGCGACGTCGTCGACGTGCCCTCCGGGCGGGCCCCCGGCCTCGCCGTCGTGCTCAGCTCCGACCACCATTCGCGGGAACCGCGGCCGGCGGTGATGACACTGGACAACCAGCTTCGCCGCATTGGCCTGCACGACGTGGAGGGCCCGCTGTCGCCGATCACCCGGGTCCGGATTCCCAAGTCCTTCAACGCCAAGGTGCCCAAGTCGCGCCGCGACCTGGCGTCCTCGGTCCGCAACGCGATCCGGGAGAGCCGGCCACCTGCACCTCCGAACCGGAACGAGGACTTTGGCCGTGCCGCCGCCCTGCCCAACATGGAGAAGAAGATCGCGGAACTCCGCCGCGAACTCCGGGCCCATCCCTGCCACGGCTGCAGCGAGCGGGAGGACCATGCACGCTGGTCCGAGCGCTGGTGGAAGCTCCGGCAGGAGACCGACGGCCTGATCCGCCAGATCCAGGGCCGCACCAACACCATCGCCAAGACCTTCGACCGGGTCTGCGGAGTCCTCTCCAGCTACGGGTACCTCGAGACCTCGGATTCCGGCACGCTCTCGATCAGCCCCGATGGCCAGCGGCTCCGCCGGATCTACGGCGAAAAGGACCTGCTGATTTCCCAGTCCCTGCGGATGGGCGCCTTCAGCGACCTCGACGCGGCCGAAATCGCGGCCCTGGCCAGCGTGCTGGTCTACCAGGCCAAGCGCGAGGACCGCGGCCTGCGGCCCAAGATGCCGAGCGTCTCACTGGAGTCCGCCGTCGACACCGTGGTGCGCGAGTGGTCCGCCCTGGAAGACGTCGAGGAAGCCAACAAGCTGCCGCTGACGGGCGAACCCGAACTCGGCCTCGTCTGGCCGATCTTCAAATGGGCCAAGGGCAGGCACCTACAGGAGGTCCTCAGCGGTACGGACCTGGCCGCTGGTGACTTTGTTCGCTGGGTGAAACAGGTCATCGACCTGCTGGACCAGCTCGCCAAGATTCCCGGGCTGGAACCGCGCGTGGCCCGGCTGTGCGGCGACGCGATCAACCTCGTCAAGCGCGGCGTCGTCGCCTACTCGGCCGTCGCGTGACCGGCCCCTGACGGGCTTCTGACCCTGCTCGCCTCCGCCATCCCCGATGCCCCACGCCCGGCTCGCCGGCCCACGCTTTAAGGAGTTCCCAACCATGACCGCTTCATCTTCCGAGGCACCGCAGGCACCGCGCAAGGTGACGCTGTACCGCAACGGCTCCGTCTACACGGCGGCCGATCCCTTCGCGACGGCGATGCTGGTGGACGGTGACACCGTGGCCTGGGTCGGCTCCGAGCAGGCCGCCACGTCCATCGCTGATTCCTCCATGGAGATCATCGACCTGCAGGGTGCCCTCCTTGCCCCCGGCTTCGTTGACTCGCACGTGCACCTGACCGAAACCGGCATCGCCCTGGACTCACTCCGGCTCGGCGGTGTCCGCTCCGCCGCCGAACTGCTCGACGCCGTCGCAGGCTCGGCGGCCAGCGGTGACGGCACGGTGCTGGGGCACGGCTGGGACGAGACGCTCTGGGCGGATCCCACACTGCCGAGCCGCGAAGAACTTGACCGCGCCGCAGGAGGCCGGCCGGTGTACCTCTCGCGGGTTGACGTGCACTCGGCCCTGGTCTCCTCCGCACTGGCGGCCGCAACCGGCCTCGAAACCCTCGACGGCTTCGCCCCGGACGGGCAGGTCAAACGTGCCGCGCACACGGCCACGCGGCGAGCTGCCCGGGACCTGTCCGCCGAGGCCCTGCGTGGCTACCAGCGGGCAGCCCTGGCGGAGGCGGCGGCGAACGGCTATGTGGCGCTGGCTGAAATGGCGGCCCCGCATATCGGCAGCATCGAGGACCTGCAGCTGGCGGCCGGCTGGAACGCCGCGGGCCGGCCGGGCGACGCCGTGCCGGAGATCCTGCCGTACTGGGGCGAGCTGGCCGGTTCGGCGGAACAGGCCCAGTCCATCCTGGACAGCCTGGGCGTCCCGGTCCTGGGCCTCGCCGGCGACCTGAACCTGGATGGTTCCATCGGGTCCCGGACCGCCGCGCTGCGCAGCGATTACAGCGACGCGCCGGGGGAGCGGGGCACCCGCTACCTCTCGGTGGACGAAGCGGCCGCGCACCTCGCGGCCTGCTCGGTGCTGGGAATCCAGGCAGGGTTCCACGTGATCGGCGACGCCGGGCTGGACGCCGCACTGGATGCCCTGGACCAGGCCGCGGCCGAGGTCGGGGAACAGCGCGTACGGGCCGCCGGCCACCGTTTGGAGCACGTCGAAATCGCCGATTCGGCCGCTATCCAACGGCTGGCCAAGTATTCGGTGACGGTCAGCGCGCAACCGGTTTTCGACGCCCTCTGGGGTGGTACGGACAGCCTTTACGCGCAGCGGCTCGGCTCGCGGCACGCCGCGATGAATCCGTTCGGTTCCTTCTACTCCGCCGGGGTGCCGGTCTGCTTCGGCAGCGACAGCCCGGTGACGCCGCTGCAGCCCTGGTCCAGTGTGCGGGCCTGCCTGGAGCACCACAACGCCGATGAGCGGATCTCGGCCCGTGCCGCCTTCCTAGGCCACACGCGGGCCGGTTGGCGCGCCGCCCGGTACCGGAACCCGATGGCAGGCCAGCTTGTCCCCGGAGCCCCGGCGAGTTTCGCAGTCTGGGAAGTCGAAGAACTCATGGTCCAGGTGGCCGATGGCCGCGTGCAGTCCTGGAGCACGGACCCGCGCGCCCGGACGCCGCTGCTCCCGGCACTGGATACCGGCACCGACCCGGTCTGCCTGCAGACCGTGCGGGACGGCGTCGAGCTCTTCTCCAGCGGCTCGCTCGGCAGCTGAGCCGCCCCCGAGTGTGCTCGGCGCCACCTAAGCCGCGACCGGGGCAGTTGCCTGCATGCTGGCTATACTGGGAAGCTGTGCCTGTCCTCGGCTAACCGCCGGCTGTTCCGGCCCACTGACCGCTCCCTCCAAGGAAAGGCCTCGCTGTGCGTGTCCTCACGATCATCCCGACCTACAACGAGCTGGAATCGTTGCCCAAGACCCTCGGGCGCCTTCGCACTGCCGTGCCGGCGTCCGATGTCCTGGTAGTTGACGACAACAGCCCCGACGGCACGGGCCAGCTGGCAGATCGCATTGCCGCAGAGGATGACCAGGTCCACGTCCTGCACCGCGAGGGCAAGGCCGGACTCGGCGCTGCGTACATCGCCGGCTTCAAATGGGGCCTCGACGCCGGGTACGACATCCTCGTGGAGATGGACGCCGACGGCTCGCACAAGCCAGAGCAGCTGCCGCAGCTGATCGAGGCAGTGGAGCAGGGCGCAGACCTGGCCATGGGTTCCCGCTGGGTCCCGGGCGGCAGCGTCGTGAACTGGCCCCTGTACCGGCAGGCCATTTCCCGGGTCGGAAGCACCTACGCCAGGATCATGCTGGGCGTCAGGATCAAGGATGTCACCGGCGGTTTCCGTGCCTTCCGACGGAGCACCCTCGAGAAGCTCAACCTGGATTCGGTCGACTCGGTGGGCTACGGCTTCCAGGTGGACCTTGCCTGGCGCGTGGCCAAGCTGGGCCTGAACATTGTGGAGCGTCCCATCACCTTCGTGGAGCGCGAGCTGGGTGCGTCGAAGATGAGCGGCAACATTGTGGTTGAAGCCATGATCAACGTGACCAAGTGGGGCCTTGCCGCCCGCTGGAACACCCTCAGCCGCAAGCTTGGGCGCAAATAGCAAACAGGCTGCACAGAAAAGGCCGGGCCGGCACCTCGTGGAGGTGCCGGCCCGGCCTTTTTGGCGCTTAGCGCGGTTTCTAGGCCGAGCGGCGTTCGCCGCGGCGTTCCCGCAGAATGGTGAGCCGGTCTTCGAGGATCTGTTCCAGCTCGGGCAGGGAGCGGCGTTCCAGCAGCATGTCCCAGTGGGTGCGGACGGCCTTCTCGTTGCTGTTGACGGGGCGTTCGCCGTCGACCAGCAGTGCTTCTTTACCGGTCTTGGAAACCCAAACCGGGGGGATCTCCGCCTCGGAGGAGAACGTCACGAATACCTGCTCGCCATCCGCGCAACGGTACTCAACGCGCTGGCGCGGAGCCGGTTCGACGCCGGATTCGGTCTCCATGCTCTGTGCGCCAAGGCGCATACCCCGCAGGCTGCGATCGCTCATCTTTTCTCCCTTATGATCGGTTCGCAGGGCCGGACCCTGCGCTAGCCGGGGGCCACCAGGACCACGCCGGACTACTTTTTGCTTGGCGTTCCCCACTGCAGAAATCGTCAGTAGATACAACGCCGCGCGAAGCGTAATTGTTCCGGCAGGTTGAACCGCCCGGACAAATACTCAACTATACGCGGGTGCACGGCCGCAGGTAAAGCCGGGCCGCCGGGGCAGGGGAGCGGTGCCAAAAAGGGAGGCACCCGCCGGAGCAGATGCCTCCCGGTGCAACGCCGTTATAGAGAACCCGTCAGGCCTCCGGCGTAGTGCCCGGCGCCGTCGTCGTCGGTTCGGTCGAGCGGGCCGCCTGGCTTCCGAACAACCCGTCGGCGCGCGGATCCGGGTTGGTGCCGCCCAGCGCGCCGCCGATGCCCTTGAGCGCTTCGCCCACCTCGCTGGGGATGATCCACAGCTTGTTCGAGGTTCCTTCGGCCAGCTTCGGCAGTGTCTGCAGGTATTGGTACGCCAGGAGTTTCTGGTCCGGGTTGCCCTTGTGGATGGCGTCGAAGACCTTCTGGATGGCCTGGGCTTCGCCGTCCGCCCGCAGGATCGCGGCCTGCGCATCACCTTCGGCCTTCAGGATCGAGGACTGGCGCTGGCCTTCGGCGGTGAGGATGGCGGACTGCTTGGTGCCTTCCGCAGTGAGGATGGCGGCGCGGCGGTCACGCTCGGCGCGCATCTGCTTCTCCATGGAGTCCTGGATGGAGTGGGGCGGATCAATCGCCTTCAGCTCTACCCGGGAGACGCGGATACCCCAGCGCCCGGTCGCCTCGTCCAGCACGCCGCGCAGCTGTCCGTTGATCTGGTCGCGGGAAGTCAGAGCCTCTTCCAGGTTCAGCCCGCCCACAACGTTGCGCAAGGTGGTGGTGGTCAGCTGCTCGACGGCCTGGATGTAGTTGGCGATCTCATAGGTTGCTGCCCGAGCGTCCGTCACCTGGAAGTAGACCACGGTGTCGATGGACACCACGAGGTTGTCCTCGGTGATCACCGGCTGCGGCGGGAAGGAGACCACTTGTTCGCGCAGGTCCAGCAGGGGCAGGAGCCGGTCGACGAAGGGAATCAGGATGGTCAGGCCCGGGTTCAGCGTCCGCTGGTACTTGCCCAGGCGTTCGACCACGCCGGCGCGAGCTTGCGGAACGATCCGCACCGAGCGCACCAGCACGATTATTACGAACGCAACGAGTACCAGCAGCACTATTGCGACTGCGATATCCATACATCACCTTTTCCCCAGTTATGTGGTTTTGCTGTGCGCGGCAGCACCGCTGCCGCTGATCCTGCGGCCGGTTGCGGCAGCAGGAAGTGTTGTGGCCCTATCGGTCGGTCCGTGCCGGGCGCGGCCCCTACGGCGCCCCGGGGCCCGATTGCAGTTCCGGCTTCGGGACGACGACGGCGGTGGCGCCGTCGATGGCACTGACGACGGCGTGCTGCCCGGGTGCGAGTTCGCCGGTGTCCGTGCGGGCGCTCCAGACGTCGCCGCCGATCTTCACCAGGCCGCCGGTGGCGCTCACCGGCTCCATGACGAGCGCGGATTCGCCGATCAGGCGTTCGACGTTGCTGCGCTGGTCGGCCGGGCCGCTCCGCAGGTGCTTGAGCGCCACTGGCCGCACGAAGCCGATCATGAGCAGGGAAACGACGCTGAAGACTACGATCTGGAGCCAGAAGTCCGCGCCGGCGAAGGCGGTGAGCAGCCCGGCGAGGGCGCCGCCGCCAAGCATGATGAAGAACAGATCAAGGGTGAGCATCTCCACCACGGCAAACACCAGGAACACCGTGAGCCAGAGCGCCCACCAGTTTTCGGCCAGCCATTCGAACATCATTCCCCCTTAGTCACGCAGCGGGGGCTGCAGGCGCAGACCCTCCGTAACGTGGTTCCATCCTAAGCCGGACGGCAAGGATGGGGGCAGGGTGCCGGGATCAGCCCGGGAACGTGGCCAAGTCGTTACCCTCTACCGGGCAGTTGCGGGATTCTTCAGCGGTTCGAAGACACTGATCCGGAAACGCGCGGAGACCGCGGTGGGGGACGGCAGCCCTGCCACCCGGGCGGCCAAGGCAGCTGAATCCAGGTGGTGTCCGGCGGGTCCCATCAGGGCGAGGTTGGCGACGTCGGTGTGCGCCAGGTTCAGGTTTAGGTCCAGGTTCCGTCCCTCGTGCGAGCGGAAGTGCCCGGCGAGCGTGGCCGTAAGGCGCTCCTCCTTGGCCGGTTCGATGCCCAGCATGCCGGTCTCGCCGGCGATCTCGGCCAGGTGTCCGGGCCGGGGCGTCACCACGATCAGCCGGCCGCCCGGCCTGAGCACCCTGGCGAACTCGGAAGCGTTGCGCGGCGCGAAAACCACGGTGACGACGTTGACGGCGTCGTCCTGCAGCGGCAGCGGCTGCCACACGTCGGCGACGAGGTTGACCGCCTCCGGGTTCAGCCGGGCCGCCCGGCGCAGTGCGAATTTGGAGATATCTATTCCGACGGCCGAGGCCTGGGTTCGGTCCAGCAGGGCGCGAAGGTAGTGGCCGGTGCCCGTGCCCGCATCCAGGACCGCGGCGCCTGTCCCTGTCAGGAAGGGGGCGGCAAAGTCGGCGACGGCCTCGGCCAGGGGCCGGTAGTGGCCGGCGGACAGGAAGTCGAAGCGGGCCGCGACCATGTCCGCGGAATCCGCTTCGAACACCGTGCCCTTGCCGGTCAAGAAGTTGAAGTATCCCTGCCGGGCGGCGTCGAAACTGTGCCCGGCGGGGCAGACGAGGGAGCGTTCACGGCTACCTGCCGCAAATGGGCTCCGGCACACGGGGCACACAAGGGCGGCGAGGGAATCGGGCAGCATAGAGTCCATCGTAGGGCGGCAGCGTTCCGCCGGGCGCCGTGAACAGACGGCAACGCCGTGCCGGTGTGAGGTATTTCACCTCGGCGGCGGCAAGGGCTAGGCTCGCACTCGTGAAACCCGAACATTTGCCCCTGCTCAAGTCCGTTTCCGCGCCCGCCGTGCACCCTGATGGCTCCCGGGCCGTCGTGTCCGTGGTCCGCCCCGATTTCGACGCCGACGCCTATGTGGGCCAGCTATGGAATGTGCCCGTGGATCCGTCGCTTCGACCCCGCCGGCTCACGCGCGGCTTCCGTGACACTGCACCGCAGTTCTCCCCGGACGGGCAGGCGCTGGGATTCATCCGCGCCGCAGCCGGCGGCAAACCGCAGCTGTACGTCGTCGAAGCCCAGGGCGGGGAACCGATGCCCCTGACGGATGCGCCGCTGGGGGTCAGCGCCTTCACGTGGTCACCGGACTCCCGCAGCATCGTCTTCAGCGCCCGTACGCCAGAGGAGGGCCGCTATGGCACCGTCGACGGCGTCCCCGCCGGGGGCGAGGATGCCCGGCTGATCACGGATTACCAGTATCGGATGAACGGCGTCGGCTACACGGCGGACAAGCCCCTGCAGCTTTTCCTCCTCACCGTCCCGGACCTGGACGCGGAGCCCTCGGTGGCCGCCGCAGGCCGGGCGCTGAAGGCTGCGAAAGCGGCCAAAGCCACCGATGGCGGCAAGGCGGCCGCAGGCCTGCCGGAGCCGCGTCAGCTCACCACGGCCGCCACGGACCACAACGGTGCCAGCTACAGCACTGACGGCCGTGCCGTGTACTTCACTGCGGCACTGCACGAGGGCAGCGACAACGACCTGGTCAGCGGCATTTACAGGGTGCCGGCTGACCCCGGCTCCGGGGAAGTGGGCCCGGAGGCTGTGACGCCCGGTAATGGCGGCGACGCCGGACGGCTATCCGTCACCGCTGTCCGGCAAAGCCGGGATGGCGAGTGGTTGTACTTCCTGGCGCAGGATCTTGGCGCCGAGGGTACGGACTTCGTGGCCCGCAACACTGCCCTGTACGTGATGGCTGCAGGGGGCGGGGATGCCGTCCTGCTCAGCGATCCGGAGACCATGGATCTGGCCGGCGGCGGGATCGAACTGAACGGCCAGGACGGTGCCTTGGTTCTGAATAACGCGCGCGGCACCGTGCAGCTCCTCGAGTTCGGACCCTCCGGTCAACACGGGGTGGCGCTCGACGGCGAGCGCGTTGTCACCGGTGCGGCCGAGGGCTCGGGCACGCTGGTGCTGAGCTTCACCGATGCGGAAACCGCCGGGGACGTTGCCGTCCTTGAGGGAAACCAGTTGAGGGTTGTGAGCGATTTCTCGGCGCCGTTGCGGGACGACGCCGGGATCCTCGCCCCGCAGGAGCTGACCTTCGCGTCCGGGGACGGCTACCCGGTGCATGGCTGGCTGGTCCGGCCGGCAGGCGAGGGACCGCACCCGGTGCTGCTCAACATCCACGGCGGCCCGTTCGCACAGTTCACCGGGGCCCTCTTCGATGAGGCCCAGGTCTACGCGGCGGCCGGGTACGCGGTCCTGATGTGCAATCCGCGCGGATCTGCCGGCTACGGCCAAGCCCACGGCCGCTCCATCAAGGAACGTATGGGCACCGTCGATATGCAGGACGTCCTCGCTTTCCTGGACGGGGCGTTGCAGAAGTTCGAGGAGCTCGACGACGCTGCCCTGGGCATCATGGGCGGATCCTACGGCGGCTACCTGACGGCCTGGACCATCAGCCACGACCACCGTTTCAAGGCCTCCATCGTGGAGCGTGGCTTCCTCGATCCGGTGAGCTTCACGGGCTCCTCGGACATCGGCTGGTTCTTCGGCGGCGAGTACACCGGCCGCACCGCGGACCAAATGACGGCGCAAAGCCCGATGGCCCGTGTGGAGCAGGTCCGTACGCCCACCCTGGTCATCCACAGCGAGGAGGACCTGCGCTGCCCGGTGGAGCAGGGCCAGCGCTACTTCACGGCGCTCAAGCAACAGGGGATGGAGGCCGCCTTCCTGGTCTTCCCAGGCGAGAACCACGAGCTGTCCCGCTCCGGCACCCCGCATCACCGGCGGCAGCGCTTCGAGCAGATCCTGCAGTGGTGGTCACGGCACCTTCCGACGGCGGCCAATCCGGCTCCGGCGGTTGACGCGGCCGTCCTCTAACCGGCAGACTCGCCCGGCAGGAACCCCAGTTCCTGCCGGGCCAGCTCGATGTCCGGCTGAGCCCAGCGGGCGGAGTACTCGGCGTTGTTGCTCAGCGAGCGCAATTCTGCCCGGTCCAGGTACAGGATTCCGTGCAGATGGTCGGTCTCGTGCTGCACGATGCGGGCTTGCCAGCCAGTGAAGTCACGCTGCTGCGCGGAGCCGTCCACCGCAGTGAAGTCCAACCGCACCGACTCCGGACGCAGCACCGCCGCCTGCAGCCCATTCAGGGACAGGCAGCCCTCGTAGAAGGCCTTCTTGGCCGAACCGAGCGACACATAGCTTGGGTTCAGCATGGCGAAGAACGGCAACGGCTCCCTGCCCCGGGCCGCCGCCACCTCAGGGTCGACGTCGAACCGGTCCTCCAGCACGGCAATCTGCAGGGGGATGCCCAGCTGCGGTGCCGCGAGGCCGACCCCCGGCGCCTTGTGCATGACCCTGCGCATCAGGTCGATCAGCCTGCCAAGTTCATCGTCGTCGAGCTGGCCGGCGAAGGGGACCGCCTGCTGACGAAGAACCGGGTGGCCCACCTGAACGATAGGCGGGAGCACGCCTGCGTTGAGGATCTGGTCCACGGTTTCCCGCAGGCGCTCGGTACTGATCTCGGCGATGGGGGCGTTGGTGTTTGCGTCGTTCCTCGTGTCTGAAGACATGGCTACAGACTACTGGCGACCGCACGCTGAAGTGACGAAATCGTAAACGAGTCCCCGCAGTTGTGCCCCTGCCGCCACCTTCAGGACCCCGGCACGTCCCCCGACGGTGACCCGCAGGGGAATCAAGGTACCCACCTTGTCCTCAGCCACAGCGTGGGGATCGCACCTGGCCGGGCGGATACCGAGCCGCACCTCGCGTGCCGGGCCGGACGCGTCCACCCGAAGCCCGCGCGGCCACGGAGCGCTTGGATCCTCTTCCAGCAAGGTGGTCCCGCCGACGCTGTTGATCGTCAGGAATCCGTCCCGGGCAGCACCGGCCGGGTTTCGCGGGGTGATCACCAGCCGCAGGACGGCCGTACGGGCATCCGCGGACAATTCGAGGCGGGGACTGAAACTGAAGCTTGCCACCGCCGCGGCGGCCTGGGCAACGCAAAGCTCGGTGTTGTTCCGGGCCAGCACACCGAAGGGGTCGGAGGCGGCAAGGCTGAGCGTCTCTCCCGCTGTCCGGCCAGGGGCCATCCGGACCTCGACGACGGCGCCTGAGTCGGCCGGGCTCGACCCCGGCGGCACCTGCCCGGGTTCGGCCGCCTCCGGACAGGCGGCCGCCGGTAGCCGGGCCGGCAGGCTCTTCGCCTGGCCGGGCGGCAGCTCGATTCCTGCCGGCGCCGGCGCCCAGTCGATCCGGGCTACAAAAAGCGGACTCCGAAGCCCCGCCGCTGTCACGGTGACGGCTTCGCCGGTGGTGTTGGTGAGTTGGATCTCGATGATCTGCTTGCTGTAGTTGTCGCGGAACTGGCTGACTTCCGCAGTCAGCGGCCCGCTTGCGGCAGCCGCCGGCGTCGCCCCATTGCTAGTTCGTGCCGCGTCGGTGTGTGCCGGGCCGGTGGCCGCGCTGCACGATGCCACCGCGAGCAGGACCAGCACCGCGGCAGCCCGCCTGAGCTTTGGGGGGAGGCTTCCCATGCGGTCAGTCTAGGCCGCGGCACCCCTGCCGGCACGCCCTCGGCGCGGTTCGGCTAGTCTCGGTCCATGACTTCACCGACACCCCTGGACTGTGTGCTGGGCCTGCTTCGGGCCATCGAAGCCGGCGGCGGCGCCGAAGCGCTCGGCCCTTTCCTGGCCAACGAGTACACCCTGACCGAGGCGCCGCACCTGCTCGCTCCTGAGGGATCCATCCGGAGCCRTGACCAGGTCCTGGACGGTGCCGAGCACAGCGGAGAAATCGTTTCCGGGCAACGCTTCGAAGTCCGGCGCAGCACGTGCGAGGGTGGCCGGGTGGTTCTGGAGGCCGAGTGGTCCGCCACCGCAATGATGGATTTGCCGCACTGGGACAAAGGAGACGAGATCCGGGCGCGGACGGCTTCGGTGTTTGAGGTGCGTGAGGGCCGGATCATCAGACAGCACAGCTACGACTGCTACTTTCTGCCGAGCTAGGCGCCCGGCCCGGCCCGCCCTAATGCATGGTGAACCGGCGGGCCACG
This sequence comes from Arthrobacter sp. 01T414, assembly GCF_056398965.1. Classification (NCBI taxonomy): domain Bacteria; kingdom Bacillati; phylum Actinomycetota; class Actinomycetes; order Micrococcales; family Micrococcaceae; genus Arthrobacter; species Arthrobacter sp. 01T414. The sequence goes on along the minus strand of NZ_JBFTQK010000002.1, from coordinate 258,994 downwards.
AAGTTGTTGACGGCCGGGACGGCAGCCGCGGCGGCGATCACACCGTTGCGTGCTGCCAGCGGTACGCGGCTGAGCGGCCGGCCCAGGGCCATGTTGATCTCCGACTGCCGCGCCGCGCGCGCCACGTGGCGCATCCTGTCCCGTTCAAAGGCCGCCAGTCCAGTGCGGTTCCCCGCCAAGAGCGCCGGCACGAGCGGCGCCAGCGCCAGGGCGTCGAGCCAGCCGAGGCTCATGCCCTGGCCGCCAATCGGGCTGATCTCGTGGGCCGCGTCGCCGATCAGGATGACGCGGCCCACCACCATCCTGCGGGCCAGCCGGGATCGCACACCGAAGCCGCTGAGCATGCTGTTGCTGCCGGGTTCGACGTCGACGCCGGTGCGGCGGTGCACCTCACGGGCGAGCCACGCGGCAGCCGCGCTTCCGGCCCCGGCATGGACCGCCTCCGGACCCAGCCGCGCCACCCAGCGGCGGAGTTTCCCCGGCATCGGAAACGATTCGACGATTCCGTCGCCGGCAAGGAACAGCGCGGCATCGGCCCCGAATCCGGTGTCGTCGGCGAAGTCGCCCATGAGGTAACGGTCCGGGTAGTCCCGGCGCCTCAGCGGCACGCCGAGCGCAGCCCGGGCCGTTGAGCGTACCCCGTCGGCTGCGATCACGAGGGGAGCCGCAATGCGTTCCTCCCCGCCGGCAGCCGAGGCCACAACCGTGACATGGGCGCCGTCGTCGTGAAGTCCCGTCACGCGTACGCCGCGGCGCAGTGCGTCGGCGTCGAGGTCCTGCACCCGCCTCTCAAGCGCGGCCTCCGTGGAACTCTGAGGCAGCGAAAGCACGAAGGGGAACCGCTCGGACACTCCGGCGAAGGACATCTCGGCCAGTGTGGTGCCCCGGTTGAGGGCCAGTCCGCGCCGGATCGCGACGCCGCGGCGGACGAGTTCCCGGTCCACCCCGATCCGGCGGAGAGCCTCCAGCGCCGGCGGGTGGATGCCGATGGCCCGTGAGTGCGGTTCCGGTCCGGTCCGCCGTTCCAGCACCCTGACCGTGACGCCGCGCTGCAGCAGCAGGGCCGCCATAAAAAGCCCGACCGGTCCGCCGCCGAGGATTACGACGTCACTCACACGCCGGCCCCGCCGCGGAAAACGGGTGTCTTCTCCAGGAGTAGCAGGTTGCGGAAGGGGGAGCGGGGCACCACGGACCAGCCGGCGGGCACGGTGGCGCGGAGTTCTGCCGCGGTGTAGCTGCGCCGGATTGATGTCAGGCCGTCCTCGCGGATGTAGGAGCCAAGGAACGGCAGGGCACCGGCCGAGAACAGCGCGTAGGCTACCGGACTGCGGCGGAGGTCGTTGTGCACGACGGTACCGGCGCTCAGGGCGGCCGAGTCGGCAAGGAACGCGGTCAGTTCATCGGCGCCGAGATGATGCAGCACGTGGTTGGAGACGACGACGTCGAAGCGGGCACCTTCGGCGAGCAGCTCCGCCGCAGTCTGCCGCCGGAACGTTACGCCGGCGCGGGTCCTGCGGCGGGCGGCAAACGCGGCGGCCCGCGGGTCCGGGTCGATGGCCGTGACCTCAAGGCTCAATCCGTCCCGGGCCGCCCAGCGGGACAGCAGCACTGGCACGTCGCCGCCGCCGCAACCGATGTCCAACAGCGTGGTGGGCGTGCCGGCGGTGAGCCTCGGCCGGAGGTGTTGCCGGTAGATCCCCCTCCAGCCGGATACGGCGCGATTCACCAAGGCGAACTGGGCGTAGGTCCGTCCCAGCCTTGCCGGATCGCAATCGGGACGGTCCATCTCCTCGATGGCGTCCAGGGCCCGAGTCCGCAGCAGCACCGGGGCGCCCCCGCTCAGGCCAGGGCCTGTTCCGCCCGGAGCGCCGTGGGCCGTTCCCGGTCGGCATCCCGGTCTGCATCCCGGTCGGCATCGTGGTCCGGCGTCCGCGGCGCCGTGATCTTAGTGAAGAGCGCGGTCTCCACCGTCAGCCCCGGCCCGAACGCCATCGAGCAGATCCGTTCACCGCCTTCACCGACACCGTCACTGCCGGCGTCGTCGTTTTCATCGTGGGGGTCGCCGCCACCGGCGGGGAGGTCGAGGATGTGCCGGATCACGAAGAGCACGGTGGCGCTGCTCATGTTGCCGTAGTTCCGGAGCGTCTCCCGGGCCGGAACGAGCTGTTCATCGGTGAGCTCAAGCCGGGACTGCACCTTGTCGAGGATGCTCCGGCCGCCAGGGTGGATGGCCCAGTGCCGGATATCGCGGTAGGGGAGTCCGATCAGCGACTCATCCCTGGACAGCAGCGGTTCCAGGGCGCCAATGATGTGGTCGTCGATGATGTGTGGGACGTAGGTGCCGAGCACCATTTCGAAGCCTTCGTCGCCGATGTTCCAGGCCATCGCTTCCTCGCCCACTGGCGTCAGGACCGTCTCGAAGTGGTCCAGGGTCATCAGGCCCGGCTCATCGGGAATTTCTCGGGCGCTGATGATGGCGGCAGCCGCGCCGTCGGCGAACAAGGCCGATCCCATGATCGTGTCCGGGTCATTGGACGTCCGGACGTGGAGGGAACAAAGTTCGGCGCAGACCACCAGCACCACGGCCTCAGGGTCCGCCTCGCAAAATGACTTGGCCGCGCGCAGTGCCGGGAAGGCGGCGTAGCAACCCATGAAGCCCAGATGGTAGCGCTGGACCGCGGGGTTCAGCCCGAGCGCGCGGACAATCTTGTAGTCAGGGCCGGGATTGAAGAAGCCGGTGCAGGAGACCGTGGCGAGGTGGGTGATGTCGCGGGCCTCGATACCCGGGCAGGCCGCCAGCGCCCTGTCCGCCGCCTCGATGAACAGCCTGCTGGCTTCGGTGGCAAAGATGTCGTTCCGGACTTTGGTGCTGGGACTGAGCAAAAGGCCGGTGGCGGGGTCGAAGAACTGCGGATTCTCCGCCCGGCTGCCGGTGGTGAGCTCCCCGACGGCGGTGTAGCGGGTGTCGATGGCGGCGGAGTCGAAACAGGTGCTGACCAGCCGGGAGCCGAGCCGGCTGAGTCCCGGCTGGGCTGCAAACACGTCGCGGGCTTCGGATTGGATCAATACGGTTGGCGGGACAGCAGTTTCCAGGGACCTCAGGTAGACCGTCATGGTTCATTCTCAGCGAGGTCGGCGGATAAGACAATGGATTGACCACAGTGTTCGGCTTGGCCGTCGGAGGATTAGCCCACCGTCTGTTCTAAGCTGGTGACATTGAGCCAGGCGACGCCGTCGGACACCCCAGGGCCGGCCACGCCGAACAGAGGGAGAGACGATGAGCATGGCCACCGGTACGGTTTCCCAGAGGCCCCCGCAGACGCCGGCGTCCCACATTGCCGACACGCATGACCTGATCCGCGTGCAGGGCGCCCGGGAAAACAACCTCAAAGACATCAGCGTCGAGATCCCGAAGCGCCGGCTGACCGTGTTCACCGGTGTCTCCGGCTCGGGGAAGAGCTCGCTCGTATTCGCCACCATCGCCGCTGAATCGCAGCGGATGATCAATGAGACCTACAGCGCCTTCGTCCAGGGCTTCATGCCCACGCTGGCGCGGCCCGACGTCGACCACCTCGAGGGACTCACGACGGCGATCATCGTCGACCAGGAGCGGATGGGATCGAACCCCCGGTCCACCGTCGGAACCGCCACCGACGCCCACGCCATGCTGCGAATCCTCTTCAGCCGCCTCGGGACCCCGCATGTGGGACCTCCCACGGCGTTCTCTTTTAACGTCCCCACCCGGAAAGCCAGCGGGGTGATGAGCACGGAAAAGGCAGGCGGGCGGGTTGAGAAAAGCGTTGTCCAGAACGCGGTCTATCTGGGCGGCATGTGTCCCCGGTGCGAAGGCATGGGCTCGGTCTCCGACTTCGATCTGACCGCCCTCTACGACGAGACCAAGTCGCTGGCGGAGGGCGCGCTGAAGATTCCCGGGTACAGCATGGACGGCTGGTATGGCCGCATCTTCAGCGGTTCCGGCTTCTTCGACATGGAAAAGCCGATCGGCAAGTTCACCAAGAAGCAGCTCCACGACCTGCTCTACAAGGAACCGACCAAGATCAAGGTCGAGGGCATCAACCTCACCTACGAGGGCCTGATCCCGAAGATCCAGAAGTCGATGCTCTCCAAGGACCCTGACTCCATGCAGCCGCACATCCGCGCCTTCGTCGACCGGGCCATCACCTTCACGAGATGCCCAGACTGCGACGGCACCCGGCTCAGCAAGGAAGCGCGGTCCGCGAAAATCAACGGTAAGAACATCGCCGACGTCTGCTCGATGCAGATCAGCGACCTGGCAGCCTGGGTCCGGGATTTGACGGAACCATCGGTAGCGCCGCTGCTCGGCGGACTGCAGCACCTCCTTGATTCCTTCACGGACATCGGCCTGGGTTACCTTTCGCTCGACCGGCCCGCGGGAACCCTGTCCGGGGGAGAGGCCCAGCGGACCAAGATGATCCGGCACCTCGGCTCATCGCTCACCGACATCACCTACGTCTTCGATGAGCCAACAATCGGCCTTCACCCGCATGACATCGAACGGATGAACGGCCTGCTCCTGCAGCTGCGGGACAAGGGCAACACCGTCCTCGTTGTCGAGCACAAGCCCGAAACCATCGCGATCGCGGACCACGTGATCGATCTGGGGCCGGCCGCGGGCAGCGGCGGTGGCGAAGTCGTGTTCGAGGGCACCGTCGAAGACCTGCGGGGGAGTGACACCACCACCGGCCGCCACCTGGATGACCGTGCCGCCCTCAAGGACTCCGTGCGCTCATCTTCGGGTTCGCTGGAGGTCCGCGGCGCTTCGACGCATAACCTCCGGGACGTCGACGTCGACATCCCGCTCGGCGTGCTGTGCGTGCTGACCGGCGTCGCGGGGTCCGGCAAGAGCTCGCTGGTCACCGGCTCGGTCGCGGGCAGGGACGGAGTGGTGGTCATCGATCAGGGTGCCATCCGCGGGTCGCGCCGCAGCAACCCGGCAACCTACAGCGGGTTGCTTGAACCGATCCGGAAGGCGTTCGCGAAGGCCAACGCGGTCAAGCCGGCGCTGTTCAGCTCCAACTCGGAGGGCGCCTGCCCCGGCTGCAACGGCGCCGGTGTGATCTACACCGAGCTCGGCGTCATGGCCACGGTGGAATCCACCTGCGAGGAATGCGAAGGCAAGAGGTTTCAGGCCTCGGTGCTCGAGTACACCCTGGGCGGGCGGAACATCGCGGAAGTACTGGCCATGTCCGTCACCGAAGCTGAGGAGTTTTTCGGCGACGGCGATGCCAAGACCCCGGCGGCCCACAAAGTGCTCGACCGGCTCGCCGACGTCGGCCTCGGCTACCTTAGTCTCGGCCAGCCGCTCACCACGCTCTCCGGCGGCGAGCGTCAGCGGCTCAAGCTCGCCACCCAGATGGCTGAGAAGGGCGAGGTCTACATCCTCGACGAGCCGACCACCGGTCTGCACCTGGCCGACGTCGAGAATCTGCTGGGGCTGCTGGACCGGCTGGTTGATTCGGGCAAATCCGTCATTGTCATTGAGCACCATCAGGCAGTCATGGCGCACGCCGACTGGATCATCGACCTCGGTCCCGGGGCCGGCCACGACGGCGGCAGGATCGTCTTCGAGGGCACGCCCGCGGAGCTGGTAGCCGCACGGTCGACGCTCACGGGGGAGCATTTAGCGGCTTACGTCGGGAAATAGTGAGTCAGCGATCGATATGAAGCAAGGCTCGCGGTAATTACTGTAAATTCGACTAATGGCGGACAATTATTGAGATGCGAAAATTGCTCTTTATATGTTTCAGTTGACATGTAAATAGAATTACTATTTTATTTGGGGGAGTAGCCCGCCGGTTCTTGCTTGCTAGGTTCGCGCGGGCGAGGGTTCAGGCGCCTAGGACCGGGGTCCCTAGTGGCTGTAGAGCCTTGGGTGCCGGAACTTAGAATCCGACGGCACACGCTTCTGCTTTGCCTCAGCGAGCGAGAGCTTTGCCTCAGGCAGCAGGATAATGTTATTCAGTCCTGGAATGAGCTGCGCGATCGAGCTTAGGTGAAAAGGAACTTTGTTCATTGTTGGACTTATTATTTGAGTCTTGACTGGAAAAGGGGCCTTCCAAGCAAAGTGGATGGGCCAGGGGGAGCAGGTACGAAATTGAGCAAGGGCCGCAAAGCATGGCTGGCTGTGCTGGCAGGCGCGATCGCCGTTGTCGCCGTCTTCTACCTATGGGCCTCATGGAAGAGCGATCAGATCATCACGGAGCTCCGCGCCATTGCCGACCGCCTGCAATCGGAGCCGGGGTGGGAGCGCCTGGATACCCAGGAGCCGGTGGGCGGCGCGCTGTGCATTCCTCTCGATGGACGTTGCTCCCAGTACGCGTACCGCTGGGACACTCACCGAAAGTACCGCGAGGGTGACTTGGAACGGTACGTTCAGCAGGTTGGTTTGCTCCCGCAGGAGTTTGAGCCGTGTGAGCGAAATCCCCGTGTGGATGCCGGCGGACTGAACTGCCGGGGCGTTGGGGTTATTGACGGGTGGAACGTACGAATCACGATCAGTGATTACGGTCCGGATGACGAGACCCACATCGTGCAGATCGTAGTCAACAGGTACGGCTACTGACCGCCTGCACCAGCGCGTTCCGCACGCCGTACGAGTTGCTGATTGCCACCAGGCGCAGTCCGGTGACCTATGAATGCAGGGCCGCAAGCCTTTCCTGGAGCTACTTCTACTCGTCCTGTCATAACGCCGATAATCAACATTATGTCAAGTAGAAGTGATCCAATTGCAGAATTTGCAGATTAGGACCCGGTGATACGCCTCCCCTATACCCGGCTTCCTGGGGCTTGAAATCCGCGCCATTGCAGGGATCCAAGCCTGTTCGACAGCGCGCCGGGCGTCTGGTCTGCGCGTCGAGTGGTCGACAGGTTCGAGGAGCAGCGAAGGCTGCTAATTCCGCGGATTTTCGGGGTTTCCTTGACATGGATTCGCATTTTATGCACGCTAAAAGCATTATTTGCAGACGTAGCGGAGGCGCGATGGACCCCGAGCAGGGCCGGCTGATCAGGCTTCCGCTGCGCCAGGACGCGGTGTCCGCGGATGCCGTGTTCGAGGAGATGCTCACGGGCTGGAAACGGCAGCAGTTGGCTCGGAACTTCACGGTCGGCACGATCCGAGGACGGGAAAGTCTTGTCCGGCGTTTCGTGGATCATACGGGGCATTTTCCGTGGGACTGGACCGTCGGTGACGCTGATGCTTTCTTCGCCCACGAGCGGTCGATCGTGAACCTGGCGTTTGCCACCATCCGGGCCTATCAGACTCATTTGAAGGTGTTCTGCGATTTCCTGACCGATCCTGCCTACGAGTGGGACAGCATCTGCATCCAGGCATTCGGCCGCTCCCCTGCCCAGATCATCACCGAGTTCAACCGCGCCCGCCATGGGCAGAACAACGAGCAGGCACCAGCCAAGCGGCCGTTCACCAGGTCCGAACTGCAGGGATTCTTCGATCTGGCGGATCTCGAGGTCGAACGGGTCCTGGCCTCCGGACGAAAGGGAGCGGTCGCCGCCTACCGTGATGCCACTCTGTTCAAAACGGCCTATGCCTGGGGCCTGCGGGCCAATGAGGTCACGCACCTGCAGACCGTGGATTTTTCCCGGAACCGCAGGGCCCCGCAGTTCGGCGAGTTCGGGGTCCTGCAGGTCAGATATGGCAAGGCGCAGCGCGGCTCGCCGCCCAAGCGACGCTCCGTGCTGACGGTTTTTGACTGGTCCCCGACCGTCGTGGACACCTGGATCCGGACCGGACTGCCGTGGCTGGCACCGGCGGTGCCGGAGGTCTTTCCCACGGCGAACGGGCTGCCGGTTCCCAAGTCCAACCTGCACCGCCGCTTCCGGGATTACATCGATGAACTCGGTTATCCGCCGGGCCTGGACATCCACTCCCTGCGCCGGTCCTATGTCACCCATCTGTTTGAGCACTTCGGCTTCGACCACACCTTCGTCCAGCGGCAGGTCGGCCACGAACACGCCTCGACGACGTCCCTTTATACGGCCGTCTCCAGCGACTATCAGACGAGTGAGCTCAACCGTGTGCTGGAAGGCATGATTGACAGAGCCGTCGGGCCGAAGGAGGAAAGACAATGAAACGCGACATCGAATACCGGTGGCGGGCCCGGGAGCTCATGGCCCGGCACGGCATGCGCAACACCCGCGAACTCGTGGCACCCCTGCGCGAGAGAGGCATCACCCTCTCCGAATCACAGATCTACCGCATGGTCAGCCAGAACCCTGAACGGATCTCCTTCCAGCTCCTGGCCGCCCTCTGCGACATCTTCGGAGTCGAGGCAAACGARCTGTTCACCTTCACGGCCACCGATGCCAGGACCAAACGCCAGAAACAGGCCGCCGCGTCCGGGGAAAACGTGGTCAGGTTTGCTGACGCCTACAAGCCTGTCAGGGCCAGGATCCTTGACGACGACTAAGCCCGGGACCCGCGGCCGGCCCCGGTCCCCCGGCGACCACCGGTGCGCCCGATGCGGACGCATGGCCGCCAAGATCCGCGTGACCTGGCCCGACGGACCGATCTGCGGGATCTGCTTCACCGCTGCACTGCGCACGCGCGGAACGTGCCCCGACTGCGGCGAAGACAGGCTGCTCCCCGGCAGGACCGCCGACGGCGCCGACATCTGCAGGGACTGCGCGGGCATCACCACCAACATGACCTGCGAGAGCTGCGGCACCGAAACCGAACGATTCCGCGCCGGCCACTGCATCCGCTGCGTCCTCCGCTCCGATCTGGATGCCCTGCTCCACCCCAACTCTCCCCCGGACTTGCGCCTCAAACGCCTCATCGGAGTGCTCGCCGACGCAGCGAGGCCCGAGAGCGTCTACACCTGGATGCGCGGGGCCAACAGCAAGGAACTCCTCACCGGTCTCGGCACCCGAAGCATCGCCCTCACTCACGAGTCCTTCGACGCGCTGCCCGCCTCACGCTCAGTGGAATACCTTCGCGAACTGCTCGTCCACCACGGCATGCTCCCGGACCGCGACCGCCAACTCGCCGCCTTCGAAGCATGGCTAACGGCCCGCATCCAGGACCTCTCCGAAACACCGCACATCCAGGCGCCCATCGAACGCTTCGCCCGATGGCACCACCTCAAACGCCTCCGCCAAATGGCCAGCCCCGGGAAGTCGCTGAACACCGCCGTCCGCTCCGCGAAACAGGAAATCACCGAAACCGGCAAGTTCCTTGCATGGCTACACGCGGAGCACGGACTCGCCATCGACGGCCTGAAGCAGACGCACCTGAACCAATACCTGAGCGAAGGGCCCACGACCCGATACGCCATCCGCACCTTCCTCGTCTGGCAGATCAAAAACAAGGAAATCGGCAGCCTTCAGATACCGCACCGCTACGCCGCCACCACGCCGCTCATCACCCAACAGCAACGCCTCACCCTCATCCGGCATTGCATCGAATCCACAGCAGCGCCCTTGGGATTCCGCGTCGCGGGGCTGATCCTGCTGCTCTTCGGCCAACCGGTCGGCAAGATCTCCGCTTTGAAATGCGCGGACCTGCAAGCCCTGCCCGACGGGCTCCACCTGAGCCTGGGCAACACCCCCGCGCTGGTTCCCGCCCAGATCGCCCCCATGTTCTGGGCCTACCTTAACGACCGGCCCAACCAACAGACCGGCAACGCCGGGAGCCAATGGCTCTTCCCCGGCACCCTCCCGGGCCAGCACATCCATACCGACGCGATGATGAGCCAGCTCCGCGCCCTCGGGATCGATCTCGGCGGCGCACGGAACACCGCCCTGCGCAGCCTCATCGAGGAACTGCCACCAACCCTGGTCGCAAACGCACTCGGCTACAGCTACCAAGTCATCCACAAACACGCCGTCGATGCGGCGATCCCGATGGCAGGCTACGCGGCGAAGCCCACCTCACTCGATAAGACCCGCGCCTGAAGCGTTCGTCACCCAAGTGCGCCGGCCGGCCAATTACTTCGTAAGCCGGCCAGGGTCCCAAGGACGTGCAGGAGGTTTGCGGAGAATGACCCAGAGCGGGAAAGCCATGATGACCAACATCAAGGCTGTTCGCCAGGACGCGCCGTCGACGGAAAGCGTTCTGATCAGCACGCCGGCGAACAGTATGAGTACCCACCAGGCCGTATAGAAGGCCCCACGTTCCCTGCGTTTCCACCAGCCAAGACGTCCCTCGACGTCGGTCGGGGGCTTACGGTCTGCGCTGGAGAACTGACCCACGAGGAGGCCGGTTATCGCCACCGCCACCACAGAGTACGAAAGGACACCGCTGGCCACGCCCGCAGAAAGAATGATCAGCACAACCAGCAGGAACACTCTAATCGCGCCCCGGACACGTGGGCTCAGTCTGATTCGGCTGCCACCACTCTCACCCTCCACGACATCCCCCTAAATACCGTGCACGACACAGCACCCGCACGCCTACCGCGCGCGGCCGACTTCTCACTCTGAAGGATACGCCGCTGGCAGAAGCGCCAATGAAGCAGACTGAGTTGTGGTGACTGCTCCGCCCACAGCGGGAACCTAATGTGTTGAAACGCCCAGCCAGTAGGACTCAGACGGATAAGTGCCGTTCCCGCTTGTACTTTGCTGATCACCCCTGATGAATCATTCTGACCCTCTCCCCGCTACTAGCCCTTACCGGGACATGGCGAGTAGGCGTCCTATCAGCGCACCACGGCTAGCCTACCGACCAATGATTCCGGCCAAGACGCCACTCCTGGCCATCTACTTCGATGATCACGGCCGGGACCGTGCCTCGCCGGAACAAGCGCCTCCTCTGTTCGATACGCGCTTCGCCCTGGAGATAGGCGCGCATAGCCAGGCAGATCCGCCGGAGCTCATCTTCCTTGTCTTGCTCCACGTCGTCCTCGTCAGGGGCGCCGGATGCCTGCACGTTCAGTTCGGGGATGAAAGCGTCCATCCACACGTAGGAGGCGCGAATGATTGCCGTTTGGTCCCGTTCAAGACCACTGATCACGCGGACTGCGGGGCGCAAAGGATCATCGTCGGAAGTCGCATCTTCCACGGTGAAGCTCTGGTCGAACACCTCAGTGACGACCCGATCAAGCATGGCTTTGATGTCGATGGGCACGGGGTCAGTCTCGCATAGCTCCCTCTCCCCCGATGCCACTCAGCGCTGGATCGGGCTACCGCGCCAACGGTGTGCCGCCCCGGGTACGTTGCCCCTTCGGGACTTTCGGGATCCAACAGCGCACTGCGGCGCGGTACTGCTCGAATTCTTGACCGAACCGAGCCCTGAGATCGGCTTCCTCCAGCGGCCTGACGGCGTAGTTCCACACCAACGAGCCCAGAATCGCATAGGCGATGACGAGCCATGAATGCATGACGAGGCCGACTGCAGCGCCCTGGACAATACCCGCGACCGCCATCGGATTGCGGATCCATCGGTAAGGACCCGCAATGACCAGCCGGTTGGGCATGGCTGAGGGCAGTGGCGTGCCGTGCCCACGCGTCGACATGACAACTGCCGACCAGATGCCCAGGATGCTGGCAAGCAGCAGCACCGCGGCGCCGGCGGCCCCGGCGAAGGATGGGAACGGGAGTGCCACCGCCCAGCGTCGTTCCAGGAACCCTATGGCGAGAGGAAGCACCACCAGGAAGAAGCCCCAGAAGACGACAATCTGCCCGAACGTTGCGACCAGATGGTTCGCCGCCGTCGGACGCCGGGCGGCGGGACGGAACGCGAACGGTCCGCGGATGATCCAGACAGTAGGTATGCGCCCAAGTACAACCGCACAAAGCGCGATCAGTGAGCCAGCGGCGGCTGCCCCCATGGTCACTACTCCCCAACCCGCCTCGGCCGTGATCGTCGCATACGCCGCCAGCGCGACCGCGACGACGCCGGTCCAACTGGCACTCACCACAGCCGCGGCGCGGAAGCCCAGGGCGGCCAGCCCCGAGGCGACGACGAACAGCGGAATGTCGAACACGGCGACGGCGGCAGCGTCGAGGCCGCCGAGGGTCGCGCGGCGAATCAGGGGCGATACAAGAACCGCGGCCCACCAGGACAGACCGGCAACAGCCTGGGCCGCGAAATACAAACGACCCCACCACAGGAACCGCCTCATTAACTCACCCCACGCAATAAGTCGTCCTTGTCCTCGACCGCTGGCAGCCTTCGAAGGCGACAGACGGGCCACTAGGAAGAGTTGCCGCCAGGCCGACGTCGATGCCGGCTACAGCCTACCCATCGATCACCGCTGTAGCTGGCTGCAGTCATGGCGCGGCATGGAAAAGCCCGCCGGTCCCCCACCGGCGGGCAATTATTTCTCCATGGAACGGCGGCCGTCCGGCCGCGATTCAAACCAATCTGCAGGATTGCGCGGCAGTCCCGCGCCGGTGTCACTTGTACTCGAGGCTCACCAGCAAGGCCTTGAGCTGCGTGTACTGCTCGGTTTGCATCCACGCCCTGGCAGCTCCACGGTTCTTGAACGCCGGGTTGTCGAAAAGAACCCGGCTGAACAGGCCGCCATTGGCTGTGGGGACCAGGTTGCACCACGAGGAGACGCCGTCGCCCTCCGCTAGAGAGCGCGGATCGGCCAGGCCCATGTTGTAGGCGTCGCCGTCGCCGTAGGATTCGACGGCGAACCCGAAGACCGGCCGGGTTCCATCCGGTGCCGCCATTGCAGGCACCACCGCCTGATCCAGCACCCGCCGGGTCGCGGGTCCGGCGGCGCAGCCAGCAGTGACTCCGTTGGCGAAGGACAGCAGGTCATTGCCTGCATCGTCGGCCACAACGGCTTCGATTCCGGGGAGCCCGCCGGGCGGGAGCATGGTGCGTACGGTCCACGTTGACGGGTAGTCGAAGGAGATATGCCCGTCCGGGAAGGTGAACGTTTTCAACGTCTCGGGTGCGTGCTTCGAAGCGGGTGCGGGAGCTGCCGCTCCCGGTGCCGTGCCGGTAGCCGAGGCTCGCGGGGCTGCGGTCGACGCCGGCGCAACGGCAAGCGTAGAAGTGAAGGGCTCAGTCGTGTCAGACACTGCCAGGTTGGGACTGGCAGCAGGGCTCGCTCCCGGCTGTGATCCACAGCCGGCGAGTATCAGGCTGACGGCAAAACCCGCCACGGTTGCTGCCGTGAAGAAGCCGGCGCGATTCGTTTTCATTGTGTAACCCCCAATATCTGTGAAGGCGGGCTGAACGTCCCGCTAGATACAAGGTTTCCCCGGCATGGCCAGGACTTACTGTCGTTCCAAAGAATCTTTCACAGCCGGCTCCGCGCTCCGGCCCTCAGCCGCTGGCTGCCCGGTGTCGACCCAATAGCGCCGTTTGCCGTTGCGGGTGTCTTCGTAGACGCCGCCGTTCTTTTCGATAGTCGCCCTGGATCCGGCATTATCCTCATCGCAGGTGATGAGGGCCCGGGAGATTCCGAGGTTCCTGGCGACGGGAAGCGCATCGGCCAGTGCCTTTGCCGCGTGGCCGCGGCGTCGTGCGGACGGCCTGACGCTGTAGCCGATGTGGCCGCCCTCGTTCAGGAGGAAACTGTTCAGCTCGTGCCTGATGGCCAGCGAGCCCAGGAATGTGTCGCCGTCAACGATCCACAGGTAGGTGCACGGGACGTACCCGGGTTTCCGGGGGCTTTCGGGCAGCGCATCGTCAAGGAGCGCACCGACGAAACGGCGGAAGGTGGCGGCGTCCGTGAGATCTTCCAGCGGCCAGTCTTCCGCGCCGCCGCCGTCCCTGTGGACGCCGTCGAACTCCGCTGATCCCTCCAGCCAGGAGGCGTGGTAGCTGACGTCCGGAGCAATAAGGCGGGCCATGACACGATCCTATCCGTCGCTAAGCAAGCTGCCCCCGCCGTCGAACCGCACGGCACTGGTCGCCACTACTCCGGCCGAACGCCCGGGAGCCGTGTGGTTCTCCCAGTAAAGATTCGTGTGCGCAATGACGAGCTCCGGCGGCGGCGCACCCCAGTCCGACAAGTCCTCGGTGGTGTGCGCGTCACCCACCAGGGTCACGTCGTAGCCGCGCACAAACGCTCCGTGGATGGTGGACCGGATGCACTCGTCCGTCTGCGCTCCCGCAACGAGTAGTCGCCCGACGCCGGCGGCGGCGAGGACTTCCTCAAGATCCGTAGCCTCGAAGGAATCACCGTAGGACTTGTGCACCAGCGGTTCGTGCTCGGCCCGGGACAGCTCAGGGACGTACTGCCAAGCCTCACTCCCCCGCTCCAGCTGCGCATCAGAATGCTGGACCCAGACGATCGGGACGGTGGCTGCACGAGCCTTGGCGACCAGCTCGGCGATGTTCGCGACGACGGAATCGCGCCGGTGTGCGCCGTCCACCACTCCGTTCTGCACATCGATCACCATCAGGGCCGTGTTGGGCCGATTAGACAGCGTTGTCATGATCAACTCCTTGCTCGAAGCTCGGGTTCCTCCGGTCATCATGCTAGGCCGCGGCAGCGTCCGGCAATGGCCGCAGCTAGGCTTAATGCATGCCCTCCACCACTCCCCTGCTCCCCCACCCGCGGTCGACTGCCAGGTCGGCGGTGCTGGCAGCCGCCGCGGACACGGTCCTCATCCTGCTGTTCGCCGCCATCGGACGGGACGCACATCAGCGTGGTGAGATCATCACTGGCGTCCTGGCGACGGCGTGGCCTTTCCTCGCCGGCGCGGCCGTGGCCTGGCTCGCCCTCCGGTTGTGGCGGGCTCCCCTGGCACTGTGGCCCGCCGGCGCCGCCGTCTGGCTGGGAACGGTGGCCGTCGGCATGCTGCTTAGGGCGCTCACCGGACAAGTGGTGGTCCTGCCGTTCGTGATTGTCGCACTGCTCAGCCTGGCCGTTTTCCTGCTTGGTTACCGGCTGCTGTTCGCGGTCACCCGGCGATTCCGGGCACGCCGCCAACGAGCCTGATGGACTAGGCTGGCAAGCAGATGGCGCGGCCTCATGGGCCGGGCAAGAACCCAGCAATGGCGCAACAGATCTGAGAGGTCCCCACGTGATCACCGCTTTCGTCCTGATCAAGACCGACGCTTCGGCTATTCCGGAGACGGCTGAAAAAATCTCCGCCATTCCCGGCATCAGCGAGGTCTATTCGGTGACCGGCGAGTGGGATCTGATCGCGATCGCCCGCGTCGCCAAGCACGAGGAGCTTGCGGACGTCATCGCCGACAAGCTCTCCAAGGTCCCCGCCGTGGTGCACACCACCACGCATATCGCGTTCCGCGCGTACTCCCAGCACGACCTCGACGCGGCCTTTGCCCTCGGATTCGAGCAGTAACTAGCGCCTTAGCCGCGGGACAGGGCAACCCAGCGGTCCAACACCGCGGCTGCCGCGCCCGTCTCGATGGACTCCTCGGCCCGCTTCATCGCGGCGGCCATCCGATCGGTCAGCGGGCCTGAGGCGTCCAGGTCGAACGACACCAGGCCGGCAGCGGCGTTGAGTAATGTGGCATCCCGGGCCGGGCCCGGCTGGCCGGCCAGCACCGATCGCACGACGGCGGCGTTGGCGGCCGCATCACCGCCACGGAGTTCCTCCACGGTGGCCTGGCGGATCCCGAGCTCGCGCGGGTCGAATTCCTGCTCAACGACCTCGCCGTCCCTGATTTCCCAGATGCGGGACGGACCCGTGGTGGTCAGCTCGTCCAGCCCGTCGTTACCCCGGAAAACCAGGCCCCGGCTGCCGCGCTTGGCGAGGACACCGGCCACCAACGGTGCCATCCGTTCATTCGCGACGCCGACGGCCGACGCCTGAACATGCGCAGGGTTGGTCATCGGTCCCAGGAAATTGAAGGCCGTGGGCACACCCAGTTCCCGGCGTGCGACGGCTGCATGGCGCATCGAGGGGTGGAAAACCTGGGCGAAGCAGAACGTGATTCCGGCCTCTTCCGCGTTCCGCGCTACCCGCGGGATGGGAAGGTCCAGCCGGACCCCCAACGCTTCCAGGACGTCGGCGGAGCCGGAGCTCGACGACGCCGCCCGGCCGCCGTGCTTGACCACTTTGGCTCCTGCGCCGGCGGAGACAAGGGCCGCCATGGTGGAGATGTTGACGGTATTTAACTGGTCGCCGCCCGTGCCGACGATATCCAGCTTCTCTCCCGCGATCTCGATCGGGTTGGCAGAGTCAATCATCGCCCCGACGAGGCCGGTGAGTTCGTCCACCGTCTCGCCCTTGGCCCGCAGCGCCACCAGGAAACCCGCCACCTGGGCCGGGGTTGCCTCGCCGGACATGATGGAGCTCATGGCCCACTCAGTATCGCCGGCGGTGAGGTCCGTACCGTTGATGAGGGCGCCGATGAGGCGCGGCCAAGTCTTAGCTACAGCCGGTGCAGATGCCTGAGAAGTCACGTTCCGATGCTATCGAGCCGGGGGCTGCAATGCCCAATGCGAAGGGGGTCGGGAACTTTTCCGCGCGATTTCGCGTCTTTGTAGAAAAAGTCCCCCCAAAACGCGGTTTGCGTTGGGCAGGACGGACTTTTACAGACATAATGTCTATGTGACATCTGCGACCCATGCCCCCAGTACCCCGGCGCACCCGACGCTGAATCGCCCGAACATGGTTTCCGTTGGAACCGTCGTCTGGCTGTCCAGTGAGTTGATGTTCTTCGCCGGTCTCTTTGCCATGTACTTCACACTCCGTTCGACTTCCGGACAGATGTGGGCCGAAGAGACAGCCAAGCTCAACTTCCCCTTTGCGCTCGTAAACACGATCGTCCTCGTGGCCAGTTCCTTTACTTGCCAGATGGGCGTCTTCGCCGCCGAACGGCTCCAGCCGCGCAGGCTCGGCGGTCCCCTGAGCTTCACCCGCTGGGGAATGAACGAGTGGTTCACACTCACATTCATCATGGGTGCGTTCTTCGTGGCCGGCCAGGCGACCGAGTACGCCATGCTCGTCTCCGAGCACGTCTCGCTTTCTTCCAACGCCTACGGTTCCGCGTTCTACATGACCACGGGCTTCCACGGCCTGCACGTCATCGGCGGCCTGATTGCCTTCCTGCTCATCATCGGGCGTTCTTTCGCCGCGAAGAAGTTCGGACACTTTGAGGCAACCTCCGCGATCGTCACCTCGTACTACTGGCACTTCGTCGACGTCGTTTGGATTGGCCTCTTCCTGGTCATCTACGTCCTCAAGTAGCCCCACTTGTCTCTCTTTCTACAAGAGATAGAATTTCAAGAAGCGGCTCCCGGAGCCAACGCAGGATCGAATAAAGGAACCACCACGTGAAGGCACTCTCGCAGAAGCGACGTCACCCACTGGCAGCAGTTGCACTGTTGCTGATGGGCCTCCTCATCACTGGTGGGCTGTACGCCGTTGCCACCACCGTCAACCAGGCCAAGGCCGACACCACGAGCTTCAGTGCAAGCGACGCAGAAGAGGGCGGCAAGCTGTTCGCCGCTAACTGCGCCACCTGCCATGGCATGGGTGCCAGTGGCTCGCAGGCAGGCCCGTCGCTCGTCGGCGTCGGCGCTGCCGCTGTTGACTTCCAGGTTGGCACCGGACGTATGCCCATGCAGATGAACGGCCCGCAGGCTTACAAGAAGCCCGCCCAGTTCAACGAGGAGCAGACCCACCAGCTCGCGGCCTACGTCGCTTCGCTCGGCCCCGGCCCGTCCATCCCGGAGGCAGGTGTCCTCGATGAGAAGGGCGACGCCGCCAAGGGTGGCGAGCTGTTCCGCACCAACTGCGCCATGTGCCACAACGCTGCTGCCGCCGGCGGTGCGCTGACCCGAGGCAAGTTCGCCCCGGCTCTCGCCGACGTCTCCGGCAAGCACATCTACGAGGCCATGGTCACCGGCCCGCAGAACATGCCGGTCTTCTCCGACGCCAACGTCTCCCCCGAAGGCAAGCGCGACATCATCACCTTCCTGAAGCAGATCGAATCCAACGGCTCCCCCGGCGGCAACGACCTGGGCGCCCTGGGTCCGGTTTCTGAAGGCCTGTTCGTGTGGATCGCCGGCCTCGGCGTCATCATCGCCTTTACCATTTGGCTGACTTCGCGGACGTCCTAGGCGCACCGCGGCACCTGTAAGAATTTTCTGCTGATCCGTCAGCAGTTTGAATTGAAAACTAACTCGACATTGGTCGAGACGAGAGAAGGATGAGGCGAATTATGGGCAACCATAGTGACGGCAGTCCGAACCACTCGGGCACCGTAGCTACGGCTGGTCAGAATGAGGTGGAGAAGTTCCAGGATCCTGGAATTCCCCCGCATCGTTTGCGCCTGGCTGACACGGACCCGAGGGCCGCAAAGCGAGCGGAACGGCAGGTGGCCATTCTGTTCGGTGCCTCCGTCGTTGGCACCCTGATATTCCTGGTGGCGTACTTCGCCATCGATCTTGGAGCTGACTCCTCGATCGCCACCATCCGGCTGCAGAACACCCTGCTGGGCATTGGCACCGCCTTTGCGATGCTGGGTATCGGCACCGGTATCGTGCACTGGGCCAAGGCCCTCATGCCGGACCACGAAGTGTCGGAAGAGCGCCACGCCATCCGCACCGAAGAGGACCGCCTGGCCGCAGTCCGGATCGTCGACGACATCGTCGAGGAAACCGGCATCAAGCGCCGGCCGCTGATCCGCAACACCCTGCTCGGCGCCGTCGCCCTCGCTCCCCTGCCGGCCCTGGCCGTCTTCGGCGACCTTGGTCCGCGTCCGGACAACAAGCTGGCCCACACCATGTGGGCTCCGGTTGGCGGCAAGACCAAGCGCCTCACCCGCGACCCCGATGGCACCCCCATCAAGGCCTCGGATGTCACCATCGGCTCCGCCTTCCACGTCATCCCGGAGGGTCTCAACGAGCTGGAGGAAGGCAAGCTGAACGAAAAGGCCAAGTCCGTCGTCCTGCTCATGCGCCTGAACCCGGAATCCCTCAAGCCCTCCCCGGGCCGTGAGGACTGGAGCTACAACGGAATCGTTGCCTACTCCAAGATCTGCACCCACGTTGGTTGCCCTGTTGCGCTGTACGAGCAGCAGACCCACCACCTGCTCTGCCCGTGCCACCAGTCAACCTTCGACCTGACCCAGGAATGCAAGGTTATCTTTGGCCCGGCCAGCCGGCCGCTCCCGCAGCTGCCCATTGCCGTAGACGACGAGGGTTACCTCTACGCTACGAGCGACTTCAAAGAACCTGTTGGACCTAGCTACTGGGAGCGTGATGAGCATGAGCGCAACATCAACAGCTGACACCCCCACCTTCGTCGCCAAGACCAAGGGCGGCCGCATTACCGACTTTGTTGACCAGCGCGTTGGCGGTTCCGGAATGCTTCGGGAATTCGGCCGCAAGGTCTTCCCGGACCACTGGTCCTTCATGTTTGGCGAAGTTGCCCTGTACTCCTTCGTCATCCTGCTGCTCTCCGGCACGTTCCTGACCTTCTTCTTCGACCCGTCGATGGCCGAAACCCACTACCAGGGTTCCTACCTCCCGTTGAAGAACGTCGAAATGTCAGTGGCCTACAACTCCTCGCTGAACATCTCCTTCGATGTCCGCGGCGGCCTGTTCATGCGCCAGGTCCACCACTGGTCGGCCCTTCTGTTCGTGGCCTCGGTCTCGGTACACATGCTGCGCGTCTTCTTCACCGGCGCCTTCCGCAAGCCGCGCGAGATGAACTGGGTGGTGGGCAGCGTGCTGCTCATTCTGGCCATGGCAGCCGGCTTCACCGGCTACTCGCTCCCCGATGACCTGCTCTCCGGCAACGGCCTGCGCATCATCGACGGCGTGATCAAGTCCATCCCTGTGATCGGCACCTACATCTCGTTCTTCCTCTTCGGCGGAGAATTCCCGGGCACCGCAATCATCGGCCGCCTGTACATGCTCCACATCCTGCTGGTTCCGGCGCTGATCCTGCTGATGATCGCCGTGCACCTCTTCATGGTGGTCGTGCACAAGCACACCCAGTACCCCGGCCCGGGACGCAACGACGGCAACGTCGTCGGCTACCCCCTCGGCCCGGTCTACGCGGCCAAGGCCGGCGGCTTCTTCTTCATCGTGTTCGGTGTCATCGCCCTGATGGCCGGTTTCTTCACCATCAACCCGATCTGGAACTACGGTCCGTACGACCCCTCCCCCGTCTCGGCCGGTACCCAGCCTGACTGGTACATCGGTTTCGTTGACGGCGCACTGCGCCTGATGCCGGGCACCTTCGGGAACTGGCACGTCGAGCAGGTCTGGTTCGGCCACGTCTTCACCTTCAACGTGCTGCTTCCGGCCCTGGTCCCGGCGGGCATCCTGTTCACCGTGATGTTCACGTACCCGTGGATCGAACGCTGGATCACCAAGGACGACCGCGAGCACCACGTCCTGGACCGTCCGCGCAACGCCCCGACCCGTACCGCCATCGGCATGGCCGGCTTCGTCTGGTACTGCGTGATGTGGGCTGCTGCAGGTTCCGACCTCATCGCCACGCACTTCCACGTGGCACTGAACGACGTCACCTACTGGCTCCGCGCCCTGTTCTTCATCGGCCCGGTACTCGCTTTCATCATCACGAAGCGCGTCGCCTTGGCCCTGCAGCGCAAGGACCGCGAAATCGCCCTCCACGGCCGCGAAACCGGCCGGATCGTACGGTTGCCGCATGGTGAGTTCATCGAGGTCCACGCCCCGCTGGACGAATACAAGCGCTACAAGCTGGTCGGCTTCGAATCCCCGTCGCCGCTCCCGGCCGAGCCCAACAGCCACGGCATCGTGGATCGCAAGGAGAAGCGCCGCGCGCTCCTCTCCAAGTGGTTCTTCGAGGACCGTGTAGCCCCGGCAACCCCGGCGGAGCTTGCAGCTGCGCACGGGCACCACGGCACCCACGAGTCGATCGACGCGGCTGCCGAGCAGAAGACGCTCAGCCACTAAGTCACGACGCTAGCCAACAGAAAGGCCCGGTCCACCAGGACCGGGCCTTTCTTGTGTTGCAACGGCTCCGTGTTCCAACGGACCCATCAACCGAACGCGGGGTCAGGGGCGGTAGCCGGAAGCGTAGTTCCGGGTGGGCCGCACGCCAGGGCGCTGCAGCGGCACCCACAGCTTGTACCGGTCGGCCCGGTAGTAGGAGACCGAGTAGTCGACCATCGCACGCGCGACGAAGGCGTGGCGCTGGATCTTCAGCAACGGCGAACCGACCTCGACGTTCAGCAGGCGGGCAGTGGACGGGGATGCTGCGGTTGCCTCGATCATGTCCTCACCCCACTCCATCACCAAGCCGTAGCGTTCGCTCAGGACGTTGTAGAGCGACGTCGGCGGCTCGCCATCGAGCAGCCCAGGCACGCGGTGGGCCGGAATGAAGTTCTCGTCCACGCTCATGGGCTCGCTGTCGGCGAGCAAGAGGCGCCGGAACCGCACAAGCGGAGTGCCCTCCTCCAGCTGGAGTTCGCGGGCCAGGAACGCGCTGGCATTGATCTGCTCGAAGCTCAGCACCTTCGCCGCCGGGACCATGCCGCGGCGCTGCATTTCCTCGCTGTACGACGTCAGCTTGACCTGAAGGTCCAGCTTTGGCTTGCGGACGAACGTACCGAGGCCTACCACGCGCTCGATGACCTCCTCACCCACCAGCGCGTCGATGGCCTGGCGTACCGTCATCCTGGCCAAGCCGAAGCGTTCGGAGAGATCCCGCTCCGAGGGGAGCGCCGAGCCCGGCGGGCAGGAGCTTGCGATGTGGGCGCGGAGGATCTCGCGGAGCTGGACATAGATCGGCGTACCGCTGTTCCGGTCAATGTCGCCGGCCATCCGGGCCGCGTTAGAACCCACGGAGGCACCTGCTGCAATCGTTCATACCTTAAGCCTAGGGCACTTCGGCGGCAGGTCTAGACCACCGCACGGTCCCGGTTCGCCGGGGTCCTCTCCCACGGCTACGCTGGGATATGCCCCTGCCGAACGGCTGTCCCTGGACCCGCGGGCGGGCCACCACGCTACGCCGCCGGCGCCACCCGGCGCCTGAAGAACTTGAGGAGCTCCATTGCCAGCACGCAAGGCCATCGTCCGGGCCTCGATCGGGCTGCACGCCCGGCCCGCGGCCGCGTTTGTCCGGGCCGTGATGCGGAGTGGGTTCGCCGTCACGATCAGCAAGGACGGCAGGCCGGGCGTGGACGCCCGGTCCCTGCTGGAGGTTATGACGGAAGACTTCGCTTGCGGCTGCGAAGTGGAGCTGTCTGTCCGGCCCGAGACGGTCCCGGAAGATTCGAGCCTGGACGACGCCGAGCGCGCCCTGACGGAACTTTGCTCCCTGCTTGAGTCGCAGGCCGGCTGACCCGGCACCAAACGGCCGCAACCCGCAAAACACCCGGAACGCACAAAACGACGGCGGGCCCCACCACAATGGTGGGGCCCGCCGTCGTCGTTTGTTGGTGACTGGCGCTAGTGCGCGTGGTCACCGCGGCTGTACTCGTAGACCCAGCCCACAAGCGCAACCACGGCTAGGCCGCCGGCGATGAAGGTGATCCAGAACCCTACGGCCAGGCCGAGGAACCCGCCTGCGCAGGAAAGGCCAAGGACCAGCGGCCACCAGCTCCAGGGGCTGAAGTGGCCCTGCTCGCCGGCGCCTTCGTGGATCTCAGCGTCGCTGCGGTCCTCAGGGCGCWGTCCGACGCGCTTGCCGGTGAAGCCGAGGTAGGCGCCGATCATGCCGGCGAGGCCTGCCAGCAGGAGCACTCCGAGGATGCCGACCCACTCCGACCAACCCGTCAGGAAGCCGTAAACGATCGAGACCGGTACGAAGAAGAAGACTCCGAATCCAAAAATCCTTGATTCGATTTTCACTGGGCTTGGTCCTTCTGGTCGGCGTTACCGAGCGCCGCTGCTGCCGGAGCAGGAGAGTCGACGGTGTAGTACTGGGACAGTTCGGGGTGGTGCAGGTCCAGGGCCGGACGTTCCGAACGGATTCGCGGCAGCGAGGTGAAGTTGTGCCGCGGCGGCGGGCAGGACGTCGCCCACTCAAGCGAGGCGCCGAAGCCCCACGGGTCATCGACCATGACCTTGTCGTTGCTACGCCAGGTGATGTAGACGTTCCAGAAGAACGGGATCAGCGAAGCCCCGAGGAGGAAGGACGAGTAGGTGGAGAATTGGTTCATCCAAGTGAAGTTGTCCTGCGGCATGTAGTCCGCGTAGCGACGGGGCATGCCCTCGACACCGAGCCAGTGCTGGATGAGGAAGGTGCCGTGGAAGCCCAGGAACAGCATCCAGAAGTGGATCTTGCCCAGACGCTCGTTGAGCATCTTGCCGGTCCACTTCGGCCACCAGAAGTAGAAGCCTGCGAACATCGCGAAGACAACGGTGCCGAAGACAACGTAGTGGAAGTGTGCCACCACGAAGTAGGAGTCGGAGACGTGGAAGTCCAGCGGCGGCGAGGCCAGGATGATGCCGGTCAGGCCACCGAAGAGGAAGGTCGCGAGGAAGCCGATGCTCCACAGCATTGGGGTTTCAAAGGTGATGGAACCCCGCCACATGGTGCCGATCCAGTTGAAGAACTTCACGCCGGTCGGAACCGCGATCAGCATCGTCATGAAGGAGAAGAACGGCAGCAGCACCGAACCGGTGACGTACATGTGGTGTGCCCACACGGTCACGGACAGGGCGGCGATGGAGATCGTGGCGTAGACAAGACCCTTGTAGCCGAAGATCGGCTTGCGGCTGAAGACCGGGAAGATCTCGGAAACGATGCCGAAGAACGGCAGCGCGATGATGTACACCTCGGGGTGGCCGAAGAACCAGAACAGGTGCTGCCAGAGGACGGCACCGCCGTTTTCGGGATCGAAGATGTGGGCGCCGAAGCGGCGGTCCGCACCGAGGGCGAACAGGGCGGCGGCCAGCGGCGGGAAGGCCATGAGCACCAGGATGGCGGTGACCAGGGTGTTCCAGGTGAAGATCGGCATCCGCCACATGGTCATGCCCGGGGCGCGCATGCAGATGATCGTGGTGATGAAGTTGACGGCGCCGAGGATGGTGCCGAAGCCGGAGAGCGCCAGGCCGAAGACCCAGAGGTCACCGCCCACGCCGGGGCTGAAGGTCGTGTTGGACAGCGGCGCGTAAGCGAACCAGCCGAACGACGCCGCACCCTGCGGGGTGATGAAGCCGGACACCGCGATCGTGGAGCCGAACAGGAAGAACCAGAAGGCAAGCGCGTTCAGTCGCGGGAAGGCGACGTCGGGGGCGCCGATCTGCAGCGGCATGATCACGTTGGCGAAGCCGGCGAACAGCGGCGTCGCGAACATCAGCAGCATGACGGTGCCGTGCATGGTGAAGAGCTGGTTGTACTGTTCCTTGGTCTGCAGGATCTGCATGCCCGGTTCGAACAGCTCTGCACGGATCAGCAGCGCCATGACGCCGCCGAAGCAGAAGAACACGAAGGACGCGATCAGGTACATGTACCCGATGGTCTTGTGGTCGGTGGAGGTGATCCAGTTGACGACGATGCGTCCCTTGGATTTTGGTACTACGGGAGCCTCAAGGATCCCGGAGGGCTGAGAGTAGGTCGTAGCCACTTCGCGCTCCCCTTACTTGTTCTCGGTCGGGGCCGGGTTGCGGTCGTACTCTTCGCCGAGCAGTCCGGTGTTGCCGTCCTGGCGGAGCTGGTCCAGGTGGGCCTTGAACTCCGAGTCGGAGACGACCTTCACGCGGAACAGCATTTCGGAGTGGTACTCACCACAGAGTTCGGCACATTTGCCGTCGTAGGTTCCCTCTTTGGTGGGGGTGAACCGGATGTAGTTGGTCTTGCCCGGGATCATGTCGCGCTTCTGCAGGAAAGCGGGCACCCAGAAGGAGTGGATGACGTCGCGGGCGTTCAGCTCCAGGTCAACCGACTTGTTGACCGGCAGGTAGAGCGTGGGCAGCTTTTCCTTGTCCACGTCGTTGCCGGTGAGGTGTGCCTGGACGCCAGCTTCGTGGACGTCGCCGGTGACGACTTCGCCCTTCTTGTAGTTGAAGTCCCAGGCCCACTGCTTGGCGCGCACGTCGACAACGACGTCGGCCGGCTGGTCCCGGTTGTCGATCGCCTGCTGGTCGCGGTCGGTGAAGTAGAAGAACACCAGGACCATGAAGAGCGGGATCGTGAGGTAGAAGACCTCGAGGGGCAGGTTAAAGCTGTTCTGGCGGGGGAAACCAACGGTGCCCTTGCGCCGCCGGTAAGCGACGATGCACCAGATCATCAAACCCCAGGTAATGATGCCGACGACCAGCGCGGCAATCCATGAGTTGACCCAGAGGTCCATGATGCGGTCAGTGTGGTTGGTGGTGCCACGCTCAGTGGGCAGCCACCCTTTCTGTACCTCTGGTGAACATCCAGTCAAAGCCAACGCGCCGGCTAGTGCCAAGCCAGTGATCGTAGTGATCTGTTTGCGTCGGCTGCCGGTTCGGTTCTGCGAACTCACAGACGGCCCTTCCTACTTGTTGCTGTCGCCCGGCCGCCGATGGCGTTCCGGGCACACTAAAAGTTTTACTACTCGGTGTAGAGCTTACCGCTCCCCGCGAGTTTTCGCCCACATGTCCGCGCCGTGCCTTGGTGGAGTTTTGGACGCTTTCGGCGCCCCTCCCCCGGACGGCACTAAGGCCGGGCTGATTGCCCGGCCTTAGACCTTAGTGGAAGGAGTCCCCGCAGGCGCAGGATCCGCCCGCATTCGGGTTATCGATGGTGAAGCCTTGCTTCGAAATGGTGTCCTCGAAGTCGATGCTGGCGCCACTGAGGTAGGGGACGCTCATCTTGTCGACAACGACCTCGACGCCGTCGTAGTCGCGGACGGCGTCGCCCTCGAGGAGCCGCTCATCGAAGTAGAGCTGGTAGATCAGCCCGGAGCAACCGCCCGGCTGCACGGCGACGCGGAGCCGAAGATCAGTGCGGCCTTCCTGTTCCAGCAGGCTGCGGACCTTGCCGGCAGCGACGTCGGTCAGCTGGACCTCGTGGCTGGCCAGTTCCTGGTCCGCCTGGACGGTGGTGTCGGCGCTGTTTTCATTGGTTGTAGTGCTCATGGCCTACCTTCTTACGACGGTCGTGGCGGCTCCGCCTGCGCGGTGCCCGCCCCTACTTAAACGGTATGGGCTATAGCTACATGCTACGTCGATCAGACCTGTAGCTCTAACTCCTGACGTAACCGTCAACGCCGGCTGGATGTTCCCCGGAAATGACGGATCCACGGAGCAACTGCCCCGGCCCGATGCGCCGCCCGCTCAGGCCAGGCCTTCCGCGTTCAACCGGGCCAGCAGGAGCGCCTCGGCCACGATTGCGTTGCGGAAGTCGCCAAGGTGGAGCGACTCGTTGGCGCTGTGAGCCCGTGAATCGGGATCCTCGACGCCGGTGACCAGGATCTGCACGTCCGGGTACAGCTCGGTCAGGTCGGCGATGAAGGGGATGGAACCGCCGATCCCGGTCTCGACAGCCGGTACGCCCCAGGCCTCACCGAGTGCCCACATCGCCATGCTGGCGGCGGTGGAAGAGGTGTCCGTGAGGAAGGCGTTTCCGCTCTCCCCCGGAGTGAATACCACTTCGGCGCCGAACGGAGCGTGCGTTTCGACGTGCCGGCGCACCGCGTCCATGGCCTCGGCCGGGTCCTGGCCCGGTGCGAGGCGCAGGCTGAACTTGGCCCGGGCCCGCGGCAGAAGGGTGTTGGAGGCGACGTCGACGGCGGGCGCGTCGAAACCAATGATGGAGAGCGCGGGCTTGGTCCACATCCGCGAGGCGATGCTTCCGGTGCCGGCGAGCTTGACGCCGTCGAGCACCGAGGCGTCCTTGCGGTACTCCTCCTCGGTGAGGTCCACTTCGGCGTCGTCACGGCTGACGAGTCCCTCGATCGCAACGCTGCCTTCCTCGTCGTGCAGGGTGGCGATGAGCCGTGCCAACAGTGTCGGGGCGTCCAGCACGGGTCCGCCGAACATGCCGGAGTGAACTGCGTGGTCCAGCACCTTGACCTCGATGGTGCCGTCGACCAGGCCGCGGAGGCTCGTGGTGAGGGCCGGGATGCCGACCTTCCAGTTGGATGAGTCTGCGACGACGATCACGTCGGAGCGCAAGAGTTCCTGGTGGGTTTCCAGGAAGGCACGGAACGTCGGGGAGCCGGCTTCCTCTTCACCCTCAAAGAAGAAGGTCACGCCCAGGCCCAGCTCCTCCCCCAGTACCCGGGTCACGGCGGAGTAGGCGGCGACGTGGGCCAGGATGCCGGCCTTGTCATCCGCCGCGCCGCGGCCGTAGAGCCGCCCGTCGCGTTCGACGGCGGTAAACGGTTCGGTCTCCCAGAGCGAGAGGTCGCCGGTGGGCTGTACGTCGTGGTGGGCGTAGAGCAGGATGGTCGGCTTGCCTGCCGCAGCGGGGCGGCGCGCAACGACGGCCGGGCCGCCGGGGGTGCCGTCCTCCTTGTCACAGCGCAGGATCCGGACGTCCTCGAAGCCGCTGGCGCGGACCAGCTCGGCGACGGCGTCGGCACTGGCGTTCAGTGGAGCGGGATCGAAGCTGGGCCAGGCGATGCCCGGGATGGCCACGAGCGCCTTTAGCTGCTCGACGGTCTGGTCGAAGGATTCGGTAACGGCCTGGCGGAGGGCTGCGGCGTCGATGGCGCCGCCGGCTGAGGGCTGCGGGGTCCCCGCGGGTGATGAAGTCATGGCCAAAACACTACCCGTGTCCCGGATCACGACAAATGCGCCACGGCGCTACGGCGGAGGCTCCGGACCCGTTTGTCCCCGGCCCGCGACGCCGCCCTCTGCGGCTTGATTGTCGCCCTTAAGGCCCGGTGTGTGCTGGGTCTCGGGCGCGTCATCGCAGGGTATTCTGTAGGGGTGTTTGGACGTAAAAAGGAAGCGCCCCTGGCGCAGGACGTAGTTGACCAGCAAGTTGCCGAGGCCGCGGCCCGCGATGCCGCCATCGGCAAGGGCGCGCCCACGCCCAAGCGGAGCGCCCAGGTGGCTGCCCGCAAGCGCCCCTTGGTTCCGGAGGACCGCAAGGCCTCCAAGGCGGCAGAACGCACCGCGATTGCGGACCAGCGCCTCAAGATGCGCCAGGCCATGGACACCGGCGACGAGAAGTTCCTGCCGCTGCGCGACAAGGGACCGCAGAAGCGTTTCGCCCGCGATTACGTGGATGCCCGTTTCAGCCTTGGCGAGTACCTGATGTTCGGCGCCCTTGTCTTTGTCATCATCTCCTTGCTGGTCCCGGCGAGCAGCGAGCAGATGATCTACGTCCTCGGCGGTTTCTGGGTCATGTTCCTGGCCGTGTTCGTGGACGTGTTCATCCTGTCCAGGAAGCTCAAGAAGCGCCTGGCCGAGAAGTTTGGCGAGGTTGAGCGGGGCACCGTCTGGTACGGCTCCATGCGCTCCCTGCAGTTCCGCCGCCTGCGCCTTCCCAAGCCCCAGGTGAAGCGCGGCGAATTCCCCGTTTGAATCCGGCCATCGAAAAGCCCCCGGCAGTGTTCTGCCGGGGGCTTTCGTGTGTCCGGGGTCCTTGGCGGYGGTCCGGGCTTCAGACGGCCGGTTAGCGGCGGGCCGGACGCTTGGCCAGCTCGCGGTTGATGTTCGCCGCCCAGAAGGGGCCCTCGTACAGGAAGGCCGTGTAGCCCTGGACGAGGGTGGCGCCGGCCTCGAGGCGCTCCCTCACGTCCTCTGCCGTCTCGACCCCGCCGACCGAGACCAAGGTGAGCGCACCGCCGGTCGCGGCCTTGAGCCGAGCCAAAACTTCGAGGGAGCGCTGACGGAGCGGGGCCCCGGAGAGGCCGCCGGCGCCGCACGCCTCTATCTGGTCCGGGCTGGAGACCAGCCCGGTGCGGGCGATGGTGGTGTTGGTGGCGATGATGCCGTCCAGCTTCAAGTCCAGCGCCAGCCGGGCAACATCGTCGATGTCCTCATCGCTGAGGTCCGGGGCAATCTTCACCAAGAGGGGCACATGCCGGCCGGCCGCGCTGTCCGCCGCCTCCCCCACGGCGGTCAGCAGGGGGCGCAGGGTATCGACATCCTGCAGCAGGCGAAGGCCGGGTGTGTTCGGGGAACTCACGTTGACCACCAGATAGTCGGCGGCCGGGGCCAGGCTACGGGCACTGACCAGGTAGTCCGCCACGGCGTCTTCGAGCTCCACGACCTTGCTCTTGCCGATATTGACGCCGATTACCGGGCGGATCCCGGGGTAGCGGCGCTGCAGGGCTGCGCGGGCGGCGCGGAGCCGGGGCGCCACGGCTGCGGCGCCGTCGTTGTTGAATCCCATCCGGTTGATCACGGCCCGGTCCTCGATCAGGCGGAACAGGCGCGGGGCCGGGTTGCCCGGCTGGGCCTGCCCGGTGATCGTGCCAACTTCGATGTGGCCGAAGCCAAGGTCGGTCAGCGCTTCGATGCCGTGGCCCTCCTTGTCGAAGCCCGCGGCGAGCCCGAACGGCGAGGGGAAGGTCAGGCCGAATGCCTCGGTCCGGAGCGAGGCCGGCGGCGCGGTGAACCGGTGCAGCACGCGGCCGGCGCCGCAACGGTTGGCCAGCCGGATGCCCAGGAACCCGATCTTATGGGCGCGCTCGGCGTCCATCCAGGAGAAGGCGAGCCGGAAGAAGGTGGGATATACGCGCATGCTCCTAGTTTTCCGGTTCCGGCGGCGCAAACCAAAATGCCGCTACCAATCCTGGCGAATACTGCGCCCCGGCGGGCGCTAGCATGAAGCCATGACCAGCGAGGATGCAGTCCCCAGCAGCGTGCCGGCGACGCCCGGCACCCGGATCGAGGCCGACGTCGTCGTTGTCGGCGCGGGCCTGGCCGGCCTGGTGGCGGCGGCCGAAGCCTATGCGGCCGGCCGCCGGGTGGCGGTCCTGGACCAGGAGCCCGCGGCCTCAGTCGGCGGCCAGGCGCACTGGTCCTTCGGCGGCCTGTTCCTGGTCAACACCCCCGAACAGCGCCGGCTGGGCGTCCGCGACAGCGCCGAACTCGCCCTCGCCGACTGGCTGTCCTCCGCGGCCTTCGACCGCCCGGAGGATGCCCTTGCCCGGGACTGGGCCGAGGCCTACGTGAACTTTGCGGCGGGCGAGAAGCGCGCCTGGCTCGCTTCGCTCGGCGTCGGGCTCTTCCCGCTCGTGCAGTGGGCCGAGCGCGGTGGCTACGGCGCGGACGGCCACGGCAACACGGTGCCCCGCTTCCACGTCGCCTGGGGAACCGGGCCGGCGATCGTCGAGCCCTTCCTTGCCAAACTCCGCGAGGGCGAGGCAGCCGGCCGGGTCTCCTTCCACTTCCGGCACCGGGCCACCGAACTGACGACGACGGCGGGCCGGCTCAGCGGCATCCGAGGCGAGATCCTGGAACCCAGCGACGCCGCGCGGGGCGAGCAGTCCTCCCGCGTCGCCGCAGGCGCATTCGAGTGCTCCGCCGGGGCTGTCATCGTGACCTCCGGCGGGATCGGCGGCAACCACACCGCCGTCCGGCGGCAATGGCCCGGCGGCAGCGCGCCGGAGTCCATGCTGAGCGGCGTGCCGGCCTCGGTGGACGGCGACTTCCTCACCGCCGTGGACCACGCCGGCGGCCGGCTGATCAACGGCGACCGGATGTGGCACTACCCGGAGGGCATCCACAACCACAGCCCGGTCTGGCCGCAGCACGGCATCCGGATCCTGCCCGGCCCCTCGGCGCTCTGGCTCGACGCCACCGGAAGTCTGCTTCCTGCGCCGCTGTTCCCCGGCTTCGACTCTCTCGGCGCCCTGCGCCACATCCTTGGGACCGGGCACACCCACTCATGGTTCGTGCTGAACAAGGCGATCGCGCTCAAGGAGTTCGCCCTGTCCGGCTCCGAGCAGAACCCGGACCTGACCGGCAAAGACGTCCGTCTCCTCGCTGCCCGCCTAATACCGTCCGGCGACAGTCCATTGCAGCGGTTCCTCGACCGGGGCGTGGATTTCCTGCAGGCCGGCACGCCGACGGAGCTGGCTGCGAAAATGAACGGGCTCGCGGGGGCTCCGCTCATCGACGCAGCAGAGCTGGACCGGTTGATCAGGTCCCGTGACCGGCAGTTCGCAAGCGGACTGGGCAAGGATCCCCAGCTCGCCGCGATCCGCGCCGCCCGCCTTTTCACCACGGACAGGATCATGCGGGTGGCCCCGCCGCACCGGATGCTGGACCCCCGGCACGGGCCCCTGCTGGCGGTCCGGCTCTCCGTCCTCACCCGCAAGAGCCTCGGCGGGATCCAGACCGACCTGCACTCGCGGGTGCTGGACGGCACGGGCCGGCCGCTCGCCGGACTGTACGCCGCCGGGGAGGCCGCCGGCTTCGGCGGCGGCGGTATCCACGGATACCGCGCCCTCGAAGGGACGTTCCTGGGCGGGTGCCTGTTCTCGGGCCGCACGGCGGGCCGTGCCGCGGCCTCGGCACTCTAACCGGCAGGGAGGATCAGATGGACTGGCAGACGGACATCCTGGGCGACGACTTCGCGGCCTGCGCCTTCACGGCAGCCGGACCCGACGGGGTCGAGCGCACGGCCACCCTGGTCCGGCACATCCCCTCGGCCGGCGCCGGCCGGGCACCCGAGCGGGCCGTGCTCTTCCTGCACGGCTGGAGCGACTACTTCTTTAACGAGGAACTGGCCGAGTTTTGGACCGGCCAGGGCTTCGGCTTCTTCGCGCTCGACATGCACAACCACGGCCGGAGCCTCCAGCACGGTACGCACGGCGGCTACGTGGCGGACCTCGCCGACTACGACGCCGAAATCACGGCAGCCATCGACATCATCGAATCCCTGGGTCCCAAGGGTTCCCCTCCCCCGAAGATCACGCTGATGGGTCATTCAACCGGGGGACTCATCGCGGCCCTCTGGGTGAGCCGGCACCCGGGCCGCGCCGCCCAGTTGGTCCTCGACAGCCCCTGGCTGGAGATGCACGGCAGCCCGGCCGTCCGCCGCGCCGCCCGGACCATGCTGGAGCCGCTGGCCCGCTTCCGGCCCGAATCGGTCATCCGGCTTCCCGAGCGTGCTTTTTACTGGCGGAGCATCAGCAGCGCCGCCGAGGGCGAGTGGGTCCTGGACGACAACTACCGGCCGCCGCGGGCGTTCCCGGTGCGGGCCGGCTGGCTCAGCGCGGTGCTCGCCGGGCAGTCCCAGGTGGCCCGGGGCCTGAACATTGACGTTCCCATCCTCGTGATGATCTCCGGGGCCAGCGCCAACGGGATGTTCTGGAAGGAGTCCATGCGTCGCACCGACGCCGTCCTGGATGTCAACACGATTGCCCTGCGCGCCCTGAGCCTGGGCCGCAGCGTGACCCTGGAACGGATCGACGGGGCCCTGCACGACGTCTTTCTCTCGGCCCCGAGGGTCCGTGCGGACGCCTATGCCCGGCTGGCCCGCTGGATCCGCGCCTACGTGCTGGACGACGGCGGTCCGGCGTGACGGTGCCTGCGAGGCCAGGGTGGCAACGGGATGTGCTGGGAAGCCGGTTTGAGTCCCTGGAGCTGACGTTGAGTCCTGACGAAGAGGGACCCGTCGTCGCCACCCTGGTCCGGCATTCCGCCCCTGGCAGCGCGGAGGGCATGGCGGACACGAAGCGCGCCGACGGCCCGGGCCGGGGCGGGCGGGCGAAGGCGGTACTGTACCTGCACGGCTGGGCCGACTATTTCCTGCAGGCCGAACTCGCCGAACAGCTCGTTGCCGGTGGTTTCCACTTCTATGCGCTGGACCTGCGGAAGTTTGGGCGCAGCCTGCGGAGCTGGCAGACACCCGGCTATACGACGGACTTGGCGATCTACGACGAGGACCTCGCCGCCGCACTCGCTGCCGTCAAGGCGGACCTCGCTCGCCGGACGGGCAGCGAGGGAGAACCGACCATACACCTGCTGGCACATTCCTTCGGCGGCTTGGTGGCCGCGTTGTGGGCCGACCGGAATCCGGGGGCGCTGGGCACCCTCGTTCTGAACGCTCCCTGGCTCGAGCTTCAGGGCAGCAGCCTGATCCGGAACATCGCGATGCAGCTGGTGGAACCGCTGGCCAGAACCGATCCCCGCAGGCCGTTGCTGCTTCCCAGCATGCCGGGCTACTGGGACAGCCTCAGCGGCACAGCCCATGGGGAGTGGGATTTTGATCCCCGCTGGCGGCCCCGGGCCTCGTTCCCGATCCGCCCCGGATGGACGAAGGCAGTCCTGGCCGGCCACGCCGCCGTTCAGCGGAAGCTCGCCATTACGTCTCCGGTGCTGGTGCTGCTGTCCGGACGCACCCGGATACAGGCCGAATGGTCCGAGGAGTTGATGGAGCTTGATGCAGTGATCGATGTCGAGGAAACAGCGCGCAGGGCCCTCGGGTTGGGCCGCAGGACGGCAGTCTTCCGCTACCCGGGGGCAACCCACGACGTGTTCCTGTCCCGCCGCGCGGTGCGGCAGGAAGCCTACGAGGATCTGCTGCTATGGCTGAGCCTGTACCCGGGGTGACTGGCTTGCCCGGGCTGCGACGGCCCGTCCGCGTGCGGCGTGGTGCTTACGCCGAGCCGACGGGGGCGGCGGCGTCCACCGCTCCCCCATACCGGCGGTCCCGCTTCGCGTAGATCTCGACGGCGTCCCAGAGGGTGCGGCGGTCCACATCGGGCCACAGCGTGTCCAGGAAGACGAATTCGGCGTAGGCCGACTGCCAGAGCATGAAGTTGGACAGGCGCTGCTCGCCCGAGCTGCGCAGGAACAGGTCAACGTCCGGCAGGTCCGGCTCGTCCAGGTACTTCTGGATGGTGCGTTCGGTGATAGCACCGGGTTTGAGCCGGCCGGCGGCCACCTCTTCGGCGATGGCGGCCACGGCGTCGGCGATCTCCGCCCGCCCGCCGTAGTTGACACACATGTTCAAGGTGCAGGTGCTGTTGCCACGGGTAAACTCCTCGGCCTCTTCGAGCTCGCGGATCACCGAGCCCCAGAGCTTGGGCCGCCGGCCGGACCAGCGGATCCTGACTCCCCACTCATCCAGCTGGTTCCGCTGGCGCCGCAGGACGTCCTTGTTGAATCCCATCAGGAACCGGACTTCTTCGGGTGAGCGCCGCCAGTTTTCGGTGGAAAACGCATAGACACTGAGGTGCTCAATGCCGAGTTCGATCGCGCCGGCCACGACGTCCAGCAGGGCCGGCTCCCCCGCCTTGTGTCCCTCAATCCTGGGCAGTCCGCGCTGGTTGGCCCAGCGGCCGTTGCCGTCCATCACGATCGCGACATGCCGGGGAATGAGCTCCGCCGGGATGGCCGGAGGCACAGCGCCGGAGGGGTGCGGGTAGGGCGCCACTACCGGCGTACTGCGCTCACGGACCGGGTTCTTCTTCGCTGGAGATTTCTTGCCTAGGGCCACGGTTAGGTTCGCTCCACATGTTTGAGGGATTTCAGGACTCGTTCCAGGTGCCACTGGAGGTAGCTTGCCACCAGGCCTGCGGCCTCCCTGCGGTGCAAAGGCGCAGACGCATCCGCGGCCACCCAGTTTCCGGTCAGCAGCGCCCCCAGGAGCAGCACCGTCTCCCTGGCTGGCGCGGGCGAACCCGGCGGCCGGCACTCGCCGCAGACCATGCCGCCCAGCGGGGCGGAAAAAGCGGTGTGCGGTCCCGGGGCGCCGCAGCGGGCGCAGTCGGTGAAGCTGGGGGCCCAGCCGCCGGTGGAAAGCGCTCGGAGCAGGTAGGAGTCCAGGATGAGCTCCGGGGCGTGGTCGCCCCGGCTCAGGGAGGCCAGCGCCCCGACCAGCAGGTTGTACTGGGCGGTTCCCGCCTCGCCGTCGACGTCGGTGAGCTTTTCGGCGGTTTCGGTCATCGCCGCGGCCACGGTGTAGCGGCCGTAGTCGGCTGCGATGCTGGAGCCGTAGGCGCCCTTGGCGACGGCCTGGGTGACGACGTCCAGGGTGCGTCCGGAGATCAGCTGAAGGTCCGCGACCATGAACGGCTCGAGCCTGGCGCCGAAGCGGCTGCTGGTGCGGCGGACGCCCTTGGCGACGGCCCGGACCTGGCCGTGGTGCTTGGTCAGCAGGGTGATGATGCGGTCCGCTTCGCCGAGCTTATGGGTGCGCAGGACCACGGCGTCGTCGCGGTACGCACGGGCAGCAAAGGAGGAGGGTTGGGCCACAGTTAATCTTCGCACTGACTTTCGGGAAACGACGCCATTGGGAGAGCGCACCGGGGAAACAGCACTGCGCCGCCGGGGTCTCCGGCGGCGCAGGGCTCATGGCTTCGGGCCTGTGCAATCGCGCTGGAGGTTTAGGCGCGGGCGTCCCTGATGGCGCGGTTGACGGCGGAGATGACGGCCTTGAGCGAGGCCATGGACGTGTTGGCGTCGATGCCGACGCCCCACAGCACCCGTTCGCCGACGGCGCATTCAACGTAGGCGGCGGCCTGGGCGCTGCCGCCCTCGGACAAGGCGTGCTCGCTGTAGTCCAGCACGCGGACGTCGACGCCGTCCTCGCGCAGGATGCTCAGCAGGGCCGCGATCGGGCCGTTGCCGACTCCGGTGCGCCGCAGCGGCTTGCCGTCGACCTTGAGGGCGGCGGTCAGTGTCATGGTGCCGTCCTCTTCGGATTCGGTGCTGACCGCGCCGAGGGCGTAGCGGCCCCACTGGGCTTCGGCCGCAGCCGAGGGCAGGTATTCGTCCTGGAACAGCTGCCACAGCTGGGCACCGCTGACTTCGCCGCCCACCGTGTCCGTGCGGCGTTGGATCACGCCGGAGAATTCGATCTGGGCGCGTCGCGGCAGGTCCAGGTTGTGCTCGTTCTTGAGCAGGTAGGCCACGCCGCCCTTGCCGGACTGCGAGTTGACCCGGATGACGGCTTCGTAGCTGCGGCCGAGGTCCTTGGGATCGACCGGCAGGTAAGGAACCTGCCAGGCGTAATCCGCGACGTCCTTGCCTGCGGCGGCGGCGTCCTTCTCCAGCGCCTCCAGACCCTTCTTGATGGCGTCCTGGTGCGAGCCGGAGAAGGCCGTGAAGACCAGGTCGCCGCCGTAGGGTGAGCGCTCCGCGACGGGCAACTGGTTGCAGTACTCCACCGTGCGGCGGACGTCGTCGATGTCGGAGAAGTCGATCATCGGGTCGATGCCCTGGACGAACATGTTCAGGCCCAGGGTGACCAGGTCGACGTTGCCGGTCCGCTCGCCGTTGCCGAAGAGGCAGCCTTCGATCCGGTCCGCGCCGGCCAGGTAGCCGAGTTCGGCGGCCGCGACCCCGGTGCCCCGGTCGTTGTGCGGGTGCAGGGAGAGGATGATCCCTTCGCGCGGGTGCAGGTGACGGCTCATCCACTCGATCGAATCGGCGTACACATTCGGCGTGGCCATTTCGACCGTGGCCGGCAGGTTGATGATCACCTGGCGGTCGGCGGAGGCTTCGAAGACGTCGGCGACGGCGTTGCAGACCCGCACGGCGTAGGCGAGTTCAGTGCCGGTGAAGGACTCCGGGGAGTACTCGTAGGTGATGTGGGTGTCTTCGAGGGTTTCCTCGTACTTCTTGCACAGCCGGGCACCCTGCAGGGCGATGTCGAGGATGCCGTCTTCGTCCTGGTTGAACACGACCCGGCGCTGCAGGACCGACGTCGAGTTGTAGAGGTGCACGATGGCCTGCTTGGCGCCGACCAGGGACTCGTACGTCCGCTCGATCAGGTGCTCGCGGGCCTGGGTGAGGACCTGGATCGTGACGTCGTCCGGGATGTGGTTGCCCTCGATCAGCTGGCGGACGAAGTCAAAGTCGGTCTGCGAGGCCGAAGGGAAACCCACTTCGATCTCCTTGTAGCCCATCCGGACCAGCAGATCGAACATCTTCATCTTGCGGGCCGGGCTCATCGGGTCGATCAGGGCCTGGTTGCCATCACGCAGGTCGACCGCGCACCAGCGCGGGGCTTTGGTGATGACTTTGTCGGGCCAGGTGCGGTCCGGCAGTTCGACCGTGATCAGGTCCTGGAAGGGGACGTAGCGGTGGACCGGCATTCCTGAGGGCTGCTGTGCGTTTCGCATTACTATCGGGGCCTTTTCTGTGGTTCTTGGTGAAAGGGTGGCCGGGCAACACAAACTCCGCAGCGAGGGTTGGCCTTGCGCTAGATCGCGTCTGAGGCCTCGCCGCGGCAGCTAAGAAGAAGCAGTTCTGCGCGCACATTTTCACAGTAACACGGGTGCGTAAGATGAAGGAGCCATACCTCCGTAACGTCCACCATGCAGACGCCGGACCGGTGCCAGGCCCGGTCCGGCCACCCACTCGAAGGAGCAGCAGTGCCGCTTTCCGGGATCGACAAGTCCACCATCGACGACGGCGTCCGCCCCCAGGACGACCTGTACCGGCATTTCAACGGTGGCTGGCTGAAGGCCACCGCCATCCCGGACGACCGGCCGCTCGAGGGCACGTTTACCGCGTTGCGCGACGGCTCGGAGCTGGCGGTGAAGGAGATCATCCTGGACGCGGCGGGCCGGGGCGAGGCAGCCACCGGGATCGAACGCAAGATCGGCGGGCTGTACAACAGCTTCATGGATGAAGCCGCCGCGGAGGCGAAAGGCGCGGAGCCGATCCGGGATCGGCTGGCCGAAGTGTTCGCCACCGGCTCCGTGGCTGAACTGGTGCAGCTTGCCGGGCGGCTGTTCCGCGCGGACGTCTCCGGGCTGTTCTACATTTACCCGGCCCCCGACGCGGGCAACCCGGACCGGATCCTGCTCTACACCGGCCAGGGCGGCCTGGGCCTGCCGGATGAGTCGTACTACCGCGAAGAGAAATTCGCCCCGATGGTCCAGGCCTACCGTGAGCATGTCCGCACCATGTTCGGGCTGGCCGGCGTTCCCGACGCGGAGGCGGCGGCGGCCCGGGTGGTGGAGCTGGAGACGGCCCTCGCCGCACATCACTGGGACAAGGTGACGCTGCGCAATCCGCAGAAGACGTACAACCTGAAATCGGCCGAGGAGGTCTCGCAGCTGTTCCCGCTGCTGTCCGCCTGGTTCGACGCCGCTGCGATCGCCCGGGAGAAGCGCGCCGAGCTCGTCGTCAGCACGCCGGACTTCTTCGCGGGCGCCGCTGCCCTGCTGGAGACGGAGCCGCTGTCCGTCTGGCAGGAGTGGCTCGCCATGCGGGTGGTCAGCGCAGCCGCCCCGTACCTCTCGGCCGCGTTCGTGGACGCGAACTTCGCCTTCTACGGCACGACGCTCAGCGGTACGCCGCGCAACCGCGACCGCTGGAAGAGGGGCGTCGCCGTCGTCGAGGCCGCCCTGGGTGAAGCGGTCGGGCAGATCTACGTCGCCCGGCACTTCCCGGAAAGCCACAAGGAGCACATGCGTTCCCTGGTGGGCAATTTGATCGAGGCGTACCGCGAATCCATCAACGGCCTGGCCTGGATGGGTGAAGAGACCAAGGTCGAGGCGCTCAAGAAGTTGGATTCCTTCCGGGCGAAGATCGGCTACCCGGAGAAGTGGATCGACTACTCCGCGGTCGAGATCGACCCGGCGGACCTGCTCGGGAACGTGGAGCGGGCCCACAGCGCCGACGTCGACCGGCACCTGGACGAGGTGGGCAAGCCGGTGGACCGGGAGAAGTGGCTCATGACCCCGCAGACCGTGAACGCCTACTACCACCCGCTACTGAACGAGATCGTGTTCCCGGCAGCCATCCTGCAGCCGCCGTTCTTCACCGCCGACGCCGACGACGCCGTGAACTACGGCGGCATCGGCGCGGTGATCGGCCACGAAATCGGGCACGGCTTCGATGACCAGGGCTCCCAGTATGACGGCAGCGGCCTGCTCCGGAACTGGTGGACCGAGGCCGACCGGGCCGCTTTCGAGGAGCTCACCTCGAAGCTGGTGGCGCAATTCGACGCCCTCTCCCCCGCTGAGGCTCCGGGCCACCACGTCAACGGCAAGCTCACCCTGGGCGAAAACATCGGCGATCTGGGCGGGCTGACCATCGCCTACCAGGCCTACCTGATCAGCCTCGGCGGCCAGGAGGCGCCGGTGCTCGACGGGCTCACCGGGGCGCAGCGGTTCTTCGCGTCCTGGGCGGCGAGTTGGCGGCAGGTGATCCGGAGCGAGGAAGCCATCCGCCGGCTCGCCACGGATCCGCACTCCCCCAACGAATTCCGTACCAACAACATCGCCCAGAACCTCGATGCCTTCCATGCGGCCTTCGACACCAAGGAGCAGGACGGGATGTGGCTGGCGCCGGCGGAGCGCGTCAGCATCTGGTAGCCGGTGCACGCCACCGGCAAAGCCAGGCGACAGAGCTTGTAGACAGAAGGCGGCCCGGGTGGTTTCACCCGGGCCGCCTTTTGTCTACAAGTTCGTCTTCAGTTAGATCCTTGGGTACAGGTCCCGCCGATGGGCTACGGGACAATCAGCTCCGGATTCGCCTGCTGGCAGACGGTGTCGCCGGCGGTCTGGTTGACGATGTTCGGCGGCAACGACACCGGCGCTTCGGCCTGCTTGGTACCGCTCTTGTAGTCGGCACCCACGTAAACCTGGACGCCCGTGACACCAGCCGCCGGGAGCACCTGCTTCGCCCGGATGCCCAGCAATTTGGCCACGTCGGCCGCCACGTCGGCGAAGTCGGCGCCGTAGTACACGGCGGTCGCGTCCACGGCCTGCGCGTCGAACTGGCTCGTCTGGGTGAAGCCGCTGGCCTTGAGGATGGCCGCGAGTTCCTGGCCCCGTGCCGGGTTACCCGAGCCGTTGGCCACGGCGATGGGCTGCAGCGTCTTGTCATAGGCCGGCGCGGCGGGAGCCTTGCTGGCCGTCGGCTTGGCACTTGCCGTCGAACTGGCCGAAGCGGCTGCCGTGGCGCTCGGCTTGGCCGTCGGGTCGGTCAGGTCGATGTCCTTGCGCATCGCGGCGAACAGCTGGGAGGCTGCAGGCTCGGCCAGCTGCAGGCGGTTGGAGTCGGACACGGCGGGCTCGGTCGGGGCTGCGACGAACGCCACCTTGCCGACGTCGATATTCTTCAGCCGGTTTCCGACCGTGAGCAGCGTCGGAACGGAGGCCAGGCCCTCGTCGATGGTGAGGTTCTTGGTGATGGCATCCGCGATGCCAAGCATCCGCGCCGGGTTCGACAGGGTGCCGTCGTCTTTGATCTTGCGGACCAGGGAGGACAGGAAGCCCTGCTGCGCCTTGATCCGGCCCAGGTCGCTGCCGTCACCGAAGGCATGGCGGGTGCGAACGAAGGACAGTGCCTGTTCTCCCTTTACCTTGGAGGTTCCCTTGGGAAGCCGGAGGCCGGAGTCGGGGTCGTAGATGGCATCGCTGACGCAGACGTCCACGCCGCCGACGGCGTTGGAGAGTTCCTTGACGGCGTTGAAGTCGGCCATCATGAAGTGGTCGATCTCCAGTCCGGTGAGTTTGTTGACGGTGTCCACGGCACAGCCGATGCCCGCCTCGGACATCGCCGAGTTGATCATCACGCCCGACTGGGCCGGGTACTGCTTGTTGTTCTTGGGGTCTTTGCACTGGGGGGTGTCCACCAGCAGGTCACGCGGGAAGCTGATGACGCTCACGCGCTTGTTGTCCGCCGAGATGTCCATCAGCATCATGACGTCCGAGTGGCCGTAGCCGGAAGAGTCGTCCTTGGAGCCGTACTGGGAGTTCTTGCCGTCGCGGGTATCCGTGCCGAGGATCAGGATCTGCATCCGTCCGGTGGCGTCGTCGGGCGCGCTCTCGGTCCGGGTGTTGCCGGCGCCCAAGGCTTGAGTGGTGATGTTCCCCTGCAAGCGGACGAGCCAGTAGGCGCCGAAGGCAATGACACCCACAAGCAGTATGGAGAGGATGATCGTGGTGGCCTTCAGCCATCCGGGGATCCGTCGCGTAGCGCCCAGATGGCGCGCAAGGCCGACGGAGGGGTCCTCCGCGTGCCGGGCAGCCGAATGTGACCGAACCGGAGGGCCGGTTCCGTCTGCGCTGTTTTCACGGGGTCGAACCACGGGTGGTGCCTTCCTTAGCGAACGGGAGTTTCCCTATTTTAGTGTCCGAAACTGGGAAAATCCCGATGGGCATGCCCGGGCGGGGCCGCAGCGCTCTCCCGCGGCCCCCCTCCGGGCGGATTGCCGACGCCGGTGTAACGCCTACTAGAAGCCCAATTTCACCAGCTGCTTCGGATCCCGCTGCCAGTCCTTGGCGACCTTGACGTGCAGGTCGAGGTAGATGCGGGCACCCAGGAGTGCTTCGATGGCCTTCCGCGCCGTGGTGCCGACGTCTCGGAGCCGCGCCCCGCCCTTGCCGATGATGATCGCCTTCTGCGACGGCCGTTCGACATAGAGGTTGACGCGGACATCCAGGAAGGGACGGTCCTCGGGGCGGCCTTCACGCGGAACGATTTCGTCCACCACGACAGCCAGGGAGTGCGGGAGTTCGTCGCGGACGCCTTCGAGGGCAGCCTCGCGGATCAG
The DNA here is from genome assembly GCF_056398965.1 of Arthrobacter sp. 01T414. NCBI lineage: Bacteria > Bacillati > Actinomycetota > Actinomycetes > Micrococcales > Micrococcaceae > Arthrobacter > Arthrobacter sp. 01T414. Next base: position 217,774 of record NZ_JBFTQK010000002.1, on the reverse strand, counting down.
CTCGGCGATCATCACCGCTTCAGGCTCGTCGGTCAGATGGCCGTCCGGGTACAGCGGGGGCGACGGCGGCATGTGGCTAATCAGCACGTCGGCGACGGTGCCAACCTGGAAGCCGTCCGTCGCGGAGACCGGAACGATGTCCTTCCAGCCGTCCTCGCCCAGCACCTCGCGGCCCAGGGCGGCGACGGCGAGCAACTGCTCGGTCAGAGCCTGGCGGTCCACGGTGTCGGCCTTCGTTACGATCGCGATGACCGGCTTGTTCCCGAGGGCGGCGAGCTGCGCGGCGATGAACTTGTCACCCGGGCCGATCTTCTCGTTGGCCGGCAGGCAGAAGCCGATTGCGTCGACCTCCGCGAGGGTGTCCGCCACGAGCTCGTTCAGCCGCTTGCCCAGCAGGGTCCGGGGCCGGTGCAGGCCGGGGGTGTCGACCATGATCAGCTGGGCGTCGTCGCGGTGCACGATGCCGCGGATGGTGTGCCGCGTGGTCTGCGGCTTCGCCGAGGTGATGGCGACCTTCTGGCCCACCAGGGCGTTGGTGAGGGTGGACTTCCCTGCGTTCGGTCGTCCCACCAGCACCGCGAAACCGGCCCGGTAACCGCCGAAGGGCGCTTCGCCGTCGGACTTATTCTGCTTGCTCACGTGGAACTCCCTGTTGCGTTAATTCAGACTCGTCGAGAAGGTCTTCAAGGTCAGTTTCTTCCTTTGGAACCGCAGCCGCAATGATGTGGCTGACGCGGTTCCGGCGGCCTTCCAGCCGGTCGGCCCGGAGGGTGACGCCGTCGACGCTGACCGTGCTGCCGACGATCGGTACCCGGCCGAGCGCCTTCGCGAGCAGGCCGCCCACGGTGTCCACCTCGTCGTCGTCGAGCTCCAGGTCGAAGAGCTCGCCGAGGTCGTCGATGCTCATCCGGGCGCTGACCCGGTAGCTTCCGTCACCCAGCTCCACCGCTTCCGCGGCCTCGGTGTCGTACTCATCGACGATCTCGCCGACGATTTCCTCGATCAGGTCCTCGAGCGTGACCAGCCCGGCGGTTCCGCCGTATTCGTCGATCACGATCGCCACGTGGGTGGATTCCTTCTGCAGCTCGCGAAGCAGATCGCTTACCGGCTTGGAGTCCGGCACGTAGCGGACCCCGCGGGCCAGTTCGTCGACCACCGGGGGTTCCTCGCCGGGCGCCAGGTTATGCACGACGGCGGCGACGTCCTTGAGGTACACGATGCCCAGGATCTGGTCCGTGTTTTCGCCGATGACGGGGATCCGCGAGTAGCCGGAGCGGAGGAACAGCGACATGGCCCGGTGCAGGCTGGAGCCGGAGTCGATGCAGAGGATGTCGGTCCGGGGCACCATGACCGAACGGACCAGGGTGTCGCCGAAATCGAAGACGGACTGGATGAGTTCGGCCTCGTTGTCCTCGATCACGTCCGATTCGCTGGCGCGTTCGACAAGTTCGCGGAACTCTTCCTCGCTGAAAAAGGCCTCGTTGTCCGCCGGCGCACCCGGCGCGACGGCGCTGCCGAGGGTGACCAGCCAGCCCGGGATCGGGCCGAGCACCCAGCAGAGCCAGCGGATCAGCGGCGCCGAGAAACGGACCATGCCCGCGGAGTGCACCCGGCCCAGCTGGCGTGGCGACACGCCGACGATCACGAAGCCCACGAGGGCCATGATGCCGGTGGCGGCGAGGCCGGCGAGCCAGACGTTGTCCAGCAGGCTGTTCAGCAGCACGGTGACGGCCACCGCGGAGGCCATCTCGAACCAGACGCGCCAGAACCGCAGCGCACGCATGTGCGCCACGGGCTGGGCCATGATCCGTTTGAGGGCCGTGCCGCGGCTTTGCAGGATTGCCTGCTCGGCGTCGTGGCGGGGAAGGTAGTTGAAGGCGGCCTCTGCCGCGGTCAATACAGCGGCAAAGCTGAGGAAGACCAGCGCCATGCCGGCCAGAATCAGTGGGGTCACTGAATCGTCTCTGCCGGGGCGTCCTTGCCGGTGAAGCCGGAGAGCAGTTCGCGCTGCAGGCCGAACATCTCTTCCTTCTCCTCCGGTTCCGCGTGGTCAAAGCCCAGCAGGTGCAGGATGCCGTGGGTGGTCAGCAGCAGCATTTCGTCCTGGGTCGAGTGGCCAGCGTTCTTGGCCTGCACCTCGGCCACCTGCGGGCAGATGGCGATGTCGCCCAGCATGCCCTGCGGGGTGGGCTTGTCCGGCGTGCCGGGAGTGAGCTCGTCCATCGGCACGGAGAGCACGTCGGTGGAACCGGGCTCGTCCATCAGTTCGATGTGCAGCTTCTCCATGGCGGGCTCATCGACCAGCAGGATGGACAGCTCCGCCTGCGGATGGATGAAGAGCCGCTCAAAGACGAAGCGGGCCAGCGCGACCAGCTGGGCTTCGTCCACCGCGACGCCGGATTCGTTGTTGACCTCGATGCTCATGCGTGTTCTCCCCGGTTCTCCCGGGCGACAGACTGCTTGACCCGGTTCCTTTGTGTCTCGTCCCAGACGCTGTAGGCGTTGACGATGTCGCCCACCAGACGGTGCCGGACGACGTCGGAGGCGTCCAGGACCGAGAAGTTGACGTCCTCAATCCCCTGCAGGATGTCCTCGACGATCCGCAACCCGGACCGGGTGCCGAACGGCAGGTCCACCTGGGTGACGTCACCCGTGACGACCATCTTGGACCCGAAGCCCAGCCGGGTGAGGAACATCTTCATCTGTTCCGGGGTGGTGTTCTGGGCCTCGTCCAGGATGATGAACGCATCGTTGAGCGTGCGCCCGCGCATGTAGGCGAGCGGCGCCACCTCGATGGTCCCCGCGGCCATCAGCCGCGGGATCGACTCGGGATCCATCATGTCGTGCAGGGCGTCGTAGAGCGGGCGCAGGTAGGGATCGATCTTGTCGCTCAGCGTGCCGGGCAGGAAGCCGAGCCGCTCCCCCGCTTCGACGGCCGGCCTGGTCAGGATGATCCGGTTGACTTCCTTTTGCTGCAGCGCCTGGACGGCCTTCGCCATGGCCAGGTAGGTCTTGCCGGTGCCGGCCGGGCCGATCCCGAAAATCACCGTGTTCGCGTCGATGGCGTCCACATAGTTCTTCTGGTTCAGGGTCTTGGGCCGGATGGTCTTGCCGCGGCTGGAAAGGATGTTGTGCGTGAGTACGTCCACCGGGTTCTGCAGCGACTGGCTGCGCAGCAGGGATACGAGCTGCTGCAGGACCACCGGGGTTATGACGGTTCCGCGTGCCACCAGGCCGCGCACCTCGTTGAGCAGCCGCATGATGCGGGGCACGTCGGCGGCAGGGCCGTTGATGGAGAGCTCATTGCCACGGACGTGGAAGTCGACGTTGGGGAACTGGGTCTCGATGAAGCGCAGGGCTTCGTCATGGCTTCCCAGGGATTGCACCATCTGGTCGGAATTGTCGAACAGGACCACCTCCGTCCGCAGACCTGGGAGGGAGTGGGGAAATTCCCCTGCGGTGCGCTCGTTCGCGCTGATCCGGGCCTTGCCGTTGGCTGCTTCAGTCATGGTGTTGGCCCGTAGGCCTCTGGTCCCCTCCAGTTCGGAAATGGTCTCGCCGCGTCGGGTGCGGGCCGACGGCAATCCGGGCCGTCCGCGCCGGTTTCAGCGGGTTCTTCCATCTTACGCCAGCGCGGCCCGGTACCGGCGCGCGCGGGCGGCGCGGGGCCGGCACGGGCCTCCGCCTGGGCCTTCGTTTGGGCCTCCGGCACGACATTAGGTATCAACTTCATATCGTCCTCATATCGTTCCCGTTGCAGTTCGCCGGACCGCCCCGAATCCCGTCCGGAGCGCGGTCTCCCTGTGTAATGCTGGATTCGGCCCTGCCGCGCCCGCGGCGCGAGGCCCACAGCGAAGGGAACAGGGCAATCATCCAGCGCGGAGTGACCGGGACTGCAGCAGGGCGGCGTACGCGCCGCGGCTTGCTGCATCTTGTGCTGCCCGCGGCCTTGGCGCTGTCCGGCTGCGTGGCCACGCCCCAGCCCGGAATCACGAACTCGAACACGCCGACGCACACCGTCCCCGGAACTGCGGCGGGCGTCGCGACCACCAGCGCCCCGCTGGAATCGACGCAGGCTTCGAACAAGGCACCGGTCTACTGGATCGGGCGCAGCAACAACAACGTCTTCCTGTACCGCGAATTCCGCGACGTGTCCGAAGAGGACAACCCGATCACGCGGGCCCTGCGGGTGATGATGTCGCAGAAGCCGCTCGATCCCGATTTCTTCACCCCGTGGCAGAACCCCAGGATGCTGGCCACCTCGATTTCCGGCAAGAACGTCATCACGGTGGACGTGTCGGCCGATGCGTTCAACAGCAATGTCGACGCCGACATAGCCGAACGTGCGATCCAGCAACTCGTCTATACAGCCACAGCCGCCGGTGCCAGCGCGGGGCTGACCGACACCGGACAGCAGATCCAGGTCGTCATCCTCGTGGATGGACACACCGACTACGTCGCTTTCAACCGGGTCCGGCTCGGTTCACCGACCTCACGCAGCGCCGGAATGGTCGCCCCCGTGTGGATCATCGATCCGCAGGAGGGCACCGAGGTAGCGGACGGAAAGGTCAAGATTTCCGGCCGGAGCACGGTCCCGGGCGGCAAGCTGCGCTGGGAGATAATGCGGGTCGACGGCGCCAGCAAGACGCCCTACCTCGACGGCACCACCACCGCCTCGGCCGACGCCTCGGAGTCCGGGCTGTTCAACCTCACGCTGAACCTGGGTCCGGGAGAGTATGAGGTCCGCGTGTCGCAGATCGACCCCGCCAGCAAGGTCCAGGACCTGAATGTCGATACCCGCGGGTTCACTGTCCGCTAAGGGTTATCTCCGCCCTGCACTCCGGCCCGCGCCGGAGCTGTGACGTCAGCGGGTTGCCGCTACCAGCGTCCCAGAATGTCGCTGGCCAGCACGGTGGCGGCGGGTCCGGCGGTAGAGGAACGCAGCACGTGGTGGCCCAGCAGGGCCGTGACGGCCCCCGCATCGCAGAGCCGCGTTACCTCGCGCGGGCTGATGCCGCCCTCGGGTCCCACGATCAGGAGCACCTCCCGGGCTACGCCGTCGTCGGTCAGCTGCTGGGACCACGCCTCCAGCACCTGCCGCAGGGGCCGAACCGCGTCCTCATGCAGGATCACCGCGAGGTCCGCGGCGGCAACGGCCGCCTGCAGGCCGTTGCCGTCCACCGCGGCGCGGACCTCCGGGATCCAGGCCCGGCGGGCCTGCTTCGCCGCCGCCGTCACGACCGACTGCCATTTGGCGTGCGCCTTCGCGGCGCGTTCTGGTTTCCACCGGACGATCGACCGTTCGGCCTGCCAGGGAACGACGGCGTCGATCCCCAGTTCAGTCACCGTCTCGGCCGCCAGCTCGTCCCGGTCGCCCTTGGCCAGCGCCTGCACCAGCACCAGGGAAACGCCCGGCTTTGGCTCGACCGCCACTTCGCCGCACTCCACCGTCAGCTCCTGCGGGGCGACGGCGGTCACGGTGCCGGTGATTCGCTTGCCGGCGCCGTCGGCGATGTCCACGGCCTCCCCCACGGCCAGGCGCTTGACCGTCACCGCATGGCGCGCTTCGGCGCCTTCGAGGACGAACGTCGCACCGGGAACCAGCTGGTCCAGGGTGCCTGCGGGGGTGAAGAAAACCGGGTTACTCACCGCTACAGGTTACCGAGCCGGTCCCGCAGTTTGGCGAAGACGCCGCCGCTTGCGGCCAGCTTTCCCTCGGTGAACTGCTCGCCGCGGAGTTTGGCGAGCTGGCGGAGCAGGTCTTCCTGGGCGGCGTCGAGCTTGGCCGGGGTTTCCACCTGGAGGTGGACCTTCAGGTCGCCACGGCCGTAGCCGCGCAGGTGCGTTACGCCCAGGCCGCGGAGCGTGATGACCTCGCCGGACTGGGTGCCAGCCTTGACGTCAATTTCCTGCGATCCGTCGAAGGTCTCCAGGGTCAGCTCGGTGCCAAGCGCCGCGGCCGTCATGGGGATGCTGAGGCTTGCGTGCAGGTCATCGCCTTCGCGCACATAAGTGGGGTCGTTGTTGACCCGGATCTCGACGTACAGGTCACCGGAGGGACCGCCGGCCGGACCGGCCTCACCCTGGCCGGAGAGCTGGATGCGGGTGCCGGTGGCGACGCCGGCTGGGACCTTGACGGTGAGCGACCGGCGGCTGCGGATCCGGCCCTGGCCGGCGCATTCGTTGCACGGGTCCTTGATCACGGTGCCGAAGCCTTCGCAGCTGCCGCAGGGGGCGGTGGTCATGACCTGGCCGAGGATGGAGCGCACTGCGCGCTGGACCTGGCCGCTGCCGCCGCAGATGTCGCAACGCTCGGGGTGGCTGCCTTCGCGGCAGCAGGAGCCCTCACAGGTGGGGCAGGTGACGGCGGTGTCGACTTCGAGCTTCTTGTTGACGCCGAAGACCGCATCGCGCAGGTCGATCCGGACGCTGATCAGGGCGTCCTGGCCGCGGCGCACCCGGGATGCCGGGCCGCCCTGGCCGCCGGCTCCGCCGAAGAAGGTCTCGAAGATGTCCTGGAAGGCGAAGCCCTGGCCGGCGTACCCGCCGCCGAAGCCGTTGTCGGTACCGTTCTCGTTGCCCGTCGTGTCGTAGACCCGGCGCTTCTGCGGGTCGGACAGCACCTCGTAGGCGTGGGTCACCGCCTTGAAGCGCTCGGAAGCGTCGTCGCCGGGGTTCACGTCCGGGTGCAGGGTGCGCGCAAGCTTGCGGTAGGCCTTCTTGATCTCTTCCCCCGTCGCTTCACGGGAGACTCCAAGAACGTCATAGTGGCTGCTCAAAGTGTGTATCTCTTCCTTTTTGTACTGCCAGTGGGTACTGCCTGTAGTGGCGAGAAGTCCGGTGCACGGTCCGGCCGGTCAGGGCCCGAGGATCCGCGAAAGGTAGCGGGCCACCGCACGGACGGCGGCCATGGTGGTGGGATAGTCCATCCGGGTGGGGCCGAGCACTCCGACCTTGGCTGTGGCGTCCGGACCGTAGCCGGTGGCCACCACGGATGCTTCGGAGAGGCCGTCGTAGGGGTTCTCCCGGCCGATGCTGACGGTGACACCGCGCGGGTCCTGCGCCATGTCGCTGAGCAGGCGCAGCATCACTACCTGCTCCTCGAGGGCCTCCAGCACGGGGCCGATGCTCAGCGGGAAGTCCACGTTGGACCGGGCCAGGTTGGCGGTACCGGCCATGACCATCCGTTCCTCCCGGCTGCTCGCGGCAAGCGATTCAAGTCCGCGGGCCAGGGCCTGGGCAGCGCCGCGCCGCACGGGCGGACAGCTGTCCACCACGGCCTGCAGCGACTGGGGCAGCAGGCTCAGCGGGGTGCCGGAGAGTTTTGCCAGGAACAGGGAGCGGAGATCGGCGAGGGCCTCGTCGCCAAAGTCCTGGCCGACGTCGATCACGCGCTGCTCCACCTTGCCGGTGTCCGCGATCAGGACCGTGAGGACCTTGCGCGGCGCCAGGAGCACGAATTCGATGTGCCGGACGCGGGCACGGCTCAAGAGCGGGTACTGCACGACGGCGACCTGGTTGGTCAGCTGCGAGAGCAGCCGCACCGTCCGGTCGAGGACGTCGTCGAGGTCATCGGACCCTTCGAGCAGGGCCTGGATGGCGCGCCGCTCTGCCGGCGATAGCGGTTTAACCGCCGAAATCTGGTCCACGAACAGGCGGTAGCCCTTGTCCGTGGGAATCCGCCCGGCGCTCGTGTGCGGCGCCGTGATCAGGCCCTCATCTTCCAACGCGGCCATGTCATTGCGGATCGTTGCGCTGGACACGCCCAGGTGGTGCCGTTCCACCAGGGCTTTGGATCCAACCGGTTCGCGGGAATGGACGTAGTCCTCCACGATGGCGCGCAGCACTTCGAGTTTGCGTGGCTCGCTCACGCTCCACCTCCAATCGACCCGTATCGGTTCGCCGGTGCCGCCGGACGTGAAAGAAGACCCGGTGTTAGCACTCGACATGCCTAAGTGCTAACCAGTCTAATATGACTCGCGCCGTTGTTAGCATTGGATTCGCTGCGGGCGTGACCACCGGGACCGGTGTTTCCCGGCACACCACAGGCCGCGCCCCCGTTCCCTCCCCCGTAATTCCCAAGTGATTCCCAAGTGCAAAGCAGTGTGTAACCGATGTCGTACCAGAACTGGGGCCCGCAGGATCTCTCCGCGCCCGCCAAGGCCCAGCTGCCCGAAATCCCGGTGGAACGCGGCATGGTGCTAGAGGACGTGCAGTCAGGCTGGGTCGGCGCCGTAACCCGCGTGGAGAAGTCCGGCGGCATGCACGTGGTGGCCCTCGAGGACCGGCGCGGCAAATCCCGCTCGTTCCGGCTCGGCTTCGGCTTCCTGCTCGAGGGGCAGCCCATCCGGCTGATGCCGCCCGCCCCGCGGGTACCGGCAGCGGCCCCCGGTGCACGGACGGCCTCCGGCTCGGTCCGGGTGGAGGGCCAGCGCGCCCAGGTCGCGAAGGCCAGCCGGATCTGGGTCGAAGGCAAGCACGACGCCGAACTGGTCGAGAAAGTCTGGGGTGACGATCTCCGCGTCGAGGGCATCGTGGTTGAGCCGCTGCACGGCATCGACGACCTGGCTGCCGCTGTGAAAGATTTCCGGCCCGGCCCGGGGCGCCGCCTCGGCGTGCTGGTGGACCACCTCGTTCCCGACTCAAAGGAGTCACGCATCGCCGATGCAGTGATGGCCACGCCGGGCGCAGCGGGGAACGTGCTGATCGTCGGGCACCCGTATGTGGACGTCTGGCAGGCGATCCGCCCCGCCGTGCTGGGCATAGAACGGTGGCCGGTCATCCCGCGCGGCGTGGACTGGAAGACCGGCATCCTGACCGCCTTCGGCTGGCCGCACAGCACCAAGGAGGACATCGGCCTGGGCTGGCAAAAACTCCTCGGCGCGGTGCGCAGCTACGCAGACCTGGAGCCTTCCCTGCTGGGCCGGGTGGAAGAGGTCATCGACTTCCTCACGGTGCCGTAGCCCCGTCCGCGTGCTTCATACGCGTCGCGAGCAAGTATTCTTGGAAGAGCGGCCGCTGCATTTTGTTGCGGCCGCGGCTCGTAGAGGTACCAACGCTCCACCGCAATCCAAAGGACGAAACGTGGCAGAAGACGCACGCGACCACACGGACCACCAGGCCGGCCATGGCCAGTCGCAGTATCATGGCGTTCCCGCAAATGCCCTGCCGCTGACGGCGAGTGAAGACCGGCAATGGGCTACCCTTGCGCACTTTGGCGGCATCCTGGGTTGCATTCCCGCGCTGCTGATTTACCTGATCTTCAAGGACCGCGGCCCGTTCACGGCACAGGAGTCGAAGGAAGCCCTGAACTTCACGCTTCCGCCCACGATCGCCGCTGTGGTGGCCAACCTGCTCGTCTTTGTCCCCGTGGTGGGCAACCTGTTCGCCGTCCTGGCAACCGCCATCTGGATCGCCCTCGCCTGCTTCTCAGTGGCCGCCGGCATCCACGTCAACCGCGGCCAGCCGCACCGGTACGAGTACAACCTCCGCTGGATCAAGTAGCGCGGTTAGGCGATCTAGGCGCTCGCGCCCTGACTGCCTAGTCGGGCAGGATCCGTCGGACCACTGCATCGGCGAGAAGCCGGCCTTTGAGCGTGAGCACCAGCCGGCCCTTGAAGGCCGCTGCGGGGTCCACCAGCCCCTCCGCAATCAGCCCGGCAACCGCATGACGCCCGGTGTCCCCCAGCCCACCCAGGCTTGCGATCTCAAGGCCGGTGACCAGGCGGGCCTCGAGCATGACGCGTTCCACGTTGCGGGTCTCCGCGTCGAGGGTCTCCCGGCCCGCGGCAGGCGAGACGCCCGAGCCCAGCCGGCCGGCATAGGCGGTGGGGTGCTTGACGTTCCACCAGCGGACCCCGCCGACGTGCGAGTGTGCGCCGGGGCCGATGCCCCACCAGTCATCCCCGCGCCAGTAGGCCAGGTTGTGGCGGCAGGCCTGATCCGGGGTGCGCGCCCAGTTGCTGACCTCGTACCAGCCCAGGCCGGCTGCGACGATCAGTTCATCGGCCAGCTCGTACTTGGCGGCGTGGTCGTCGTCGTCGATGCCGGGCACTTCGCCGCGGCGGATCTGGGCGGCGAGCTTCGTGCCCTCCTCGACGATCAGCGCGTAGGCGCTGATGTGGTCCGGGCCGTAGGACAGGGCTGTTTCCAGCGAGTACCGCCAGTCCTCAAGCGACTCCCCCGGTGTTCCGTAGATCAGGTCCAGGCTCACTGCGAGGCCCGCCTCGCGCGCCCACTGGACGACCTGCGGCACGCGGCTGGGCGTGTGAGTGCGGTCCAGGACCTTGAGGACGTGCGGCACGGCCGACTGCATGCCGAAGGAGACGCGGGTGAAGCCGGCGTCGGCGAGCAATTGCAGGGATTCCGGCGTGACCGAATCGGGGTTGGCTTCCGTGGTGACCTCGGCGCCGGGCTCCAGCCCCCAGGTATCGATCGCGGCGCCTAGGATGCGCGCCAGGTCCGAGGCGGGAAGCAGCGTCGGCGTGCCGCCGCCGAAGAACACCGTGCTGAGCCGGCGTTCCGGCAAGCCGGAAGCCTTCAGCACCCGACCGGCGAAATCCACCTCCGCGACGGCGGTGCCGGCGTAGGCATCCTGCGATGCGCCGCCGCCGAGTTCGGTGGCGGTGTACGTGTTGAAATCGCAGTAGCCGCAGCGCACGGCGCAGAACGGAATATGGACGTAGAGCCCGAAGGCCCGGTCCGCGGCGCCCGCCGCCGCCTGGCCGGGCAGGAGCCCGTCCGACGGCGCCGGGTCACCGAGGGGAAGTGCGCTTGGCATGGCTACTTCTTGGCCTTGTCCTTGGACTCTTCCGTGGTCAGCGCGGCAATGAAGGCTTCCTGGGGCACCTCGACGCGGCCCACCATCTTCATGCGCTTCTTGCCTTCCTTCTGCTTCTCCAGCAGTTTGCGCTTTCGGGTGATGTCACCGCCGTAGCACTTGGCCAGGACGTCCTTGCGGATCGCCCGGATGCTCTCACGGGCGATGATCCGGGAACCGATGGCTGCCTGGATCGGCACCTCGAACTGCTGGCGCGGGATGAGTTCGCGCAGCTTGCCGGTCATCATCACACCGTAGGCGTAGGCCTTGTCGCGGTGGGTGATGGCGCTGAAGGCATCGACCTGTTCGCCCTGGAGCATGATGTCCACCTTGACCAGGTCGGCGACCTGGTCGCCGTCGGCCTTCCAGTCCAGCGAGCCGTAGCCGCGGGTCTTGGACTTGAGGATGTCGAAGAAGTCGAAGACGATTTCTGCCAGCGGCAGCCGGTAGCGGATCTCCACCCGGTCCTCGGAGAGGTAATCCATGCCGCCCATCACGCCGCGGCGGCTCTGGCACAGTTCCATGATGGCGCCGACAAATTCGTTGGGCGCGAGGATTGTGGCGGAGACCATCGGCTCCCGGACCTCGGAAACCTTGCCGGTGGGGTACTCGCTGGGGTTGGTCACGTGGACGACCTTCTTGTCCTCCAGCGTCACCTCGTACTCAACGTTCGGCGCGGTGGAGATCAGGTCCAGCTTGTACTCGCGTTCGAGCCGCTCGCGGGTGATTTCCAGGTGCAACAGGCCGAGGAACCCGACGCGGAAGCCGAAGCCCAGCGCAGCGGACGTCTCCGGTTCATAGACCAGCGCGGCGTCGTTGAGCATGAGCTTCTCAAGCGCGTCGCGGAGCACCGGATAGTCGGTGCCGTCCAGCGGATACAGGCCGGAGAAGACCATCGGCTTGGCGTCGGCGTAGCCGGGCAGCGAATCCGTGGCCGGCTTGGCCAGGTTGGTGACGGTGTCGCCGACCTTGGACTGGCGGACGTCCTTCACGCCGGTGATGAGGTAGCCGACCTCGCCGACGCCCAGGCCCTTGGACGGGGTGGGTTCCGGGGAGCTCACGCCGATTTCGAGCAGTTCGTGGGTGGCGCGGGTGGACATCATCTGGATGCGTTCGCGCGGGTGCAGCATGCCGTCGACCACGCGGACGTAGGTGACGACCCCGCGGTAGGTGTCGTAGACGGAGTCGAAGATCATCGCGCGGGCGGGGGCGTTCGGGTCGCCCACCGGCGCGGGAAGGTCGCGGACGATCTTGTCCAGCAGGAGTTCGACGCCGGCACCGGTCTTGCCGGAGACGCGCAGCACGTCGTCCGGGTCGCCGCCGATCAGGTTAGCCAGTTCTTCGGCGTACTTCTCCGGCTGCGCGGCGGGCAGGTCGATCTTGTTCAGGACCGGGATGATCGTGAGGTTGTTCTCCATCGCCAGGTAGAGGTTGGCGAGGGTCTGGGCCTCAATGCCCTGGGCGGCGTCAACGAGCAGCACGGCGCCCTCGCAGGCGGCGAGCGACCGGGAAACTTCGTAAGTGAAGTCGACGTGGCCCGGGGTGTCGATCATGTTCAGCGCGTAGCTGGTGCCGTCGAGCTCCCACGGCATCCGGACGGCCTGGGACTTGATGGTGATGCCGCGTTCGCGCTCGATGTCCATCCGGTCCAGGTACTGGGCCTTCATGTCCCGGGACTGGACGACGCCGGTGTACTGGAGCATGCGGTCGGCCAGTGTGGACTTGCCGTGGTCAATATGCGCAATGATGCAGAAGTTCCGGATGAGGGCCGGATCTGTTGCGGCAGGCACCGGGGCGGTGCGGGCCATGGGAGACACGCAGGGTCCTTACTCTTGGCAATACTTGGGGGCTGTATTAGTGGTCTGTACAGCCGGACTGTTCTACGGACGGGCGCAGCCGGTGTTTCGCGTTGCGGGTTCCACCGTGCTGCGGCAAGCCGCTTTTCTCGTTCCTATAGTCTCCCACGTCCCGGCGGGTGGCCATGCATTCGCGCCGGTTGCGAGCCGGGACGGTCGGCGGGGAGCACCACTCCCCGTCCCCACGCGGCGTTCCGCCGGTCCTCGAGGGTGGTCCGGCCCGTCCTCGCGGGCCGTCGGCGGACGGCCGGTAGGGTTTCCCCATGGCCTTGAATCTTCGTTCCCTCGGCAGCGCCGTCCGCGGCGCCCTGCGTTTCCTTGACCGGCTCGGCGGCGCGCCCGCCCCAACCCGCCGTCCCACCGGAAAGGCCCCAGGCAAGGCCCCCGCGCGGCAGGTGGGCCGCGGTCCCGCCCGCCTGACCGGCATCTACCCGGGCGACTTCGTGGGCAAAGCCAAAGTACAGTACAGCCCCGCCGCGAATGGCCGGCCCGAGCCAGGCGAGATCGTCTGGACCTGGGTGCCGTTCGAGGAGGACCGCTCCCAGGGCAAGGACCGGCCGGTGCTGCTCGTGGGAAGCCGGGGCCGCTACCTTCTGGGCCTTATGCTCACCAGCAAGGATCACGACGGCGACGCGCGCCGCGCGGATGACTACGTCGACATCGGCACCGGCCCCTGGGACCGGCAGTGGCGCCCCAGCGAAGCACGGCTGGACCGGATCCTGCAGATCAACCCGCAGGACGTCCGCCGCGAGGGCGCAATCCTCGACGCCGGGCGGTTCCGGGATATCTCCGCGGCGCTGCGCAGCCGGCACGGCTGGTCCTGACATCGCGGCGGGGCGGCCGCACCGGCGTCGGACGCTCCCGACCCGCGCGGCGCCCCGGAAATCGCCACCGGGTTCGCGTCTCTGCTATTATTGACAGCTGTGTGTCCGTGCAGGTCGACGGCCACAGATGGTTGGTCGCCATAGGTATCCCCACGCCGCTCAGTCAATGGCCAATCTGAAAGCCCTCTAGACCATTTTCCGCATTGAAAAAGAGAGTTCACACGTGGCTAATATCAAGTCCCAGAAGAAGCGCATCCTGACCAACGAAAAGGCTCGCCTGCGCAACAACGCAGTCAAGTCCGAGCTGAAGACGGCCATCCGCGCCGTCAACTCCGCCGTTGAGTCCACCGACAAGGATGCCGCTACTGCTGCACTGGTTACTGCCAGCCGGAAGCTCGACAAGGCTGTCAGCAAGGGTGTTCTTCACAAGAACAACGCTGCAAACCGCAAGTCCGCGATCTCCAAGAAGGTCAACGCACTCTAAGGTTTTCCAGTTCAACTGAACTGACGATTGTGGCCGGCACCCCTGGGTGCCGGCCACAGCCAGTTAAAGCGCCGCGACGGCCGATCGAGGCCGACGGCGCACCGACCGGGCGGAGTGATGTGCCGAGCCGCCCGGTGGAGTGAACCCCTCGCTAGCGGCGCACCGAACCCGCGATCACCGTGACAGCGTGCTCGACGGCGTAGACCGGGTCGCGGGAGAGCCCCTTGACCTGGGCGTCGGCTTCGGCCGTGACCTGAATGGACCGGACCAGGCCCTCGGGCGTCCAGCGCCTGACGTCCCGCTGAGCCTGTTCGACGAGCCAGGGCTGCATGCCCAGCTGCTTGGCGATCTGGGCCGATGAGCCCTGCGCCCCCGCCACTTTGGCCAGGGACCGCAGCTTCGCGGCGAGGGCGGCGACGATCGGCACCGGGTCGGCTCCGGTGTCCAGTGCGTGCCGGAGGGTGGAGAGGGCCAGCGGAGCGTTGCCGGCCATGGCCGCATCGGCGACCTTGAAAGCCGTGGCTTCCACCCTTCCGCCGTAGTAGCGGTCCACCATTTCGGAGTCAACGGCGGTGGTGGCATCGGCGATCAGCTGGCTGCAGGCCGCGGCCAGTTCTGCCAGGTTCGCCCCCACAGCGTTGACCAGGGCGTGCACGGCGTCGGGCTCGATCCGCCGGGAGCCGGCCTTGAATTCAGTGGTGACAAAAGCCGCCTTGTCCGCGTCCTTCTTCAACGGCTGGCAATCGACCACGGGCCAGCCGCCCGCCTTGATCGCGTCTAGGAGCTTCTTTCCCCGCACTCCCCCGCCGTGGCGCAGCACCAGCACGGCGTCCGGCTCGGGCTGGGCAAGATATTTCAAGGCATCGGTGAGGAAAGCGTCGTTCATCGCCTCCAGGCCTTCCACCTCAATCAGCTTTTGTTCGCCAAAAAGGGACGGGCTGACGTTCATGGCCAGCATGCCGGGTTCGTAATTGCCGGCATTGAGCCGGGTGACCTCGACGTCGGGAGCGGAGGCGCGGACCTGGGAGCGAATCCGGTCCAGCGCACGGGAACCCAGATAGTCCTCGGGTCCGCCGACCAGCACGACCGGCGCGGGCGTCACGTCGCGCCAGGTGGCGGTGTTCGCGGCCGTGGTCCGGGTGCGTTGGGTTTGGGCAGCAGCCACTCTTGGTTCCTCCGGGAAGTTGGTTTGCAGACTCTAAGCGTGCCACGGCGTGGGCGGACCACCAAGCCGCGCCGGCCGGCCAAGGCCTGGGCGCGGGCGGTGCCGGGCGGGCCCGGACGAAGCTGGGCAATGCGGGTGAGGCACAGTGTGGTTTGGTCATGCATTTTCAGGACCAGGAGCAGGGCGGCTGAGGGGTGGGTCACGAGCCACAAAGCGGCCAGTGACAGACCGGAGAACAGCACCATAGTGGCGGTGCCGAAGGCGCCCTCCGGCCAGGGCAACACCGCTCCCGGCATGGCCGCGAAGTAGCGGGCGATGCCGGCCACACCCGCTGCAATGGTTCCGGCAAGGGCGATGGGAAGAGCCGCCAACGCCGGGACTAGGGGCACGAGCGGCACGGCAGCCGTACCGAGGAGCGTCACCGGTGCCACCAGTGCTGCGGCCGCCAGATTCGCGGGCAGCGCGTAACTGGAGAACTGCGGCTGGAGCAGCACGATCACCGGTCCGCAGAAGAGCTGGGCGGATAACGGCACCGCGAGTCCGGCAGCCACCCAGCGTGGCACGGCGGCGGGCAGCCACCCCATTATCGCCCTGCCAGCCGCGACAATGCCCAGGGTGGCCGATACGGAGAGCACGAACCCGAAATCGGTGGCCAGAGCCGGGTCCGCCAGGAGCAGTCCGGTCGAGGCCACGCACAGCAGGCTCAGGCCGCGCCCGGCTCGGCCGACCGCAAGAGCCGCGAGGTCGATCGCCCCCATGAGTGCGGCCCGCAGAACGCTGGCGTCGGGGCCCACCATCAGGACGAACAGCCCGAGCCCGGCGAGGGCGAGGGAAGCAGCCACCGGCCGGGGCAGCCGCAGGATGCGCGCCGCCAGCAGCAGCGCCCCGAGCACCAGGCTGCAGTTGGCTCCGCTCACGGCAGTCAGGTGGGTCATTCCGACCGTTTTCATGGCCGCGGCGAGCTCGGGGTCCACCCCACCGGTATCGCCGGTCACCATCCCGGGCAGGAGTCCGCTCGCGTCGCCGGGAAGGCCCGCGGCGGCCGCATTGAAACCGCTTCGCAGGCCTGAAGGGATGCGTTCCCAGCCGTCGGCGGTGCGCAGAAGTTGCGGCGCTGAGGACGCTGCGAGGATTCCGGCTTCCGCCTCGCCTGCACCGGCCGGCTTGAGGCTCCCGGTGGCCCGGAAGCGCTGGCCCGGCGCGGCGTGTTCCCAGTCCTGCCCGCCGAGAACCAGCAGCTTCGCGGAGGCTTCCACGCGTCGGCCGTCGAAGACCAGGACGAGCAACGTTGCCGGTACGGCCCACCGGCCTGACTGCCCGGAGCCGCCCGACCTGGAGCTGCGCGGCCCGGAGCCGCCCGGGGCGGCGAGCCGCCGTGGCATGCCCGCAACGGCGATCTCGGCCACCACGGACGCACGCGCAGCGACGGCCTCGGCGACGGCGCCGTCGTTCCGCTGCGAAGACGCCACAGCCGAATGGGCTCCGGCGGCACACGAGAGCAGCAGTGCGAGGGCCAGGGTTGCCCGGAAGCTGCGGGCCGCCAGCCTTCTACGGCGGGCTACCGGACCCAGCAACAGGGCAGCCGCTGCCGTCGCCAACCCGGCGCACAGGGCCGCGAGGGCGCCGGGCTCCAGCCATACGCCGGCCACGGCCGTTGCCCATACGAGCAGCACGGCGGGCACCAGGCGGAGGTCGGTCCGCCGCTGCCGTTGCCGGCCGGAAGCCACGGGACCGTCTGCCGCCAAGAGGCGACCCAGCACTTCGCGCATGCGCCCGACGGCTCCGGCCGTGACGCCAGCAGCCAGTATCCCTGTCCGGGACGATCCGGTAGGCGTCCCGCCCGCCGTCGGGGCTGTGAACGTGGCTCTTGACGGGGCTGCTCCCGGCACCGCTACAGGTACGGGGACCGGGCCCGACGGATCCTGGCTCCCATTCAGCGAACCGGCTGCGGCGTCCCGGTAGGCCTGCCAGCGAGGCGGCGGGTGCCCGGGCATGTCAGACCTGCACCAGCGGTAGCAAGGCTTCGAGCAACTTGGGGCCCACGCCCTCGACTGCGTCGAGTTCCTCGACGCGGCCAAAGCCGCCATGCTGCTTCCGCCAGTCCACAATCCGCTGGGCCAGCACCGGCCCGACGCGTGGCAGCGTCGCCAGCTCCTCGACGTCGGCGGTATTGAGGTTGATCTTTCCTGCTGGCGCCTCACCGCTGCCGGAGGTCCCGGCGCCGCCGGTAGCCGTGGAGGGGCCGGAAGGTTCCACCGGGTCCGGGCCCCCGAGCACGGGAACGAGGATTTTCTGGCCGTCCTCAAGAATGGCGGCAAGGTTGAGCCGGTCCAGGTCGGCCGTGCGGGTGCTCCCGCCCGCGGCTTTGATGGCCTCGTGGACGCGACTTCCGCGCGGTAGCAGCACCACCCCGGGCCTGGCCACGGCACCAGCCACGTGGACGACGATAACGCTGGCCAACGTCGCGCCAGGTAAGCCCGCGGCTGCCGGGTCCGCGTTCGCTGGCGCCCCGTCGGAAACCGTCCCATTGTCCCCGCCTGGCCCGGCCGCGTCCGACATCTCCGGACCGGGTGGTTGGCCCAGAGGCTGGACCCGGGGTGCGCCGTCGACCGCCTGCCACCAGAACCAGCCTGCCAACAGCATTGAGATCACGGCGAGCAGGACGGCGGCGTTCCGGCCGCTGCGCCACCTGAACGTCGCGGGCGTTCGCTCCACAGCAACAGCGGCTTGCCCCGAAGCGTCCCAGTCCGGGGACCCCTCAGCCGGAGCTCCCGTAGCGGGTGCATCACCGAGCAGCGCTCCACTGAGACGCCCTTTACCGGGCTGGCCTTCATCAGGCGCGGGGCCAAGGCTGGCGGCCCAACGGTGCCGGGCCAGCGTCGGTTCCCGGCGAGTTCTGCTGCGGGCTCCGGCTCCGGCGTATCGACGCGACATGCAACCAGCCTAGGGACGGCAGCCGGCCACTTGACAGGCACTGACGGGCTATGTGGAAAGAGTCCCGGGAGCTCCAGAGGACGGCCCAGCGGCGGGCAGCGGGGTGCTGCTCTCCCCCACGATCACGGCGAGTACGCCGAGCCCGGCGTGGGCGGCCAGCACGGCAGGGAGCGAGCTGATCTGGGCCGGCGGGCACTCGGGCAGCAGCCGCGCCAGCCGGGAGGCGAGCTGCTCCGCCTCGGCCCGGTTGCCAAAGTGGTGCACCGCGATCCTGGCCTCGCCGCTGGGGCGGGACAGCGCGTCCGCGGCGGCGATTTCCTCCAGCCGGGCGATGGCGCGTGCGGCAGACCGGACCTTCTCGAGCGGTACGACTTTGCCGCCGTCGACCGCCAGAATCGGCTTGATTGCGAACATGGTCCCCCACAGGGAGGCGGCCGCACCGATCCGGCCGCCGCGGCGCAGTTGCTCCAGGCTCGGCACATAGAAGTAGACCTTGGTGCGGGCCAGGCGTTCCTGGGCGAAGGCGCTGACTTGCTCCGCCCCGCGGCCGTCGGCCGCCGCGACCACTGCGCTTTGCACGCCCATGCCCTGCGCCATGCCAACGGTCCGGGAATCCACCACCGTCACCGGGATTTCCACTTTGGCCGCGGCGAGCCGGGCGGACTCCGCGGTACCGGAGAGCTCACCGGAAATGTGAAGCGAGACCACGGACTCGAAGCCGCGCGCCGACGCGGCGCGGTAGGCCTGTTCGAACTGGCCGGGTGAGGGCCTCGACGTTCGGACCGGCAGGCCGCTGGCCAGCGCCACGGCAATGGTCTCGGCGATGTCGTCCTCGCCCTCGCCGTAAATCTCGGCGCCCACCATGACCGGCATGGGCACCACTGTCAGGCGGCCGTCGGCGGTGAAGTCCCGCACCCACTCCGGCGGCAGGGCGGCAGCCGAGTCAGTGACCACCGCAGTCCGCACCGCCACGGCCTGCACCGGTTCGGCGACCGCCCCGGGACGGGCGGCTTGCCGGAGCCTGGCCAGGCGCTCGCGCAGCCACGGCCAGCCCGGGGGCTCTCGGTCCGGCACGAAGCACCTCCTGGAAAGAGTTCCGGCCGCCGGCATTTGCCGGCGGCCGGTTCACGAACGGCTGGTCCGGCTAGGCCGGAACGATGTTGACCAGTTTAGGTGCCCGCACGATCACCGTGCGGATTCCGCGGCCGTCCATTGCGCGCTGAACGTTCTCCGAGGCCAGCGCCAGTTCGCGCAGCTCGTCCTCGGAGATGCCCGGGGACACCTCGAGCCGGTCCCGCACCTTGCCCTGGACCTGGACCACGGCGGTCACCGTGTCCTGTACCAGCAGGGTTTCGTCGTGCGTGGGCCAACCGGCATTGGCCACCGAGGCCGGGTGTCCCAGCACGTTCCACAGGTCCTCGGCGGTGTAGGGCGCGAACAGGCTCAGGATGACCGCTACGGCCTCGACCGCCTCGCGGACGGCCGGGTTTGCGCCGCCTGCACCGCTGTCGATGGTCTTGCGGGTCGCGTTGACCAGCTCCATCAGCTTCGCGACCACGACGTTGAACTTGTTGTGGTCCAGCAGCGCCTGCGCGTCGGCGATGGTGCGGTGGGTGACAGTGCGCAGGGCACGGTCCCCGGCGGCGAAATCGACGCCGGGCTCGCTGGTGACGTCCTGGCCCAGGCGCCAGGCGCGGGCCAGGAACTTCGCGGAGCCCGACGGCGAGACGTCCGCCCAGTCGACGTCGTCCTCCGGCGGGGAGGCGAAGATCATGGTCAGGCGCACGGCGTCGACGCCGAACTTGTCCAGCTGCTCGCCCAGGTCCACGCCGTTGCCGAGGGACTTGCTCATCGCCTTGCCGCCGTTGAGCACCTGGCCCTGGTTCAGCAGCGCCTTGAAGGGCTCGTCGGCCTCGATCAGGCCCAGGTCGTGAATGACCTTGGTGAAGAAGCGGGCGTAGAGCAGGTGCAGGATGGCGTGCTCCACCCCGCCGACGTACTGGCCGACCGGCATCCAGTCGTTGATCTTGGCCGGATCGAAGGGGCCCTCGGTGTAGTCGGGCGAAACGAAGCGCAGGAAGTACCAGGACGAGTCCACGAAGGTGTCCATGGTGTCCGTGTCTCGTTTGGCCGGGCCGTGGCAGCTGGGGCACTCGACGTTGACCCAGGCTTCCGCGGCGGCCAGCGGGGAGGTGCCCTTCGGGGACAGGTCCTCGCCGCGCAGGTCCTCCGGCAGGGTCACCGGCAGCTGGTCGTCCGGAACCGGGACTTCGCCGCAGGCCGGGCAGTGGATGATCGGGATGGGGGTTCCCCAGAAGCGCTGCCGGCTCAGCAGCCAGTCACGCAGGCGGAAGTTCACGAACTTCTCCCCGGTCCCCTGCTGCTCCAGGATCGCGATGGCGGCCGGGATAGCCTCGGCCTTGGGCAGGCCGTCCAGCGCACCGGAGTTGATCAGGGTGCCCTCGCCGGTGGTCGCCGTGCCGGACACTGCCGGGTCTTCTTCACCGGTGTCCAGGACTGCCCGCACGGGCAGGTCGAAGGTCTTGGCGAAGTCCAGGTCGCGCTGGTCGTGGGCCGGCACGGCCATGATGGCGCCGGTGCCGTAGTCGGCCAGCACGTAGTCGGCGGCCCAGACCGGCAGCTTCTCGCCGTTCAACGGGTTGATGGAGTAGCGGCCGGTGAAAACGCCCGTCTTTTCCCGCTCGGTGGACTGGCGCTCAATCTCGGACAGCGCCTTGACCTGCTCGCGGTAGGCGTCCAGGGCCGCGGCGTGTTCCTCGGTGACGAGTTCGACGGCGATCGGCGCGTCGGCTGCGACCACGAAGAACGTCGCGCCGTACAGGGTGTCCGGGCGCGTGGTGAAGACGGTGACGTCCTTGGCGGGCTTGCCGCCGTCGGCCTCGACGACGAAGTTGACGTGGGCGCCCTCGGATCGGCCGATCCAGTTCTTCTGCATGGCCAGGACCCGCTCGGGCCAGTGCCCGCGCAGTTCGTCCATGTCGTCCAGCAGCCGGTCGGCGTAGTCGGTGATCTTGAAGTACCACTGGTTCAGGGACTTCTTCGTCACGGCGGTGCCGCACCGTTCGCAGGCGCCGTTGACGACCTGCTCGTTGGCCAGCACGGTCTGGTCCTTGGGGCACCAGTTCACCGGGGAGTTCTTGCGGTAGGCCAGTCCGCGCTCGTAGAAGCGCTTGAACAGCCACTGGGTCCAGCGGTAGTAGCCGGGATCCGAGGTGTGCAACCGGCGTGACCAGTCCGCGGAGATGGCGTAGCGCTTGAAGGATGCCGCCTGGGTGTCGATGTTGGCGTACGTCCACTCGCTGGGGTGCGCGTTGCGCTTGATGGCGGCGTTTTCCGCCGGCAGGCCGAAGGAGTCCCAGCCGATCGGGTGCAGCACGTCGAATCCCTGCTGGCGCAGGTAGCGGGCGACGACGTCGCCCATCGCGAACGCTTCGGCGTGGCCCATGTGCAGGTCGCCGGACGGGTACGGGAACATGTCCAGCACGTAGCGGCGTTCCTTCGAGCCGTCGTCCAGGGGCGTGAAGACCTTGAGGTCCTCCCAGACCTGCGGCCATTTGGCCTCCATGGCGGCGAAGCTGTAGGCGCCCTCTTCGGGGCCTTCACTCGCGGCGGCTGCTGCTGTTCCGGTCTCTGTCTCCGGCTGAACGCTCACTGCTGGCCTCTTCTGTTCTTTCGATCTTGTCGGATCAGGACTATCCCGCCTGATCCCTTGGTCCCCTGCTGCGGGCCGGTAAATGTCCCGGACACACAAAAGCCCCTCGACACGGAGGGGCTGCCGCTCGGCAATCCGGTCTTCACCGGGATGCCGGGCGGCTAACTAAGCAGGAGGATCGCACGCATACGACTACTCTAGCGCACCCACAAACCCCTCACCGTAGTCGCCACGAGCGGCTGAAGCAGGACGCACTGGAGAGGGAGGCCGCACCCCGCCAGGGTGTGGTGGGCACCGCGAAGCGGGCAGGGCGGGTGCGGCCTCCCTCGACAGAGGCTGGGTCTTACTTCACGTCTTCGTCGACCCAGTCCATGGACTTGGTAACGGCCTTCTTCCAGAGTCGCATCTGGCGCTCACGCTCCGCCTGATCCATCTGCGGTTCCCAGCGCTTGTCCTCGGACCAGTTGGCCGAGCACTCGCCGAGGTCCTTCCAGAAGCCGACGGCGAGGCCGGCGGCGTAGGCTGCGCCGAGCGAGGTCGTCTCGACGACCTTCGGCCGGATCACGGGCACGCCCAGGATGTCCGCCTGGAACTGCATCAGCGCGTCGTTGGCGACCATGCCGCCGTCGACCTTCAGCTCCGTCAGCGGAACCCCCGAGTCGGCGTTGACGGCGTCGAGCACCTCGCGGGTCTGGAAGGCGGTGGCCTCCAGGGCCGCGCGGGCGATGTGGTTCTTGTTCACGAACCGGGTCAGGCCGACGATCGCGCCGCGGGCGTCGGAGCGCCAGTACGGTGCGAACAGGCCGGAGAAGGCCGGAACGATGTACACGCCGCCGTTGTCCTCGACCGAAGCGGCCAGGGTCTCAACTTCCGGGGCGCTGCTGATCATGCCCAGGTTGTCGCGCAGCCACTGCACCAGCGAACCGGTGACAGCGATCGACCCCTCCAGGGCGTAGTGCGGCTTGGCGTCACCAAGCTTGTAGCCGACGGTGGTCAGCAGCCCGTTCTTGGAGTGGACGATTTCCTCACCGGTGTTGAAGATGAGGAAGCAGCCCGTGCCGTAGGTGTTCTTCGCTTCGCCGGTGTCGAAGGCAGCCTGGCCGAAGGTAGCCGCCTGCTGGTCACCCAGGATGCCGGCGACCGGAACTTCACGCAGCAGCTGCGAGGTGTGCACCGTGCCGTACACCTCGGACGAGGACTTGATGGCCGGCATCATCGAGGCCGGGACACCGAACGCATCCAGGATTTCCTGGTCCCAGGAAAGCGTGTCGAGGTCCATGAACATCGTCCGCGAAGCGTTGGTGACGTCGGTGACGTGCACGCCGCCGTCCGTTCCGCCGGTGAGGTTCCACAGCACCCAGCTGTCAGTGTTGCCGAAGACCAGGTCGCCGGCCTCGGCCTTGGCGCGGGCGCCCTCGACGTTGTCCAGGATCCATTTGATCTTGGTGCCGGAGAAGTAGGTCGCCAGGGGCAGGCCCACCTTCTGCTTGAAGCGTTCCGGGCCGCCGTCCTTGGCCAGCTCATCGACGATCGCCTGGGTGCGGGTGTCCTGCCAGACGATCGCGTTGTAGACGGCCTTGCCCGTGGTCTTGTCCCAGACCACAGCGGTTTCGCGCTGGTTGGTGATGCCGACGGCGGCAATGTCGTGGCGGGTCAGGTTGGCCTTGGACAGTGCAGAGGCGATGACCTCGCGGGTGTTGTTCCAGATCTCCGCGGGATCGTGCTCCACCCATCCTGCCTGCGGGAAGATCTGCTCGTGTTCCATCTGGCCGGAGGAAACGATGTTGCCGCTGTGGTCGAACACGATGGCGCGGGTGCTCGTGGTTCCCTGGTCAATGGCGATTACATACTGGTTCATGCTGACGTCCTTGTCTGTTGGGCCTGGCGGTTGAATTGATGCGATTCGAGCGGTTTTGGTTCAGCAGGTGCGGTCCGGCAGGACTAGGAAGCCGCCGCGGTCGCGATGATCGGCACCACGGCTGCCACGATGCCGGCAAGGCCGCCGCCAACCAGCGGTCCGACAACCGGAATCCACGAGTAGCTCCAGTCCGAGGAACCCTTGCCCTTGATCGGCAGCAGTGCGTGGGCGATGCGGGGGCCAAGGTCACGGGCCGGGTTGATGGCGTAGCCGGTGGGGCCACCAAGGGAGACACCGATGCCGACAACCAACAGGGCTACAGCCAGCGGGCCGAGTCCGGAGGGGGTCCCGCCGAAGGTCAGGATGACGAAGACCAGGACAAAGGTGCCGATGATTTCCGTGATGAGGTTCCACGGGGTGGAGCGGATCGCGGGGCCGGTGGAGAACACGCCCAGCTTGGAGGCGGGCTCGGGCTCAACGTCGAAGTGCTGCTTGTGGGCGAGCCACATCACGACGGCACCCAGGAAGGCGCCGAGCAGTTCCCCGCCGAAGTAGGTAAGGGTGGAGCCGAAGTCGACCGCGACACCGGGGGCGTACTCCTTCTTGCCGTTGAGCAGCAGGCCGAAGGTGACGGCCGGGTTCAGGTGCGCCCCGGATTTGGCTGCAACGAAGACACCGGCGAAGACGGCAATGCCCCATCCCCAGGTGACCATCAGGAACCCGCCGTTGTTGCCCTTCGTGCCTTTCAGCGCGACGTTGGCCACAACGCCACAACCCAGCAGGGTCAGCATTGCGGTGCCGAATACTTCGGACAGGAAAACTATTCCAAGAGACATCTTTGACTCCTCTATTTTCTGTTGTCAGCCCTTCGCGAGTTTGAAGGGCCGTTGGGCCGGCAGCGGTTTCGCGCTGCCGGCCGGCCACTGCGGGGATTCCCGGGGGAAACCCCGCAGTCTTTGCACCCGGACAAACCCGTCCGGACACGCAAGCTATCAGGCGACCAGGCTGTGTACCTGGACGCCGTGGAACCGCTGGAGCACCTCCTGGGCGTGGTTGATCTCGGCGGTCCGCGTCGCCGCGTCCCAGCCCAGCGGTCCGGAAAGAATTTCGGCGACCTCGTTCAGCAACTCGCCCGTGACAAGGCCCCTGAAGGCCAGCGAGGTGCGGCGGATCAGTACGTCCACCAGGTGTCCGAGCTGTTCGTTGCGCGCCATGAACTCCAGCTCCCGCACACTCAGTTCCCGGGTGGAGTGCAGCAGCCGGTCCGCCCCGGCGTCGAGGTACGCCATGACGTCCTCGGCGCGGGTGCCGTAACGGGTGAGCAGGACCGCGGTCCGGTCAGCGTCGCGGCCGGCCGTCATATGGGCCTTGATCCAGCGCTGGACGCCTTCCTCAGAGTCGGGGAAGCCGGCCCCGCCGCCGATGGCAAGCTTGGCGGTTGAGACCTTCCGTTCCATGCCGAGTTCGGCCAGGACGTCGTTGCTGAGGTGTTCGGCGAGGGCCCGGAAGGTGGTCCACTTGCCGCCCACGAGGCTGAGCACGACGGCGCCGTCGCCGGCCTTCGGTGCCGCGCCCTTGGCGGGTCCGCGGCGCTCGATCCGGTAGTCGCGGCTGACGAAGCCCGGCTGCGTAGCGTCGTGCCGGGGCAGCGGACGAACGCCGGAGAAGGTGTACACGATCTGCTCACGGTCCACCGCGATGTCCGGGAAGACGTGCCCGATGAGGTCGAAGAAGTAATCGATCTCGGCGTCGGTGCAGACGGCGTCCTGGGCCATGTCCGCGTCGATGTCCGTGGTGCCGACCAGGACCCGGTCACCCATCGGGTAGATAAGCACGATCCGGCCGTCGGTGTGTTCGAAGAAGATTTCGCGGCCCTGGCATGCCTCGAGCAGCCCCGGGTGGTCCAGGACGATATGCGATCCCTTGGTGCCGCCCATGAACGCCGACGCGGCGCCCATGGCCTGGTTGGTCAGGTCCACCCAGGCGCCGGTGGTGTTGACCACGACGTCGGCGCTGAAATCGAAGACCTCGCCGGTCAGTTCGTCCCGGAGCTGGACCGTGCCGCCCTTCGCCCCGGCAGCCGCGGCGCCGTTTCCGGCCGCGCCGCCCATCGAGACCAGGGAGAGGTAGTTGCTGGCGCGGGCGCCGTTGCCGCCCGCCTCGCCGGCCTTCTCGCCGTCCTGGAGCACGTCCAGGGTGAGCCGCTCCGGGTTGTGCACGGAGGCGTCGAAGTAGGTCGCGGCGTACTTGATGCCGGGGTGCAGCCGGGGCAGTTCGGCCAGGGCGCGCTTGCGGCCGCGGAACTGGTGACGCGGCACCGTGCCGCCGTCGCGGGAGAAGAAGTCATACATGCTCAGGCCCAGCTTGATCAGGAAAGCGCCGCGCTCGGTGTGCTTCCCCTGCTTGTGGGTCAGGAACCGCAGCGGCGCCGCCAGGATGCCCGAGAAGGTGCTGAAGATCGGGATGGTGGTCTGCAGCGGCTTTACGTAGTGGGGAGCGATGCGAAGCAGCCGGTTGCGTTCGACGACGGACTCCTGGACGAGGCGGAACTCGCCGTTTTCCAGGTACCTGATGCCGCCGTGGATCATGTGAGACGAGGCGCCGCTGGCGCCCTGGCAGAAGTCGCCCCGTTCGACGAGGGCAACGTCGACGCCCTGCAGGGCCAGGTCACGGAAGGTTCCAACTCCGTTGATGCCACCGCCGATGATGAGCACCTGTGCGTGCGGCCGGTTCCGCAACTGCTGCACGGACGTGCGCTGGGTATTCGACGCCGGATTGCCGGATGAAACCTTGTTTCCCAAAACTGCTCCTTGGGGCTTGGTGCTGTGCGGCGCGCCCGCTGGGCCCGCCGCCGTTCAACACTATTCTTTGGACTAATGGAAAATGGAGTCAAGCACTATGCACAAACGTGCAGATTGGATCTCCGATGTCACCAAGCCGCCAGTCCGACGCCCTTCGGGCCGCCCAGCTGTATTACCTCCAAGACCTGACGATGGACGCGATCGCCCGCGAGCTCCGGACGTCCCGCTCGACCGTCTCCCGGCTGCTGTCGGCAGCCCGGGAATCCGGACTCGTGCAGATCCAGATCCGGAGCCCGCTGGACACCGGCCCCGAGCTCGCCAGCATGATCCGCGCCCAGTACAAGGTCGACGTACACGTCGTCCCGGTGGTGGATACCCTCAACGAGGCCGAAACACTGGACCGCGTAGCGATGCAGGCCGCCCGCACCATAGGCCCGCTCGTGGATTCGAACGCGATCATCGGAGTGGCATGGGGTTCCACGCTGAGCGCGGTGAGCCGGCACCTGACCCGGAAGATCACGCACGACAGCATCATCGTCCAGCTCAACGGAGCCGGGAACATGCAGACCACGGGCATCACCTACGCCTCGGACATCATGYGGCGCTTCGGCAGCGCCTACGGAGCGCGCGTGGAACAGTTCCCGGTCCCGGCGTTCTTCGACCACGCCGCGACCAAGAAGGCCATGTGGAATGAACGCAGTGTGCAACGGATCCTGCAACTGCAGTCCCGGATGAGCATCGCCATTTTCGGCGTGGGATCGGTCGACGCCGACTACCCCAGCCACGTCTACGCGGGCGGCTACCTCGATGAGGACGACCTGAGCGTCCTGGCGAGTTCCGACGTCGTCGGCGACGTCGCCACGGTGTTCTTCCGCGCGGACGGCTCCTCCGACGGCATCACGCTCAACGAACGCTCCACCGGACCGGATCTCGCCCAGCTCCGGCAGGTACGGCGCCGGATCTGCGTGGTCTCCGGTGCCTCCAAGATTAACGGGCTGCGCGGCGCGCTCGCCGCGGGCCTGGCCACCGACCTGATCCTCGACGAAGCCAGCGCCCGCCGGCTGGTCAGTTCCGAGGGACTGTCCTGACGGCCCGGCACCCGCGGCCGGGCCGCCGGAATGGGTAGAGTCGTTGCTATGAGAATCTCCCCCCGGCTGACGCTGAACAACGGTGTGATGATGGACCGCCTCGGGTTCGGGCTTTACAAGGTTCCGCCCGAAGACGCCGCCGGGCTCGTGACCATGGCACTGGAGGCCGGGTACCGGCACTTCGATACCGCCGCCATGTACGGGAACGAGACGGGCGTCGGGAAGGCCATCGGCGCCCTGTCCGCCTTCAACGCGTCTTCCGGCGGATCGGGCGAGCTGCACCCCTCACTCGCCCGCGAGGACCTCTTCGTGACCACCAAGCTCTGGAACGACGACCAGGGCTACGATGCGACGCTGCGGGCCTTCGACACCTCGATCGCCAAGCTGGGACTCGAATACGTGGACCTGTACCTGATCCACTGGCCGTGCGCCCGGCGCGGACTCTTCACGGAGAGCTACCGCGCGCTCGAAACGCTCTACCGCGAAGGGAAGGTCCGGGCCATCGGGGTCTCCAACTTCCAGCCCGCACACCTGGACCGCCTGCTCCAGGGCGCGGAGGTCGTGCCCGCGGTCAACCAGATTGAACTGCATCCCTGGCTCCAGCAGGCTGAGCTGCGGGCCCTGCACGCCACGCTCGGCATCACCACCGAGGCCTGGAGCCCCCTGGGCCGAGGCCAGGTGCTGCAGGATCCGATGGTGCTGGAGCTCGCCGAGGCGCACGGCCGGACCGCCGCCCAGATCATCCTGCGCTGGCACCTGGAGCTTGGCAACGTTGTCATCCCCAAGGCCAGCTCTTACGCCCGGATCCGCGAAAACCACGACATCTTCGGGTTCAGCCTCGGCGCCGCGGACCTGGAGGCCCTGGCCGGCCTGGAGCGCGGATTCCGCACCGGCTCGAACCCCGACGACGTCAACTAGGACCGAACGAATGGAACCCGTGGCCACCGAGCCTTCCCCCCTGCCTCCCTTGCTTAGCGCCGAACTCGAAACGCGCAGCAACGCCTCCGCGGTGGATCTCAACGGCACCCGCGTCGCCTACTGGAGCTACGAGCCGCTCGAAGAGACCGCCGACACGCGGACCATCCTGGTCATCCACGGCTTCCGCGGCGACCACCACGGCCTGCTCCGGGTCGTCGACCAGCTCCCCGAGATGCGCCTCATCATGCCGGACCTGCCGGGGTTTGGCGCCTCCGGAGCGTTCCCGGCAGGCGGCCACAGCGTCAGCGGCTACAGCAGCTTCATCGCCGACTTCATGGCCGCGCTCGGGCTGGGACCGGACACCGTGCTGCTGGGCCACTCCTTCGGTTCCATCATCGCCAGCCACTTCGTGGCGGACCATCCCGGCGCCGTCGCCGAACTGGTCCTGATCAACCCCATCGCCGCGCCCGCGCTGGAGGGCCCCAAGGGCCTCATGACCAAAGCCGCGGTGCTGTACTACGAGGCCGCCGCCCGGCTCCCCCGCGGACTCGGGAACGCCCTGCTGCGCAACCAGCTGATCGTCCGGGTGATGAGTGAGACCATGGCCAAGACCCAGGACAAGGCGCTCCGTCGGTTCGTCCACGACCAGCACAGCGCCTACTTCTCCGCCTTCGCCGACCGCGACAGCCTCCTTGAGGCCTTCAAGGCCTCGGTGGGCAGCAACGTGGCCGAGGTGGCGCCGCGACTGGAGCTGCCGGTGTTGCTGGTGGCCGGCGAGGAGGACGAGATCGCCACCCTCCCCGACCAGCACAAGCTGCTCCCGCTGCTCCCGGACGGAACCCTCGAAGTCATTCCCGGCGTCGGGCACCTGATCCACTACGAAACCCCGGAGCCCGCCGCGGGCTTCATCCGACGCTTCCTGAAGGACCGCACCGCGTGAAAATCCTCATTGACGCCCGCTTCACCAGGCTCGACCACCACGACGGCATCAGCCGGTACGGTGCCAGCCTGATCGCCGCGACCGCCAAGATCGCCGACGTCTCCATGCTGATCAGCGACACCCGCCAGCTGGCACTGCTGCCGGACGTGCCGTACACCCTGATAAACAGCCCGCTCTCCCCGGCCGAGCTCTTCGTGGCCGCCAAAGTCAACCCGCTCGGGGCCGACGTCGTGGTTTGCCCGATGCAGACGATGGGCAGCTGGGGCCGCAAGTACGCCCTGGTCCTGACCCTGCACGACCTGATCTACTACGAACACCCGGCCCCTCCCGGGTTCCTTCCGGCCCCGGTCCGCGTCCTCTGGCGGCTATACCACAAGGCGTTCTGGCCCCAGCGCGTCCTGCTGAACCGGGCCGACGTCGTGGCAACCATCAGCTCCACCACCGAATCGTTGATGGCCAAGTACCGGCTGACCAAGCGGCCGGTCCGGATCGTCGGCAACGCCCCGCAGCCCGGACTGACGCCTCGAGACCCCGGCGCCGGCGCCGACAAGTCGCTGCTCTACATGGGTTCCTTCATGCCGTACAAGAACGTCGAGACCCTGATCAAGGGCATGGCGGAGCTGCCGGAGATGACCCTGCACCTGCTGAGCCGGATCACGCCCGAGCGCCGGGCCGAGTTGGAGGCGCTGGCCCCGGCAGGAGCCAATATTGTATTCCACAACGGCGTAACGGATGCCGAATATGAGGAGTTGCTCGCCCGCACCACGGCGCTGGTCAGCCTCTCCAAGGCCGAGGGCTACGGCCTGCCCCTGGTGGAGGCCATGTCCCACGGGACGCCGGTCATCGCCAGCGACATTCCAATCTTCCGCGAGGTGGGCGGGGACGCGGTCAGCTACGTAGAACCGGACTCGCCGTCCGCATTTGCCGCCGCGGTACGGGAACTTGAGCAGCCCGAGCTCTGGAAGCAGCGTTCCGGCCGGGCCGTGCAGCGTGCGGGCGAGTTCAGCTGGGATGCCTCCGCGAAGCGCCTGCTGGCCGCCGCCGAGGAGGCCGTAGCGCTCCGGAAGCGCCGGTAGCCCCGCCATTTCGCTGCTTCCCTGCCAGTTCGACGCGCGGAAGCGTCTATGGCACAGGCAACCGTCGAAACGGCGCCCCTAGAGCACGTCGACGCCGTCGAGCCTCACCTGGACCGGGTCGTCAGTGCGCTTGGCGGCTGCGGCGGCCTTAACCGCGCGGAGGGCCTTGGTGGCCTCGGCGGCTTCCGCGTACGGGATGAACAGCAGCGTCCGGACATCCTCGCCGCCGTGCCGCTCCGCACCGGCACCCGGCTTCGATGTTCCGGACCCAGCTCCGGACCCAGCTCCGGGCAGCGGTGCCGGCCCGGCCGAGCGCAGCACGATGGCCTGTTTCGCCAGCGCGTGCCCCACAGCATCGGTGAAGTGCCCGACGGCGGTGCGGCCGCCGGTGACGGACGCGATCCGGACCGCGGGCGGCAGCGACAGCTCTTTCCGCAACGCCAGCTCGCGCCCGGCGTACCCTGCCGGGTCCCAGCGCAGCAAGGCTCCGACGCCGGCGGCGTCCTCGGCCGTGATGACCACGAGCCCGCCGTCCGAGGCCGACCGGACCAAGGCTGCGGCGTTGAACCAGCGCCGGACGGCGTCCTCCCCCGCCCGGAGGTTCTCCCGGCGCAGCAGGGAGTCGCCATCGAGCAGCAGCGCGGCCGCGTAACCGCCTGCTGCCACTGGTTCGGCGCCCACCGTTGCAACCACAAGGGACTTGGTGTCAGGCACAGTGGCCAGGACACGGTCGCCGGAGGAGGTAATGACGGGTTTTCCCGGAAACGCCCGGCCCAGTTCCTCCGCCGTGCGCAGCGCACCGGTGGCGCCCCGCCGGAGCCGGACGCCGTTGCAATGCACGCAGTGCCAGTCCGGGGAGGCCGCGGAGCACCAGCGGCATGCGGGCACCGCGGCGCTGCCGCCGGGCCCGGAAATTGCCAGCGGGCCATTGCAAGCGGTGCAGCGTGCCGGCTCCCGGCAGCGTTCGCAGGCCAGCGACGGCGCGTACCCGGCCCGTGCGACCTGGACCAGGACGGGACCACGTTCCAGGCACTCCTTCGCTGCGCGCCAGGCGGCGCCGGGCAACCGCGCGATCCGCGCCAGCGGATCCCGCTCCTGCTCAAAGCTGTCGGCGGTGTTCACGACGCGCGGGACGGTCCGGCGCATCACCGAGCGATCCGCCTCGACCGGCCAGGCCCACCCGGACTCCACCAGACGTTGCGACTCCGTGCTGCGGGCGTGCCCGGCCAGCAGGCACGCGGCACCTTCGTGCGCCGCCCGGAGCAGCAGGACTTCACGGGCATGCGCGTACGGGGAACGCTGCTCAATGTGCAGGTCATCGCCGTCGTCCCAGCACACCACCAGGCCAAGGTTCTGCACCGGCGCGTAGGCGGCGGAGCGGGTCCCCACGGCCACCCCCGCGGCGCCACTGAGGATCCGAAGGAAGCTGCGGTAGCGCGGGGTCTGGCCGTCGTCGGCAGTGAGTCGGGCGACGTCGCCGGCCGGCAGGACTTCCAGCAGGGCCGCCTCGACCCGGTCCAAGTCCCGGTAGTCCGGCACCACGACGACGGCGCCGCGGCCGGAACGGCGGACGGCGGCAACGGCTTCCGCGACGAGCCGGGGCCAGCTGCCGGGACCAAACCCCTGCAGGGCGCTCAGCGCGGCACGGGGCGACTCCCCCGCCCCCAGGTGCTGGAGGAACGCCGGGCCGTTGTGGTAGTCCGCCCAGCCAGACGGCGCCACGGGCTGCTCAGCAGCGGACCTGCTGGCCCCGCCTGCCCCGCTGTCGCTCTCCCCGCCTTCGCCGTGGGCGAAAAGCTGCGGGTCCAACCGGCCGTCGGGGGCAAACTCCTTTTCCAGCTTGGCCATCCGCGGCGGGACTGCCACCCGGAGGACATCGCTGACGGTGCCGGCGTAGCGCGCCGCGACCCTCCCGGCCAGTTCGGCCACGGCCGGAATCAGCACCGGTACCGGGGACACCACCTTGTACAGCGGCACCAGCGGGTGGCCGGCGTCGGACGCCGCCGCGCGTTCGAGGAGGTAGCCGGCGAGTTCCTGGCCGCTGAATTTGACCTTCACCCTGACGCCCGGCTGGGCGGCGGCATCCAGCTCGGCCGGAACGCTGTAGTCAAAAGGCCGGTCCAGATGCGGCAGGGACGATTCCAGCAGCACCCGGGCCACCGGGAGGTCAGCGGCCAGGGCGGGCCCGGACGCGGCCGCGGAAGCGGGGAAGCCGTGCAGCAGCGAAAGCTGAAGCGGCTCCTCCGGCGCGGCGGCAGAGCGAGGTGGCGTCACGGTTCCTGCCTCCCTTCGGCGCCCTCCCCGGACGCATCAGCGGCCGGGCTATCGATCAATCTTAAAACTGTAGCCAGGCCGCCGTTCGGCGGCCTGGCTACAGCACATCACAGAGCTCTGACATTCAAAAACGCCGACGTCCCAGGGCTCCGACGTCCGGCACGTTTGGCCAAAGCTTAAGCGTTGAAGAACGCCTTCAGCTCGTCCACCCGGTCGAGTCGTTCCCAGGTGAAGTCAGGCTCCTCGCGGCCGAAGTGGCCGTGCGCGGCCGTCTTGGCGTAGATCGGACGCTTGAGGTCCAGCGCGTCGATGATGGCGCGCGGGCGCAGGTCGAAGATCTCGGCGATCGCGGCGCTGATCCGGGCCGGGTCGACGGTTTCGGTCCCGAACGTCTCCACGTAGGTGCCCACCGGACGGGCCTGGCCGATTGCGTAGGCGATCTGGATTTCCGCGCGCTTGGCGAGACCGGCAGCCACCACATTCTTGGCGACCCAGCGCATGGCGTAGGCGGCCGAGCGGTCCACCTTGGACGGATCCTTGCCCGAGAAGGCGCCGCCGCCGTGCCGGGCCATGCCGCCGTAGGTGTCAACGATGATTTTGCGGCCGGTCAGGCCGGCGTCTCCCACCGGGCCGCCGATCACGAAGGCGCCGGCCGGGTTCAGGATGTTGCGGGACCGGGAGGTGTCCAGGTTGGACAGGGCCATAACCGGGTCGACGACGTGCTCGGCGAGGTCGGCACGGAGCTGGTCCAGGCTGGCGCCTTCCGCGTGCTGGCTCGAGATCACGACGGTCTCGACCGAGACGGGACGGTCGCCGTCGTACCCCACAGTGACCTGGGTCTTCCCGTCGGGACGCAGGTAGCCCAGCTGGCCCGACTTGCGGACCTCGGTGAGCCGCTCGGAGAGCCGGTGCGCAAGCCAGATCGGGACCGGCATGTAGGAAGGAGTCTCGTCGCTGGCGTAGCCGAACATGATGCCCTGGTCGCCGGCGCCCTGCAGGTCGTAGTCGTCTTCCTGGCGGCCTTCGCGGGCTTCCAGGGAGTTGAACACGCCACCGGCGATGTCGTTGGACTGCTGGCCGATGGAGACGGACACGCCACAGCGGGCGCCGTCGAAGCCGTTTGCAGAGGAGTCGTAGCCGATCCCCAGAATGGTCTCGCGGACAATCTGCGGGATTTCGACGTAGGCGTCCGTGGTGACTTCGCCGGCCACGTGGACCAGACCGGTGGTGGCCAGGGTCTCGACGGCGACGCGGGACTCCGGGTCCTTGGCCAGCAGGGCATCGAGGATCGAATCGCTGATCTGGTCACAGATCTTGTCGGGGTGTCCTTCGGTCACCGACTCGGACGTGAAGAGCCGGAGCGAAGCGGGCGTGGACCCGTGGAAGTCTGGGATGTGCAGCGGTAAAGTCACTCAACTACCTTACTGGTTGGAAAACGGACGTCCGGCGGCGTGTGTCCCCCTACTAAGGAGACCTTGATTACGCCAGCGCTTATGCGGGCGGGACAACCCGGCTTAACTCGGCGCTGATGCGGTCAATGACGGCAGCCGCGACGTCGGATTTGGAACCCGACGCCTCTTGGGGTTCGGAGCCGGACCTCGCAAGGATGACTACGGAGTTGCTGTCCTGGCCAAAGACCTGGTCCTTGCCTACCTGGTTCACCACCAGCAGGTCACAAGCCTTGCGGCGCAGCTTGGCCTGGGCGTACTCGAGGACATCGCCCTCGGCGTCGCCGGTCTCGGCTGCGAAGCCCACGATCAGCTGGTTGCGGGAGGCCGCATCACGGACCTCGACGAGCTCACGGAGGATGTCCGGGTTGCGGACCAGCGAGATCACCGGATCGGCGACGTCGTCGCGCTTCTTGATTTTGGTGCCGGAGACATCGGCCGGGCGGAAGTCCGCCACGGCGGCTGCCATGATGACGACGTCGGAGTCGGCGGCCGCGTGCAGGGCGGCCTCGCGCAGTTCCAGCGCGGTCTCCACCTTGACGACGTCGACGCCGGCCGGGGCAGGGACGTCCATGTGTGCGGCGAGCAGCCGGACGCGGGCACCGGCGTCGCGCGCGGCGGCGGCCAGCGCCACGCCCTGCTTGCCGGAGGACCGGTTGCCCAGGAAACGGACCGGATCCAGGGGTTCGCGGGTGCCGCCCGCGCTGATGGTGACGGTGAGCCCGGCAAGACTCTGGTGCGCTGCGGCTGGAAGGGCCGTGTCCGACGTCGGAAGCTCGGGGGTATTGGGCACCGCCGGAGCGCCGGCGAGGGCCAGCGCTGCGGCGAAGATCGCCTCGGGTTCGGGCAGCCTGCCCGGGCCGGAGTCAGCGCCGGTCAGCCGGCCGGTGGCGGGTTCGAGCACAGTGACCCCGCGGTTGCGCAGCGTTTCGACGTTGGCCTGGGTCGCCGGGTGGCGCCACATTTCGGTGTGCATGGCCGGGGCCATCAGGACCGGCCCGCCAGCCATCAGCAGCGTGTTGGTCAGCAGGTCGTTGGCCTGGCCGGAGGCAGCACGGGCCAGCAGGTCCGCCGTCGCCGGTGCCACCACGATCAGCTCCGCCTCGTGTCCGAGCCGGACGTGGTTGACCGTGTGCACCTCGTCGAACACGCTGTTGCTCACCGGGTGCCCGGAGAGTGCCTCCCAGGTGGCCACGCCGACGAAGCGGGTGGCGGCCTCGGTGGGAATGACGGTGACGTCATGGCCGGCTTCAGTAAAAAGCCGGAGGAGCGATGCCACCTTGTAGGCGGCGATCCCTCCCCCGACTCCGAGGACTATGCGCACGTGACCTCCGTCAGGCAGCAGAGTTGTTACTCTGCGGCGGCTTCGATCGGCGTGGAAACGAGTTTGCCTTCGTTGATCTCGCGCAGGGCGATGGACAGCGACTTTTCGTTCAGCTTGGTGTCGACCAGCGGGCCGACGTACTCGAACAGGCCCTCGTGCAGCTGGGCGTAGTAGGCGTTGATCTGCCGGGCGCGCTTGGCACCGAAAATCACCAGTCCGTACTTCGAGTCGGCAGCCTTCAGCAGCTCGTCGATCGGCGGGTTGATGATGCCTTCAAGGTTCGTGGACACGAATTCTCCAAATTCTAACGGGCCAATCCGACCCTGCGGTTAGTGCGGGTGCGGCGTAAGCCCCATGAGTGAAACAAGCTCATCCGCTGCCCGACGTACGTCATCATTGATGACCGTGTGATCGAACTCCGGTTCAGCGGCTAGTTCTACTTTACCGGTTTCCAGCCGTCGCTGCTGTTCTTCGGCGGATTCAGTGCCGCGGCCCACCAAGCGGCGCACCAATTCTTCCCAGCTCGGCGGGGCGAGGAAGACGAACTGTGCGTCCGGAACAGCCTTCTTCACCTGCCGTGCGCCCTGCAGGTCGATCTCCAGCAGAACCGAGCGGCCCTCGGCAATGGCCGCGTCTACCGTGCTCTTGAGGGTGCCGTACGTATTCTGCCCGTGCACCACCGCCCATTCCAGGAGTTCTCCGGCCGCCACGAGGGCGTCGAACTCCTCTTTGGTTTTGAAGTAGTAATGCACCCCGTCGATTTCACCGGGCCGCGGCGGGCGCGTGGTTGCCGATACTGAGAGCCAGACTTCGGGATAGTTGTCCCGAATATAGGTGGACACTGTGCCTTTGCCGACAGCCGTCGGACCGGCGAGGACTGTCAGTCCGGGTTTCTTGGTCACGTATTCCTTTGGGCGGTTGGGGAAGCTCGGTAAACCAAGCTATTTCTCGTCTATAAAATCTACCAGCGCCCGGCGTTGGTGGATTCCCAGCCCCCGCACCCGGCGTGAGGCGGCAATCCCGAGCCGGTCCATGATCGCCGCGGCACGCACGTGTCCGATGCCCGGCAGCGCTTCGAGCAGTTCCACTACCCGCATCCGGGCGATCGCTTCGTCCGTCTCCCCCGCACTGAGCAGCTCGGCGATTGACAGCTTCCCCGACTTCAGCCGCTCCTTTGCGTTCGCCCGGGCCAGCCTGGCGGCCGCGGCCTTGTGCAGGGCGTCGGCACGCTCCTGCGGCGTGAGGGGTCGCAAGCTCACTGAGGTCCTCCCTGCATTGTCAGCCGAGACCACGCAAACGGCCTGGTCAGACGTGACCGTGAGACGGGCCGCGCATACCCCGGCTGGTACCGCGGACTTGTCCTGAACTTACAGTCTGGAGTCGCCGGAAAGCAATGGATCACGTCCGGCGCTACACCTGCGGCCGACGCCTTGGTGGCCGGGGCGTGGACGTGGGGGTTGCTGGGCGGCGGAAGGATCCGCCGGGACAGACGACGCCGGCCGTTTGCCACAGATGGCCGGAATGCCAGGTCTATAGCGGCATTCTGTGGCGAATCGGCGCATTCAAGGCAGCGGCCCGACTCCGACCCGGCTGACCCAGCGTGGAGGGTTGGCGGTGTGCCGCCAACCGTCCGCCAGAGATGGCCGCAATGCCGGGTCCGTAGCGGCCATCTGTGGCGAATCGGCGCATTCAAGGCAGCGGCCCGACTCCGACCCGGCTGACCCAGCGTGGAGGGTTGGTGGTGTGGCGCCCACCGTCCGCCAGAGATGGCCGGAATACCGGGCCTAAAGCGGCCATCTGCGACCGATGGGCACATCTAAGGCTGCGGACCACCCTTTGCCTGCCTGGCGAGCCGGTAGCCGTTACCCATTCGCCAGAGATGGCCTCAATACCGAGTCCGTAGCGGCCATCTGTGGCAAACCGGCGCGGCGCCAACCGTTCGCCACGGATGGCCGGAACACCACGTCTAAAGCGGCCATCTGCGGCAAATCGGCGCAGCTAGGACCGCGGACCAGTTCCAACCCGTCTGTCCCAGCGTGGAGGCTGGTGTGGCGCCAACCGTCCGCCAGAGATGGCCGCAATGCCGGGTCCGTAGCGGCCATCTGTGGCGAATCGGCGCAGCTAGGGCCGCGGACATGCCGGGGCCGGCCTAACGGACGCCCGGCGCCCTGCGTTTGCCACAAAGGGCCGCAATGCCGGCCCCGTAGAGGCCTTCTGTGGCAAACGACGCGGCAAACCCGCACGGCCGGCCCAGTGCCGACCAGCCGAGCCCGGATCGCTATACGGCGCGGAGTTCGTCCAGGGTGCGCTGCGCGGCTTCCCGCAGCCCCGCAGGCTGCGGGCCCGCGCGGAGGATGTCCCGGCTTGAGGTGCCGAGGACCTGGCCGTAGGCGCTGCCGAAGGTGCGTCGCAAATCGGCTGCCGTGGCTCCCTGGGCGCCGAGGCCCGGGGCGAGGATCGGGCCGCGGACTGCCGCGAGATCCAGGTCCAGGTCCGCCAGCGCCGTGCCAACCGTCGCGCCGACCACCAGGCCCACGGAGCCAAGGTCTCCGGCGTAGCGCTGGTTCTCCTCCGCTGCGGCGCGGACGATCCGCCGCGCCACGGAATCCGCTCCGCCGACGTGCTGGACGGAAGCGCCTTCCGGGTTGGAGGTCAGGGCCAGGACGAAGACGCCGCGCCCGGCGTCGGCCGCAAGATCCAGCGCGGGCCGGAGCGACTCAAAGCCCAGGTAAGGACTCAGCGTCACCGAGTCCGCAGCCAGGGCTGACCCGTCGCGCAGCCAGGCGTCGGCGTAGGCCGCCATAGTGGAGCCGATGTCGCCGCGCTTGGCGTCCGCGATGCTGAGCACCCCTGCCTCCGCGGACGCCGCGAGGGTGCGCTCCAGCACGGCCATGCCGGCCGAGCCGTGGCGCTCGTAGAGCGCCACCTGCGGCTTCACCGCGGCAGCGAGCGAGGCCACCGCCTCCAGAACGGTGAGCGAGAAGCGCTCCAGGCTGGCGACGTCGTCGTTCAGGCCCCAGTGCTGCAGCAGCGCCGGGTGCGGGTCGATGCCGACGCAGAGCGGGCCGCGCTCTGCCATGGCCCGGCCGAGCCGGGAGCCGAAGGACTCCCGGCCGGCCGTGTCAGCGGCGACGGCCTCAGGCACCGGCGTTCGCTTCCTGGGCGACCCGCTGCTGCGAGGCCATCAGGGCCGCGGCGTGCTCCTGCAGGCTCGTGACGGACCACTCGTAGGTCCGCATCGCCTCGATCGCCTGGACGGCAGCGTTGAACTCGGCCACCGTGGTGATGCACGGGATGCCGATCGAGGTGGCTGCGGCGCGGATTTCGTAGCCGTCGCCGCGGGCTTCGCCGCCGGAGGGCGTGTTGAAGACCATGTCGATTTCGCCCGCGACGATGAGGTCCGCGATGGTGCCCTCACCTTCGGCGCTGGAGCCTTCGGCGACCTTGCGGACCGTGGTGGCCTGCAGGCCGTTGCGGCGCAGCACATCGGCCGTGCCGCCGGTGGAGACGATCTCGAAGCCGAGGTCGGAGAGCCGCTTGACCGCCATGATGACGGCGCGCTTGTCCCGGTTGGCAACGGAGACGAAGACCTTGCCCTCGGTGGGCAGCGCGTTGTTGGCCGCGGCCTGGCTCTTGGCGAAGGCGGTGTCGAAGTGCTTGTCGATGCCCATCACCTCACCGGTGGAGCGCATTTCCGGGCCCAGCAGGGAGTCGACAACCTTGCCCTCCAGGGTGCGGAAGCGGCTGAACGGAAGGACCGCCTCCTTGACCGCCACCGGCGCGTCCAGCGGCAGCGTGGAACCGTCGCCGGACTCCGGCAGCATCTTGTACGCGGTGCGGAGCTGGTTGACGGTGACGCCCGTGCCGATCAGGGCCGCGGCCTTCGCCATCTGCACGCCGGTGGCCTTGGAGACGAACGGCACGGTGCGGGAGGCGCGCGGGTTGGCTTCGAGCACGTAGAGCACGTCGGAGGCGAGGGCGAACTGGATGTTGATCAGGCCGCGGACGCCGACGCCTTCGGCGATGGCCCGGGTGGCGGTCCGGACGCGGTCAATCACGTTGTTGCCCAGCGTGATGGGCGGCAGCACGCAGGCGGAGTCGCCGGAGTGGATCCCGGCTTCCTCGATGTGCTCCATGATGCCACCGAGGTACAGGTCCTTGCCGTCGTAGAGGGCGTCGACGTCGATCTCGACGGCGTCCTCGAGGAAGCGGTCGATCAGCACCGGGTGGTCCGGGGTGATTTCGGTGGCGTTGGCGATGTAGCGGGAGAGGTTCGGTTCGTCGTAGACGATCTCCATGCCGCGGCCGCCGAGGACGTAGGACGGGCGGACCAGGACAGGGTAGCCGATCTCGTCCGCGATCTTCTTGGCGTCCTCGAAGGAGACGGCGGTGCCGTTCTTCGGGGAGATCAGCCCTGCCTCGTCGAGCACCCGGGAAAAGGCGCCGCGGTGCTCGGCCAGGTCGATGGCCTCCGGCGAGGTGCCAAGGATCGGCACGCCGGCGTCGGCGAGCTGCTGGGCGAGTTTGAGCGGGGTCTGGCCACCGAGCTGGACGAACACACCCATCACGCCGCCGGTGCGCTCCTCGGCCGCGATGACCTCGAGGACGTCCTCAAGGGTCAGCGGTTCGAAGTAGAGCCGGGTCGACACGTCGTAGTCGGTGGAGACGGTTTCCGGGTTGCAGTTGACCATCACGGTCTCGTAGCCGGCCTTGCGCAGCGCCATCGACGCGTGCACGCAGGAGTAGTCGAACTCGATGCCCTGCCCGATCCGGTTCGGCCCGGAGCCGAGGATGATGATCGACGGCTTGGCGTGCAGCGCCACCTCGTCCTCCTCGTCGTAGGAGGAGTAGTGGTACGGCGTGTACGCCGCGAACTCGGCGGCGCAGGTGTCCACGGTCTTGTAGACCGGACGGATGCCCAGGGCCTGCCGCACGCCGCGGACGACGTCCTCGGAGTTGTGCGTCAGGGCGCCGATCTGGGCGTCGGAGAAGCCGTGCCGCTTGGCGCGCTGCAGCATCTCCTGGGTGAGGGCGTTGGAGTGCCGGATTTCCTGCGAGATTTCGTTCAGCAGCTGGAGCTGGTCAAGGTACCAGGGGTCGATCCCGGTCGCCTCGAACAGCTGCTCAACGGTGGCGCCGCCGAGCAGCGCGCGCTGGACCTGGTGCAGGCGTTCGGTGCTGGGGCGCTTGGCCTTCTCGATCAGCTCCGGCACTTCCCATTCGGGGACGGCGCTGAAGTCCAGCTGCGACCCCTTCTGCTCCAGCGACCGCAGCGCCTTCTGCAGCGCCTCGGTGAAGTTCCGGCCCATGGCCATGGCCTCGCCCACCGACTTCATGGTGGTGGTCAGGGTGGAGTCCGCGGCGGGGAACTTCTCGAAGGCGAAGCGCGGGACCTTGACGACGACGTAGTCGAGGGTCGGTTCGAAGGAGGCCGGCGTCTTCTGCGTGATGTCGTTCGGGATCTCGTCCAGGGTGTAGCCGAGCGAGAGCTTGGTGGCGATCTTGGCGATCGCGAACCCGGTGGCCTTGGAGGCCAGGGCCGAGGAGCGTGAGACGCGGGGGTTCATCTCGATCACCACGACACGGCCGGTGTCCGGCTCGACGGCGAATTGGATGTTGCAGCCGCCGGTGTCGACGCCGACTTCGCGGATGACGGCGATCGAGATGTCGCGCAGCCGCTGGTACTCGCGGTCGGTCAGGGTCAGCGCCGGAGCGACCGTGATGGAGTCGCCGGTGTGCACGCCCACCGGGTCGAAGTTCTCGATCGAGCAGACAACCACGACATTGTCGTTCTTGTCCCGCATCATTTCGAGCTCATATTCCTTCCAGCCGAGGATGCTCTCTTCGAGCAGCACCTCGGACGTGGGGCTGTACTGCAGGCCCTGGCCGACGATCCGGCGCAGGTCATCCTCGTTGTAAGCCAGGCCCGAGCCCAGGCCGCCCATGGTGAAGGAGGGCCGGACCACCATCGGGTAGCCCAGGTCCTCGGCCGCGGTGAGGGCCTCGTCCATGCTGTGGATGATGTGGCTGCGCGCGGATTCGGCACCGCAGCGCTCCACCACGCCCTTGAACTTCTCGCGGTCCTCGCCGAGCTCGATCGCGGCGATGTTGGCGCCGATCAGCTCCACGTTGTACTTCTCCAGCACACCGTTCTTGTCCAGGGCGATGGCCGTGTTCAGCGCCGTCTGGCCGCCGAGGGTGGGCAGGATCGCGTCGGGGCGTTCCTTGGCGATGATCTTCTCGACGACCTCTGGGGTGATCGGCTCGATGTAAGTGGCATCGGCGAACTCCGGGTCGGTCATGATCGTGGCCGGGTTGGAGTTGACGAGGATGACACGCAGGCCTTCCTCCTTGAGGACGCGCAGTGCCTGGGTCCCGGAGTAGTCGAATTCGGCCGCCTGGCCGATCACGATCGGGCCGGAACCGATGACCAGGACGCTTTTCAGGTCAGTTCTCTTGGGCATTACTTCTTGTCCTCAGTCTTGGAGTCGGTGGAGGTTTGCTTGCTGTTCGCCATCAGCTCGATGAAGCGGTCGAAGAGGTACGCGGCGTCGTGCGGGCCGGAGGCCGCTTCGGGGTGGTACTGGACCGAGAAGGCGGGGATGTCGAGGCAGTGCAGACCCTCGACGACGTCGTCGTTGAGGCTGACGTGGCTGACCTCGACACGGCCAAAGCGCTCCTCGGGAGCCTTCGTCGCGCCCTCGAGCGGGGCGTCGACGGCGAAGCCGTGGTTCTGCGAGGTGATCTCGACCTTGCCGGTTCTGCGGTCCATCACAGGCTGGTTGATGCCGCGGTGGCCGTAGCGCAGCTTGTAGGTGCCGAAGCCGAGCGCGCGGCCCAGGATCTGGTTGCCGAAGCAGATGCCGAAGTAGGGCAGCTTGGCGTCCAGCACGGAGCGCAGCAGGTTCACCTGGCTGTCGGCGGTGGCGGGGTCGCCGGGGCCGTTGGACATGAAGACGCCGTCGGGGTTGACGGCTTTGACGTCCTCGAGGGTGGCGGTGGCCGGCAGGACATGGACCCTGACGCCGCGCTCGGCGAAGCGGATCGGGGTCATGCGCTTGATGCCAAGGTCGATCGCGGCGATGCTGAACCGCGGTTCGCCTTCCCAGCCCCAGTCGGCGGGTTCGACCGTGTAGGCCTCGTCGACGCTGACCTCCTCGGCGAGCCGGGAGCCTTCCATCGGTGCACTGGCCAGCACGGCGTCCACGAGTTCCTTGTCCGTGGCCGCCGCGGCGTCGCCGGAGAAGATCCCGGCGCGCATGGTCTTGTGTTCGCGCAGGTGACGGGTGATGGCACGGGTGTCGACGCCCTGGATTCCGACAATGCCCTGCTCGACAAGCTCGTCGTCAAGGCTCCGCTCCGAGCGCCAGTTCGAGGGGCGGCGTGCGGCGTCGCGGACGACGTAGCCGGCCACCCAGATGCGCCGGGACTCGGCGTCGTCCTTGTTCACGCCGGTGTTGCCGATGTGGGGTGCGGTCTGCACCACCAGCTGGCGGGCGTAGGAGGGGTCGGTGATGGTTTCCTGGTAGCCGGTCATGCCGGTCGCGAAGACCGCCTCGCCCAGCGCGGTGCCGGTGGCGCCGTAGCTGCGGCCGCGGAAGATCCGGCCGTCCTCCAGCACGAGCACGGCGGGGGCGGATGCTGCTGCTGCGTTTGCTGTCACTGTCTTTTCGTTCACTGTTTCTTCTGACACGTCTGTCTTCTTCACTTCTGCGTTCGCTGGCATGGATTCCGTCACGTCGCTACTTTCCACTATCGGCTTCTGCCTGAGGGGCTGCGGAGATCAAATCTTTGAGGGTGGTGAGGAGCAGGGCCTTGTCCTCGGCCCGGCGGGGGCGGAAGCCGGTGTCCAACTCCTTGGCACCGAGCATCCAGCTGATGACCAGGAGTCCGTCCTTCTCCACGAACTTTCCGGCCATGCCGCTTTCCTGCCGGACGCCGGTGAGGCTGTCGGCCGGGATGAACACGGGTCCGGCGCCGGAGCGGTCGAACAGCACGCCTTCGCGGTGGACGCTGAGGTGGGAGTTGGTGCGCAGGCCCAGCTGGTGGACGGCGATCCGGTCCAGCCAGTCGCCGGCGGTGGTGGAGGCGACGTACTGTCCCTCGGCCGCGGCGATCGGCCCGCCGAGTTCCGCGGGGACGGCCGGAAGCGGCTCGACGTCCGCCTGGCGTCGCAGCCGGTTGCGCCAGCCGACCCAGATCAGGACCAGCGCGACGACGATCAGCGCCAGCGTGAAGAGCAGGGAGAGTTCCTTGACCATCAGGGCTGGACCGCCGTGGCGGGGGCATCCGGGCTTTCGGGGAGCCACCGGTACGGTGTGTTGAGTTTCCCGTTCAGGACCGTCGGGTGGCCCTTGAAGAAGGTGGCCACCACCTTGCCCGGGAGTTCCCGGCCGGCAAACGGAGAGTTACGGCCCATGGTTGCCATCTTAGAAGGGTCCACGGTCCAGCGCGCAGCCGGGTCCACGAGTGTGACGTTGGCGGGTTCGCCCGCTTCCAGCGGCCGGCCCTGGTCCTGGAGTCGGCCGATGG
Source organism: Arthrobacter sp. 01T414 (assembly GCF_056398965.1). Taxonomy (NCBI): domain Bacteria; kingdom Bacillati; phylum Actinomycetota; class Actinomycetes; order Micrococcales; family Micrococcaceae; genus Arthrobacter; species Arthrobacter sp. 01T414. The sequence goes on along the minus strand of NZ_JBFTQK010000002.1, from coordinate 173,760 downwards.
CGGCCGGCGTGGTGGAGGTCACGCGGGCGAAGTCGGCCCAGGTCATCAGCCCGGTCTCGATCATGGTGTGCTGCACCACGGACAGGGCAGTTTCCAGCCCGGTCATGCCCATCGCGGCCTGCGCCCACTCGCACTCCTTGTGCTCGCTCGGGTGCGGGGCGTGGTCGGTGCCGACGACGTCGATCGTTCCGTCCGCCAGCGCGGCGCGCAGAGCCTGGACGTCCTCATCGGTGCGCAGCGGCGGGTTGACCTTGTAGACCGGGTCGTAGCTGCGGACCAGTTCGTCGGTCAGCCAGAGGTGGTGGGGCGTGACCTCGGCGGTGACGTTGATGCCGCGCGACTTGGCCCAGCGCACGATTTCCACCGAACCCGCGGTGGAGACGTGGCAGACGTGCAGCCGGGATCCAACGTGCTGGGCGAGCAGGACATCGCGGGCGATGATGCTCTCCTCGGCGACGGCGGGCCAGCCGGTGAGGCCGAGCACCGCGGAGACGACGCCCTCGTTCATCTGCGCACCGGCGGTGAGGCGGGGCTCCTGCGCGTGCTGGGCGACGACGCCGTCGAACGCCTTGACGTATTCGAGGGCGCGGCGCATCAGGACCGGATCGCTGACGCAGATGCCGTCGTCGGAGAAGACACGGACCTGGGCGCGGGAGTCGGCCATGGCGCCGAGTTCGGCAAGTTGCTCGCCGGCCAGGCCGACCGTGACGGCGCCGACCGGGCGGACGTCCACCCAGCCGGCGGTGCGGCCCAGGGTGAAGACCTGCTCGACGACGCCGGCGGTGTCCGCCACCGGGGTGCTGTTGGCCATCGCGTGCACGGCGGTGTAACCGCCCAGTGCCGCGGCGCGGGTGCCTGTCTCGACCGTTTCGGCGTCTTCGCGGCCCGGTTCGCGCAGGTGCGTGTGGATATCCACCATGCCGGGCAGGGCGACGAGGCCAGCCGCCTCGATGACAGTTGCTTTCCCAAAGGCGCCGTCCGCGGACAGGTCCTGGCCGCGGGCGGCGATGACGCCGTCGCGGATCAGCAGATCCTCAGCGGCTCCGCCGAGGATCGACGCGCCCCGGATGAGGTAGGCGCCAGTGCTGCCTGTGTCCTGTTGCTGTGATGCCATCAGTGGCTCTCCTTGGAGTAGGCGGCGGTGGAGGTTGCTGGTTCGCGGGTATCCCCGGAAAGCAGGAGGTAGAGGGCGGCCATCCGGATGGACACGCCGTTGCGCACCTGTGCCAGCACGGTGGAGCGCGGCGAGTCGGCGGCGGCGGAGGATATTTCCAGTCCGCGGTTCATCGGACCCGGGTGCATGATGATCGTGTCCTTCAGGCCCAGGCTGTCCAGGGCGCGGAGGCGGTTGTCGTCGAAGCCCCAGCGCCGCGAGTACTCGCGGGTGGTGGGGAAGAACGAGGCGTTCATGCGTTCGCCCTGCACGCGCAGCATCATCATCGCGTCCACGCCCCGGGCGAGGGTTTCGTCGAGGTCGTAGCTGACGGAGCAGGGCCACTGTTCCACGCCGACAGGCAGCAGCGTGGGCGGCGCCACGAGGGTGACTTCCGCGCCCAGGGTGCGCAGCAACCAGACGTTGGAGCGGGCCACCCGGGAGTGCAGCACGTCGCCGGCGATCGCGACCCGCATGCCCTTCAGGTCCGCGCCGGTGCTCGGGCTGCCGGCGAGCCGCGACCAGTGGCGGCGCATGGTGAAGGCGTCCAGCAGCGCCTGGGTGGGGTGCTCGTGGGTGCCGTCGCCGGCGTTGATGACTGCGGCGTCGATCCAGTCGGTGGCTGCCAGCCGGTGCGGGGCGCCGGAGGCCCAGTGCCGGATCACGACGGCGTCGGCGCCCATGGCGGCGAGCGTCTGGGCCGTGTCCTTCAGTGATTCGCCCTTCGAGACGGACGATCCCTTGGCTGCGAAGTTGATGACGTCCGCGGAGAGCCGTTTGGCCGCAGCTTCGAACGAGATGCGGGTGCGGGTGGAGTCCTCAAAGAAGAGGTTGACCACGGTGCGGCCGCGCAGTGCCGGGAGCTTCTTGACCTCGCGCTCCCCCACCGCGGACATTTCCTCGGCGGTGTCGAGGATGCGGATCGCGTTGGCGTAGCTGAGGTCTTCGGTCGAGAGCAGGTGCTTCATGCCGTCACCTCGATAACGACTTCGTTCACGGCGCCGCCGCTGTTTTCCCCGCCGCTGGCGGAGTCGGTTTCTTCGAGCCGGACCCTAACCTTCTCCGCGGAAGAGGTGGGGAGGTTCTTGCCGACGTGGTCGGCGCGGATTGGGAGCTCACGGTGGCCCCGGTCGATCAGGACGGCCAAGCGGACGATCCGGGGCCGGCCCAGGTCGATGATCGCGTCCAGGGCGGCGCGGATGGTGCGGCCCGAGTACAGGACGTCGTCGATCAGCACCACTACCTTGTTGTCGATCCCGGTGCGGGGCAACTGGGTAGGGTACGGGGGCCTGGTGGGCTGGTGCGAGAGGTCGTCGCGGAACATGGTCACGTCCAGCTGGCCGACGATTGCGGCGGGATCCACCGCGGGATCGGCGGCGGCAATTTTGGCGGCGAGCCGGACGGCGAGCGGATAGCCGCGCCGCGGGATGCCCAGCAGGACCAGGTCCTGGGAGCCCTTATTGGACTCGAGAATCTCATGGGCGATACGAGTGAGTGCACGGTCGATGTCAGCCTGGTTGAGGACAACCCTGCTGAGCTGGACCTTGGCCGGAACCGGTGCTTCTGGAACAGAAGTCAACGCTCGTCTCCCCTTTCCCCGCCTCACGGGACGGAATTAAAAAAGGATCATTTGCTCTTTCAAATTACCACACGGGCTGCCGCCACCCGGCCCCGGCGGACGCGGCGTCCGTCACACCGGCGCGAGGTCTGCGCGGGTGCGCGCGGGTATGCGCGGGGCGTAATAGGCGGCCGGGCCGCGCGCACCTTAGGCTCGTGGCATGACGAGCTTCGATCCTCCGCCCGCCCGGCAGGCGCCCGGCGGCCCCCGGCAGCCGCAGCAGGCGAACCCCAGTTGGATGGGACACGTCCAGCCGGACAACTACCGTCCGGCGCCGGGCTACCGGCCGACGCCGGGCTCCGGCCAGTTGCGGGGCCAACTGCAGGGCCGGTTGCAGGGTCCTCCGCCGCTTCCGGCAGCGTACGCCGCGCCAACCCGCGCCCGGACCTCGGCCGGCATGGCCGCGCTGGTGCTCGGCGGCGGGGTACTCGCTTTCGTCAGTCTGTTCCTGGTGCTCCCCTTCGTGCTGGAAAACACCGGCGCGGGCGGCTTCGTCGTGGGTTTCATCGCCTCGCTGCTGCCACTCAGTGCCGTCCTGCTGGCCGTCCGCTTCATTGACCGCTGGGAGCCCGAACCGAAGCGGCTGCTGTTCTTCGCTTTCGCGTGGGGCGCACTCGTTTCGATTTCCGTGACGATGCTGATCCAGCCGTTCTTCGCGCTCGCCGCAGGCCCGGCGTCCGGGCTGGACTACCGGACGTTCGCCGTCACGGTGCAGGCACCGGTGGTGGAGGAATTCGCCAAGTCGCTCGGCCTGTTGCTGCTCCTAATTTTTGCCCGCAAGCAGTTCGACGGCCCGGTCGACGGCGTCGTATTCGCGTTCACGATTGCCGGCGGTTTCGCCTTCACCGAGAACATCCTGTACTTCGGCCGGGCAATCGCCGAGTCCAGCACCCCGGGCACGGACCTGGCCATCGTGTTCTTCCTGCGCGGCGTGATGTCCCCGTTCGCTCACGCCATTTTCACCGGGACAACCGGGCTCGTCCTGGGCTTCGCGGCGCGGCGCTGGCATTCCGGCCTGACGTTCCTGGCCTTCCCGGTGGGCCTGGTTCCGGCGATGTTGCTGCACAGCGGCTGGAACTCCATGGGCCAGAATTTCCTGGCCCAGTACATCCTGGTCCAGGTGCCGATCTTCCTCCTGGCGGTCCTGGTCGTGGTGCTGCTGCGCGTTGCCGAACGCCGGCTGACGCGCCAACGGCTCCAGGAGTACGCAGCGGCCGGTTGGTTCAACAGCCATGAGGTGGCGATGCTGGCGACCCCCGGCGGGCGCCGCGCTGCCCTCCGCTGGGCCAGGTCGATTGGGCGGGCCCCGGAGATGAAGGCGTTCCTGCAGGCCGCCACCCGCCTGGCCTTCACCCGTCAGCGGATCCTCAGCGGCCGGGACGTGCCGGCACACCAGCTCGATGAACAGCATCAGCTCGGCGAGGTCGTGGCCGCGCGGGACGCGCTGCTGCGCTAAGCGGCGGGAACCCCTACAGCAAAGGACCGGCCGGCATACGCGAAGGGCMGGTGTCCGCCGTGAGGCGGGCACCGGCCCTTCGAGGAGCGGTCAACGGGCCGTCAGGCCAGCAGGGACGGCTTCAGCTGCTGCAGGCGGCCGAGCAGGCCGTTGATGAACGACGGCGACTCGTCCGTCGACAGCGTCTTGGCCAGCGCCACGGCTTCACTCACGGCGACGCCGTCGGGGACGTCGTCGTTGTAGAGCAGTTCCCAGGTGCCGATCCGCAGGATGATGCGGTCCACCGAGGGCATCCGCTCCAGCGACCAGCCCTGCGAGTAGGTTTCGAGGAATTCGTCGATCGCGGCTTGGTGGGACACGACCCCCTCGACGATTTCCAGGGTGTAGGGGTTGATGATCTGATCCGTCTGTTCACGACGGGAACGCAGCACATCGAATGCGGAGGTGGAGCGCTGCTCCGCCTCGAAGAGAACATCCAGGGCCCGGTTACGGGCCTTACCGCGTGCACTCACTAGTCGTTGACCCGGCCAAGGTAGCTGCCGTCGCGGGTGTCGACCTTGACCTTGGTGTTGTTCTCGACGAACAGCGGCACCTGGATCTCGTAGCCGGTCTCGAGGGTCGCGGGCTTGGTGCCGGCCGAGGAGCGGTCGCCCTGCAGGCCCGGCTCCGTGTAGGTGATTTCCAGCACGACGCTCGGCGGCAGTTCGATGTACAGCGGGTTGCCCTCGTGGATGGCGATGTTCACCATCTGGTTCTCGAGCATGAAGTTGGTCGCGTCGCCGACGGTGGCGGCGGACACGGTGAGCTGGTCGAAGTCCGAGGTGTCCATGAACACGAAGTCGGCGCCGTCCTGGTACAGGTACTGGTAATCGCGGCGGTCAACCGTTGCGGTCTCGATCTTGAGGCCGGCGTTGAAGGTCTTGTCGACGACCTTGCCGGACATCACGTTGCGCATCTTGGTGCGGACGAAGGCGCCGCCCTTGCCGGGCTTGACGTGCTGGAATTCGATGATGTTCCAGAGCTGGCCCTCAAGCTTCAGCACGGTTCCGTTCTTGATGTCGTTAGTGGTTGCCACAGTATCCTCAGGTTTCCTTGTTGACTGGTTCTAGCCGCCAGCCGCTTATGCCAGGCAGGCATGCCGATTCGGCCCGCCAGCGCGTGTTTATCAAAAATCCAAGAACCATTCTACCGGTTTTGCCGGATCGCTGCCGGACGGCCCGTGCAGGCCGCCAGCAGGCGCTGTTGGCGGGCGTCTTTGGCAGGCGCCATAGCCGGCGTCTTTAGCAGGCCAAATCCAGCACGTCCCGGGCGCGCTGCAGCGCCACGGTGGACGAGTAGATCAGCGCAGCGTCCGCGGAGCCTGCCACCCGCAGGTCCAGCGCCTTGGCGAAGGACTCGACGGCGGCGGCGATGTTGCCGGCGGCGAAGTAGGACCGGCCCAAGTGCTGGCGGACCACGGCCTCGTCGGGGGTGCCCTGCGCTTCGGGGAGCAGTTGGCGGTAAAGCTCAACCGCGCGGTCAGAGCGGTGTGATACCCGCAGGACCTCAGCCTCGAACATCCGCAGCCGGAACGAATCGGGATCCTTGTACCGGGCCTCGGCGAGCAACTCGGCGGCCTCGCCCGGGTGGCCCTCCACGAGGCGCACGAAGATCAGGTCCGTGGGGTCGGTCGAGGCCGCCAGCGCTTCGGCGCAGGCTTCCTCGTTAACCACCTGCGGCATGAGGGTTAGCGGGTTGATCCGGATGCCGGGAAACCCGCCGTCCGGCCACTCACTGGTGCCGCCATTGTCGCTGATCATCAGGAAGCGATTTCCTGGTATGCCGCGAAGAGCAGCGAGGTGTCCGGCACGTCCAGGATGCCCGGGCGTCCGACGCCGTCGAGCACCACGAAGCGCAGCAGGTCACCGCGCGCCTTCTTGTCCCGCCGCATGCCGTCCAGCAATGCCTGCCAACGGTCACGGCGGTAGGTGATGGGCAGCCCGAGGCTCTCCAGGATGTCCCGGTGGCGGTCGGCGTCGGCGTCGCTGAGCCGGCCGACGCTGCGCGCCAGTTCGGCAGCGAACATCATGCCCACCGAGACGGCGGCGCCGTGCCGCCATGAGTAACGTTCGGCGAGTTCAATCGCGTGGCCCAGGGTGTGCCCGTAGTTGAGGATTTCCCGCTGCCCGGTTTCCTTCAGGTCCTCGGAGACGACCCGTGCCTTGACGGCGATGGCGCGTTCGATCAGCTCACGCAAGGTTTCGGAGCGGGGATCGGACACCGCGGCGGGGTCCTTTTCAATCAGTTCGAGGATGGCCGGGTCGGCGATGAAACCGCATTTGATGACCTCGGCCATGCCGGAGATGATCTCGTTTTTGGGCAGCGTGTCCAGGGTGTCCAGGTCGGCGAGGACTCCGGCCGGCGGGTGGAAGACGCCCACCAGGTTCTTGCCTTCGGCGGTGTTGATGCCGGTCTTGCCGCCGACGGCCGCGTCCACCATGCCGAGCAGGCTCGTGGGCATGTGGATGACCTTGACGCCGCGCAGCCAGGTCGCGGCGACGAATCCGGCGAGGTCGGTCACCGCTCCCCCGCCGACGGCGACGATCGCGTCCGAGCGGGTGAAGTCGTTCTGGCCCAGCACCTGCCAGCAGAAGGAGGCCACCTCGATGTGCTTGCCTTCTTCGGCGTCCGGGATCTCGGCCGTCAGCGCGGTGAAGCCGGCGCTGGCCAGCTCCTCGCGGACAGCGTCGCCGGTAAGCCGCAGGGCGCGCGGGTGGACGACGAGGACGCGCTTGACGCGCTCCCCCAGCAGCTCAGGCAGCTTTGCCAGCAGCCCGCGGCCGACGACGACGTCGTAGTTGTCCCCCGGAGCCTTGCCGGTGACTTTGATGACGGTTGATTCGGTGCTCACTTTTCAACTTTCCTTGTCGCTGCTGGGGTGCGCGTTGCCTCGTTGTCGAGGGCGGCGTGCTGCTCCAGGGCTTCTTCGAGCCCGCGCGCGAGCTCTTGGACAGAGCCGCTCCGGACGTCGAGCGTCAGGTCGGCGAGCCGTTCGTAGACCGGCTGCCGGGTGGCGAACAGTGTCCGCCAACGTTCCATCGCGTCGCCGGCCAGGAGCGGCCGCCCCGAGTTGCGCGCGATCCGTTCGGACACCGTGGCGGCATCGCATTCCAGGTACACCACGATGCAGTTGGCGAGCAATTGCTGCGTTCCCGAGTCCAGGACAGCCCCGCCGCCGAGCGAGATTACGGTGCTAGAGCCCTTGGCGCTGCTGGCCGCCGCCTCTTCGATGGCCTGCGCCACCGCCCGGGCCTCCAGTTCGCGGAATGCGCATTCGCCCCTTCCCGCGAAAATATCAGCGATGGTGCCGTGCTGGGCAACCACCTCGACGTCGGTGTCGACGAAGCGGGCGCCGAGCTGCAGTGCGAGCTGCTGCCCGATCGCGGACTTGCCGACGGCCATGGGGCCGATCAGGGCGACCGGCCGGTTCAGGGCCTTTTGCGGCGCGTGACGGGCCGCCACTAGTGCCCGATCGAGTCCAGGGACGCCGGAATGTTGTCCAGGTAACCCTTGATGTTGCGGGCGGTCTCCTGCACGGAGTCGCCGCCGAACTTTTCCGTGACTGCTTCGGCGAGGACCAGCGCCACCATGGCCTCGGCCACCACGCCGGCGGCCGGGACGGCACAGACGTCCGAGCGCTGGTGGTGTGCCTTCGCCGCTTCGCCGGTGCTGATGTCGACCGTCTTGAGGGCGCGCGGTACCGTGGCGATCGGCTTCATCGCGGCCCGGACCCGGAGCACGTCACCGATGCTCATGCCGCCTTCGATGCCGCCGGCCCGGTTGGACGTGCGGATGATCCTGCCGTCCTGGTCCTTGACGATTTCGTCGTGGGCTGCGGAGCCGCGGCGCGCGGCGGTGAGGAAACCATCGCCGACTTCCACGCCCTTGATGGCCTGGATGCCCATCAGGGCAGCGGCCAGGCGCGAGTCAAGACGCCGGTCCCAGTGCACGTAGCTGCCCAGCCCCGGGGGAAGTCCGTAGGCTAGGACTTCGACAACGCCGCCGAGGGTTTCGCCTTCCTTGTGCGCCATGTCCACCTCCGCGACCATGGCGTCCGAGGTTTCGCGGTCGAAACAACGCAGCGGGTCGGCGTCGAGGGCCAGCACGTTGTCCGGCACCGGCAGCGGCCGGCCTTCCGGGACGGAAACGCTGGCAATGGACACCGTGTGGGAGACCAGTTCAATGCCGAGCTGCTTGAGGAATGCGGCGGCGACGGCGCCCAAGGCCACGCGGGTGGCGGTTTCCCGGGCGCTGGCGCGCTCCAGGACCGGACGGGCCTCGTCAAAGCCGTACTTCTGCATGCCGGTGAAATCGGCGTGACCCGGCCGGGGCCGGGTAAGCGGCGCGTTACGGGCCTGGTCGGCGAGGGCTTCGGGATCCACCGGATCGGCGGACATGATCTGCTCCCACTTGGGCCACTCGGTGTTGCCGACCTGGATAGCGACCGGACCGCCCTGGGTCAGCCCGTGCCGGACGCCGCCCAGGACCGTCACAGCGTCCTGTTCGAACTTCATCCGGGCACCGCGGCCGTACCCGAGGCGCCGTCGGGCCAGCGCCGCGACGATCTGGTCCCGGGTGAGTTCAACACCTGCGGGGACGCCTTCGATAATTCCGACCAGGGCCGGACCATGGGATTCTCCGGCAGTCAACCAACGCAACATAAAATCCATCCTGCCATGCGAGGCACTTAGAACACCCGTCGGGGTGCCCCGACTGCGTCACACATCACATCTATGACTTCCGCGGGCACGGCGCGCTCCAGGCCGGTGAAATGGCGAACCTGCTCGACCGCCTGGTACAGCAGCATTTCGAGGCCGGGGACCACGCGTCCGCCCGCGTCCGTCCAGGCCGAGGCGAGACGGCTGGGCCAGGGGTCGTAAGCGACGTCAAGCAGCACACCGCCGGCTTGAGCGCCGTGCCGGGCCAGGCCTGCCGCCAGTTCCTCCGCCAAGCCGTCCGCGGCCCGCGGCGGCAAGGTGGAGATCACGACGTCGGCTGCTGCCATCGCAGGCGCCGCTGCGTTCAGCGGCAGCACCTCAAGCGGGAGCCCTACGGCTGCGGCCGCGGCCCGGGCCTCGACGGCACGGCCGATGTCCCGTACGTAGACGGCCGCGGACGGCGCTCCGAGTTCCTTGAGCGCGGCGATGGCGGCTGCTGCTGTCCCGCCGCCACCGAGGACGACGGCGGAGGGTTCTCCGGCCGCGCCGGCGTACCGGAGGGCGTTGACGATCCCGGCGACGTCGGTGTTGTAGCCCACCAGGCGGGTGCCGCCCGCTGCGTCCCCGGGTTCGAATGCCACGGTGTTGATGACGCCCAACTGCTGAGCGATGCCACGGATCTCGTCCACCTCTGCAGCCATGGCGGCCTTGAGCGGCATCGTCACGGACAGCCCGCGCCACCGTTCGTCACCGCGGACGCCGGCCATGAAGGCCGCAAGGGCATCCTCGGTGACGTCGACGGCGTCGTAATCCATGTCGACGCCGAGCTTCGCATAGGCGGCGCGATGCAAGGCCGGTGATTTCGAATGGCTGATGGGATGCCCGAGGACGGCGGCCCGCAGTGTCACACGCAACGTCCGGGGTTGGCCTCGCACCAGGCGTTGTACTTGGCCACGTAGCCGTTGTGCTCGGCCAGGGTCTTGGAGAACTTGGTTTCCTTGGTGTCCAGGTTGATCGTGACCCAGTAGAGGTAGTCGTTCTTCTTCGGCTTGGCGGCCGCGTCGATCGCCCGCTTGCCCGGCGAACCGATCGGGCCGGCCGGCAGGCCTGTATTGGCGTAGGTGTTGTACTTGTTCGACTTATCGGCCTTCTGGGCCTCGTCGATGTGGAAGCTCCGGATTCCCAGCCCGTAGGTCACCGTGGCGTCGGACTGGATCAGCCCGTTCGTCTCGGTGTTGTTGGGCTTGAGCCGGTTGTAGATGGCGCCGGCGACGTCTCCGTATTCGGCCTGGCCGCCTTCGGCCTGCACGATGCTTGCGACCGTCAGCACGTCGTACTGCTTGGCCGGATCCGTCACGCCCTGGGCCTTCAGTTCCTCGAGGGTGCTGCCGACCAGTTTCTGCAGCACGTCCTTGCCGGAGGTGCCGAGCGGGAACCGGTATTCACCCGGGAAGAGGAATCCTTCAAGGTTCTTGGCCTTGGACGGCACGCCGAACTGCTTCGGGGAGTCGCTGAGGGCCTTGAGTTCGCTGACCGGGATCCCGGTGCCTTCGGAGATGGACTGCAGCGATTCGTTGATCCTCATGCCGGCGCTCAGCGCGAAGTACATGACCTTTTCCTGGCCCTTGTTCAACAGCACGTTCACGGCGTCCGCGTTGTTCATTTCGTTGCGCATCGTGAAGGTTCCGGGGCTCAGGGCGCCGCCCGCGGCGACGAACTGCTTGACGAAAGTGTCGGCGTTCGCAATCACCTTCTTGGATTCCATCTCGGCTGCAACGGACCGGGGTCCGGCGCCAGGCGGAACAGTGATGGTCACCGAGCCGGTTCCCGGACCCGGGTAGTCAGCGAGCTTGTCGCCACCAAGCAATGGCTTGATGAACTGAGCTCCCACGACGATCGCGACCACGAAGACGGCAAGCGTCAGGACCAGTGCCAGGAAGCGGCGGCGCCGTCGGACCTTCTTCGAGGGACCCTTGGTGGTGGGAATACGGGGGGCGCCAGCCATCAGGTCGTGGCCGGGCTCGTCGTCGTAGACGTGGTGGGCCTCATCATCGGGGTGGTCCGAGTAGGCCGGGTGGACTTCCGCCTCGTGATGAAGGCTGTGGCCATACTGCAAGGCGTCAGCGCGGCGGAGAGTCTCCTCGCGGGACATCCCGCCAGCGTATTCGTGCACCGGCTCGTCGTGGAGGGGTGCGTCATGGAGGGGAGCTTCGTCGATGGGCTCGTCGTGAACGGGCTCGTCCGGCTGGAACGCCGCATGCTCTGGCTGCTGGTACCCCTCCGCTGCGGGGACGGGCTCCTCGTGCTCGGGTTCCTGGTGCACGGGTTCAGCTGCCGGGACCTCGTCCAGCGGCTCGTGAACGGTCGGCGCGGCGTCCGGGAGCTCCGGGGCGCCGGCGGAGGACTGCCGGGGTGCTTCAGCCGGGGCCGAGGCGTCGGCTTGCGGCGCAGCCGGAGCCTCCCGTCCGGTCTCGAAGGCCTGGGGCGGGATGACGTCGTGACCCTGAGTGGCCAGGAACTTCTCCTGTGCCCTGATTTCTTTGCGCGTCAGCGGACGGCCGGCGCCGCCGTCGGCAACACCAGAGGAGTCGTCATTGTTGACCGGGCTCACTGTAGCCTTCCATTTTGGGCAGAATGCGTTGTGCAGAATGCGTGTGTACTTCCGGGACGGGCAGAGCGCCGTCGCCGGGTGGCCCCGGTTGGAGGTCGTCCGCGCTAACGCGGCTTCCTACATCCGTTCCCCTGGCCTTTTGCATATCGATCGCATGTTGCAGGATACCTGCGGCCGCGACCTGATCAACTACTTTACGATGGTCCCTGCTGCTCATGCCAGCTTGGTGCAGCTCGCGGTGGGCTGTCACCGTGCTCAGTCGCTCGTCGATCAGCCTCACCGGCAGGCAGGATCCGGCCTCCGATAGTTTACTGACCAGTAGCTTCGCATATTCGGTGGCCATTCGGGCGGAAGCGTGCTCCTCGCCCTTCATGGTCCGTGGCAGGCCCACAAAAATTTCGACAGCACCGAGCTCCACGGCAAGGTTGGCGAGGATCCGGACGTCGGTGTTCTTCTTCACGTTCCGGGTCAGCGTCCGCAGCGGCGTGGCCAGGATGCCGTCGCGGTCGCATACCGCGACGCCCACCCGAACGGTGCCGACGTCTACCCCGAGTTTCACGCCCTGGGGGTAGACGCCGGGCACGGCTGCTTCAGTCATTCAGGGTCCCGGGGGTCAGCGCTTGGTGATGGCGTCCACGACCGCGGTCAGGGCAGCGCCGACCTTGGCAGCGTCGGTGCCGCCGCCCTGGGCAACGTCGTCCTTGCCGCCACCGCCGCCGCCGAGGATACCCGCGGCGAGACGCACCAGCGCACCGGCCTTGACGCCGGCGGACCGGGCTGCCTCGTTGGTGGCGATCAGGATGACCGGGCGGTCATTGCTGACGCCGGCGACCGCGACGGCGGCCGGCTCGGAGCCGAGGCGGGTGCGAAGGTCCAGGGCGAGGCCGCGAAGGTCGTCGGCTCCGCTGACCTGGCCGGCGTCGTGCGCGATGACCTTGACCCCGGCAGCGTCCCTGGCAGTGCCCACCAACTGGGCGGCGGCGGCCGTGAGCTGTTCCTTGCGCAGCCGCTCAAGTTCCTTCTCGGCCGTCTTCAGCTTGCTCAGCGTGCTGGCGATGCGTTCGGTGAGCAGGCCGGAGGGAACCTTCAGCATTTCGGTGAGTTCGGTCACCAGGGCGCGTTCAGCGGCGAGGTGCCGGAACGCGTCCATGCCGACGAAGGCCTCCACGCGGCGGTTTCCCGAACCGACGGACTGTTCGCCCAGCAGCGACAGGCTGCCGATCAGCGAAGTGTTCGAAACGTGCGTGCCGCCGCAGAGCTCACGGGACCAGGCGCCGTCGATCTCGACGACGCGGACCTCGTTGCCGTAGTTCTCGCCGAACAGCGCCATGGCGCCGAGGGCCTTCGCCTCGGCAAGGCCCATGACCTTGGTCTGCACCTGGAAGTTGTTCCGGATGGCGATGTTGGAGACTTCCTCGATTTCGGAGCGCGTGGCGGCGCTCAGGCCTTCACCCCAGGCGAAGTCGAAGCGGAGGTAGCCGGCCTTGTTGAAGGAGCCGCGCTGCAGCGCCTCCGGCCCAAGGATCTGGTGCAGCGCCGCGTGCACAATGTGCGTGCCGGTGTGCGCCTGCTCGGCGGCGTGCCGGCGTTCCCGGTCGACGGCGGCGAGGACCTGTGAGTCGGCACCGATTTCGCCTTCGCGGACGATTGCCTTGTGCACGCTCAGGCCCTTGATCGGCCGCTGCACGTCCAGGACCTCGACGACGAAGCCGTCGCCGGTGATGAGGCCGGTATCGGCGGCCTGGCCGCCGGCTTCGGCGTAGAACGGGGTCTCGGCGAGGACGAGTTCGATTTCCTCGCCGGTGGACGCCTGCGAGACCTTGCGGCCGCCGGCAAGGATGCCGCGGACTTTGGACTCGCCGGCGAGTTCGGTGTAGCCGGTGAAGACGGTCTCACCGCCGGCCAGCAGTTCCTGGAAAGCGGACAGGTCGGCGTGGGCGCCCTTCTTGCCCTTGGCATCCGCCTGGGCGCGCTGGCGCTGTTCGAGCATGAGCTTGCGGAACTCGGGCTCGTCGACCTTGAGCCCGGCTTCCTCGGCCATTTCCAGGGTGAGGTCGATCGGGAAGCCGTAGGTGTCGTGCAGGGCGAAGGCGTCGGCGCCGGAGAGCGGCTGTCCGGCGGCCTTGGATTCCTTCACGGCGTCCTCAAGGCGGGCGGTGCCGGAAGCGATGGTGCGCAGGAACGCCTTCTCCTCGGCGTAAGCAATCCGGCTGATCCGGTCGAAGTCGGTCTCCACGATCGGGTAGACACCCTTCATGGCGTCCCGGGACGCGGGCAGCAGCTCGGGCAGGCAGGCCTTTTCGACGCCGAGAAGCCGCATTGAACGCACGGCGCGGCGGATCAGGCGGCGCAGCACGTAGCCCCGGCCTTCGTTTGAGGGGGTGACGCCGTCGGCGATCAGCATCAGGGCCGAACGGATGTGGTCGGCGACGACGCGCATCCGGACGTCGTCCGTGTGGTGCGGGTCTTCCGGGGTCTCGGCGGAGGTGTATTCCTTGCCGGAGAGCGCGGCGGCCTTATCGATCACCGGGCGGACCTGGTCCGTCTCGTACATGTTCTCGACGCCCTGCAGGATCATCGCAAGGCGCTCCATGCCGAGGCCGGTATCGATGTTCTTCTTCGGCAGTTCGCCGGTGATGTCAAAGTCCACCTTGGAGCGCACGTTGTCGATCTGGTACTGCATGAACACGAGGTTCCAGATCTCGATGTAACGGGTCTCGTCGGCCAGCGGGCCGCCCTCGATGCCGTAGGCGGGGCCGCGGTCGTAGTAGATCTCGGAGCACGGGCCTGCGGGGCCGGGCTGGCCGGTGGACCAGTAGTTGTCCGCCTTGCCCATCCGCTGGATCCGCTCGGCCGGAACGCCGGTGTTCTTCAGCCAAAGCTCTTTGGCCTCGTCATCTTCTTCGTAGACGGTGACCCAGAGGCGCTCAGGCGGCAGGCCATAGCCGCCGTCGTCGACGCTCGTGGTAAGCAGTTCCCAGGCAAACTTGATGGCGTCTTCCTTGAAGTAATCGCCAAAGGAGAAGTTGCCGCACATCTGGAAGAAGGTGCCGTGCCGGGCAGTCTTGCCGACTTCCTCGATGTCGCCGGTGCGGATGCACTTCTGCACGCTGGTGGCACGGGAGTAAGGGGCTTCCTCGCGCGCGGTCAGGTACGGGATGAACGGCACCATGCCGGCAACCGTGAACAGCAGGGACGGGTCGCTGGAGACCAAGGAGGCGGAAGGCACCGCCGTGTGGCCCTTGCTGACAAAAAAGTCGATCCAGCGCTTGGTGATCTCCTGCGACTTCATAACCTGGTTACTTACCCTTCAATATGCACTACGTCGTTGGTTCCGGCCGGATTCTTGCCAGCGGTACTCACGGCGGAGTAGACGGCAGACACCTTGCTGCCGGTCTTTCGGAACACTCTGATGTGCCGGCGTGGTTCCGGCAGGCGCCCCGCGGGGCACCCTTGTTTCTAATTCTCTCCCGGCTAACGCCGGACCGCATCCCGACCGGCGATGGCGCCGTCAGCGGCTCCATCGACCCCAAGCGCGGTGCGGAGTTCGGTTTCCCGCTCCCGCATGCCTACTCGGACGGCGTCGGCGAAATCGTAGACGCCGTCGGCGAGCCGGCCGACGGCCCGGTTGAGGCCTTCCGGTCCGAGGGTGGACTGCGCCTCGGTGAGCTTACGGAAGGCGATGACGCCAATCGCGACGCCGATACCCATCCAGATGATTCTGTTCATGTCAGGTCCTCTCAGGGTTGGGTCAGCGGCTGCGGCGGCCGGAAGTGGGCTTCTTGCGCGCCGAGAACGCGGACCGCACGCCGTAGCTGAAGGCGGCAACCTTGATCAACGGCGAACCGACCGTCGCGGCGACCAGCGAGGACAAGGCCGAGATGTTGGCGGAGGCGTCGGAGACGTTGGAGGCGATCCCGTCGACCTTCTTCAGCTGCTGGTTGGTGGTGGAGACGGTGGCGGTGACCTCGTCCATGAGCGGGGTGGCGCCGTCGCTGATCGACCGGATGCTGCTGCGCACCTCGTCGAAGACTCCCCCGAGCTTGAGGATCGGCACGGCGAGCAGCAGGACCAGCAGTGCAAACACACCGGCCGCGATCAGGCCGGCAATATCGCCACCAGACATAGATGTTCATCTCCTTGAAACTACGTGGATTCCTGCGTCGACCTCCGCTGCCGGACACGGCAGGCGGAGAACTCCCCCAAGTACCTTACATACAAAGAAGCCCGTGGCGCTTGCCACGGGCTTCTTCGTAAGGTGTCGCGTTGGATCTAGCGTGCGTAGAATTCCACGACGAGCTGCTCTTCGCAGGTCACGGGGATCTCGGAGCGCTTCGGGCGACGGACCAGGCGGGCCTGCAGGGCGTCAAGCTTGACGTCCAGGTAGGCCGGAACCATCGGCAGGACATCGCGGTGCGCGCCGGCTGCTGCCACCTGGAAGGGAGGCATGGTCTCGCTGCGGCTGTGGACGTGGACCAGCTGGCCCTCACCGACGCGGAAAGACGGGCGGTCAACGCGGATGCCGTCGACGAGGATGTGGCGGTGCACAACCATCTGGCGGGCCTGGGCGATGGTGCGGGCGAAGCCTGCACGCAGCACGAGGGCGTCGAGACGCATTTCGAGCAGTTCGATCAGGTTTTCACCGGTCAGGCCCTTGGTGCGGCGCGCTTCTTCGAAGGCACGGGTCATCTGGGCTTCGCGGATGCCGTACTGGGCGCGCAGACGCTGCTTTTCGCGCAGACGTACGGCGTAGTCGGAGTCCTGCTTCTTGCGGGCACGGCCATGCTCACCGGGACCGTACGGGCGGCGCTCCATGTACTTGGCGGCCTTGGGGGTCAGAGCGATGCCGAGTGCACGCGAGAGGCGTGCGGTACGGCGAGCACGAGTGTTGTTAGCCACTTGTGTCCTTCCAATATCTGCGGTGTGTCAGTGTTACTGGCCTCCACGATGGAGAGCATCGGCCAACCGCTGCCTTTTGCTACTGGGCACAGGGCAAACCCATCAAATCAGCATGAACTGCCGAAAACTGGTGGATTGTGCGTCCGTGCCTTGCCAGACAACGAACCATCCTACCATGGCGATCCCTGGCGCCTGCTTGCCGCTGCTACCCCCCTACTTGCCCCGGGCCCTACTTGCCCCGGATGATCTTCCGCAGCCGCTCCAGCCGGGTGGAGATGTCCCGTTCTGCGCCGTTGGCCGTGGGTTCGTAGTAGTTCCGGCCCACGAGGTCGTCCGGCGGATACTGCTGCTTGGCCACCGCATGCGGCGCGTCGTGGGCATACTTGTAGCCCTTGCCGTGGCCGAGCTGCTTGGATCCCGGGTAGTGCGCGTCCCGCAGGTGGGCCGGGATGCCGTTCCCGAGGCCGGCACGGACGTCGGCGATCGCCTGGTTGATGCCCATGTAGGCGGCGTTGGACTTCGGGGCGGTGGCGAGGTGGACGACTGCCTCGGCCAGGATGATGCGCCCCTCGGGCATGCCGATAAGCTGCACCGCCTGGGCTGCGGCCACCGCTGTCTGCAAGGCGGTGGGGTCGGCCATGCCAACGTCTTCGGCCGCGGAGATTACGATCCGGCGGGCCACAAAGCGGGGGTCCTCGCCCGCCTCCAGCATCCTGGCCAGATAGTGCAGCGCGGCGTCGACGTCGGATCCCCGGATGGACTTGATGAACGCGCTGGCGACGTCGTAGTGCTGGTCGCCGGCACGGTCGTAGCGCACCGAGGCGACGTCGAGCGCCCGTTCGGTGTGTTTGAGTTCGATTTTGACGGGAGCCTCACCGGCGCCGTCGGCGTCGTCTGCGTCTCCGAAGGCGACGCCGGCCGCCGCCTCCAGCGCTGTCAGCGCCCGGCGCGCGTCCCCGCCGGATAGCCGGACCAGGTGGGCGAGGGCTTCCCCGTCGAGCTCCACCTTGCCGTTCAGGCCCCGTGGATCCTCGGCGGCCCGCCGCAGCAGCCCTTCGACGTCGGCGTCGGTAAGCGGCTTGAGCGTCAGCAGCAGCGACCGGGACAGCAGCGGCGACACCACGGAGAAGGACGGGTTCTCGGTGGTGGCCGCGACCAGGACCACCCAGCGGTTCTCGACCCCGGGCAGCAGGGCGTCCTGCTGGGCCTTGTTGAAGCGGTGGATCTCGTCCAGGAAAAGCACAGTCGTCGTTTTGTAAAGGTCCCGCGCGGTGAGGGCCTCGTCCATGACGCGCCGGACGTCTTTCACGCCGGCGGTGATAGCGGAGAGCTCAACGAACTTCCGGCCCGGGCCCTTTGCGATAACGTGCGCCAGGGTGGTCTTGCCGGTGCCCGGGGGTCCCCAGAGAATGAGAGAGCTCGGCCCGGCCGGCCCGGTGGCGTCGCTGCCGGCCGCGAGCTGCCGGAGCGGTGAGCCCTGGCCCAGGAGGTGCTGTTGGCCCACGACATCGTCCAGGCTGCGCGGCCGCATCCGGACTGCCAACGGGCTTCGCGGTGCGGAGCGGGTCGGAGCGGCGCTAAGGGAGCTGCCGCCGGCCTCTTCGACGTCAACGTCGTCGTTAGCGGACGCGTTGTCCTGCCCTGAGCCAAAGAGATCATCCACATAGATAGGCTACTTCTAGTTCCCGGGCCGCCCTGACACGGCAGCCGCCCCTGCTACCCCCGACGGAGATCCCCGCCATGGCCAGCCCCGACACCCGTGTGGCGTTCGTCTCCGGTGACCGGCTGCCCGGCTGGGTGGAGCGCTTCAAGGCGAGCCATGGAGAGTCGCGGGAAGAACCGGAGGAGTCCGGGCTGCGGCTGTTGGCGGCCGACGGCGCCACGGCCCTGCTGCTGCCACCCTGGCCGGACGGCGGGCGCCCGGGGCGCGGCGGCGATTCCGTCGCCCGGCTGGCGTCCCTGGCATCGCAGCCGCGTCGGCTCGGCCTGGTCCTGGTGCGGCGCGGCGGCTATTCGGTAGCGGTGGTGTCCGAGGGGCAGATCCTTGCATCCAAGACCGGGACCCGGCATGTGCAGTCCCGCACGGCGGCCGGAGGCTGGTCCCAGCAGCGCTTTGCCCGGCGCCGCGCCAACCAGGCGGACGCCCTGGTGGAGGCCGTCGCCGAGCACGCCGCAAGGATTTTCGCGGACCAAAGCGTCGAATACCTCGCCCCGGGCGGGGACCGTTCCCTGGCAGAGCAAGTACTCGCCGAACCCGTGCTCAAGGGTTACGCGGCGCATCTCCGGCTCCCGTTCCTGGACGTTCCGGATCCGCGGGCGGCAGTGCTAAAGAAAGCCGCGGCCGACGCGTGTGCAGTGCGGATACTGGTCACGGACCCGCCTGCGTCGTAAGCACGCGCTGCCCCGGCGGGTTGGTCTCCGGCACGCCCCCGGCCGTTTCGACGGTTCCGTGCCCATTCGATGCTGCGCTACGTCTAGCGCGCAGGGAACCGTCTAAACGGCGGGACGGGCGGGGCAGGCAGGCGGGGTCGCGGGCGGGAACGGGTCAGCAGCCGGTCAGGTGCCGCTTCTGCCGTTCCTGCCGGTAAAGGTAGCGGCCCGATTCCTCGAAGCCTGCCCTGGCGTAGAGTTCCTGCGCCCCGATGTTGGCCATCGTAACGAGCAGCCAGTACCCGTCAAGGCCCAGGCGCATTCCCTCACCAAGCAACGCCTGCAACACCCGTCCGGCGTGGCCGCGCCTGCGCGCATCGGGGCGGGTCGCCATGCAGTACAGCCCGCCCCGCCGCGGACCACCGGGTTCCGCGTCGGGCAGCGCAAGGCGCCCGACGGCGGCGGGGGCGCCGTCGTCGTCGCGGACGAGGGCGTACAGCGAGGGGCAGCCGGTCAGGATCCCGCGGGCGACGTCGAGTTCGGCCGGCCCACCGCGGCCGTCGACGCTCCACCACAGTTGCAGCCACTCTGCCGAGGGCTCCGTGGCGATCTCGACGCCACGGCCGGAGCCGGGAACGGAGCTGCGGGCGTCCCGGACCAGGATGAGGGTTTCCGATTGCCGGGTGAAGCCCTCCGCGTCGAGCAGGGTGTTGAGCGGCGCGGACCGCGGGTCGTCGAAGACCTGGAAGATCAGCGGCTGGCGCCGGACGCGGTACCAGAGCCGGGCGTCCCGGAGCGCGGCGGACAGTGCGGGACCGTCCACTCCCGGCTCGCGGGGCCAGACCGAGTTGGCCCGCTGCGTCACTCCCGAGGCAGCCCGGAGGACCCAGCCACCGGACTCCTCGCGTTCGGGGGCAGCCCAGGCGGCGTCCATCAACGTTTCCACTCCGGGTGCTGCTGCCATGTCTGTGACCTCCGCAAGGTGATTGTCCGTCGGCACAGCAACGGCCCCCCGGTTGCCCGGGGAGCCGTTGCCGCAGATCATGCCGGGCTACTTGGCGCCGTCGTCCTTCTTAGCCTCCGGCTTGAAGTCGACGCCGGCTTCCTTGCGCTGCTGCGCCGTGATGGGTGCAGGCGCCTGGGTCAGCGGGTCGTAGCCGCCGCCGGACTTCGGGAACGCGATGACGTCGCGGATGGAGTCAACGCCGGCGAGCAGCGAGACGACGCGGTCCCAGCCGAAGGCGATGCCGCCGTGCGGGGGCGCGCCGAACTTGAAGCCCTCGAGCAGGAAGCCGAACTTCTCCTGGGCGTCCTCGTGCGAAAGGCCCATCACCTTGAAGACGCGCTCCTGGACGTCGCCCTGGTGGATACGGATGGAGCCGCCGCCGATTTCGTTGCCGTTGCAGACGATGTCGTAGGCGTAGGCCAAGGCGGTTTCCGGGTCCGTGTCGAAGCTGTCCATGAACTCCGGCTTGGGCGAGGTGAAGGCGTGGTGCACGGCCGTCCACTTGCCGCCGCCGACCGCGACGTCGCCGGAGGCGACCGCTGCGGCTGCCGGTTCGAACATCGGCGCGTCGACAACCCAGCAGAAAGCCCAGTCGCTCGGGTTGATCAGGCCGGTGCGGTGGCCGATCTCGACGCGAGCGGCGCCGAGCAGCGCCCGGGACGGGGTCTTCTCGCCGGCGGCGAAGAAGATGCAGTCGCCCGGCTTGGCGCCCACGGCGTCGGCGAGGCCGGCACGTTCGGTTTCGGTCAGGTTCTTGGCGACGGGGCCGGCAAGTTCGCCGTCTTCCTTGAAGAGGACATAGGCGAGGCCCTTGGCGCCGCGCTGCTTGGCCCATTCCTGCCAGGCGTCGAGGGCCCGGCGGGCCTGCGAGGCACCGCCCGGCATCACGACGGCACCGACGTAGGGAGCCTTGAAGACGCCGAAGTTGGTGTCCTTGAAGAACTCGGTGAGCTCGGTGAGTTCCTGGCCGAAGCGCAGGTCCGGCTTGTCCGAGCCGTAGCGGGCCATCGCGTCGTTGTAGGTGATGCGCTGGATCGGCGTCGGAATCTCGACGTCGATCAGCTTCCACAGCGCCTTCACGATGCTCTCGCCCAGGTTGATGATGTCATCCTGCTCCACGAAACTGGCTTCGATGTCGAGCTGGGTGAACTCGGGCTGGCGGTCGGCGCGGAAATCCTCGTCACGGTAGCAACGGGCGATCTGGTAGTACTTTTCGAAGCCGCCGACCTGCAGGAGCTGTTTGAAGAGCTGGGGCGACTGCGGCAGCGCATACCAGGAACCCGGCGCGAGGCGGGCGGGGACGACGAAGTCGCGGGCGCCTTCCGGCGTCGAACGCGTCAGCGTGGGCGTCTCGATCTCGACGTAGCCGTCCTGGTGCAGCAGCTCGCGGGCCACCCGGTTGGCCTCGGAGCGCAGGCGCAGGTTGCGGGCGGGGCCGGGGCGGCGCAGGTCCAGGTAGCGGTGCTTGAGGCGGGCTTCCTCGCCCACTTCTACATGCTCATCGATCTGGAACGGCAGCGGATCGGAGGTGTTGAGGATGGTGACCTTCTCGGCCATCACCTCGATCTCGCCGGTGGCCAGCGCGGGGTTCTCGTTGCCCTCCGGACGCTTGGAAACGGTGCCGATCACCTGCAGCACGAACTCGTTGCGGAGGCCGTGGAAGACCTCCTCTTCGCGGACGACCACCTGAGCGACGCCCGAAGCGTCGCGCAGGTCCACGAATGCGACACCACCGTGGTCACGACGCCGGCCGACCCAGCCGGCGAGGGTTACGGTTTGTCCAATGTGCTCGGAGCGAAGGGATCCGAGGTCGTGTGTGCGCAGCACAGCTCGCCTTTCAGAAGGAAAACAGGGTGGTGTTAAATGGGACCGCTACGGGAACGGTCCCGTTCGAGTTTACCCGTTGGAAAGGCCACCACCGCCATGGCAAGCCAACCGACCCCGCCCGGGCAGCTGCAGCGGCGCCTGGGCGTCTTTGATTCCACCGCGATCGGCCTGGGCTCCATGCTGGGGGCCGGGGTGTTCGTGGTCTTCTCCCCCGCCGCCGCCCTCGCCGGCCCGCTGCTGACCGTCGCCGTGGCCCTGGCGGGCGTGGTGGCCTACTGCAACGCGGTGGCGTCGGCACAACTGGCAGCCCGGTATCCGTCCAGCGGCGGCACCTACGTGTACGGCCGGAAGCAACTGGGAGAATGGCCGGGCTTCATCGCCGGCTGGGGTTTCGTGACGGGCAAGACCGCCTCCTGCGCGGCGATGGCGCTGACCTTCGGGCACTATGTGGCGCCCGGCTTCGCCACCCCGCTGGCGGTGGCCGCCGTGGTCGTGCTGACCGGCGTGAACCTGCTTGGCATCACGCGGACGGCGCTGCTGACCAGGATCCTGCTCGCCGCGGTGCTGGCCACCCTGGTGTTCGTCGCCGTGGCCTCGCTGCTCGGCCCGCACCCTGCCGGTGCCGGCGCGGCGCCGGGCGGGTTGCCCGGCACCGGAGTTGCGGGCGGGAACCCGTGGGGCGTGTTGCCCGCGGCCGGGCTGATGTTTTTCGCCTTCGCCGGCTATGCCCGGATCGCCACCCTGGGCGAGGAAGTAAGAGACCCGGCGCGCACCATCCCGCGGGCCATCCTGGCTGCTCTGGCTGGCGCCTTCGTGATCTACCTCGGGCTCGCCGCGCTGCTGCAGTGGCACTTGCCGGCTGAGCAGCTGGCCGGTTCGACGGCGCCGCTGCTGGACGCGGTGTTGGCTTCCCGGCTCAACGCCGGCGTTCCCTTCGTCCAGGCCGGGGCCGCGGCCGCGTGCCTGGGCGCACTGCTGGCCCTCATCACCGGGGTGGCCCGGACCACCCTGGCAATGGCCCGGGAACGCGATCTGCCGGCGCCACTGGCCCGCGTGGGCGGCGCCCACACGGTTCCGTTTGTGGCGGAACTTGCTGTCGCCGCCGTCGTCATCATCCTGCTACTGAGCACCAACGTAATGACCGTGGTCGGATTCTCAAGCTTCGGGGTGCTGATCTATTACGCCGTGACCAACGCCGCGGCCTTCACCCTCACCGGGCCCCGCCGCCTCGCCCCGCGGTGGCTCAACGTGCTGGGTTTCGCCGGCTGCCTGGTCCTGGCTGTGACGCTGCCGCCGGCCTCGGCGCTGGGCATGGCCGCTGTACTGGCCGTCGGTGTCGCCGGTCGCTTACTGGTCCTCCGACACCGGCGGCGCAGCGGGAACTGAGCGTGCGGGCCTAGGCCCGGGTCACGCGGACGTGCAGGTCTTCCTCGGCCGGCGTCCAACTGGCCGGATCGGCGTCGGACTGTTCGCCGGTGCGAATGTCCTTGACCTGGTGCTTGCCGTCGTCGTCGGTGAACCAGACGAACGGGATGCCGCGGCGGTCCGCGAACTTGATCTGCTTGCCGAACTTCTCAGCCTTGGCCGCAACCTCGGTGGCGATCCCCCGGGCCCGCAGCTGCGCGGCGACGTCCTGCGCCGCGCCCCAGCTTTCATCGTTGTTGAGCGCCACCAGCACGGCGGTGGGCACTGCGCGGGACGCCTTGGCCAGCTCCTGGCTGAGGATCCGCGACACCAGGCGGGTGACGCCAATCGACAGTCCGACGCCGGGGAACTTTCGGTTTCCCTTGCTCGCCAGCGCGTCGTAACGTCCGCCGGAGCAGATTGAACCGAGCTGCTCGTGGCCCACCAGGATGGTTTCCACCACGGTGCCGGTGTAGTAGTCGAGCCCCCGGGCGATGCTGAGGTCCGCGACCACCTTGCCCGGGGCACGCTGGACGGCGGCAGCAAGGACCTGTTCCAGCTCGTTCAGGCCTTCCTCGAGCAACTCGTTGTTCACGCCGAGCGCCCGGACCTGCTGCACGAACGAGGTGTCCCCGGTGCGGATCGCGGCGAGTTTGAGCGCTGCCTGCGCCTGCTCCTCGGTGGCGCCGAGCTCGGTCTTGAGCAGCTCCGCCACCTTGGCCGGGCCGATCTTCTCGAGTTTGTCGATGCTGCGCAGCACCCCGGCCGTGTCGGTCAGGCCGATGCCGTTGTAGAAGCCCTCGGCCAGCTTCCGGTTGTTGATCCGGAGCAGGAAGTCCGGAATCGGGAGGGCGCTCAGGGCCTCCGCGATCACCAGCGCGATCTCGACGTCGTAGCGGAACGGGAGCTCGCCGTCGCCGACGACGTCGATGTCCGCCTGGGTGAACTCGCGGGCGCGTCCCTCCTGCGGACGCTCGCCGCGCCAGACCTTCTGGATCTGGTAGCGGCGGAACGGGAACGCCAGGTAGCCGGCATTCTCCACCACGTAGCGCGCGAACGGCACGGTGAGGTCGAAGTGCAGGGCGAGGGCGTGCGGGTCGGCCTTGTGCGCCGCGGCTGCACCGCCCGCGGACTCTCCCTCGTCGTCCTGCAGACGGCTCAGGCCGTAAACCTCTTTGTCGATTTCGCCCTTGCGGAGCAGCTGGCCCACCGTCTCCACGGCACGCGTCTCGATCGAGGAGAAGCCGTGCAGTTCAAAAGTCCGCCGAAGGGTGTCCAGCACATGCAGCTCCACCAGCCGCTCCTCGGGAAGCCACTCGGGGAATCCGGACAGGGAGGCGGTGCGTGCCATGGTGGAATTTTCTCCTCTAATAACGACGGCGGCTGCAACGGCCGCGGCGTCGCGCGCTGACCGGCCGGTCGTGCATAAACTGTGTGCGGCAGTCAGTTTATGCTTTCGGCGCGCGCATCTCTAATGCGGCTGCGGCCGGCGGCGCTGCCGCAGCATGCGCGCTGCACCCCGATCTGCGCCGACGGCGCGGCCAGGGATGCGGCCCTAGAACCAGGAGGACTTTTGGCGGCCAGTTCACGGAGCGCCCGCGAAGCCAAGCGGCGCGTCCAGCAGATGGAGGCGAAGCGCGAGCTTCGCCGGGAGCAGGACAAACGCCGGAAACGCGATAACCTCCTCGCGACCGCCGGCGGTGCCGCCGCGCTCATCCTCGCCGTCGTGCTGCAGCTGACGGTATTTTCCAGCAACCCCAGCGAGGATGAATTCAAGGCAGCGGAGGCAGGACTGGAAAGTCCGTCGGCCTCAGGTTCCCCCTCCCCCGCAGCAAGCAACGGCGCGAACATCCCCAAGCCGGAAACAGCGGCCGGGAAGACCTTCACCGGCACCCTGGCCCTCAACCGCGGCAGCCTGGGCGTTTCGCTCGACGGCCGCAAGGCACCGCAGGCGGCCGCCGTGTTCAAATCGCTCGCGGACAAGAACTTCTACAAGGGCCTCAGCTGCCACCGGCTCACCACCGCCCCCTCTTTCGGCGTGTTGCAGTGCGGTTCCAAGACCGGCGACGGCAATGGCGACCCCGCCTACACCTGGGGTCCGCTGGAGAACACCCCCGCCAACAACAAGTACCCGGCGGGCACCATTGCCGTGGCACGGACCGGCGGCAATGCGTACGGCAACGGTACGCAGTTCTTCATCGTCTACAAGGACACCGAGATCCCTGCCGACGCCGCCGGCGGATACACGGTGGTAGGTAAGGTCACATCCGGCTTGGATGTGGTTAGCAAGATTGCGGCAGCCGGAGTCAAACCCGGCGCCAGCGCCACGGACGGCGCGCCTGTGGAACCAGTCACGATAGACTCGTTCTCTCTGAAGTAACCAGCCGGGGCCCTCGCGGCCGCGGTGCCGGTATTTCCCTCCAAGCGAAAGACTTCTAGCGGTGACAGACAGTCAGAAATCCGACGAAACAGTGGCAGCAGCTGCCAACGAGACCGAAGCCGAGGCGACGGTGACCGACACGGCCAACGAAGCTGGTGCGGTAACCGAGACCGGTGCCAGCCCGGCAGAGGCGCCGGCAGCGCCGGAGTCTGCTCCGGCCGCGGCCCCTGCCCCGGCCCCCGCGCCCCGTCCGGCCCCATCGCCGGCCGCCTTCGCCGCGCGCCCGAAGGCGGCACCCTCGCTGGCAACGCCTGCCGCCACCTCCGCGTCGAGTGCCACTTCGCTGGCCGAGGCTGCACGCTGGGGCCGCGTCGAGGGCGACGGCCACGTGTTCCTGACCATCGATGGCGAGGAGCACCCTGTCGGCCAGTACCCGGGCGTCAGCGATGACGAGGCCCTTGGCTACTTTGCCCGCAAGTACGACGACGTCGTTGCCCAGATCGTGCTGTTGGAACAACGCGTAGCCTCCAAGGCTCCGGCCACGGACATGCAGAAGACCGTCACGCACCTGCGCGAACTGCTGGCTGAGCGCAACATGGTGGGCGATCTGCGCGCCGCGGAGGCCCGCTTGGACACGCTGTCCGGCCAGATCACCGAACTCGAAAAGACCGAGAAGGCGGAGCATGACGCCGTCCGCGCCGCCGAGCTCGCAGCCCGTGAAGCCATCGTGGCCGAAGCCGAGGAAATCGCCGGCCACGACCCGGCGCAGATCCAGTGGAAGACCTCCAGCGCCCGGATGAACGAGCTCTTCGAGAGCTGGAAGACGGCCCAGAAGAGCGGCGTCCGGCTCGGCCGCAGCAACGAAGACGCCCTCTGGAAGCGGTTCCGCGCCGCCCGCACCGTCTTCGACCGTCACCGCCGTGCGTACTTCTCCCAGCTGGACAGCAACAACTCGGCAGCCAAGGCCGCCAAGGAAAAGCTGATCACCGAGGCTGAGGCGCTCTCCTCCTCGACCGACTGGGGCTTCGCCGCCGGCGAGTACCGCCGCCTGATGGACCAGTGGAAGGCCTCCCCGCGCGCCAGCCGCAAGGATGACGACGCCCTGTGGGCCCGTTTCCGCGCTGCGCAGGACGTCTTCTTCACGAATCGCCAGGCCGCCAACGAGGAGATCGACCAGGAGTACGGCGCCAACCTCAAGGTGAAGGAAGCCCTGCTGGTGGAGGCCAACGAGCTGCTGCCCATTAAGGACCTCGCATCGGCCAAGAAGGCGCTGCAGTCCATCCGTGACCGGTGGGAGGAAGCCGGCAAGGTTCCCCGCGCCGACATGGGACGGATTGAAGCCGGCCTGCGGAAGGTGGAGGACGCCGTCCGCCACGCCGAGGACGAGAACTGGAAGCGCTCCAACCCGGAGACCAAGGCCCGCACCAACAGCGCCCTGTCCCAGCTCGAGTCAGCCATCGCAGGGCTCAAGGAGGACCTGGCCAAGGCCGAGAAGGCCGGTGACGAGCGCAAGATCAAGGCTGCCCAGGAAGCCCTGGACGCACGCCAGGCCTGGCTTGAGCAGCTCGAGCGCTCCGCCAGCGAACTGTCCTAGGACCCGCTGACAGCAGCAGGCCCCGCTCCGGTTATCCACATGACCGGGACGGGGCCTGTCTCATGTCCGGGGCCGGGCGCAACGATGGCTAGATGACGCTGCACCCCGGCTACCCCGCCGCGAGTCTCCCCGACGCCGGCCCCGCACCGCCCACCACTGCCCGCGCGGCCGCGCCCGCGGGTTCGAACCAGCCCGCGGGTTCGAACCAGCCCGGCGGCGCCGGGGTGCTCTATTCCCCGGGGACGCTCTTCTCCTGGGCCGAACTGCAGGCCATGGCATCCGACGGCGTGCTGACGCGGCTCTCGCAGCACGGCTACCTGCCGCCCGGCGCCGCCTCCACCCCGCAGTTGCGCGCACGGGCGGCCGCCTGCACGATTCCGGCGTCCATCCGCCAACGGGTAGTCGCCGGACGGATGACCGCTGCATGGATCTACGGCTGCACCGGGGAGCCGGACCGCACCGCGCTGCTCGTCGACGCCAACCGCCGCGTTTCGAGCCTCCGGGGTGCCCGCGGCTGCACTTTCCATGAAGTCCGGCTGGGGCCGTTCGACGTCGTCAGCATGGGCGGGCTCATGGTGTCCAGCCCGCTGCGGACGGCGGTGGACATCGCCCTGCACGTGGAAGCGGAGCGGGCCCTCCCGGCCCTCAGCGCCTTCCTGGCCGCACCCGCCCTCGGGGTGCGGCTGCGGCTGCTCATCCGGGCGGTGGAGGCCGTCCCCCGGGTGCCGTACCGGAAGTCGGCCCTGGCAAAGCTCGCGACACTGCTGGCTGAGCGGGATGGCACGGCTGGCCCGGACCCCTAGCTGTCCGGAGCCCTCGCCGGGCCGGGCCGCTAGCTGCGGCGGCGGTTGCCCGTGGTGCGATAGACGTCGAAGACACCGTCGATGCGCCGGACAGCGCTGAGGACGTGGCTCAGGTACTTCGGATCGCCCATCTCGAAGGCGAACTTGGAGATCGCCACCCGGTCGGTGGAGGTGTGCACGCTTGCGGCCAGGATATTGACGTGGTTCTCGGAGAGGATCCGGGTGACGTCGGAGAGCAGCGACTTGCGGTCCAGGGCTTCAACCTGGATTTCCACCAGGAACACGCTGGACTGGGTCGGCGCCCACTCGACTTCGACGATCCGGTCCGGCTGGTCCATCAGGCCGGACACATTGGTGCAGTCGGTCCGGTGCACGGAGACGCCGGAGCCGCGCGTGACGAAGCCCAGGATCGGGTCCGGTGGCACCGGCGTGCAGCAGCGTGCCAGCTTCACCCAGACATCGTCAACGCCGCGGACCACCACGCCGGAGTCCGAGTACCGGGCCTTGGTGACCTGCGTGGGAATCGAAACCTCGGTGAGGTCGTCCTCGGGAGTCTCGTTGCCGCCGAGGCTTTCGACGAGCCGCTCCATCACGGACTGGGCCGAGGTGTGGCCGTCGCCGACGCCAGCGTAGAGCCCGGAAATGTCGGTGTACTTGAAGTCCTCGGCGATCGCGGCCAGGGCGTCGTGCGTCATCAGGCGCTGCAGCGGCAGGTTCTGCTTGCGCATCGCCTTGGTGAGCAGGTCCTTGCCCCGGTCAATGGCCTCTTCGCGGCGTTCCTTGCTGAACCACTGCCGGATCTTGTTCCGGGCGCGGGCGCTCTTGACGAAGTGCTGCCAGTCCTGGCTGGGGCCGGCGCCTTCGGCCTTGGAGGTGAAGATCTCGACCCAGTCGCCGTGGTTGAGTTCGCTGTTGAGCGGCACCAGTTTGCCGTTGACGCGCGCGCCGATGGTCCGGTGCCCCACCTCGGTGTGGACCGCATAGGCGAAGTCCACCGGCGTCGAACCGGCAGGGAGGGCCATGACCTCGCCCTTGGGGGTGAAGACGAACACCTCGCGGGCGTTGATCTCGAAGCGCAGCGAATCGAGGAACTCGCCGGGGTCGGAGGTTTCCTGCTGCCAGTCCACGAGGGAGCGCAGCCAGCCCATGTCGCCGTCGCGAGGGCTCCCCGGACCGGCGGCCGTGCGGTTGGGCTGGTCCTTGTATTTCCAGTGCGCCGCGACGCCGTATTCGGCGCGGCGGTGCATCTCGTGGGTCCTGATCTGGATTTCCACGGGCTTGCCGCCAGGGCCAATCACCGTAGTGTGCAGCGATTGGTACATGTTGAACTTGGGCATCGCGATGTAGTCCTTGAACCGGCCCGGAAGCGGGTTCCAGCGCGAGTGCATCGCACCCAGGGCGGCGTAGCAGTCCCGCACCGAGTCGACGAGCACCCGGACACCCATCAGGTCGTTGATGTCGTCGAAGTCCTTATCGCGGACGATCATCTTCTGGTAGATGGAGTAGTAGTGCTTGGGCCGGCCGGTGATCGTGGCCTTGATCTTGGCTGCGCGCAGGTCCTCGGTGATCTGGCTGCGGATGACGGCGAGGTTCTTCTCCCGCTCAGGGGTGCGGTCCCCCACCATGCGCACGATTTCCTCGTACACCTTGGGGTAAAGCGCAGCGAAGGAGAGGTCCTCGAGTTCCCACTTGATGGTGTTCATGCCGAGCCGGTGGGCCAGCGGCGCGAAGATCTCCAGGGTCTCCCGGGCCTTGCGGGCAGAGGATTCCGCCGAGACGAAACGCCAGGTGCGGGCGTTGTGCAGCCGGTCGGCGAGCTTGATCATAAGCACGCGGATGTCCTTGGCCATGGCCACGACCATTTTGCGGACGGTCTCGGACTGGGCGGCCTCGCCGAAGCTGACCTTGTCCAGCTTGGTCACGCCGTCAACCAGCATGGCGACCTCGGGACCGAACTCGCCCTTGAGGTCGTCCAGGGTGTACGAGGTGTCTTCAACCGTGTCATGCAGCAGCGCGGCGGCCAGCGTCGTTCCGCTCAATCCAAGCTCGGCCAGGATCGTGGCGACGGCCACCGGATGGGTGATGTACGGGTCGCCGCTCTTGCGCTTTTGTCCGCGGTGGCAGCGTTCGGCGACGACGAAGGCGCGCTGGATGAGCTCGAAGTCGTCCTTGGGGTTGTTGGCGCGCACGGTGCGCAGCAGGGGTTCCAGAATGGGCGAGTACGACGGCGTCCCGCGGCCGGTCAGGCGCGCGAGCCGGGAGCGGGTGCGTTCGCGGCGACCGGGGAAGGTGGGACGGGTTCCGGAGTTGTCGACGGGCACGGCCGTGTCCGGGCGTCCGGCAGCAACCACGCCAGTCTGGGGCCCCTGGCCGGTAGCCTTATCCGCCGGGGCTGCAGGCACCGGCGTCGAACGTTCTTCCAATGAAGCACCTCTCACAACCCGTTAATTATTCAAGTCTATTCCCGCAGCTGGATACTTCGATAACCGGGACCAACGGCGACGGGCCGGACAACGTCGCGGGGACGTTCTCCGGCCCGTCGGGCGGTCTGCTGCGGTGCCTGCGGCTAGGCCGTGGCGGGTGCCGCCTTGGCGGCATTCTCGGTGCGGCGCTGCTCRACGCGCCGGGCCTGCTTGATCAGGTCCGGCTCCCCCTGGCGCAGCCAGGCGTACAGCGGTGCGGCGACGAAAATGGTCGCCGCGGTGCCGATCAGGATGCCCACGAACAGGGCCAGCGAGAGATCCCGGAGGGTTCCCGCGCCCAGCAGGCCGGCGCCGATGAAGAGGATCGCACCGACCGGCAGGATGGCCACCATCATGGTGTTGATGGACCGCACCAGCGTCTGGTTCACGGCGAGGTTGACCTCTTCGGCGAACGTGCGCCGGGTGGACGCCTGCAGATCCGAGGTGTTTTCCCGGATCTTGTCGAAGACCACCACGGTGTCGTAGAGCGAGTAGCTCAGCACGGTCAGGAAGCCGATGATGGCCGAGGGGGTAACTTCGAAGTCGCTCAGCGAGTAGACCCCGGCTGTGATGAACATCGTCACGACCATGCCGGCGAGGGCGGACAGCGACATTTTCCAGGTTCGGAAGTACAGCGCCATCAGGACGGCGGCGAGGCCCACGAAGATCGCCAGGCCGATCAGCGCCTGCTTGGTGACGTCCGCGCCCCAGGTCGGGCCCACGAAGGTGGACGTGACCTCGTTGTCGGTCACGCCGTAGGCCTTGGTGAGGCCTTCCTTGACTTTGATGACCTCGTCGTCGCTGAGCTTGTCCGTCTGGATGCGCATGGTGTTGCCGGCCACGTTGGCAACACGCGGCAGGCTGCCGGAAACGACCTCCTGGACGGCTTTCTCGCCAAGCGTGGCGTCGCGATCCTTGACGTTGGACACCGTGAACTCCGAACCGCCGCGGAATTCGATGCCCAGGTTGAACCCGCCCTTGGCGATCGGCAGCAGGATCGAGAGCACGACGGCGGCCGCGGCGATCAGGAACCAGATCTTCTTGGAACCGACAAAGTCGTACGAACGCTTGCCCGTGTAAAGCTCGTTACCGAAAGTAGCGAAGCTGGCCATTTACTTGCCCTCCTTGGACGCGCTCTTGGAGGAACCAGCAAGCTGTTCCTGCTTTTCCGCGAGGCGTCGTTCTGCAATGGTCATCCGGCGTTCGGCCTCGGCCACGGCACCGGTGTTCTTGGCGCGCGGGGCCGCAACCGGCTTGTCCTCCGGTGTACGGATCCGTCCGGCACCCCGGTAGAGGGGCACGGCGCCGAGCCGCTTGGGGTCCAGGCCGGAGAACTTGTGGCCTTCGCCGAAGAACTTGGTCCGGGCAAGGACCTGGAGGGTCGGATGGGTGAACATAAAGACGACGATCAGGTCGGCGATCGCGGTCAGGCCCAGCGTGAACGCGAAGCCGCGAACGTTGCCGACCGCCACGAAGTAGAGCACGAGGGCTGCCAGCAGGTTGACGGCCTTGGAGGCCAGCACGGTCCGCTTGGCGCGCTTCCAGCCGTTCTCCACGGCTGAGATCAGGCCGCGGCCCTCACGGAGCTCGTCACGGATACGTTCGAAGTAGACGATGAAGGAGTCCGCGGTCTGGCCGATTGCCACGATGATGCCGGCCACACCGGCCAGGGACAGGCGGTAGTTCTCCGTCCAGCCCAGGATGGCGATGGCCAGGTAGGTCAGTGCACCGGCCACGACGAGCGAGGCGACGGTGACGAAGCCGAGTGCCCGGTACTGGAACAGCGAGTAGACCACCACGAGCAGCAGGCCGATCAGGCCGGCGAGCATGCCCATGCGGAGCTGCTCCCCGCCGAGCGTGGCCGAGATCTGCTGGTCGCTCTGGATCTCGAAGCTGATCGGCAGCGCGCCGAAGCGGAGCTGGTCGGAGAGCGCCTTGGCGGACTCCTCGGTGAAGCCGCCGGTGATCTGGGGACGGCCATCGGTGATGACGGCCTGGGACCTCGGCGCGGAGATGACCTGGTCGTCCAGCACGATGGCGAACTGCGACTTCGGATCCGATCCGGTCTCGCCGCCGGCGTCGACGTAGAACTTGTTCAGCCGCTCGGTGACGGTCTTGAACTTGGCGGTGCCTTCGTCGTCGAACTGGATGTCGACGGCCCACTGGTTGGTGACCGCACCCTGCGCGCCGCGCTGCAGCTGGAAGGAGGAGGTCTTGATGTTGGATCCCTTGACCTCGACCGGTCCGAGGATGTACTTGACCGCGGGCCGGCCGTCGGCGGCGGGCTCGCAGGTGACCAGTGGCTTGGCGGGATCGGAGCGCTCCTGCTTGTCCTGGGACGGGTTGTCGCAGTCAAGCGCCTCGAACTTCTTGTAGACGTCCGCGGTGACCCAGTTCTCGTCGCTGCTGTTCTTCGGCGCGGCGGTGGGCTTGGGCAGCTTCGCTTCCGGAGTCCGGGACGCGGCGGGAACCGCCGCGCCGGCACCGGCCTGGATGACCGGGCGGAAGTTCATGTCGGCGGAGGCCTGAATCAGCTTGCGCGTCTCCTTGGAAGGAGTGCCGGGCAGGCTGACGACCACGTTGCGGCCGGACTGCGTGCTGATTTCTGCTTCCGCGACGCCGGAGCCGTCCACGCGCTGGCGGATGATCGCCACGGCCTGGTTTAGCTGCTCTTCGTTAATGTCCGAACCGCCCGCAACCTTGGGCGCCAGAATCATCTGGGTGCCGCCTTCAAGGTCCAGGGCCAGCTTCGGAGCCCAGCTCGCCTGCCCGGCCATGGTGCCGCCCGCCAGGACGGCCGTCAAGACGGCGAGAATAACGCCAAGCCAGACCAGCACCCTGAGGGCTGAGTTTTTAGGGCCAGTTCGTGCCATTGTCGATCTTTCTATTGTTTACGGAGGAACCGCCGGTGCGGCCTGTCAGGCCTGCACCGGCGGATGCCCGCGCACCGTAGCTTCGCGGGATAGCTCAGGAGGCAGACTAGCTGTTGTTCTTGCCTTCGTCGTTCAGGCGGCGCAGGGTTTCGTCCGGCGTTTCGCTGCGGGGCGTCTCGCTGGCGGCAGCAGCGGTGTCGACGCCGGTGACGGTCTCGTCGGTCTTGCCCAGGGTGAGAGAGGACGCGTCGTCGGGAACCACGGGGGCCTCCTCGGCGGCAACGACCGGCTCCACGACCTTGGTGACGGCCTGGCGGTGCACGGTGGCGGTGTTACCCGGGGAGAGTTCCAGCACAACCTTGTTTTCGGCCTCGTCGATCTCGACGATCCGGCCGAACAGGCCGAAGCTGGTCATGACGTCGACACCGGGGGCGAACTTCGACTGGAGTTCCGCCTGCTGCTGCTGCGTCTTCTTGTTGCGGCGGAACATCATGAAGACGAACACGCCGAGCATGACGAACAGGAGAATTGTCATTGGATCCAAGGGGAAAGTTCCGTTCTGTACTTGCAAGCTGGTTTCACAGCAACGTCCGTTCCGTTCCGGGGGCTGCCGGGTAGACCCGGCAGTAAACCTGGCAGAAAATCATGCCCGGCCAGCAACGGCTAGCGGTAGCCGCACACGGAAACAAAAGCCCGAACGTGCCGAGCGTCATACCAGTCTAAAGGGAAAAGGTCACTAGCGAGTGCTATTGACTATTACGGATCCATTCCGGATCGGCTTCTTCCGCGCCCTCCGGGCCGAAGCCGGCAGCTTCAGCATCGGCCGCGCCGGCCTGGAACAGGTCCAAAGGATCCTGCCCGAAGGCGCCGGCGGGTACCGCGAAACCAAGGTGGGTCCATGCCGGGGCAAGGGCAATCCGGCCGCGGGGCGTCCTGCCCAGCAGGCCTTCCCTGACCAGGTACGGTTCTGCGACGGTTTCCACCGTTTCGGTTTCCTCGCCGACGGCGATCGCCAGGGTGGAAAGGCCAACCGGGCCGCCGCCGAACTTGGTGATCAACGCCTCGAGGACGGCACGGTCCAGGCGGTCCAGGCCGCGTTTGTCCACTTCGTACATGTCCAGGGCGGCCGACGCTGCCCGGGCGTCGATCTGGTCCACGCCGTGCACCAGGGCCCAGTCACGGACGCGGCGGAGCAGGCGATTGGCGATGCGGGGCGTGCCGCGTGAACGGCCGGCGATCTCGCTGAACCCGGCGGAGTTGACCTTCAGGTCCAGCAGGCCGGCGGACCGGCGCAGCACCAGCTCGAGTTCCTCGACGGAGTAGAACTCCAGGTGCCCGGTGAAGCCGAACCTGTCCCGCAACGGCCCCGGCAGCAGGCCCGCGCGGGTGGTGGCGCCGACCAGGGTGAAGGGCGGCAGCTCGAGCGGGATCGCTGTGGCCCCGGCGCCCTTGCCGACGACAATGTCGACGCGGAAGTCCTCCATCGCCATGTAGAGCATCTCTTCGGCCGGCCGGGACATCCGGTGGATCTCGTCGAGGAACAGGACTTCGCCCTCGGACAGCGAGGAGAGAATGGCGGCCAGGTCCCCGGCGTGCTGAATGGCCGGGCCGCTGCTGATCCGCAACGGGGCGTTCATCTCGGCGGCGATAATCATGGACAGCGTGGTCTTGCCCAGGCCGGGCGGACCGGACAGCAGCACGTGGTCGGCGCTGCGGCCGCGCATCCGGGAAGCCTCCAGGACGAGCGAGAGTTGTTTGCGGACCCGGTGCTGGCCCACGAAATCGTGCAGGTTCTTGGGCCGGAGGGCGGCCTCGATTGCGCGCTCTTCCGGTTCCTCTCCCCCGGCGGTGAGCGACGGCTCAGCCACGGGCGCCTACCCGGTTCCCGGCGCGGGCGCCATCCTGGCCGAGCCAGCGCAGCGTGGCGCGGAGGATTTCCGCGACGTTGCCCTGCGCGGCGAGCTCCGGGGAATCTTCCAGCGACTTGTCGATGCTGGCGGTGGCGTCCTTCTCGGACCAGCCCAGGCTCGTCATCGCGGCAACCACCTGCGGCTTCCACACGGCCTCTGCGGACTTGACCGGCGCGGTCCCGCCGGGGGTGCCATGCGGCACCAGCTTCCCGGCGAGTTCCAGCACGATCCGGCCGGCGACCTTGGGCCCGATGCCCGGCACCTTGGTGAAGGCCTTGCCGTCGCCGGAATGCGCGGCAACGCGAATGGCTTCGGGTTCGTGGACAGCCAGGACGGCCAGCGCCAGCCGAGGTCCGACGCCGCTGACACTGAGCAGCACGTCGAAGACCTCGCGTTCGTCGTCGCTCGAGAAGCCAAAGAGGGTCAGTGAATCCTCGCGCACGATCAGGGAGGTGAAGAGTTTGCCCTCCTCCCCGACACGGAGCTTGCTGAGGGTCTGCGGCGTCGCATTGACGCTCATGCCGGCGCCGTTGAGGTCGATCACTGCCGAGGACAGGCCGACGTGCGCTACGGTTCCGCGGAGAAAACTGATCAAGGCCTGGCTCCTGGTCTACGGCTGGGCTGCAGCCGACTATCCGAA
Source organism: Arthrobacter sp. 01T414 (assembly GCF_056398965.1). Taxonomy (NCBI): domain Bacteria; kingdom Bacillati; phylum Actinomycetota; class Actinomycetes; order Micrococcales; family Micrococcaceae; genus Arthrobacter; species Arthrobacter sp. 01T414. The sequence goes on along the minus strand of NZ_JBFTQK010000002.1, from coordinate 138,057 downwards.
CATATCTACGAATACCCTAGCAAGCGCCCCGGACATTCAGCGCGCGCGGCGCGCCTTGGCCTCCGCGTCGGCCCAGGCGCGTTGCGCGGGCGTGAGCGACTGGCCGGCCACCCCCGCGGCGGTAGTCCCTGTGGTCGCCGTGCCGCCGCCGGACCGCCACGCGTGCGTGATGGCCAGCGCCAGGGCATCGGCGGCGTCGGCGGGCCGCGGCGGGGCATCCAACCGCAGGATCTTGGTGACGAGCTTGGTGACGGCGTCCTTGTTGGAGGTGCCGCTGCCGGTCACGGCGGCCTTGACCTCGGAAGGCGTATGCAACGCCACCGGAATGCTGCGGCGCGCGGCGGCCGCGATCACGACGCCGGAAGCCTGGGCCACGCCCATCACGGTGCTGACGTTGAGCTGGGAGAAAACACGTTCGACGGCGAGGACATGCGGCTCGTACTTGTCCAGCCAGTCATCGATCGCGGTGGCAATGACAAGCAGCCGCTGGTCAAGGCTTTCCTCCGGGGAGGTACCAACGACGCCGAAAGCCACCATCGTGGCGCGGCGGTTCCGCTCGACGTCCACGACGCCGATTCCGCAGCGGGTGAGGCCCGGATCGACGCCGAGGACGCGCAGGGTCACTCGGCTTCCAGTGCGGCCTGCACTTCGTCGCTGAGGTCTGCGTTGCTGTAGACGTTCTGCACGTCGTCGAGCTCTTCCAGGGCGTCCACGAGCTTCATGAACTTCTTGGCGGCGTCGAGGTCCAGCGGCACCTGCATGGAGGGCACGAACTCGGCCTCGTCGGTGTCGTAGTCGATGCCGGCTTCCTTGAGCGCATCGCGGATGGCCTGCAGGTCCGTCGGTTCGGAGTGGATCTCAAACGTCTCGCCGTTGTCCTTGACTTCCTCCGCGCCGGCGTCGAGGACGGCCATCAGGACGTCGTCTTCGGTCAAGCCGTTCTTGGGCAGCGAGACGACGCCCTTGCGGGAGAACAGGTAGCTGACCGAACCGGGATCGGCGATGGTGCCGCCGTTGCGGGAAATGGCGAGCCGGACCTCGGAGGCCGCGCGGTTCTTGTTGTCCGTGAGGCACTCGATCAGCAGGGCCGAGCCCTGCGGGCCGCGGCATTCGTACATGATCTCGGTGTAGTCGACGACCTCACCGGTGAGGCCGGCGCCGCGCTTGATGGCGCGGTCGATGTTGTCAGCGGGTACCGAGGTCTTCTTGGCCTTGGTGACGGCGAGTTCCAGGCTCGGGTTGCCCGCGAGGTCGGGTCCGCCCATGCGTGCGGCAACTTCGATGTTCTTGATCAGCTTGGCGAACGACTTGGCCCGGCGGCTGTCCAGGATAGCCTTCTTGTGCTTGGTCGTCGCCCATTTGGAGTGGCCTGACATGCTTTACGCTTCTCCTCTGATCATTCGAATAAACAATTCGTGCACGCGCTTCTCCCCCGTCACTTCCGGGTGGAAGGAGGTGGCCAGCAGCTTGCCGGAACGCACTGCAACAATTCTAGCTGTCCCGCCGAGGGATTCCGGGTGGCCCGCCCTGGACGGTTCCACCTGAGCCAGGACTTCCACGCCCGCGCCGACGCGTTCCACCCAGGGCCCGCGGATGAACACGGCGTGCACCGGGGCCACGTCGGACTCATCCGCGCTGAACTCGAGTCCCTTGAACTCCAGGTCTGTCTCGAATGATTCGCGCTGCCGGCCGAAGGCGTTGCGCCGGACTGTGATGTCCAGGCCGCCGAAGGTCTGCTGCGGGTTGCCCGCAAGGTCCGTGGCGGGGTCGGCGATGTCCTCGGCCAGCAGGATCATCCCGGCGCAGGACCCGTAGACCGGCAGCCCGGCCCGGATGCGTTCGCGCAGCGGCTCCCGCAGTTCGAAGATCCGGGCCAGCTTGTCGATCGTCGTGGATTCCCCGCCGGGAATGATGAGGCCGTCCAGGCCGTCCAGCTCGGCGGGGCGGCGCACGCCGATGCCCGTGGCGCCGGCGGCTTCCACAGCGTGCAAGTGTTCGCGGAAGTCGCCCTGGAGCGCCAGGACGCCGATCCGCAGGCCTGAACCCGCACGGGAGCCAGGCAGGGAATGGGGGGTGGTCATGTTGCCAGCATAGTGCGCGGTGTCCCAAGTAGGTGCACTGCAGCCGCACCGGGCTGGGCGGCCGGACCGGGTTCCATGCCGCCGCTGGGATATATTACAAAGCATGCTCTACTTCAGCGTTCCGCTCGGCAAGCTCGTCCGCCGGGTCTCCCGGCTCCGGGGTGGAGGCTCGGCCCTTCCCGGTCTGGTGGTCGAAAAAATCGATCCCGGCTTCATGCAACGGACACTCTCGACGCTGCCACTGGGCGTCGCCGTCGTCAGCGGCACGAACGGGAAGACCACCACCACCAAGATGGTGGTGGAGCTGCTGGAAAGCCAGGGCCTGAAGGTCTTCACCAACCGCACCGGCAGCAACTTCACCCGGGGCGTGGCCGCCGCGCTGCTCGGCGAAGTGGACTGGCGCGGACGGCTCGACGCCGACGTCGCCGTCCTGGAGTTGGACGAGGCCCACGCTGTGCACTTCGTCAACAAGGTCCCGCCGCGGTACTGCCTGCTGCTGAACGTTCTGCGCGACCAGCTGGACCGCTTCGGCGAGATCGACAAGACTGCCGAGCTGCTGCAGCATATCGCTGCCAAAACCACCGGGACCGTCGTCCTGAACCGTGAGGACCCCCGGGTCGCCCGGATCGCAGGGACGGTGGACGGCCCCGAGGTCCGCTACTTCGGCCTCGATGACTCGCTGCTGAGCACCTTCCCCAACGACGACGAAATGCGGGCGGCCCCGGGCAGCCCGGTGCCGCCGGCCCCCGCCAAGCCGGCAGCCGACGTCGTCCTCCGCCGGGTCGGAGCGGACGACGCCGACTTCGAGTACGACGGCGCCTCGGTCAGCACCGGTATGAAGCTCCGCGGCGTGTACAACATCTTCAATGCGGCGGCGGCCCTGACCTTGGCCCGGGCCATCACGGGCGCCCGCGGCACGGGCACCGACCACCCCGGCCTGCTCAAGGCCCTGGCCAACGTGGCGCCTGCCTTCGGCCGCGGCGAGAGCCTGGTGGTTGACGGCCTGCCGCTGGAGCTGGTCCTGGTTAAGAACCCGAGCGGCTTCCGGCTGGGCCTGAAGTCCTTCCCGGCCGCCGGCTACGCCACCATGATCGCCATCAATGACAACTACGCGGACGGGCGGGACATGTCCTGGCTGTGGGACGTGGAATTCGACACCCTGCGCGACGGCGGCGTGGACCAGCTCTCCGGCTCGCGCGCCTACGACATGGCGCTGCGGCTGCAGTACGACGACGTGGCGATCGGCGCGGTCGACACGGACATCGCCGCCGCCCTTGCCGCCTTCATCCGCGGCTCGGCGGACAAGCCGAAACGGATTTTCTGCACCTACACTGCCATGCTGGCCATCCGGCGCGAGCTGTCCAAAATCACCACAGTGGAGGTGGTCTCATGACCCCCGAGTCCCCCGAAACTCCTGAAACCCCTGAAGCCCCGCACGGACTCTCCTTCGGGCATGAGCTCCCGCCCGAAGACGCCGGAACCCCCAGCAAAGGCACGATCCGCGTGCTGCAGCTCTACCCCCGGGATATGAACATCTACGGCGACTGGGGCAACGCCCTCGTTCTGGCCCAACGGCTGCGGTGGCACGGCTACTCTCCGGAGCTGCTTGAGTACAACGTGGGGGACGAATTCCCTGCCGGAGTCGACCTGATCGTCGGCGGCGGCGGCCAGGACAGCGGCCAGCTGGTAATCCAGGACGACCTGCTCTCCCGCGAGAGTGTCCTCAAGGAGCTCGCCGAGGACGGTACGCCGATGCTGGTCATCTGCGGTCTGTACCAGCTGTTCGGGAAGTTCTTCAAGACCAGGACCGGCTCCGTCATCCCGGGCATCGGCATCCTGGACGTGGAGACGCACGGCACCGATGAACGGCTGATCGGTAACGTCTCGGTGGCCTCCCCCGAGTTCGGCACGGTGTTGGGCTACGAGAACCACAGTGGCCAGACCACGCTGGGCCCCGGCGTCGAGCCGCTGGGTACGACGGCCAAGGGCACCGGCAACAACAGCAGCGACGGCCAGGAAGGCGCCCGCTACCGCAACATCGTCGCGAGCTACCTGCACGGTTCCCTGCTGCCCAAGAACCCCGCACTGGCGGACTTCCTGATCAAGACCGCCGTCGAACGCAAGTACGGCAGCTTCTCGCCGGGCACCCCCGACGACTCGTACGCCGTGCTGGCCCGCGAGCACGCTGCCCGCCGGCCGCGCTGAGGCCCAGCAAGCGGTGCAGGCGGATTCCGTGATCGTCATTGCCCAGGACGACCCTGCGCGGGCGGACGTCCGGCTGCTGCTCGACGAACACCTCGCCGACATGTTTGCGACCTCGCCGGCCGAGAGCGTGCACGCCCTGGACCCGGCCGCCCTGACAGTCCCGGAAATCACCTTCTGGACCGCGCGGGCCGGTTATGGGACGGGCAGTCACGGGACGGGCCCCGGGCAGCTTCTCGGCTGCGGCGCGCTCAAGGACCTCGGCTCGGGTGAGGGCGAAATCAAATCCATGCGGACGGCCGGGCACGCGCGCGGCCGGGGCGTCGCCGCACTCCTGCTAACCAGGATCCTGGACGAGGCACGGCATCGCGGCTACGGACGGGTTTGCCTGGAGACCGGTTCGCAGGAATATTTCGCTCCTGCCCGGCGACTCTACGCACGGCATGGCTTTGAGCTCTGCCCGCCCTTTGCCGGCTATGTTGAGGACCCGCACAGCGTCTTCATGGCCCGGCAACCCTAAGGATCCGCAACCCCTCCGAGCTGGCCGGCTCCTCGAAGATTCCCGCCAGGTGGCGGACACCTTCCTCCGTCAACGGATGCGTGCCAGGTTCTGCGGCCAGGGTCCGACGGCGAACGCGCTCGATAGCGACGTCCAGAGGCGTCTGGACGTAGTGCAGCACTGCGTCGAACCCGGCCTCCGCGGCCTTTTCCCGCCATTGTGCCCGCCGGGCACGGCTCCATTGGTTCCAGTCCAGCACGACGTCGATACCTGCCCGCAGGACCTGGACAGCGGTGTCCCAGATCAGCAGCTTGCAGTCTTCCGCGAGCCTTCCATAGTCCTCGGAGGCGTAGTGCAGTCCCGGGTATAGCCGCAGCATCCAGTCATCCAGGCTGAAGCGGACGGCCGGCAGGGAGGTTTCGAGATCCCTGGCCAACGTGGACTTGCCGGCACCGTTGAGCCCGCACAGAAGATGGACGACTGGCTCCGCCGTCGTCATTGCCCTGCTTGGCTGTTTCTGAGCAGCGCCGCGAATTCCGCCGGCCGGGTTGCCGGCCACCAGTGGCCGCTGTCCACCCGGATCACGGTCAGGTCCGCCACCCAGTGCTCCAGCCCCTCCACCAGGTCCGGGGACAGGAATGGGTCACGTGTCGGCACCACCACCTGCACCGGAATGGTCACCCGGGCGGCAGCGGGCCAGTGCCGGGCTGATGGGATATTGCTGCGGTAGAGCGCCAGCCCGCGGACCGGGTCATTGCCGACGCTGCGTTTGACCGCCCGTTCGTAGCGCCGCGTCAGGAAGAGCCGCCAGGCGGCCTCGGGCAGCACCGGGACGAGAAAGCCGGCGATGTACCAGCTGCGCAGTAACTGCCCGGCCAGCTGCCGCCAGGAGCGCGGGTTCCGGAACCGTGAGCGGACCCAACGCGAGAAGTGGCGCAGGTCCGGTCCCGAGATGCTCGTGTACCGGCTGATCCGTGTGGCGGCACGCGGGTCCTGCACGGCAGCCCAGCCCTGGATCGACCCCCAGTCGTGGCCCACCAGGTGCACACCGGCGGCCCCGACGGCGTCGATGACCGTAAACAGGTCATCAGACAGGGTGGCCAATGCGAAGTCTCCGGGCCTCCCGGGCACGGTGGATGCGCCGGCGTTTCGCGTGTCGTAGGCGACCACGTGGTAAGTCGAGCCCAGTTCGCGGATGGCAGGCAGGAACACCCGGTGATCGTCGGGATAGCCGTGGACCAGCACCAGTGTCGGCACCTCCGGGCCAGGTTCGAGGCCGTATTCGTAGACGGCCAGCTCGGCGCCGTGTGAGGCCACGGTCCGCCGTCGTTCCATCAGTGTGTCCACGGTCAGCGTTCCTTGGTGATCAGCAGTTCGTGGGCGCCGGCCGCGGCAGCGCCCATCGATTCCACCACCGTCCGGGTCCGCAGCCGGGTCGCGGCGTCCGCGGCGGCACCCGCGCAGGGGCCCTGCGGGGCGTCCGTGGCGACGGAGCACCACCGGTAAGGGTCACGGACAATCACGGAAGGCGCCCAGGCGAGGTCCGAGGCGGACCACTTGCCCGCGGCGTCCTGGCTGAATTGGGCGCGTACCAGCAGTCCCTCGTTGTTGACCACATACCAGGGCGAGAGTTCGGTAACGCCGTTGCCGAGCCCGTACACGATCCAGGTTCCCTTGTAGCGCTCGATCGGGAGCACCGAGTGGGTGTGGTGGCCGTAGATCATGGTGAACTGGCCGCTGTCCACCAGCGCGTGGGCCACCCTGCGCTGCTCCTCGTTCGGCACACTGGCGTACTCGTCCCCGGCATGCATGACGCCCAGCACAATGTCGGCGCCGAGCGCCCTCGCCTTGCGGGCCTTGGCGATCATCGCGGCGGGATCCAGCATGTCCACTTGCCAGGCGTGCTCCGGGGTCTGGCCGTTCAGCCCGTATGCGGCCTCGATCACGGCGACCTTCGCCGCCGCCGTCGGCAGGATCAGCACGCTGCGGGAGTCCGCCTCACTGCGGTAGGAACCGGTATGCTGCAGCCCGGACGCGTCGAGGGCGTCCAGGGTGCGGACCAGGCCCGCGGTGCCCTGGTCGATGGTGTGGTTGCTGGCGGTGGTGCAGGCCTGGTAACCCACCTGCTTGGCAGCGTGGATGATCTGCGGCGGAACGTTGAACGAGGGGTAGGCAGAGAACGGCCCGGTTGGTCCGGCCACCGGTGTTTCCTGGTGGCAGATGGCGAGGTCGCTCTTTTCGATGTACCTGCGCTGGCCCGCCAGGAGAGGTTCGAAGTCCAGGCCCTTGGCGCCTGCGGAGAGGGCGTCGGCGCGGGCCTGATCCCAGAGTTGGGCGTGGACCAGCATGTCCCCGGTGACCAGGACGGTGGTGCAACGGACGGCGGCGCAGGCCGGACCCTTCCCGGGCGTCGGCGTCGGGGTCGGCGTAGGCGTCTCGGACGAGGACGCCTCCGGCGTGGATCCCGGGGTTCCCGCCGCAGTGGCGCCGGCAGTGGCGCCGCCAGTGGGCCCAGCGGCGGCCGAGCTCGGCCCCGCGTTAGCGTCGGGGCGGGCAACGAGGCCGCAGGAGGCCAGGGAGACCGCCATGAGCGCCACGGCGGACCCGGCCAGGAGGCGTCCGCGCAGCGTGGGGAAATTTGTTCGCATTCCGCCATCGTACGGTGGCGCCGGTCACAACACGCCTAGCGATCCATTGAGAACCGGCCCCCGGCATGAAAGAGTTATTTCATGACCAATCCCCTGCTGAGCCCCAGCCCCCTGCCGTACGGACTGCCGCCTTTCGCGGACATCGAAGTCCAGCACTACGCCGAAGCCGTCGAGGCCGGTCTCGCCGTGCATCTGGCGGAAATCCAGGCGATCGTAGACGATCCGGAGCCGGCGACCTTTGAGAACACTGCGCTGGCGATGGAGCGCTCCGGGCAGTTGCTGCAGCGTGCAGCGGCGTCCTTCTTCACGCTTGTGTCCGCGGACGCCTCCGAGGCCATCCGGGAGCTGGAGACGCGCCTCTCCCCCAGTTTTTCGGCCCACCAGGACGCCGTCTACTTGAACCGTGGCCTGTTCGAGCGCTTCGCCGCCATCAACACGGACCGGCTGGACCCGGAATCAAACCGCCTCGTGGAGGAGTACCTCAAAGAGTTCCGCCAGACCGGCATCCAGCTCGACGCGGCCGGCCAGGATCGGCTCAAGGCCATCAACGCCGAGCTCTCCACCCTCGGCACCGAGTTCGGCCAGCGGGTCAAGGAGGGCATGAAGTCAGCCTCGCTGCTGCTTGACGATGCCACCGAACTTGCCGGCCTGCCCGCGGACGACGTCGCCAGTGCCGCCGAGGCGGCACGCACCGCCGGTCACTCCGGAAAGTACCTTCTCACCCTGATCCAGCCCAGCAACCAGCCCGCCATGGCTGCGCTGGAAAACCGGGAGGTGCGGCGCCGATTGTACGGTGCGTCGATCGGTCGCGGCAGCGGCGGCGGCAGCCTCGACGTACTGGGCCTGGTCAAGGACATGGTCCGGCTCCGCGCCGAGAAGGCAGCGCTGCTGGGCTTCGCCAACTTCGCCGAGCTCAGCGTGGACCAGCAGACCGCCCCCGATTTCGAAGCCGTGCAGGCCATGATGAACCGCCTCGCTCCGGCCGCCGTCCGGAACGCCGACGCCGAGGCGGAAGCCCTGGCCGAGGTCGCCGGCCACCCGCTCGAGGCATGGGACTGGGCCTACTACTCGGCGCAGGTGAAGCGCGAGCGGTACTCCGTGGACGAGCAGGCCCTGCGGCCGTACTTCGAACTGGACCGGGTGCTGAAGGACGGCGTGTTCTTCGCCGCCACGGCCCTGTACGGCATCACCTTCCACGAACGCACCGACCTGGCGGGATACCACCCGGACGTCCGGGTTTGGGAGGTCAAGAACTCCGACGGTACCGATCTGGGCCTGTTCCTCGGCGACTACTACACCAGGGATTCAAAGCGCGGCGGAGCCTGGATGAACTCGCTCGTCGAGCAGTCCGGGCTGTTGAACACCCGGCCGGTGGTTATCAACAACCTCAACATCTCCAAGCCGCCCGCCGGTGAGCCCACCCTGCTGACCCTGGACGAATTGCGTACCACCTTCCACGAGTTCGGCCACGCCCTGCACGGCCTGTTCTCCTCCGTCACCTACCCGCGCTTCGCCGGCACCTCCGTGCCGCGTGACTTCGTCGAATACCCCTCACAGGTCAACGAAATGTGGATCATGTGGCCGGAGGTGCTCGCCAACTACGCGCGGCACCACGCCACCGGCGAGCCACTGCCGCAGGAAGCAGTGAACAAGCTCAACGAGGCCGCCCTGTGGGGCGAGGGCTTCGGCACCACCGAGTACCTTGGCGCCGCCCTTCTGGACCTTGCCTGGCACGTGCTCGACGGTAACGAGATCCCGGATGACGCCCTGGAGTTCGAGGCCAAGGCCCTGGCCGCAGCCGGAGTCGCGCACAGCCTGATCCCGCCGCGCTACCGGACCGGCTACTTCCAGCACATCTTCGCCGGCGGCTGGTACGCCGCCGGCTACTACTCCTACATTTGGAGCGAAGTGCTCGACGCCGAGACGGTCGAATGGTTCAAGGACAACGGCGGCCTGACCCGGACGAACGGCGACTTCTTCCGGGCCGAGCTGCTCTCCCGGGGCAACAGCCGCGACCCGCTGGAGTCCTTCCGCGCCTTCCGCGGCCGCGACGCCCGGCTCGAACCGCTGCTCAAGCGCCGCGGCCTCGACTGACCCTCATCGATTGCTCCGTAGACGCCGTTTAGAACCCTCTAAAGGGCATCTACGGAGCAATCGATGGACTTAACGCACGACGGCGGCGGCACGCTGGGCCGGGTTGCCGGACTTGAAGATGCCGGAGCCGACGAAGACGCCGTCGGCGCCGAGCTGCATCATCATGGCTGCGTCGGCCGGGGTGGCGATGCCGCCGGCGGTGAACAGCACCACCGGAAGCTTGCCGGTGGAGGCAACTTCCTTGACCAGTTCGTACGGGGCCTGGAGTTCCTTGGCGGCGACGTAGAGCTCGTCCTCGGGCAGCGCGGCCAGCTTCAGGATTTCGGCGCGGATCTGGCGCATGTGCGTGGTGGCGTTGGAGACGTCTCCGGTGCCGGCCTCGCCCTTGGAGCGGATCATGGCCGCGCCTTCGTTGATGCGGCGCAGCGCTTCGCCGAGGTTCGTGGCACCGCAGACGAAGGGAACGGTGAAGTTCCACTTGTCGATGTGGTTGGTGTAGTCGGCCGGGGTCAGGACCTCGGACTCGTCGATGTAGTCGACGCCGAGGGACTGCAGGACCTGGGCCTCGACGAAGTGGCCGATCCGCGCCTTCGCCATGACCGGCACGGAGACGGCGTCGATGATCTTGTCGATCATGTCCGGATCGCTCATCCGGGACACGCCGCCCTGGGCGCGGATGTCGGCGGGAACGCGTTCCAGCGCCATGACGGCCACGGCACCGGCATCCTCGGCGATGCGGGCCTGCTCGACGTTGACGACGTCCATGATGACGCCGCCCTTGAGCATCTCCGCCATGCCGCGCTTGACGCGGCTGCTGCCCGTAACGTTCTTCGCGGACGCGCCGGCTTCGTTGCTTACATCAGGTGTAGACACAAAAACCCCTATGGGTAGATAGATGACCTCGCCGGGGCGCGGACGGCACGCGGATGACAATCTCGCATACACCGGCTCGCACACACCGGATTACCGGGAACCATTGGCCGGTACGCCTAATACTAGTCCCCCGCCCCGGCCGGGTTGAATTCCGATTACAGCCCTCTCGCCGGGACTGGAAACACGGGTGGACCGGCCTGCCGGAACCGCGGTTAGGCGGCCTGTTCGCTGGCACTCCCGGTGGTTTCTTCCAGCGACTGTCGGCGAACCGAACCGATGCGCTGCACCACGGTCACGAAGCTGGCCACGGCCAGCAGGCACAGGGTGGCAAACAGGACCACGGTGGGGAGGCCGATGCCGGTGAAGCCGGTGACCACCAGCACCGACACCAGCCTTTCGGCGCGCTCGGCGATGCCGACGTTCGCGTGGTAGCCGAGCGCCTCGGCTTTGGCCCGCGCGTAGGACACCACCATGCCCAGGACCAGGCAGACGACGGCGGCGATGGCGATGGGCGTGTCGGCGCCGCCGGTGAAGAACCAGATGGCGACGCCGGCGAAGAGGGCTCCGTCGGCAACGCGGTCCAGGGTGGAGTCCAGGAAGTTCCCCCATCGCCCGCCGCGTTCCTGCATCCGGGCCATGATGCCGTCGATGACGTCGGAGAAGATGAACGCGGTAATGAACAGCGTTCCCCACCAGAGCTGGCCCAGCGGGTAAAACACGAGCGCGCCGACGACGACGCCGGCGGTGCCGACGATCGTGACGGCGTCGGGCGAGACACCCATCCGCAGCAGCCAGCGGGCCAGCGGCGTGAACAGCGCGGTGAAGAAGCCGCGGGCGTGCTTATTCAGCATTCGACGCCCCGGAGGGCATCTGCCCAGTCTTTCCGGCCTGGTCGCCACCGTGGTCGCCGCCCCGGGCGGTGTCCTGTCCCAGGTTCCGGCCAGGTCCCCGGCCGAGGTCCTGGTCAGGATCCTGCGGCCACGCCTCGGCGACCTGCTGGCGGACTTCGCCGAGGGTCTGGGTGATCGCCTTGGTCTGCGCGATGATCGGGAAGAAGTTACCGTCCCCGCCCCAACGCGGCACAACGTGCTGGTGCAGGTGGCCGGCGATGCCGGCACCGCCGGTCACGCCCTGGTTCATGCCCAAGTTGAAACCGGTGGGGTTCGCGACCTTGCGCAGCACCCGCATGGCGGTCTGGGTCAGCTCGGCGAACTCCGCGGTCTCCTCCACGGTCAGGTCCGTGTAATCCGGGATATGACGGTAGGGGCAGACGAGCAAGTGGCCCGGGTTATAGGGAAAGAGATTCAGCACCACGTAGCAGGACCGGCCGCGGTACACGATCAGGGAATCGTCGTCCTCGCGCTCGGGGGCGACGCAGAACGGGCAGTCATCCGGGTTCTTGAACTGGTGCTGTCCGCCCTTGATGTAGGCCATGCGGTGCGGAGTCCACAGGCGCTGGAAGGCGTCCGGAACCCCGGCCAGGCCAAAGTCGTCGGTCACGCCGTCATCGCCCGGGTATCCCGGGCCGGCGCCTGTGGTCTCCTGCACGCGCGGCTCCCCTAGCTGGTCCGGTTACGGACGGCGTCGACGATCCGCCGGACGGCCTCGGCAACGGGCACGCCGTTATCCTGGCTGCCGTCACGGAAGCGGAAGGACACGGCGCCGGCCTCGGCGTCGTCCCCGCCGGCGATCAGCACGAACGGGATCTTGTCCTTGCTGGCGGTGCGGATCTTCTTCGGGAACCGGTCCGAGGAGATGTCCACCTCGGCCCGGATGCCGGCGGCCTTGAGCTGGTCGACGACGTCGAACATGTAGTCGTTGAAGGCTTCGGCCACGGGGATGCCGACCACCTGCACGGGGGCCAGCCACGCCGGGAAGGCGCCGGCGTAGTGCTCGGTCAGGACCCCCATGAAGCGCTCCACCGAGCCGAACAGGGCGCGGTGGATCATCACGGGCCGCTGGCGGGTGCCGTCGGCGGCCTGGAACTCCAGTTCGAAGCGTTCGGGCAGGTTGAAGTCCAGCTGGATGGTGGACATCTGCCAGGTACGGCCGAGCGCGTCCCTGGCCTGGACCGAAATCTTCGGCCCGTAGAACGCTGCTCCACCCGGATCCGGGATGAGCTCGAGCCCGGAAGCTTCGGCCACTTCGGCGAGGGTGCGGGTGGCTTCCTCCCAGGTGGCGTCGTCGCCGACAAACTTCTCCTCGTTCTTGGTGGAGAGCTCGAGGTAGAAGTCGTCCAGGCCGTAGTCCTTGAGCAGCCCGAGGACGAAGTTCAGCGTCGAGGTGAGCTCGTCCTTCATCTGCTCGCGGGTGCAGTAAATGTGGGCGTCGTCCTGGGTCATGCCCCGGACGCGGGTCAGCCCGTGTACCACGCCGGACTTCTCGTAGCGGTAGACCGAGCCGAATTCGAAGAGACGCAGCGGGAGTTCGCGGTAGGAACGTCCACGGGACCTGAAGATCAGGTTGTGCATGGGGCAGTTCATCGGCTTCAGGTAGTAGTCCTGGCCGGGCTTGCGGACCGTGCCGTCCTCGTTCAGTTCAGCGTCGATGTGCATCGCCGGGAACATGCCGTCGCGGTACCAGTCCAGGTGGCCGGAGACCTCGTACAGGTGGCCCTTGGTGATGTGCGGGGTGTAGACGAACTCGTAGCCGGCATCGACGTGGCGCTGCCGGGAGTAGTCCTCCATGGCCTTGCGGATGATGCCGCCCTTGGGGTGGAACACCGGCAGGCCGGAGCCGAGTTCGTCCGGGAAGGAGAACAGGTCCAGCTCGGCGCCGAGCTTGCGGTGGTCGCGTCGCTCAGCCTCGGCAATTCGCTCCTGGTAGGCCTTGAGCGCGTCCTTGGTGGGCCAGGCGGTGCCGTAGATGCGCTGCAACTGCTGGTTGTTCTGGTTGCCCAGCCAGTAGGCCGCCGAGGAGCGGGTCAGCGCGAAAGCGTTGGAGATCAGCTTGGTGTTGGGCAGGTGCGGGCCGCGGCATAGATCGCACCAGACGCTGTCCCCGCTCTTGCGGTCCACGTTGTCGTAGATGGTGATGTCACCGGCGCCGACCTCGACGTTGACGCCCTCGCCGGCCTCGGCCGCTTCGTTCTTCTTGCCCAGGAGCTCGAGCTTGTAGGGCTCGTTCTTCATGGCCTCGCGCGCCTCGTCCTCGGAGACCACGCGGCGGACAAATTTCTGGTTCTGGTTGATGATCTTCTGCATCATCTTTTCCAGCTGGCGCAAGTCCTCCGGGGTGAAGGGCTCCGCGACGTCGAAGTCGAAGTAGAAACCGTCGGTGATGTACGGGCCAATGCCGAGCTTGGCATCGGGGCGCAGCTGCTGCACGGCCTGTGCCATCACGTGGGCGGTGGAGTGGCGCAGCACGTTGAGGCCGTCCGGGGAATCAATGGTGACACCTTCAATGGTGGCGCCTTCAGGCAGCGGCTGGTCCAGATCCTTGAGCTCGCCGTTGACGCGGGCCACAACGACGTCGCGGCGCTCAAAAAAGAGTTCCGCGCCGGTGGTCCCGGTAGTCACCTTGGTCTCTTCGCCGTCGACGAGAAGGGTGATCTGCTGGGCATCTGACACGGGTGTCTCCTATTCAAAGTTAAGGCTTCGTAGCTTGTGGCGTACGGGGACCACAGCCAGCCTCGTCCATGCTATCGGGTTCCGGATAGGCCAACCAACGCAGCTTGCGGCGGGTGAGCCGCCCGTCAGCGGTGGTTCAGCCGCCAAACCCGGTAATGGCAAGGGTCCGGCGGATTCCGTCCAGCGGCCCGGGCACCGCGACGTCGGGCTGGTTCCCGGCGCCGGCGCCGGCTGAAGCGGACCCCTCTTCCGCCGCGGTTCCAGGTACGGTTCCTGGTACGGCTCCGGGCGCGTCCCCGGGTATGGTTCCGGGCCCGGGGGTGGGGAACGGGAGGGTCTCGGTGCGGCTGAGGTCCCAGGCCATCGAGGCGCTGATGCTGATGCCCCGCGGTCCGGTCCGCCGGGTGGTTCCCCGGATCAGCAGCAGCCGCGTGCTGAACAGCAGCGGCCCGGCCTGTTCCTGGGCTTCATGGAAGAAGACCGAGTCGACGCAGCCGGTGCCGTCATCGATGCTGATGAACACCACCCGCCGGCCGCCGCGCATCGGCGGGGTCTGGGTGGCCACGCGCACCCCGGCCACCAGCACCTCGGTGCCGTTGCGCAACCCCAGCAGCTTGTCTGCCGTCGTTACGCCCAGCCGCTCCAGCAGGGGCCGGTGGCTGGCCATCAGGTGTCCGCTAACATCCAGCGCCATCAGGTCCAGTTCGGCGCGGACGGTTTCCACCAGCGTGGGGGCGGGCAGCCCGCCCTTCAGGTTCTTGAGCTCGACGTCGCCCAGCGGCAGCGCCAGCTGCCCCTCGATGATCTCGACGCCCTTGCGTTGCGGTCGGCCCTGCAGCTGCTGCAGGTGCTGGACCAGGTCTGCCCGGTTGGCGGTGCCGCCGGAGGAACGGTGCAGCGAGTCGAAGGCGCCAAGCTGTGCCAGCCGCTGGATGCTCGGTTTGCTGATCCGGGAGCGGGCCCGCAGGTCCGCGAGGGAATCATAGGGCTGGCCTGCCACGATCCGCTTCAGCTCGGCCCCGGACAGCCCGAAAATGCCGTTCAGGCTGAGCCGGATGCCGAGCTTGCCGCGGTCCGGGCCGGCCTCCACGCGTTCCACCCGGTATTCGGCCTGACTGCGGTTGATGTCCAGCGGAAGGATGGGAATCCCCAGCCGCCGGGCTTCGGCCACCAGCAGCCGCTTGGGATACATGCCCGGGTCGTGTTCCCAGAGCCCGGCCAAGAAGGCTTCCGGGTGGTGGGTCTTTAGCCACGCCGACTGGTAGGTAGGCACGGCGAAGGCGGCGCCGTGGGCCTTGCAGAAGCCGAAGCTGCCAAACGCCTTCAAGGTCCCCCAGACCTTGTCCACTACCTCGGGCGTGTAGTTCCGGGCCCGGGCTTCCCGGCGGAAAAATTCCTCCACCTTGGCCTCCAGCACCTCGTTGCCGAGCGCCCGCCGGAATTCGTCGGCCCGGGCCAGTCCGCAGCCGGTCATGACATGGAACGTCTTGAGGATCTGCTCGTGGAAGACGGTGACCCCGTGGGTCTCCTGGAGCACCGGCTTGAGGTCCGGGTGCGGGTAGACCTCCGGCGCGAAGCCATGCCGGTGTTCCAGGAATGGCCGGACCATGTCCGACTTCATCGGCCCCGGCCGGAACAACGAGATGTCGATGATGAGGTCGTTAAATTCCCGCGGCGCCAGCTTTCCGATCAGCTCCCGCTGGCCAGGGGACTCGATCTGGAAGCAGCCCAGGGTGTGGGTGCTGCGGATCAGCTCAAAGGTGGGTTCGTCGTCGAGCGGGACGGCGTTGAGGTCGATGTGGCCGTCGGCGGAGATGTAATCCGGGCCGTTTCCATCCGGCCCTGCCGGGTGGCGGCCTGCTGCCACCACCTCGGCCTTCGACGGGTGCAGTCGGACCACCTCCCGGACCGCGAACGCCATGGCGCTTTGCATGCGGACGCCGAGGACGTCGAGTTTGAGCATGCCCATCGGATCCATGTCGTGCTTGTCGAACTGGCTCATCGGCAGGCCCAGGCCGCTGGGCTGCACGGGGGTACGGTCCAGCAGGGTCGCGTCGCCGAGGATGACACCGCAGGGATGCATGGAAATGTGGCGCGGCAGCCGGTCCAACCGTTCGGTGAGGTCCACCAGCAGGTCCAGCTGTTGGTTTTCGGTGAAGTCCCGTTGTTCCACCCGGCCGGCGAATTCCTTCAGCTCCGGCTTCTCCACCAGGGCTTCGCGGAAGTTCCGGGCCGAAAACCGCCAGAGCTGCTTGGCGATCTCGTCGATGTCGCCGCCGTCCATGCCCAGGGCCAGGCCGGCGTCGCGGACGGCGCCGCGGGCGCGGTAACCGTTCTGCATGCTCATCAGCGTGACGCGCTCGGAGCCGAAGCGCTCAAAGATCTTCCGGTAGACGTTGTGCCGCTCGGCGCTTTCGACGTCGATGTCAATGTCCGGCAGGGTGGCGCGGTCCCGGGAGAGGAAGCGTTCGAAGATGAGGTCGTGCTGCAGCGGGTTGACCTGGCTGACCTCGATCAGGAAGTTGACCAGGCTGGATGCTCCCGAGCCGCGGGCGGCCGCCCTGACCCCCATGTCCAGGATCATCCGGGAAACTTCGGCGACCGTCAGGAAATACGAGGCGAAGCCCAAGCTGTCGATGATCCGCAGTTCGTGCTCCAGCCGGGCTCGCAGCTCTTCGGCGGGTTTGCCGGAGATCCCAGTGAAACGCCGGCTGATGCCCGCCTCACAGCGCTGCGTGAGCTCAACCAGCGGATCCCCCGCGATCCCGATGACCGAGGCTTCCGGGACCACTGGCTGCTTCCATCCCATGTCCGCGCCCGGGTCCATCCGGCAGCGGTCCGCGAGCGCCTCGGTATGGGCCAGCAGGCTCTTCAGGTCCGCGGCACCATAGCCCGCGGCGTGCATGATTTCCTGGCCCAGCCGCAGCATCTGCGCGGAGGACTTCAGCCAGCCCTGCCCGTTGGGTTGCAGCAGCGGCGCGGCGGAGAGCTCGGGCAGCGATTTCAGTGCCCGGGCGGAGTCCAGTACGTCCGCCGTGGCGGCGCCGTCCTCGGCGCAGTACCGTACGGCATTGCTCAGCACCGCGGGAACGGCGTGTTCCGCGGCAAGCTTGAGCATCCGCACGGCATGGGCGGTGCTCAGCGGTTCGCCGGGAGGGCTGAGCTGCGAGACGACCTCTGCGGCGAGGGTTCCTGCCGGCATGGCATCCAGCCAGCGCTTGAAGAGCGTCCGGGGGCGCAGGTACCGCCGGCCTCCCATGGCACGGCCGACATCCGAGTCCGGGCCGATCAGTACCGTTAGCACCGGTTTGAGGGTCTGCGGGTCCAGGGCGCGCGAGGCCAGTTCCGCCCTGGTCACGGCGACCGGCACAGTTCCCCCGGCCTTGCCCGTGGTTCGGGCGTGGGCATCGGAAACCAGCCTGCACAGCGCACGGTAGCCGGCACCGTCGTTTTGTCCGTGCGCCAGGACGACGACCCGTCCGCCCAGCTGGGTGCGGAGGTCCCCGTCGTCGTCGAAGACTGCCAGATCCACCCCGACGATCGCGTCCAGGCCCGCGGCCATGCACGCCTTCAGGTGCTTGACCGTGCCGTAGAGGCCGTCGCGGTCCGTGCAGGCGAGCGCTGTGGCACCGTCAGCGGCAGCAGCGGCTGCGAGTTCCTCCGGCCAGGACACCCCGTAGTGGGCGCTGAAGGCGGTGGCAACGTGCAGATGGGTGAAACTCATGCCGACTCGGTCTTCCTGAGTGGGTGAAGGGCATCATGGATCCGCAGCAACCGCCAGCGGCCGCTGCCAAGGTGCCGGCTCAGGTCCAGGGTGAGGGTCTGTTCCGGTGTGCCGGCCTCCCTGACCTGGATCCGCCAAATCTCGTGGTCCACCAGCCCCGGCCCGCTGCCCAATGGCGCGCGTTGCTCCTCGGCCCACCATTGCCGCCGCTCGAACCAGCGGACGGGTTCGGCGCAGACCTCGTAATGCCGCCCGGCCCAGTCAAGGGACAACGGCTGGCCGGCCGGGGTGCAGGCGACATCCACCGACTGACTGAATGTCCCCATGATGCCTCCCGGAAGCGCAGCCCTCTGGCAAGAATTTTGAGAGGGTATTCGAATATATTTTCGAACACTTCAAGTCTACGCCGGGCCCGGGACAAAACCTAGATGGGGGGTGGACGGACGCAGGCGCAGGTAGCAGGATTGAGCTATGAGCTCCCATAGCGCACTCCTGAAGCACGTAAGCATCGCCGCCAAGGATTCAACCTTGGTGGCGAAGTTCGATATAGACGGGAATATCCCGAGTTCCGGGGCCTATGTGGTGGGGCTCGTGGCGGCCACTCCGGACCATTCGCACCAGCGCCGGATGGAAATCGAGTTCATGAACGGCGAGGCCGTTTCTTTTTTCTGCTTCAGCCATGACGGCACGGAAGAGAACTTCGACCTCAAGGGCGTAGAGCACTCCGGCAACACCATTACCGGCAACTTTCCGCTCAGTACGGTGATGGGTCTGGCCAAGGGCCACCTGATGACGGCTTACAGCGATTGCGAGGGCCGCGAATACCAGGCCAACGTCCCGGTCGAAGAGTCGCTCTAACCGGTTCGACCAGCCTTAGCTGGAGGCTTTGTAGACATCCAGCTCGAGCCGGATGAAGGCATCGATCATGGCCCGGTAGGTCTGTTCGACAATCTCGGTGTCGATGTCCTTTTGCTCCGCCGTGGCCTTGACGTGCTCCAGGACCCGCTCCACGCGGCCTGGCGCCCTCACCTCGGCACTGTCCGCCTTCAGGGTGCCGGCAATCCGGATCAGCCGTTCGCGGCGGCCGATCAGCGCGACGATCTGCTCGTCCACCTCATCCACGGCCACCCGCACGGCGGCGAGCTGTTCCTTATCGGCCTGGGCTTCTTTGGCGTCACGGTGATGTGTGGACATGTGCATGACAGTATCGAATGATGCAACCACGAGTCGACTTCATCTCATTGGGTGTCCGCAGCGTTGACGCCTCACGCCGCTTCTACGTGGCAGGCCTCGGGTGGCCAGTCCACCGGGAGGTTCCCGGCGAAGTGGTCTTCCTCCAGGTCAACCACGGCCTTATCCTCTCGCTCTGGGACGCCGGGCAGATGCAGGCCGAGGCGGGCACCGACGCTCCGGCCGGCATCCCCTGCATCACGCTGAGCCACAACGTGGGCAGCGCCGACGAGGTGGACAAGGTGATGCGCCAGGCGGAGGCCGCCGGCGCCGTCGTCGTCGCCGCGCCGAAGACCCAGCCGTGGGGCGGCTACACGGGCTACTTCGCGGATCCGGACGGGTTCCGCTGGGAGGTCGCCTTCAACCCCACCTGGACGGTCGACGCCGGCGGCAAGGTCACCGTCTAGGGACTCCTAGAAGAGGCTGCCCACCGGTTCGATCAGCTCCGGGGAATCATTCTTCACGTTCCCGACGGCGGTGCCGACGGCGTCGATCCGCCAGCCCTCCGCGACGTCGTGCGCGCCGGCCCGGACCAGCCCCACGAGGGCGGCTGCGTCGTCGGCGTGCGGGTCCAGCCAGGCCTCCATCGTCCGGCGGTCCATCGGCAGCGGGACCCGGTCGTGCAGCGCCGTCAATTCCGCGAGCATGCCGCCCGCGTAACCCTCCGGCGGAGAATCCGTGGTCAGGATCGAGGTCGAGAGCAACCAGCGCTCCGGATCCCCCTCGGCCTTCGTCGGGTCCTTCCACCATTCATAGAGTCCCGCAAAAACTACCGGGCTGCCGTCCTTCGGGTGGACGTAGTAGGGCTGCTTGGCCTTGCCCTCGTCCTTCCACTCGTAATAGCCATCTGCCGGAACGGCACAGCGCCGGGTGCGGGTGGCCTTGCGGAACGCCGGCTTCTCCAAAACGCTCTCGCTGCGCGCGTTGATCATCTTCGAGCCGATGCCGGGGTCTTTGGCCCAGGACGGCACGAGTCCCCAGCGGGCCATGTGCAGCTGCCGCACCGGCTTTGGCGCGGCCCCGTCCTCGACGAGCCGCTCCAGCAGGATCGGCACGTCCGCGGTCGGCGCCACGTTCCACGAGGGCGGAATCACGATCTCTTCTTCCAGTTCGGCGTCGAATTCGGCGAGCAGGTCCCCGACGGCCCGGGCCATCACGTAGCGTCCACACACGGCACCAGCATGCCACCGCGGGCCGCCTACCGGGAATAGATCCAGGGAATAGCGCACTTCGGGTTACGGTTATTGGTAGTGACGTACGACTTTTGTCGGCAACCGGCGCTGCCACGCAGTACCTGCAACCAGCGCCGCCAACCCAGCTTTGAGGAGAACTTCGTGGACTTCATCCCCGATTCCGGCACCATCACCATGTTTTCGACCACCTGGTGCGGCTACTGCAACCGGCTGAAGAAGCAGCTGGACGCGCAGGGCATCGGGTACACCGAGATCAACATCGAGGAAGTCGAAGGCACCGCCGAACTCGTCGAGCAGCTCAACGGAGGCAACCGCACGGTCCCCACCGTGCTCTTCCCGGACGGCACCGCCGCCACCAACCCGTCCGCGGCCGAGGTCAAGAGCCGCCTCGCGGCCTAGGCCCCACTTTTTAGCGATATGTAGCGCTCACGACACGGCGCGGCCCCCTCAGGGCCGCGCCGTGTCCAGTTGTGCGACAGAGTAGTAAGACAGAGTTTCACGGCAACATCAGCGACACGAGCAAAGGAGCCAGCCCATGGTCCACGAAGTCAAAGGCGCAGTCGTCCGTTCCAAGAACGCACCCGTCACCCTGGAAACCATCCTGGTCCCGGATCCCGGACCCGGCGAAGCCCTGGTGGACATCCTCACCTGCGGCGTCTGCCACACCGACCTGCACTACAAGCAGGGCGCCATCAACGACGATTTCCCGTTCCTGCTCGGCCACGAGGCAACGGGCGTGGTGAACGCGGTCGGCCCCGACGTCACCGAGGTGGCCCCCGGCGACCGGGTGGTGCTGAACTGGCGCGCGGTCTGCGGCGAGTGCCGCGCCTGCCGCCGCGGCGAGCCGCAGTACTGCTTCAACACACACAACGCCACGCAGAAGATGACGCTGGCGGACGGCACCGAGCTCACCGCCGCGCTGGGCATCGGCGCCTTCGCCGAGAAGACCCTGGTCGCCGCCGGCCAGTGCACCAAGGTGGACCCCGACGCCGACCCCGCCGCGATCGGCCTGCTCGGCTGCGGCGTCATGGCCGGCCTCGGAGCCGCGATCAACACCGGTGACGTCCAGCGCGGCGATTCCGTCGCCGTGATCGGTTGCGGCGGCGTGGGCGTAGCGGCCGTGGCCGGTGCCGCGCTCGCCGGCGCCACCACCGTGATCGCGGTGGACGTCGACGCCAAGAAGCTCGAACTCGCCAAGGAACTCGGCGCCACCCACACCGTGGACTCCTCCGCCGTCGACCCGGTGGAGGCGATCCGCGAACTGACCGGCGGCTTCGGCGCCGACGTCGTGATCGATGCCGTGGGACGGCCGGAGACATACAAGCAGGCCTTCTACGCCCGCGACCTCGCCGGAACAGTGGTTCTGGTCGGCGTCCCCAGCCCGGAGATGACCCTGGAGCTGCCGCTGCTGGACGTCTTTGGCCGCGGCGGCTCGCTGAAGTCCTCCTGGTACGGCGACTGCCTGCCCTCCCGCGACTTCCCCATGCTGATCGACCTCTACCGGCAGGGCCGGCTGGATCTGGACGCCTTCGTCACGGAGCGGATCACGATCGAGCAGATCGAGGAAGCGTTCGAGAAGATGCACTCCGGGTCCGTGCTCCGCTCGGTGGTTGAGCTGTGAGCGGCGGTTCCGGTAACGGCCTCAGGATCGACCAGCTCGTCACTTCGGGCACGTTCTCGCTGGACGGCGGCACGTGGGACGTCGACAACAACGTCTGGATCGTCGGAGACGAGCAGGAATGCGTCGTGATCGATCCGGCCCACGACGCCGACGCCATCGCGTCCGCCGTCGCCGGGCGCACTGTTAAGGCCATCCTGCTCACCCACGGCCACGACGACCACATCGCCGCCGTGGGCGCGTTCCGCGGCCTGGTCAACGCACCGGTCTACCTGCACCGGGACGACTGGATGCTCTGGGACCGGGTCTTCCCGGGAACCAAGCCGGACCACGGCATCGACGACGGCGAGACCTTCGACGTCGCCGGCGCCCGACTGGTGGCGCTGCACACGCCGGGCCACTCCCCCGGCTCCGTGAGCTTCCGGCTGGAGAGCGAAGGCACGGTCTTCACCGGCGACACCCTGTTCCAGGGCGGTCCCGGAGCCACCGGCCGGTCCTTTAGCGATTTCCCCACCATCATCGAATCCATCAAGTCCCGGCTCCTGGCCCTGCCGGCGGACACCGTGGTGCGGACCGGGCACGGAGCTTCGACAACGGTCGGCGCCGAGGCGCCGCAGCTTGAGGAATGGATCGCGCGCGGCCACTAAGCGGCTACTTCCACAGTGCGGCCACTAAGCGGCTGGCACTGCCGGGGCCCCGTCAGGATTCAGGGCGGGGCCCCTGCTGTGCCCGGGATTATCGGCCGCCCTTAACCGCCTCGGCTCAGGGGACAGCCACGCTTTCGGCCCTGCGGGCGGCCAGGTACGGTTCCAGATTGTTGAAGGTGTACAGGTGCACGCCGGCCAGGGAGGGCTGGACGGCCGACAACTCGGATACGAGCCGTTGCGGCGAATAGTTGCCGCCGTCCATGAGCCGCCGGGCCAGCGGACCCTTGCGGCCGATGAACCGGAGCGAGGGTCCCACGCCGATCTTGGTGGCCAGCGAGATGAGCTTGGTCCGCGGCACCGACCCGGCGACGCCGGCCCACACCGGCAGGGCGACGCCTTCACGGCGCAGCAGCTCCACGTACCAGCTGATCCGGGCGGCGGAGAAGCACATCTGCGTGACCACGCTGGTGGCAAGGTGCTGCTTCTCCAGCAGGGCGTCGAGCATGCGCAGCTGGCTCTGCTGCGGATGCCCCTCGGGGTAGCCGGCGACGCCCACGGCCACGCTCCCGCCGGAGAGCTGGGCGATGTCTTCCAACAGCCGGGCGCTGCTCAGGTAGGGGCCCGCTGCCTGCGCCGCGTCCCCGCCGACGGCGAAGACCTCGTTGATTCCGGCAGCACCGCAATCCTTAAGGATGCCGGCGAGCTGGGTGCGGCTCTCGAGGCTGCGGGCGGCGAGGTGCGGCACCACGTCATAACCCAGGAGCCGAAGCTGGACAGCTGCCCGCATAGTGGGGTTGACCCCGTGGTGCGGCAGGCAGGTGACCGTGAGCGCGGAGCCCGGCGGCAGGCTTGACTGGACCCTGGCGACGATGCCGTCGGTGGGCACGATTTCCAGCCGGGTCGGAAGCGCAGGGGCACCGGCCGCGGGCCGGGATTTCGAAGACGTGGATGAAAGAGACTGAACCGTCACGTGGAACTCCAAGGAATGGCCGGCGCGACGCGCCGGAAGGGACAGGCCTGAGCGGTGGGATCCGGGGACCGGACCAGGTTCGTCATGCGAAGCCACCCGGACGTCGGGTGGCTTCGCATGACCGGGCGGGAGGCCGTCAGCGAAGGATGACGGTCCGGTTGCCGGAGAGAATGATGCGGCCTTCGGAATGCCAGCGGACGGCGTTCGTCAGGGCCTTGCATTCGGCGTCGCGGCCCACCGCCACTAGGTCAGCGGGCGCGTAGGTGTGGTCCACTTCGATGACCTGCTGCGCGATGATCGGCCCCTCATCCAGCTCCGAATTAACGTAGTGGGCGGTGGCCCCAACGGTCTTGACCCCCCGTTCGTACGCCTGGTGGTAGGGCTTGGCTCCCTTGAAACTCGGCAGGAAGGAATGGTGGATGTTGATTGCCCTGCCGGCGAGCCGGGCCGTGAGGTTGTCGCTCAGGACCTGCATGTAGCGGGCAAGGACAACCAGCTCCACATCGTAGGCATCCACCAGGGAGAGCAGCGTTGCCTCGGCCTCCGGCTTCGTCGCCTGGGTCACTGGCACATGGTGGAAGGGGATCCCATGCCAGGTGACCAGGTCCTCGTGGTCCCGGTGGTTGGACACCACCGCCACTATCTCGACCGGCAGTTCCCCGATGCGGGCGCGGAAGAGCAGGTCGTTGAGGCAGTGGCCGTATTTGGAGACCATGACGAGGATTCGCTGTTTCCGGCCGTGCCGCTCCAGGCGCCAGTTCATCGTCCATTCCGCGGCCACCGGCGTGAAGTCGCGCCGGAGTTCTTCGACGTCGGCGAAGCTGCCGGTCGAGACGAAATGCACCCTCATGAAGAAGTGCTGTTCCTGCCGGTCTCCGAACTGCTTGATGTCGACGATGTTGCAGCCGTGGTCCAGGAGGAATTTGGACACGGAGTGAATGATCCCCGGCGATTCCGCGCAGTCGAGGGTGAGGACAAACTCCGTACTCGATCCCTCCAGCTGTTCGGGGGCCGGGACGTTGGATGGCGTGCCTGTTCCGGTGCTCACTTGCCGTCCACCGCCCGGAGCTCGGCTGCGACATCCTGTTCGGACTGCAGCTCTGCCTTGAACGCCTCGTAGCGGGCCAGGTGGACGGGCCTGCGGCGCAGCACGAACCATGCGGCGCCGAGCACGAGGAACCACACCGGAGTCACCAGCAGCGCCGCCAGCGTGTCGGGCTGGGTGGTCAGGGTCCAGAGCACGAAGGCGAAGAAGGCGAAGACAACCCAGACCATGGGAACGCCGCCGGGCATTTTGAACTTGGATGAGTCATGCAAACCGGGACGGCGACGGCGGAACGCTACGTAGCTGGCGAGGATGATCGACCAGACAAAGATGAAGCAGACCGCGGAAACGGTGGTGACCATTTCAAAGGCCTTGCCGATGTTCTCCCCCGCGTACATGAGCACGACGCCGGCCAGCAGCAGCACGCAGGACAGGAAGAGTGCGTTCTGCGGAACCTTGCGGCGGGACAGGTCGCCGAAGCGTGCCGGCGCGTCACCTTCCTGGGCCAGGCCGTAGACCATGCGCGAGGTGGAGTAGATGCCGGAGTTGGCCGAGGACATCGCCGAGCTGAGGACCACCAGGTTGACGACCGTGGCGGCCGCGCCGAGGCCGGCCAGGGAGAACATGGCGATGAATGGGCTGTGTCCGGCGGCGAACTGGGTCCACGGGATGACGGACATCAGGATGATGAGGGCGCCGACGTAGAAGAGGAGGACGCGCACCGGGATGGAGTTGATGGCGCGGGGCAGGTTCTTCTCCGGGTCCTTGGCCTCTGCCGCCGTCGTGCCCACCAGTTCGATGCCCACGAAAGCGAACACGGCGATCTGGAATCCGGCCACGAAGCCCATGAACTCATTCGGGAAGAAGCCGCCATGGCTCCAGAGGTTGCTGAAGGTTGCCGGTCCGGCCTCGGAGCTGAATCCGCTGAAGATCATGAACAGGCCCACGACGATCAGCGCAGCGATGGCGATGATCTTGATGAGGGCGAACCAGAACTCGGTCTCACCGAACGCCTTCACCGTTGTCAGGTTCAACAGCAGCAGGATCGCAATGGTGACCAGCCCCGGGATCCAGAGGGGCAGTCCCGGCCAGAGTTCCTGGGAGTACCCGGCGATGGCAATGACGTCTGCAATGCCGGTGATCACCCAGCAGAACCAGTAAGTCCACCCGGTGAAGAACCCGGCCCAGGGACCCAATAGATCTGCCGCGAAATCGCTGAACGACTTGTAGTGCAGGTTGGACAGGAGCAGCTCGCCCATGGCCCGCATGACGAAAAACAGCATGAAGCCGATAATCATGTAAACGAAGATCACCGACGGGCCGGCCGCCGAGATGGTCTTGCCCGAGCCCATGAACAGGCCGGTGCCGATGGCGCCGCCGATCGCGATGAGCTGGATGTGCCGGTTGCTGAGCTGCCGCTCAAGGTGCGGGGCTTCGACTGCGGTAGTGGGTGGTCGCTGAATCGTCATGAGGAACTCCATCGTTCAAGTGGCATCGGTGCCACGATGATTCGGGTTCCTCCCCGCTCTGTCTTGGACCTGAGAGTTTCCGCGTTTCCTGCCCCCGCAGGAACCGCTTGCACCTTCGGTGAGCCGGACGCCGTCCGGCTGCTTTCCAGAGTCGCCTCGCCGCGGCGGTACATGGGCCTGAGAGATTCCTGGGGAGGATTTGCTCCTACGGCGCCTGCTGAATGTACCGGCAGGACTCTCCCGCCGCAGATCGTAAGCATGTTGATTTTGTTGTGGTGCGGAAGGCGCAGTGGCGGGGAGATCAACCCCGCTCCACCACCGGCCGCAACCGAATTCCGCGCCTCCGGGAATCCCCGGATCCGCAGAAATACTGGCCATCTGTTCCGTCCGGAACATTGCTTGGCCGATCCAGTGTGGGATGGATCACGCTGGAAAGTCAACCCCGTCGAATTGTTTCGTCGCACGGCGCCGCCGTGTTGCCGGGTGCSGGGATTGCGTGTAGCGTGTGAGCCGAATCACCACATTCGAATACGCCTTTCGAGCCGTGGCGGGAGAGTCCTCCCCGTCATCACCGGGCAGGCGCCGTAGGAGCAAATCCTCCCCAGGAATCTCTCAGGCCCCCGTACCGCCGCGGCGAGGCAACTCTGGAAAGCAGTCAGGCACGTTCCTGGCTCACCGACGGTGCAAGCGGACAAAGGTCTGCGGAATCTCTCAGGTCCAATACAGAGCGGGGAGGAACCCGGTCCCCTCCGGCGCGTTGCGTCGGCCAAACCTTGGAGTTCCTCTTGACGGTTCAATCTCTTCCATCCAATTTCGCCGATCGCCATATCGGCGCACGCCGCCAGGCCGACGTCGACACCATGCTGAAGGCTGTCGGCTACGACAGCGTTGACGGCCTGGTTGATACCGCCGTTCCCGATTCCATCCGCCAGGATGTTCCCCTGCGATTGACCGATGCCCTCAGCGAGGTGGAGGTCCTGGCCGAGCTGCGCAGGATCGCCTCCAGGAACAAGACGGCCGTGCAGATGATCGGGCAGGGCTACTACGACACCGTGACCCCCGCCGTGATTCGCCGGAACATCCTCGAAGCTCCGGCCTGGTACACCGCGTACACGCCCTACCAGCCGGAAATCTCGCAGGGCCGGCTGGAGGCGCTGTTGAACTTCCAGACCATGGTCCAGGACCTCGTCGGCCTGCCGATCGCCAACGCCTCGCTGCTGGACGAAGCCACCGCCGTCGCCGAGGCCGTGCTGCTGATGCGCCGGGCCAATAAGGACAAGGCGGCCAGCGGCGGCAAGACCGTCCTCGACGCCGACTGCCTCCCGCAGACCATCGCGATCGTCAGGGGCCGCGCCGAGGCCCTTGGCTTTGAGGTCGAGGTCGCTGACCTGTCCAAGGGCCTGCCCGACGGCGACATCAACGGCATCGTGCTGCAGCAGCCCGGCGTTTCCGGCCGCGTCTGGGACCAGTCCACGGTCATTGCGGACGCGAAGGAGCGCGGCGCACTCGTCACCGTCGCCGCTGACCTGCTGTCCCTGACCCTGATCACCCCTCCCGGTGAGCAGGGCGCCGACATCGCCGTCGGCTCCACCCAGCGCTTCGGCGTGCCGCTGTTCTTCGGCGGCCCGCACGCCGCGTACATGGCCGTCCGGGCCGGGATGGAACGCACCCTGCCGGGCCGCCTCGTGGGCGTGTCCAAGGACAACGCCGGCGCCCCCGCCTACCGGCTGGCGCTGCAGACCCGCGAGCAGCACATCCGCCGCGAGAAGGCCACGTCCAACATCTGCACCGCCCAGGCGCTGCTGGCCATCGTCGCCTCGTTCTACGCCGTCTACCACGGCCCGGACGGACTGAAAGCGATCGCCGACAACGTCCACAACAACGCCCGGGTTCTCGCCACCGCACTGGAAACGGCGGGCCGCGAACTGCTCAGCGGGTCCTTCTTCGACACCCTGACCGTCCGCGTCCCCGGCAAAGCCCGCAAGGTCATCACCGCCGCGGAAGCCCGCGGCATCAACCTGCGCTTCATCGACCCGGACACAGTTGGCGTGTCGGTCGATGAGACCACGACGCCGGAAGTCCTCTCCGCGGTGGCCGTGGCCTTCGGTGCCGGCCCGGTGAGAGAAGCGAACGGCTTTGAGCTGCCGGAAGCGGTGCTGCGCACCTCGGATTACCTGCAGCACCCGGTGTTCAACACGCACCGCTCCGAGACCCAGCTGCTGCGCTACATCCGCCGCCTCTCGGACCGCGACCTGGCCCTGGACCGAACCATGATCCCACTGGGTTCGTGCACCATGAAGCTGAACGCCACGGCCGAAATGGAAGCCATCTCCTGGCCGGAATTCGCCTCCATCCACCCCTTCGCACCCGAATCCCAGACGGCGGGCTGGCGCGAACTGATCGAGGACCTCGAAGCCCAGCTGACCGAGATCACCGGCTACGACCAGGTCTCCATCCAGCCCAACGCCGGCTCCCAGGGTGAGCTCGCCGGGCTGCTCGCGATCCGCGGCTACCACCTCTCCCGGGGTGATGACCAGCGCAATATCTGCCTGATCCCGGCCTCCGCGCACGGCACCAACGCCGCGTCCGCGGTGCTGGCCGGCATGAAGGTCGTCGTCGTGGCCACCGCCTCGGACGGCACGATCGACCATGCCGACCTGCAGGCCAAGATCGAACAGCACAAGGATGCCCTCTCGGCGATCATGATCACCTACCCGTCCACGCACGGGGTGTACGACGCCGATGTCCGTGAGGTTTGCGACGCTGTCCATGCAGCCGGCGGCCAGGTGTACGTTGACGGTGCCAACCTGAACGCCCTCGTCGGCCTGGCCCAGCCCGGCCAGTTCGGCGGTGACGTCTCGCACCTGAACCTGCACAAGACCTTCTGCATCCCGCACGGCGGCGGCGGACCCGGCGTCGGACCGGTCGCGGCCAAGGCCCACCTGGCCCCGTTCATGCCCGGCAACGCGGCAGATCCGGCCAACGGCGCCGAGGGCACCCCGATCTCTGCCTCCCGCTACGGCTCGGCCGGCGTGCTGCCGATCTCCTGGGCTTACGTGAAGCTGATGGGCGGACAGGGCCTGACCGAGGCCACCAAGTCCGCGCTGCTCGCCGCGAACTATGTTGCCTCGAGGCTCAATGAGTTCTTCCCGGTGCTCTACACCGGCGAGGGCGGCCTCGTCGCGCACGAGTGCATCCTGGACCTGCGCGAACTCACGGCCAAGACCGGCGTGACGGCCGAGGACGTCGCCAAGCGCCTGATCGACTACGGATTCCACGCCCCGACGCTGGCGTTCCCGGTTGCCGGGACCCTGATGGTCGAGCCCACCGAGTCCGAGGACCTGGGCGAGATCGACCGGTTCATCGACGCGATGATCGCCATCCACGCCGAAATCGAACAGCTTGCGGCCGGCGACTTCACCTTGGCGGACTCCCCGCTGCGCAACGCACCGCACACTGCGGCCGCCGTCGTTTCCTCCGATTGGGACCGTGCGTACCCGCGCGAACAGGCCGCTTTCCCGGTCCACACCCTCAAGCAGGACAAGTACTTTCCGCCGGTCGGCCGGATCGACGGCGCCGCCGGTGACCGCAACCTGGTCTGCTCCTGCCCCCCGATCGAAGACTTCGAGAACTAAGGACTGACAATGACTGAGAATTACACCGCGCTCTACGAAGAGCATAAGAAGGCCGGTGCGTCTTTCACCGATTTCGGTGGCTGGCAGATGCCGCTCAAATATAGTTCCGAGCTGGCCGAACACCACGCCGTCCGCAACGCCGCGGGCCTGTTCGACCTCTCGCACATGGGCGAAGTCTGGGTCACCGGCCCGGACGCCGCCGCCTTCCTCGACTACGCCCTGGCCGGCAAGCTCTCGGCAGTCGCCGTCGGCAAGGCGAAGTACTCGCTGATCTGCCAGGAGGACGGCGGCATCATCGACGACCTGATCTCCTACCGCCGCGGCGACGAGCAGTACCTGGTGGTCCCCAACGCCGGCAACGCCAAGGTCGTGGCCGCGGCCCTGGCCGATCGCGCCGGTTCTGCCCAGGAAGGCGGTTTCGACGTCACCGTCGAGGACGTCTCGGACGAGACCTCGCTGATCGCCGTCCAGGGGCCGAACGCGGAAGCCATCCTGCTGGCCCTCGTCCCGGCCGCGCAGCACAGCCTGGTCACGGAACTGAAGTACTACGCTGCCGTCGAGGTCGGCTTCAACTTCGGCGGTGCCAGCAAGAACCTGCTGCTGGCCCGCACCGGCTACACCGGAGAGGACGGCTTCGAGATCTACGTCCCCAACGCGGACGCTCCGGCGCTATGGGAGACGCTGCTGGAGGCCGGCGCAGACCGTGGACTGATCCCTGCCGGGCTGGCGTGCCGCGACTCGCTGCGCCTTGAGGCCGGCATGCCGCTCTACGGCAACGAACTCTCCCGGAACGGCAACCCGTACGAGGCAGGGCTGGGCCCGGTGGTGTCCCTCGCCAAGGAATCCGACTTCGTGGGCCGCACGGCACTTGAGGCGCTGAAGGCCGGCGGCGCCGGTTCCACGACGGGCCGCAAGCTCGTGGGGCTCAAGGGCCTGGGCCGGCGCTCCGGCCGCAGCCACTATCCGGTCCTCAAGGACGGCAATGTCGTCGGCGAAGTCACCTCCGGGCAGCCGTCCCCGACGCTGGGCTACCCGGTCGCCATGGCCTACGTTGACGTCGAGTTCGCCGAACCCGGCACCGCCCTGGACGTCGACCTGCGCGGCAAGAGCGAGCCGTTCGAAGTCGTGTCACTGCCTTTCTACAAGCGCGAAAAATAGCTCCACAGGCGGTGAAACCGCCCCACATCGACTACAGATCAAACAGAAGGAAAAACACATGAGCAAGGTTGTTGCTGAACTGAAGTACTCCGCAGAGCACGAATGGGTTGCCGCTGACGGGTCGGGCCCGGCCGGCATCGGCATTTCCGCTGTGGCCGCAGATGCGCTGGGCGACATCGTTTACGTTGACCTGCCCGAGGTGGGCTCGTCGGTGACGGCGGGTGAGACCTGCGGTGAGGTTGAGTCGACCAAGTCGGTTTCGGATCTCTACGCCCCGGTGACGGGCGAGGTCACCGAGATCAACGACGCGGTCGTGTCCGATCCCGCGCTGATCAACAGCGATCCGTACGGCGCCGGCTGGCTGTTCAAGGTGGCCGTAGCCGAAGAAGGCCCGCTGATGTCGGCTGAAGAATACGCCGCAGCCAACGGCGGCGAGCTGTGAGCGGGGCGGGCGTCGCGACGGCGACGTTTGAGCAGGTTGTGTCCCCGTCGCTGGACGCGGAGCTGTCCGCCCTGGATCCGGAGATCGCCGCGCGGATCGACGCGGAACTCACCCGCCAGCGGGACGGGCTGGAGATGATCGCCTCGGAGAACCACACCGCGCGGGCCGTGATGCAGGCGCAGGGCTCGGTGCTGACGAACAAGTACGCCGAGGGCTACCCGGGCAAGCGCTACTACGGCGGCTGCGAGCACGTCGACGTCGTCGAGCAGCTCGCGATCGACCGGGTCAAGGCCCTGTTCGGCGCGGAATACGCGAACGTCCAGCCGCACTCCGGGGCGCAGGCGAACGCCTCGGTCATGCACGCCCTGATCCGCCCCGGCGACACGATCATGGGGTTGAACCTGGCCCACGGCGGGCACCTGACCCACGGGATGAAAATCAACTTCTCCGGCCGGCTCTACAACGTCATCCCGTACCAGGTCCGCGAGGATGACCACCGGATCGACATGGCCGAGGTCGAACGCCTCGCCCAGGAACACAAACCCCAGCTGATCGTGGCCGGCTGGTCCGCGTACGCCCGGCAGCTGGACTTCGCGGAGTTCCGCCGGATCGCCGACTCGGTCGGCGCGTACCTGATGGTGGACATGGCCCACTTCGCCGGACTCGTCGCGGCCGGGCTGCACCCCTCCCCGGTCCCGCACGCGCACGTCACGACCTCCACGACGCACAAAACCCTCGCCGGTCCGCGCGGCGGGATCATCCTCTCCAACGACGCCGAGATCGCCAAGAAGATCAACTCCGCGGTGTTCCCGGGCCAGCAGGGCGGCCCGCTCGAGCACGTCATCGCCGGCAAGGCCGTGGCCTTCAAGATCGCCGCGTCGCCCGAGTTCAAAGAACGCCAGGAACGCGTCCTGGCCGGCGCCCGGATCCTCGCCGAACGCCTGGTCCAGCCCGATGTCACCGCCAAAGGCATCACCGTGGTCTCCGGCGGCACCGACGTGCACCTGGTCCTGGTGGACCTGCGCGACTGCGAACTCAACGGCCAGGAAGCCGAGGACCGGCTCGCCGCGATCGACATCACGGTCAACCGCAACGCCGTCCCGTTCGACCCGCGCCCGCCGATGGTCACCTCCGGGCTGCGGATCGGCACCCCGGCCCTGGCCACCCGCGGGTTCGGCGAAGCCGCGTTCGCCGAGGTCGCGGACATCATCGCCGAGGCCCTGACCGCCGACGCCGGCGCGGACCTGACCGGGCTCCGCACCCGGGTCCAGGCCCTCGCCGCCGCCCACCCGCTCTACCCCACGGTCACCAACCTCGGCTAAGGGCGCACCGGTAGTTGGGCCCGTCGTGGCATTGGGGGCGACGGGCTCAACTACAGGCATTTGAATCATGACTACGTTAGGAACCGACCATGGCTGTTGGAGTCTTCGACCTTTTTTCCATTGGAATTGGGCCGTCCAGCTCGCATACCGTGGGCCCGATGCGGGCCGCGGCGGTCTTCGCCGAAGAACTCAAGGCCTCCGGGGACCTGGAGAAGGTCGCCTCGCTCCGGGTTGATCTCTACGGGTCCCTGGCCGCAACCGGGCACGGGCACGGGACGATGACGGCGATCCTGCTGGGCCTGGAAGGCTTCCACCCGGAACTGATCCTGCCCGCCGAGGTCGAGGAGCGGCTCGCCGCGATCGCCGAGACCGGGAAGCTGCAGCTGGCAGGGTCCGTGCAGTTGCCTTACGGGGTGAAGGACATGGTGCTGCGCCCGCTCACCGTCCTGCCCCGGCACACCAACGGGATGACCTTCACCGTCTCCGGCGCCGACGGCTGCACCCTGCACCGTGCGACGTTCTTCTCCGTCGGCGGCGGCTTCATCGTCCGCGAGGGCGAGGAGGACGCCGCGCAGCAGGAGCTCGATGACTCCATCAAGGAACTGCCGCTGCCGTTCCGCACCGCGGCGGAGCTGCTCGAACACTGCCGGCAGAGGGGCCTGTCGATCAGTGAGATCATGCTGATCAACGAACGCGCCTCCCGCACCGAGGAGGAGATCCGCGCGGGCCTTCTGCACATCTACGCGGTGATGGCCGACTGCGTCCAGACCTCGCTCAAGCGCGAGGGCCTGCTCCCGGGCGGGCTGAAGGTGCGCCGCCGCGCCCCGGACTGGCACGAACGGCTGATGAAGGAAAACCCCGGCCAGGACCCCGACTACCGGGACCCGAAGTACTGGCAGGAATGGGTCAACCTGATCGCCCTGGCCGTGAACGAGGAAAACGCCTCCGGCGGCCGCGTCGTCACCGCACCGACCAACGGCGCCGCCGGGATCATCCCCGCCGTCCTCTACTACGCCCTGCACTTTGCCCCCGGCATGGATCAGGCCACCCAGGCCGACCGCGACGAAACGATCGTGAAGTTCCTGCTCGCCGCCGGAGCCATCGGGGTCCTCTACAAGGAACAGGCTTCGATTTCCGGCGCCGAGGTCGGCTGCCAGGGCGAGGTGGGTTCGGCGTCGTCGATGGCGGCCGCCGGCCTGGCCGAAGTCATGGGCGGCACTCCGCAGCAGGTCGAGAACGCAGCGGAAATCGCGATGGAACACAACCTCGGCCTGACCTGCGACCCGATCGGCGGGCTCGTGCAGATCCCCTGCATCGAACGCAACGCGATCGCCGCCGCCAAAGCGATCAACGCCGCCAAGATGGCCCTCTGGGGCGACGGCTCACACCGCGTCTCCCTCGACGAAGTCATCATCACCATGCGCGAAACCGGCAAAGACATGTCCTCAAAATACAAGGAAACCGCCATGGGCGGCCTCGCCGTCAACGTCGTGGAGTGCTGAACCGCGGGCCGGTTCCAGCACCCACGCCCCGCCGGTTCGCCGGCGCCAACACGAAGGAAAGAACAATGACACTGGCACCAGAAGGCCGGAAGATGCTGCGGATCGAGCAGCGGAATGCGGCCACCCCGGTGGAACGGAAGCCCGAGTGGATCAAGGCCAAGGTCCAGATGGGCCCGGAGTTCGTCCAGCTCAAGAACCTGGTGAAGAAGGAAGGYCTGCACACCGTCTGTGAAGAGGCCGGCTGCCCGAACATCTTCGAGTGCTGGGAAGACAAGGAAGCGACCTTCCTGATCGGCGGCTCCGAATGCACCCGCCGCTGTGACTTCTGCCAGATCGACACCGGCAARCCCTCCCCCGTGGACATGTTCGAACCSACCAAGGTCGCCCGCTCGGTCCAGTCCATGGCCCTGCGCTACGCCACCGTCACCGGCGTCGCCCGCGACGACCTCGCCGACGAGGGCGTCTGGCTCTACGCCGAAACGGTCCGCAAGATCCATGAACTGAACCCCGGCACCGGCGTCGAACTCCTCATCCCGGACTTCTCCGGCAAACCCGAACACATCGCCGCGATCTGCGACTCCAAGCCCGAGGTCTTCGCCCACAACGTCGAGACCGTGCCCCGGATCTTCAAGCGCATCCGTCCCGCGTTCCGCTACGAACGGTCCCTGGACGTCATCAGCCAGGGCCGCAGCCACGGCATGGTCACCAAGTCCAACCTGATCCTGGGCATGGGCGAGACCCGCGAGGAAATCTCCGAGGCCCTSCGGGACCTGCACGAGGCCGGCTGCGACCTGATCACCATCACCCAGTACCTGCGCCCGTCCGAACGCCACCTCCCSGTGGACCGCTGGGTCAAGCCGCAGGAATTCGTGGACCTGCAGCAGGAAGCGGACGAGATCGGCTTCCTCGGCGTCATGTCCGGGCCGCTGGTGCGTTCCTCGTACCGCGCCGGCCGGCTCTGGGCCACCGCGATGCGCAAGAAGGGCTGGGAAATCCCCGCCGCCCTCGCCCACATCGAGTCCTCCGGCAGCACCCGCCAGGAAGCCAGCTCACTGCTCGCGGCACACTCCTGACAGACCCCTTCAACCATTGCCGCCCAGGGCCGGCACCGGAGCAATCCGGTGTCCGGCCCTGAGCCGTGCATCACGTAGAATTAAGGCACTATGGCGAATTTCCCTGACTCCAGCACGTCCACTTCCTCGGCCGACGAGCCGAAGCGTGGCCTTTTCTCCCGCAAGCCCAAGGTAGCCAAGGCCAAGAAGCCGAGCCGGCTGAAGCAGATCAGGGAAGTCTTCCAGATGACCCGCCGCCACGATCCGATGGTTCCGTGGCTCATGCTGCTGGCGTTCCTCGGCGTCGTCGCGGTCAGCTTCCTGGTCGGATTCCTGCTGGATAACTGGATCACGGGCCTGATCATCGGCATTCCGCTGGGCATCCTGGCCGCCACCCTGATCCTGTCCCGCCGCGCCGAGCGGGCAGCGTTCGCCCAGATCGAAAACCAGCCCGGCGCCTCCGGTGCCGCACTCGGCACCCTGCGCCGCGGCTGGATCACCGAGGACCAGCCGGTCGCCGTCAACCCGCGCACGCAGGACGCCGTCTTCCGCGCCATCGGACGCCCCGGCGTCGTGCTCGTGAGCGAGGGTCCCAGCCACCGGGTCAAGCCCCTGCTCGACGGTGAACGCAAGCGTCTCGCCCGCATCCTGCCCAACGTCACCATCCACGTGATCGAGAGCGGCCGAGGCGAGGGCCAGGTGCCGATCAGCCAGGTCGCCAAGAAGATGGGCAAGATGAAGAACGAACTGACCAAGACCGAGGTCAGCACCGTCTCGAAGCGCATCTCCTCACTCGGCAACCGCCTGCCGATCCCCAAGGGCATCGACCCGTACAAGGCCCGCCCGGACCGCAAGGCCGCCCGCGGCCGCTAGGGACCCGTTGGCTACAGCTTTCCCGGGGCGCCCCGGTTGCCGGCATCTTGCCGGGAGCCGGGGCGGTCCGCTTTAACCGGGCTTAGCCCTTTTTGTCCGACCCGTACGACGACGGCGCCTGCGCTCGGAGGCCGTCACCGCATCGACCGAATCCGGAGACTCCCACGTGAAACTACCTTCGAAAACCGCCGTGCTCAGGGCCTTCAAGATCCTGGCAGTTGCCGAAGCCTTTAGCTGGGCAGCGCTGCTGGTGGGAATGTTCCTCAAGTGGGTGCTGCGGACCACCGAACTGGGCGTCGAGCTTGCCGGGCCGGTCCACGGGGCATTCTTCATTGGCTACGGCCTGACCGCCCTGACGTTGTGGAGGCTGCAGCGTTGGCCGTTCCGGGTGGCCCTGTTCGCCGGGCTGTCCGCGGTGCTGCCTTTCACCACCATCTGGTTCGAGCGCTGGGCTGAGAAGCGCGGCTATCTGTCCGCCAAGGACGTTGCAACCGAACCGTTGCCGGCCCGGGCGTCGGCCGGGGTGTAGCTCCGCGCGGGTTCTCC
Source organism: Arthrobacter sp. 01T414 (assembly GCF_056398965.1). NCBI lineage: Bacteria > Bacillati > Actinomycetota > Actinomycetes > Micrococcales > Micrococcaceae > Arthrobacter > Arthrobacter sp. 01T414. The sequence continues at coordinate 101,665 of NZ_JBFTQK010000002.1, read as the reverse complement.
CTGGTTTGGCGGCGGTTTGCCGGGCGGCCGGGCGCTTCGTCACGGGGCGCCGGCCCGGTCGCCACAGATGGCCGCTATGCACAGTGCGATAGCGGCCATCTACGGCAAACGGGGAAGGTTAGCCGCGCGGCGGGTGGGCCCGCGGCCCCTGACCCCGCCCGCCGCAGCTACCTTCGACGGCAGCTACATCCGGACGAGCACCGTGTTCATGGCCTTGTCGTGCAGGCCGCGGTGGTCCGGGTCGAAGATGACGGCAGGGATCACAAGGCAGAGCAGCAGGCTGCGGACCAGGCCCGCGAGCGGCCCCGCGGGACCACCGCCGAGCCGGATGACATGGATGCCCATGATCCGGTGCCCGATGCTGTAGCCCAGCGTCCCAACCAGCAAGGCCTGTTCGACGGCGAAGACCGCAAGGTTGGCCCAGGGGTTTCCCGCGAAGGCAAAGTTGCTGATCAGCAGGGCGATCCCCCAGTCGATGCAGATGGCCAGGATGCGCCGGCCCGCGCGGGCAATCGAGCCGGGGCCGGACTCGGGCAGTCCCAGCCGCTCCCCCGGGTACTTGGAGATGCCGGACGTGTCCGGTCCGCTGAGCCAGGAGCCTATGTCTTTGCGATCAACCACCCCACAAGCCTATCGGCTCCCGGCCGGGCGCCCGGCCTGTTCATCATTTGGACTTGGGGCGGTCACAGAGCGGACCCGGATAGGCCACACTGTGGACAGCGGCTAGCTTTAACACGTCAGCGCATTCTGTAACCTGCTTGAAACAAAGCGGACACCGTGGGGAAATCCCGTGTCCTTAGGGTGGTAACAGTTGCTAGCGGCATTGTGGGCGGGGTCAACACTGCGTTTACCCCGCCGTCGGACTGCGCTGGACCACACGGCCTGACGGCCAGATCTTTCATATGCGTAAGGAGCATAGATGTTCAAGACTGCGGACGAAGTCCTCAAGTTCATCAAAGACGAAGACATCAAATTCGTTGATATCCGCTTCACCGACCTGCCGGGCGTTCAGCAGCACTTCAACGTCCCCGCCAAGAGCGTAGACGCGGACTTCTTCGTTAACGGCCAGCTTTTCGACGGATCCTCGATCCGTGGCTTCCAGGGCATCGCCGAGTCGGACATGCAGCTCATCCCGGACGTTACGACGGCGTTCGTTGACACCTTCCGCATGGAGAAGACCCTCGCACTGAACTTCTCCATCGTGAACCCCCGCACGGGCGACCCGTACCACCGCGATCCGCGTGGCGTGGCCGAGAAGGCTGAGGCCTACCTGGCCTCCACCGGCATCGCCGACACCGCATTCTTCGCTCCCGAGGCCGAGTTCTTCGTCTTCGACAACGTCCAGTACCAGTCCTCCCCCCAGGGCAGCTTCTACAAGATCGACTCCGAGGAAGCCCACTGGAACACCGGCCGCGAGGAAGAGGGCGGAAACCTCGGCTACAAGACCCCCGTCAAGGGCGGTTACTTCCCGGTTTCCCCGACGGACAAGCAGGCCGACCTGCGCGACGCCATGTGCGTTGCCCTGGACGAGGCCGGCCTTGAGGTCGAGCGCAGCCACCACGAAGTCGGCTCCGCCGGCCAGGCTGAAATCAACTACAAGTTCACCACCCTGACCCACGCGGCCGATGACCTGCAGAAGTTCAAGTACGTCATCAAGAACACCGCCGATGCCTGGGGCAAGTCGGTCACCTTCATGCCGAAGCCGGTCTTCGGTGACAACGGCTCGGGCATGCACTGCCACCAGTCGCTGTGGAACGGCGGCGAGCCGCTGTTCTACGACGAGAAGGGCTACGCCGGCCTGTCCGACACCGCCCGCTGGTACATCGGTGGCCTGCTGAAGCACTCCTCCGCCGTCCTGGCCTTCACCAACCCGACGGTGAACTCCTACCGCCGCCTGGTCAAGGGCTTCGAGGCTCCGGTCAACATGGTCTACTCGCAGGGCAACCGCTCCGCCGGTATCCGTATCCCGATCACGGGCTCGAACCCGAAGGCCAAGCGCATCGAGTTCCGCGCGCCGGACCCCTCCTCCAACCCGTACCTGGCCTTCGCGGCCCAGCTGATGGCCGGCATCGATGGCATCCGCAACCGCATCGAACCGCCGGCTCCGATCGACAAGGACCTCTACGAGCTCCCCGCCGAAGAAGCCAAGGACATCCCCAAGGCCCCGGGCACGCTCGAGGAAGCCCTGGAAGCCCTGGCCGAGGACAACGAGTTCCTGCAGGCCGGCGGCGTCTTCACCCAGGACCTGATCGACACCTGGATCGAGTACAAGTACGAGAACGAGATCCGTCCGCTTTCGCTGCGCCCGAACCCCTACGAGTTCGAGCTCTACTACGGCGTCTAGCCGGAACACGCGGCCACGCCGGGCCTAGCCCGGACCGGTCCGCCAATCCGGTGACAGAAAAGGCCGGCCCGGGGTTTAACCACCCCGGGCCGGCCTTTCGTTTGCCCCGTGCACTTTCCACGTTCGCGGCTACGCTTGGTCTTAGGAACTCCATCGAGGAGCGGTGATGTCCCGGTTCCGAAGCTTCATCCATCGGCACCTAGTGGCCGACGACCCGGCGCCGGGCTATTCGCGCCTGGACCGGTACGGCGGTCTGGGGCAAACGGCCGCCGGCGGGACCGCGCCGGACGGCGGAGCAAATCCCGGCCCTGCAGACCGTTCCGTCGCGGATGCCGAGGCCGAGGCTCTCGCCTCGATCGAGGAACGTCTCACGGCGGAGGAGAATGCCGGCGTTGCGGCCGGGCAGTCCATCCGCGACCGGCGCTACCTCCTCGCCCTCGTTGCGCAGCAGCGCGCCCAACTGGAGCGGGTGGAGGAACTGGCGGCGTATCTGGACAGCCGCGCTCCGGGCGACAAGCACTACGCCTGGCTCCTCCGCGCAGCGCTCACCCCACCCGAGGACGAAACCGGGTTCAAAACCCCCGGTACATGATCCGCTGCGGGCCGGCGTCGCCGCCGAGGTACTGCCCACGGTCCTCGAAGCCCGCCTTGCGGTAGGCGGCCTGTCCTGCAGGGTTGGCCTCGTTGACGGAGAGGACGACGCCGCGCTGGTCTCCGCCGAGCGCCGTCGTGAGCCGGGCTGCCTCCCGCACGGCCGCGGCCGCTGCGGCCGCACCCAGTCCCCTGCCCTGCTGCCGCCGGTCCACGAGGAAGCCGCGCAAAAGCCAGGCGGACTCGTCGTCGTACCAGCCGGCGGCGCGTGCGGCCCCGGCCTGCAAGGTGGCCACGCCGACGGCCGAGCCATTGGAATCCATCACATAGGGAAAGCGGCTGGCCTCCTCGAGGCCCAACAGCATCATCCGCAGCGGATCCCCGACGAACTTCCTTTGTCCCTGCCCAAGCTCCAGGCCCGCGACCTCGCCCAGCTTGATGTCCCGGGCGTCGTCGTCGAGGTTCTTGAGGCTGATCAGCCAGACGTGTGCAGACATAAAGAGAAGCGTATCCAACGCCGGGCCGCCCCSCTGTCGGGGCGGCCCGGCGTCACACACCTAGAGGACCTTGGAGAGGAACTCCCGGGTGCGCGCCTGCTGCGGGTTGCCGAACAGCTCCTCCGGGGCGCCCTGCTCGCAGATGACGCCGTCGGCCATGAACAGCACCCGGTCGGCCACTTCGCGGGCGAACCCCATCTCGTGGGTGACCAGCACCATCGTCATGCCTTCGCGGGCCAGGTCCTTGATTACCTGCAACACCTCCCCCACCATCTCCGGGTCCAGCGCGGAAGTTGCTTCGTCGAAGAGCATGATGTCAGGGTTCATGGCCAGGGCCCGGGCGATCGCCACGCGCTGCTTCTGGCCGCCGGACAGCGACGCCGGACGTGCGTCCGCCTTCTCTGCGAGGCCGACGCGCTCCAGCAGTTTCAAGGCGTTGGCCCGTGCCTCGTCCTTGCCCTGCTTCTTCGACTCCACCGGCGCCAGCATGATGTTCTCGATCACGGACATGTGCGGGAACAGGTTGAAGTGCTGGAAGACCATGCCGATGTGCCGGCGGACCTCGTTGATGTCCACCTTGGGGTCCGTCACGTCGAAGCCGTCCACGGTGACGTGGCCGCCGGTGATGTCCTCAAGCTTGTTCAGGCAGCGCAGGAAGGTTGATTTGCCGGAGCCGGAGGGCCCGATCACGCAGACCACCTCGCCCTCGGCGACCTCGGCGTTGATGCCCTTGAGGACTTCGTTGGCGCCGAAGGACTTCTTCAGCTCCCGGACGGTGATCTTGCTGGGTGCAGTGACTGCCGTGCTCATTTGTTGAACCTCTTATCCGCAACGTTGGCCAGCTTGGTCAGCAGCATGATCACCACGAAGTACAGGACCGCGACGATCAGCAGGGTTTCAGTGATCCGGAAGTTTCCGGCGTAGATCTGCTGGCCCTGGTAGAGCAGCTCGGCGAAGCCGATGGCCAGCAGCAACGAGCTGTCCTTGAGCATGATGATGAGCTGGTTGATCAGGGACGGCGTCATGATCTTGAAGGCCTGCGGGACCACGACTTTCTGCATGGACTTCGCGTAGCCCAGGCCCAGGCTGCGGCTGGCTTCAAGCTGGCCCGGATCCACGGACTGGATAGAGCCCCGCACGATTTCGGTGATGTAGGCGCCGGCGTTGAGGCTCAGGGTGAGCACACCGGCCACCCAGATGTCGATCGGCTGGCCGGTCAACTGCGGGATGCCGAAGTAGAAGAAGAAGGCCCAGACCAGCAGCGGGGTCCCGCGGAAGATGCTGACGAAGGTCGTGGCGATCCCGCGCAGCAAGACGCTCGTGGAGATCTTCAGGAACCCCATGAAGACGCCGATCAGCATGGCCAGGGCGAAGGAAATGGCGGTGACCAGGACAGTGTTCCCGAGCCCCTTCATGAGGGCCGGGAAGCTGCTGGCCAGCAGGTCCCAGAAGCTGGACGGGGCGGCCTGCGTGGGGTCCTTGAGGTATTTGTCCAGGATTTCCTGGTACTTGCCGTTGGACTTCAGTTCGGCCAGGCCGGTGTTGAAGGCCTTGAGCAGTTCCGGGTTTTTGCCCTTGTTGACGGCGAAGCCGTAGGAGCCGCCCTTTTCCTTCTCGGACACGGCCTTGAGGCCGTTGTTCTGGCTGATGCCGTAGGCCAGCACCGGGTAGTCGTCGAAGACGGCGACGGCGTTCCCGGACTTCACGAGCTCGTACATGGTGGCGGACTGGTCCAGGGACTTGACCGTGAAGCCGTACTTGCCGGAGATCGACTTGGCGAACGTCTCGCCTTCGCTGCCGGTCTTGGCGGTGACGGTCTTGCCCTTGAGGTCCTCGTAGCCCTTGATGTCCTTGTTCGACTTGGCCACGGCCATTTGAACGCCCGATTCGAAGTACGGGTCGGAGAAGTCGTAGATCTGCTTGCGCGGCTCGGTGATGGACATGCCGGCGATCACGCCGTCGACCTGGTTGGAGGACAGTGCCTGCAGGGCAGCGTTGAAGCCGAGCGATTTGATCTCGACGGTGAATCCCTGGCTCTTGGCGATCTCACGGATGATGTCCATGTCGATGCCGGTCAGTTCACCGCCCGCGTCACGGAATTCAAACGGTGCGAACGTGGTGTCCGTGCCGATGACGAAGGTCTTTCCGGAGGCGCTCGACGGCGCGGCGGCCGGTTGCGCCCGGTAGACGGACTGGTGCGCGGCGCTGGGCGCGTCCGCGGGCTGGTGGGATGCGCCTGCGGCTGTGGCCGCCGAGGCACCGAAAAGCATGGCGGCGAAGGCCAGCAACGCTCCGATGACCGTGGCCGTCCGCGGCCTGGCGGCCCCGGTCTGCTGGAGTCTGGGCAAGGTAAACAACCCCTAGGTAAGTGCGGCAGCCGGCCCGGAGGACCGGCAAAGTACCCTCCGAGGCTACCCGCATTTGACGGGCGGCGAGATAGATGTCGGCCCGCGGGCCTACTGGCCGTAGAAGACGCGCTCGAAGACGGCCCGTGCACGGCGGCTCAGCCGCAGGTAGTCCTCCTCGAGCTCGGCGGCGTTCCCGTGCCCGTAGCCGCACCAGCGGGCCACGGCTTCGAGGTCCCGGCGCGAGGACGGAAGCAGGTCCGAGGCGCGGCCGGTCCAGATCACGTTGGCGGACCGGATCCGGCTCGCGAGCCGCCAGGCCCGCAGCAGCAGCACCACTTCGCCTGCCTCCAGCAACTCCAGTTCGCCGGCGGCTTCGAGGGCCTCCACCGTCGAGGTCGTGCGCAGTTCGGGGTGCCTGCCAGCATGGCGAAGCTGCAGGAGCTGGGCGAGCCATTCGACATCGCTCAGGCCGCCGCGGCCCAGTTTCAGGTGCCGGGCCGGGTCCGCGCCGCGGGGCAACCGTTCCGACTCCATCCGGGCCTTGATCCGCCTGACCTCGCGGACATCCTGGTCAGTAATCGCGTCCGGATAGCGGATGGGATCGATCATCGCCAGGAAGTCGGCGGCGAGTTCGTCGTCGCCGGCCATCGGCCTGGCACGCAGCAGCGCCTGCGCCTCCCAGATGAGGGACCAGCGGCGGTAATACTCGGCGTAGGACTCAAGCGAGCGCACCATCGGCCCGTTCTTGCCTTCCGGCCGCAGGTCCGCGTCCACCATCAGCACGCGTTCGGCCAGGATGGCAGGCTTGAGCGGCTGGGTCAGCAGGCTGGAGAGCTTGCCGACGATCCGGGCGGCCTGCTGTTGCGCCTCGTCTTCCGGCACGCCGGGCAGGCCGCGGTGCACGTACATGACGTCGGCGTCGGAGCCGTAGCCGATCTCGCGGCCGCCCTGGCGCCCCATCGCCACCACCAGGACCCGGGTCTTAAGCGGTTCCCGGGCGGACACCACCGTCTCGGCCACGCGGAGGGCACCGAGCATGGCGGCACGGTCGGTATCGGCCAGGGCCGCTCCCACCTGGTCTTGGTCCAGCAGCCCCGCGCTGTCCGCGATGGCGATCCGCAGGATCTCGCGGCGCCGGATCAGCCGGATCAGGCGCATGGCACTCTCCGGATCCGAATGCCGGGACATCTTGGAGGTGATCTCCAGCCACTGCGCCTCGTAACTGAGCGGCACCAGGTCCTTGTCCGAGCCGAGCCAGGCCACCGACTCCGGCGAGACCTCCAGCAGGTCCGAGATGAGCCGGGAGTTGGAGAGCACGTGGCAGAGCCGCTCGGCCGCCGCCGTCGAATCGCGCAGCAGGCCGAGGTACCAGTGCGTGGTGCCGAGCGCCTCGCTGACCCGGCGGAAGGCGAGCAACCCGCCGTCGGGGTCCACGCCTTCGGCGAGCCAGCCGAGCAGGATCGGCAGCAGTTGGCGCTGCAGGGCGGCTCGCCGGCTCACCCCGGCGGTGAGTGACTCGATGTGCCGCATGGCCCCGGGCGGATCCAGGTAGCCGAGCGCGGCAAGCCGGCCCTGCGCGGCCTCGGGCGTGAGCCTGGCCTCCTCGCTGCTCAGCGCGGCGGCGGTATTGAGCAGCGGCCGGTAGAAGATGCGCTCGTGCAGTTCCCGGACGGAACGCTTCGTCTGGCGCCACGTCTTCAGCAGCGCGTCCGGGTGCGGGCGTTCGTCGGAGAACGGGCCCAGGACCGCCTTGGCGAGGGAACGCAGCGACGCTTCCTTGACAGGCATCAGGTGCGTGCGGCGCAGCTGGAACAGCTGGATCCGGTGCTCGAGCAGGCGCAGGTAGCGGTAGTCGCGGTCGAACTCCTTGGCGTCCGAGCGTCCGATGTACCCGCCGGCGGAGAGAGCCGCGATGGCCGAGGTGGTGTCCCGGCAGCGCAGCGATTCGTCCGATTTGCCGTGCACCAGCTGGAGCAGCTGGACGGTGAATTCGACGTCGCGCAGCCCGCCGCGGCCCAGTTTGATCTGCCGCTGCTCCTCCTCGGCCGGGATGTGTTCGGTGACCCGGCGGCGCATCGAACGGACCGACTCGACGAACCCTTCGCGGCCCGCGGAGGACCAGATCAGCGGGGCGACAGCGGCCTCGTACCGGGCACCGAGTGCGGCGTCGCCGGCGATGGTGCGGGCCTTGAGCAGCGCCTGGAATTCCCAGCTTTCCGCCCACCGGGCGTAGTAGCTCTCGTGCGAGGCCAGGGTGCGCACCAGTGGCCCGGATTTGCCCTCCGGCCGGAGGTTCGCGTCTACCTCCCAGAGCCCCGGCTCACGGCTGGTGGACATGATGGCCCGTGATATGCCCGAGGCCAGGGCGGTGCCGATGGTGTTGGCCCGGGAGTCTTCCAGCGCGCCGGGATCGATCACGTAGATGACGTCGACGTCGGAGATGTAGTTCAGTTCGCGGGCGCCGCACTTGCCCATCCCGATCACGGCCAGCCCGACGTCGGCCACCTCCGGCGCGCCGAACTGCTCGGCCGCCTCGGCCCGGGACACGGCCAGGGCGGCTTCGATCGCGGCACCTGCCAGGTCAGCCAGTTCGGCGCCGACGGCCGGCATGAAGTCCAGCGGATCGGCGGCGCAGAGGTCCTTGATGGCGAGCTCCACGAGCCCCCTGCGGTAGGCCGTGCGAAGGGCGGCGTAGCCTTCCTGCCCGGTCAGCACCGCAACCGGGCGGGCGGCCTTCGGGTCAGCGCGGACGGACTGCAGCAGCCGGGTGCGCAGCGCGGCGGCGTCTGCCGCCTGCGGCTCGGGGCTCGCCGTGGTGTGGAAGGCGTCCAGGTGTTCCGGGTGCCGGATGAGGAATTCGCCCAGCGCCTCGGAAGCGCCCAGCACCCGGTAGAGCGGTTCGCTGCGGTCCGGCTCCGCCGCGGCAAGTTTCCGCAGGTCCGGGTGTTTTTCGATCAGCCGGACCAGGGACTGCAGCGCCGTGTCCGGGTTGGCGGCCAGCTGAAGCCCTGCGAACAGCGCGTCCTCGTCCAGGCCCTCCAGCTCGGTGGCGGCCAGGAACCGCTCGCCCTTCTCCAGGTCGTTGAAACCCGCGGCGATGAGGCGCCGTGCCAGGCTCATAGCGGCCGCCTAGAGGATGGCCAGGTTGCGCTGCAGCTCGTAGGGCGTCACCTGGAGGCGGTAGTCCTGCCACTCGGCGCGCTTGTTGCGCAGGAAGTGCTCGAAGACCTGCTCGCCCAGGATCTGCGGCATGAGCTCGGAATCCTCCATGGTCCGGATCGCGTCGTGCAGGCTGGCCGGCAGCGGATCGTGGCCCATGGCGCGGCGCTCGGCCGAGCTCAGCGACCAGATGTCGTCCTCCGCGGCGGCCGGCAGCTGGTAGCCCTCCTCGATGCCCTTCAGCCCGGCGCCCAGCAGCACGGCGTAGGCAAGGTACGGGTTGGCGGCCGAGTCGATGCCGCGGTACTCGATCCGGGCGGACTGGCCCTTGCCGGGCTTGTAGAGCGGAACCCGGACCAGGGCCGAGCGGTTGTTGTGGCCCCAGCTCAGGTAGCTCGGCGCCTCTCCCCCGCCCCAGAGGCGCTTGTAGGAGTTCACGAACTGGTTGGTCACGGCGGTGAACTCGGGGGCGTGCTTGAGGATGCCGGCGATGAACTGCCGGGCGGTTTCGGAGAGCTGGAACTCCGCGCCGGCCTCGTAGAAGGCGTTGGTGTCGCCTTCGAACAGTGAGAAGTGCGTGTGCATGCCTGACCCGGGGTGCGCCGTGAAGGGCTTGGGCATGAAGGTCGCGTACGTGCCCTGCTGGAGTGCGACCTCCTTGATCACGGTGCGGAAGGTCATGATGTTGTCCGCGGTCTGGAGCGCATCCGCGTAGCGCAGGTCGATCTCGTTCTGGCCGGGGCCGGCCTCGTGGTGGCTGAACTCGACCGAGATGCCCACGGATTCGAGCATGGTCACGGCGGTCCGCCGGAAGTCCTGCGCCACGCCGCCGGGCACGTGGTCGAAGTAGCCGCCCTCGTCCACCGGAACCGGCGCGCCGTCCGGGCCCGGCTGCTGGGACTTGAGCAGGTAGAACTCGATTTCGGGGTGGGTGTAGCAGGTGAAACCCATGTCCGCGGCCTTGGCGAGGTTGCGCTTGAGCACGTTGCGCGGATCCGCCGCGGAGGGCTCGCCGTCGGGCGTCAGGATGTCGCAGAACATCCGCGAGGTGGCTTCGGTCTCGCCGCGCCACGGCAGGATCTGGAAAGTGGAGGGGTCCGGCTGGGCCAGCATGTCCGACTCGAAGACGCGGGCCAGGCCCTCGATCGAGGAGCCGTCGAAGCCCAGGCCCTCTTCGAACGCGCCTTCGACTTCGGCCGGAGCCAGTGCCACAGATTTCAGCGAGCCCACGACGTCGGTAAACCACAAGCGCACAAAGCGCACGTCACGCTCTTCGATCGTCCGCAGGACAAACTCTTGCTGGCGGTCCATGGTGCCTCTTTCCGGGTCTACGTCCGTGCCCCGGACCCGTCCCGACTACTCGTCCTGGCTGGCGCCCGCAGCTGCTCTCGAATCACTCTACTAAGCATTCCCGGCGATTGCTGGCCCAGCGCCCCGGCGTAACACACCGTTAACACAACGGCCGCCGGACCGCCGTCCGGGCGCCCCCGCTGCGGTGCCGGGACGCCCCCGATTGTGACGGCTCTCACCGGGCCGGCGGGGCCGCCCGGTAGCTAGGACGCCGGGTATCGCACTACGCTCATGGCATGGCCCCCAGCAACAGCCCCGATTCGCCCCTGTCCGCAGAACTCGCTGCCCCCTACGGCAACGGCCCCGCCTCCGGCATGTCCGAGGCAGCCCCTGCACCGGCCGCGGGCGGCGACGCCACAGGCGCCGCCCCCAAGGATGGTGCCGCCAAGCCGGCGGGCCGGATCCGCACACACCACCTGCGCCAGGCCAAGCTCAACGGTGAGCGCTTCGCCATGCTGACGGCTTACGACCAGTACACCGCCGAGATCTTTGACGCTGCCGGCATCGAGGTGCTGCTGGTCGGGGATTCCGCGTCCAACAACGTGTTCGGCAACGAAACGTCCCTGCCCGTCACGGTGGACGAGCTGCTTCCGCTCTGCCGTGCGGTGACCCGCTCCGCGCGGCGCGCCCTCGTGGTGGCCGACCTGCCTTTCGGCAGCTACGAGGTTTCCGCCCAGCAGGCGGTGGCGACGGGCGTGCGGTTCCTCAAGGAGGGGCTCGCCCACGCGGTCAAGATCGAGGGCGGCAAGTTCTACGCCGAGACCGTTCGGGCCATGGTCCAGGCCGGCATCCCCGTAATGGCGCATATCGGCTTCACGCCGCAAAGCGAGCACGCCCTCGGCGGCTACCGGGTCCAGGGCCGCGGCGACGACGCCCAGCGGCTGATCGACGACGCCGTCGCATTGGCCGACGCCGGTGCCTTCTGCGTGCTGATGGAAATGGTTCCGGCGCCGACGGCGGCCGCCGTGGACGCCGCCGTCGAGGTGCCCACGATCGGCATCGGAGCTGGCAACGCGACCACCGGCCAGGTGCTGGTCTGGCAGGACATGGCCGGGCTGCGCGGCGGCAAGATGGCCAAGTTCGTGAAGCAGTACGCGGATCTGCGGACCGCCCTGAGTGACGCGGCGAAGGCCTACGGCGATGACGTCCGTTCGGGCCACTTCCCCGGCCCGGAGCATTCCTTCTAGCTCAAGCTTCGGGTTCCAGCGTTTCGGGTTCCAGGATTTCGGGTTCCAGCAGGGGCCGGACCTGCCGGCACAGGGCCTCAAGGTCCACCGGTCCCGCTGTACTGACGCGCAGGGTCCGGCCCAGCCCCAGCGGCCCGGCGTGCTGCGCCCATTGCTGCCACAGCTCTTCATCCTCATGCGCTGCGTGGTGGACCGCGTGCCGTTGGCGGCCGCGGCAGCGCTGCCTGGCGGTAGCCGCATCCACACTGCACCACAGCTCAGCAGCCGCGGTCCTCCCGGCGGCGGCCAGGTCTGCGGCGAGGAGCAGCCGGTCCCTGGGGGCAAACCAAAAAGATTCGACGACGGCGGGACCGGGATATTCGGTGAGTTCGGACCAGAGGCGGGCCACAGCGGCGCGGCCCACGCTGGACGACTCCGCCGCCGTCGGACGCCTGCGGCTGTCCCAGAGGGATTCCTTGTAGGCGTCCTTGGAAAACAGCGCAATGCCCAGCCCGGCCGAGAGCTGGGCCGCGAGCGTCGACTTGCCGGAGCCGGGCAGCCCGTTGACCAGAAGGACAACGGGCGCCGCCCGGCCGTTACGCGTCGTCGTCGCCCTTGTCCCAGGCCTCGTTGCGGGCCTTGACCTTTTCGAGGGCGTGTTCGGCTTCCTCGCGGGTCTTGTAGGGGCCGATCAGCTGGCTCCAGTCGGACATTGCGTCTTCCTCGATCTCGTGAGTGTTGACGTTGTACCAGTATTCGGTCATGAAGACTCCTCCTGTGCGCGTCCGGTTCCGGGAGTCCCGGCCCCGGTCGGCGGTGTTTTCGGGCTGATAGTCCGGCTGTTTCTCGGCTGTATTTTCCGGCCTTCGGCCGGGTACTTATAGAATCAATCTATGCCTTCCCTCACCTCGACTGCACCCATCGGCACCCTTGTCCCGGGAACAGTCAGCCCGCAACTTGCCGTGCCGGCGTCCATTCCGCGCCCCGAGTACGTCGGCAAACCCGCCCCGGCCAAGTTCACCGGCTCAGAGGTCAAGTCCGCCGAGACCATCGAGAAGATCCGCATCGCCTCGCGGATCGCCGCCCGGGCCATCGTGGAGGTCGGCAAGCACATCGTGCCGGGCGTGACCACGGACCAACTGGACAAGGTGGGGCATGAGTTCCTGCTCGACCACAAGGCGTACCCGTCGACCCTCGGCTACCGCGGCTTCCCCAAGTCGCTATGCTCCTCGCTCAACGAGGTCATCTGCCACGGCATCCCCGACAGCACGGTGGTCCAGGACGGCGACATCCTCAACATCGACATCACGGCCTTCATCGGCGGCGTGCATGGCGACACCAACTACACCTTCCTCGTGGGCGATGTCGACGAGGAGTCCAGGCTGTTAGTCGAACGCACCGAAGAATCCCTGCGCCGCGCCATCCGTGCGGTGGCCCCGGGGCGTGAAATCAACGTGATCGGCCGGACCATCGAGTCCTACGCCAAGCGCTTCGGCTATGGCGTGGTCCGCGACTTCACCGGGCACGGCGTGGGCGAGGCTTTCCACACCGGGCTGATCATCCCGCACTACGACGCCGCTCCGGCCTACAACACGGTGATGGAGGCCGGCATGGTCTTCACGATCGAGCCCATGCTCACCCTCGGCACCGTCGAGTGGGACATGTGGGCCGACGACTGGACGGTCGTCACGCGCGACCACAAGCGGACAGCACAGTTCGAACACACCCTGCTGGTCACGGAGTCCGGCGCCGAAGTCCTGACCCTTCCCTGATCCCCGCACCGCCTTTCCAAGATCAACAACAAGACCCACCCCGCCCCTGCCACGAACGGAACAACATTGGCCAAGAAGGACGAGAAGTCGAAGAAGAACGCCCCGCTGATCGGCATCGACATCGGTGGCACCGGCATCAAGGGCGGAATCGTTGACCTGAAGAAGGGCAAGCTCGTCGGCGACCGGCTCCGCGTCCCCACCCCGCAGCCGTCCACGCCGGAAGCCGTGGCCGAAGTCGTGGCGCAGGTTGTCACGGAGCTGTCCAAGCGTCCCGACGCCCCCGCGGCCGACTCCCCTGTCGGTGTGACCTTCCCGGGAATCATCCAGCACGGTGTGGTCCACTCGACGGCGAACGTCGACAACTCCTGGCTGAACCTGGACATCGACGCACTGCTGACCGCCCGGCTCGGCCGCCCGGTGGAGGTCATCAACGACGCCGACGCCGCCGGCCTGGCCGAAGCCCGCTACGGCGCCGGTGAAGGCGTCTCCGGCACTGTCCTGGTGATCACCCTCGGCACCGGCATCGGTTCCGCCTTCATCTTCAATGGCAAGCTCGTCCCCAACGCCGAGCTGGGACACCTGGAAATCGACGGGTTCGACGCCGAGAGCAAGGCATCCGCCGTCGCCCGTGAGCGCGACGGCCTGAGCTGGACCGAATACAGCGTGCTGCTCCAGCGCTACTTCTCCCACGTCGAGTTCCTCTTCTCCCCCGAGCTGTTCATCGTCGGCGGCGGCATCTCCAAGCGCGCGGACGAATACCTGCCGCACATGTCACTGCGCACGCCGATCGTTCCGGCCGAGCTGAAGAACGACGCCGGCATCGTGGGCGCCGCCATTGAGGTTGCACTGACGCACAAGCTCGCGAAGTAACCCCGGCACCGCACAAACGAAACCGGCCCGCAGTTGTCCAACTGCGGGCCGGTTTGTGGTGGAGCCGGTGGTGGCCGCGGCTTCCCCTCCGTTGCCACCACCGGAACTTGTTTGAGCCTAGAGCGGGCTCTTCTGCGGGTTCTTGCCTTCCAGCCCCTTGGACTCGGCCTCATGGCGGAGCAGGGCGATGGCGGACTCGAAGTCTTCCAGCGATTCAAAGGCCTGGTACACGCTCGCAAAGCGCAGGTAGGCCACCTCGTCGAGGCGCTGCAAGGGGTTGAGGATGGCGAGGCCCACCTCGTGGGCGTCGATCTCGGCGGCGCCGGAGGCCCGGATGGTTTCTTCGACTTCCTGGGCCAGCATGGCGAGGTCGTCCTCAGTGACGGGCCGGCCCTGGCAGGCCTTCCGCACCCCGTTGATGACCTTGCTGCGGCTAAACGGTTCGCCGACGCCGGAGCGCTTGATGACGGTCAGGCTGGTGGTTTCCACGGTGGTGAACCGGCGTCCGCACTCCGGGCACTGACGGCGTCGCCGGATGGCGGAGCCGTCGTCGGCGATGCGGCTGTCCACCACACGCGAATCAGGGTTGCGACAGAACGGGCAATACACGTCGGTTCCTCCCCTGTCGCAAGCCTGGACCCCACCAAGGGCCGAAGCACCGCAGTTGGCGCCTCGGGATCAGTTTACGACTAGATGTTGATGAATAACAAGCCTGTAATTACTACATGTTGTGGTCAGGCGCAGCTGCTGCCGGATTCGCCCGGCGGGGGCCCTAGCTCCGGGCCGGGAACCGCGCGGTGACCGCCTCGCCGTGCGCCGGAAGGTCTTCCGCCACGGAGAGGCTGACGATGTGAGCGCTGACTTCTTCCAGCGCGCTCCTGCTGTAGTTGATCACCTGGATGGCGCGCAGGAAGGTGGTGACGTTCAGCCCGGAGGAGAACGCGGCCGTTCCGCTCGTGGGCAGCACGTGGTTGGAGCCGGCGCAGTAGTCGCCCAGGCTGACCGGGCTGTAGTCCCCCACGAAGATCGCGCCGGCGTTGCGGATCCGGGCTGCGACGCCGGCAGCGTCCGCGGTCATGATCTCGAGGTGTTCGGCAGCGTACGCATCGCAGGCCGCGATGCCCTGTTCGAGGTCCTCGACCAGGACGACGCCGGATTGCGGGCCGGACAGGGCTTCCCGCACGCGGGCGCTGTGCTTGGTTCCGGCAGCCTGGAGCTCGAGTTCGCGGCGGACTGAGGCGGCCAGCTCCTCGGAGTCGGTGATCAGCACGGAGGCTGCCTGCGGGTCATGCTCGGCCTGGCTGATCAGATCGGCGGCGACGAGGCCGGGGCGCGCCGTCGCGTCGGCGAGGATTGCGATCTCGGTGGTGCCGGCCTCCGAGTCGATCCCCACCACGCCCTTGACGAGCCGCTTGGCGGTGGCCACGAAGATGTTTCCCGGACCGGTGACAACATCGACAGCGTCAATGCCAGCGTCAATGCCGGACTCCGAATCGGAGCCGGGGATGCCGTAGGCGAACGTGGCGATTGCCTGGGCGCCGCCGATTGCGTAGACCTCCTCGATCCCCAGCAGGCACGCGGCCGCCAGGATCGTGGGGTGCGGCAGGCCGCCGAAGTCCTTTTGCGGCGGCGAGGCGAGGGCGATGGATTCCACGCCTGCCGCCAGGGCCGGGACGACGTTCATGATGACAGAGGAAGGGTAGACCGCCAGGCCGCCGGGGACGTAGAGCCCGACACGCGCGACCGGCACCCAGTTCTGGCTCACTACGGCGCCCTCGCCGAGTTCGACGTCGGTGTTCGCCGGACGCTGTGCGTCGGCGAAGCGGCGTGCCCGGCGGATGGACTCCTCGAGGGCGGCGCGAACGGCGGGATCGAGGCCGTCCAGGGCGGCCTTGAGGGCCTCGGCCGGAACCCGCGGGTGGGCTTGTTCCACGCCGTCGAAGTTCAACGCCAGCTCGCGCAGCGCCTCAAAGCCGCGCGTCCGGACGGCCGAAATGATGTCCAGGACCTTTTGCTCGGCGTCGGCCACGGTGCCATGCTGAGCCCGCGGGACGGCGGCGCGGAGTCCGGCGAGGGACAAGCGTTGCCCGCGCACGTCCACGGTGCGGAAGTTCAGTGCGGCGGATGCGGGGGTTGCCGGGGCGGAGGCAGAGGGTACGGGGCTGTCAGCAGTTGGGGTCACGCGTCCATTTTACGCGCCGGCGCGGGGCCCCCGGACGCTGTTACGGAGCGCCCCCGGATCAGGCGTCAGGTCCGCGCCTGCTCCGGCTCCGTCTCCGTCGACCCAAACACCGTGGAAAAGAAGATCGCCAGGGCGATGGCGGCCGGCCAGATGACCAGCATGGCGTAGGCCCGGAGTGAGAAGGCGATGCTGGCGCTGGCCGACGTGTCCGCCGGGGCGCTCCACCAGGAACCGGCGAGCACTCCGGTCCCCCAGGCCAGCAGGGCACCGGCGGCGCCTGCTGCGACTGCCAGGATTACCGCCGCTGTTCCCAGCCGGGCGGGCCTGCTGCCGGCCAGGAAGACCCCGGAAAGGCAGCCTGCCAGCAGGAACAGCCCGGCCAGGACGAGGTCCCGGGGAAGCCACGTCTCGGGGTTGCTGCCGATGGCGAGTGCGGGGTCGCGGGTGAGGAGGTTCAGCCCGGTCGGCGCCAGAAGCCACCACAGCAGTCCCACCGGAAGACCCGCCGCGGCGATCACGGCCAGCCCCCGCCAGGGCACCGCGCCGCCCTGGCGGCTGGGTGCGGCGGGCGCAGGGACGCCGGCGTGGTCGTCAACGGGCAGATGCACCGCGGGTTGTGTCATGCAAGAAACCTTAACAAAGGATCCGTCGGCACCGGACATTACGCCGCAACCCGGCACGTGACGCGGGGATAGCCGTCTGACGGGGTCCGAATACCGCGCGCCCGGCCTGCGGGAATACGCTGGCAGTGAGCACCAGTCGCAGAACAGCAGGGAGATGAACCATAGTGGCCTCAGCCGAAGAAGCCTTCGAAGGAACTTTCAAGGAAATGTTCCGCCGGCACGCCGCCGGCGTCGCCATCATCACCGCGAACTTCAACGGCGTCCCCTACGGTTTCACCGCCACCTCGGTGGCATCCCTTTCCGCCAAGCCGCCGCGTTTCACCTTCAACATGGCCCGGACCTCCAGGTCCTGGCCCGCGGTTGCCAACACCGCCTATATCGGGGTGCACATGCTCGGCCTGGAGAACCAGGAGCTCGCCGACCGGTTCGCCCGGTCCAGTGACCGGTTCGAGGGCGACCACTGGGCGCTGGGCCCGCACGAGGTGCCGATCCTCAAGGATGTGACCGGCTGGCTGATCGGCAAGATCCAGATGCGGCTTTCCTTCGAGAACAACGCCGTGGTGGTCGTCGAGGTGGTCGACGGCGCGCTCGGCGGCGACAGCGCACCGCTGCTCTATCACGGCGGCAGCTACAGCCAGCCGGTACCGCTGGACTACGAAATCTAGTCCGCCACCGGGCCGTTTCGACGGTTCCCTGCCGCCAGGACGCTTAGCGGCGTCGAGCCCGCAGGGAACCGTCGAAACGGGGGTCAGCTGTCGAGGCAGGTCGGGCCGAGCAGCACCTTCAGGTCGCCGAACAGCGACGGGCTGGGGTTGACGCGCAGGTGCACGGGCAGGCCCATGACCTCCACCCGGGAGTCACCGTGCAGGTGCAGCCGGACCTCCGACTTGCCGCGGTGGGTCCTGAGGACCTCGCCGAGTTCGTTCACCACGGCTTCGGTGGCCTTGTGCGTCGGCATGGTGATCACCAGCGGCCCGTCAAGGCCTTCGCTGAGGTCCGGCACCGAGAGTTCCATGCAGTTCAGGGCCACGGCGCCGTCGTCGCGGCGCTGCAGCCGGCCCTTGACGACGACGATCAAGTCCTCGGCCAGGACGGACGCGATTGGTCCGTAGACCTGGCCGAAGAACATCACTTCCACCGAGCCGCCGAGGTCCTCGATCTCGGCACGCGCGTAGGCGTTGCCGCTGGCCTTGGCGATGCGGCGGCTGAGCGAGGTGATCATGCCCGCGATGGTGATGATGGCGCCGTCGTGCGGCCCGTCCTCGGCGATGATCGAGGTGATGGACTGGTCCGCGTGCTGGCTGAGCAGGCCCTCGAGGCCCTGCAGCGGGTGGTCTGAGACGTAGAGCCCGAGCATGTCGCGTTCGAAGGAGAGCTTGTCCTTCTTCTCCCACTCGGGCAGTTCGGGGATCTCGATGCTCAGCGAGGACTCGGACTCGGTGTCGTCGATGCCGGCGAAGAGGTCGAACTGGCCGATCGCCTCGTTGCGCTTGAGCGTGATGACCGAGTCGATGGCTTCTTCGTGGATCATGGCCAGGGCCCGCCGGTGATGGCCCAGCGAATCGAAGGCGCCGGCCTTAATCAGCGATTCGATGGTGCGCTTGTTGCAGACGACCGCCGGCACCTTCATCAGATAGTCCTTGAAGGAGGTGTAGGCGCCTTCGCGTTCGCGCGCGGCCACCATCGCCTCGACGGCGTTGGCGCCGACGTTGCGGATGGCGCCCATGCCGAAGCGGATGTCGTTGCCCACCGGGGTGAAGTTGAGCGCCGACTCGTTGACGTCCGGCGGCAGCACCGTGATGCCCATGCGGCGGCATTCGTTGAGGTAGATCGCCGACTTGTCCTTGTCGTCACCGACGCTGGTCAGCAGGGCCGCCATGTATTCCGGCGCGTAGTGCGCCTTCAGGTAGGCGGTCCAGTAGGAGATCACGCCGTACGCGGCGGAGTGCGCCTTGTTGAAGGCGTAGTCGGAGAAGGGAAGCAGGATGTCCCAGAGGGTCTTCACCGCGGCCATCGAGTAGCCGTTGTCCTGCATGCCCTGGGAGAAGCCGGCGAACTGCTTGTCCAGCTCGGATTTCTTCTTCTTGCCCATGGCACGGCGGAGGATGTCGGCCTGGCCAAGGGTGTAGCCGGCGAGCTTCTGCGCCACCGCCATAACCTGCTCCTGGTACACGATCAGGCCGTAGGTCCCGCCGAGGATTTCGGCGAGCGGCTCCTCGAGCTCCGGGTGGATCGGGATGACTTCCTGGATCTTGTTCTTGCGCAGCGCGTAGTCGGTGTGCGCGTTGGCGCCCATGGGTCCCGGACGGTACAGCGCCAGCACGGCGGAGATGTCTTCGAAGTTGTCAGGCTTCATCAGCTTGAGCAGGGAGCGCATGGGCCCGCCGTCGAGCTGGAAGACTCCCAGGGTGTCGCCCCGGGCCAGCAGCTCATAGGAGGCGGCGTCGTCGAGGGCCAGGGACTCGAGGTCCAGGTCGACCCCGCGGTTCATTTTGATGTTTTCCAGGGCGTCGGAAATGATCGTCAGGTTCCGCAGGCCCAGGAAGTCCATCTTGATCAGTCCGAGGCCCTCGGAGGTCGGGTAGTCGAACTGCGTGATGACCTGGCCGTCCTGGAAGCGGCGCATGATCGGGATGACGTCGATGATGGGGTCCGAGGACATGATGACGCCGGCGGCGTGGACGCCCCACTGGCGCTTCAGGCCCTCGATGCCCAGGGCGGTCTCGAAGACCTTCGCGGCTTCCGGGTCCGTGGCAATCAGCTGCCGGAAGTCGCCGGCCTCGCTGTAGCGCTTGGCCTCCGGGTTCTGGATGTCGGCCAGCGGAATGTCCTTGGCCATCACGGCCGGCGGCAGGGCCTTGGTGAGCGTCTCGCCCATGCTGAAGGGATAGCCCAGCACGCGGGAAGAGTCCTTGAGGGCCTGCTTGGTCTTGATGGTGCCGTAGGTGACGATCATGGCGACGCGTTCGTCGCCGTACTTGCGGGTCACGTAGTCGATCACTTCGGAGCGGCGCCGGTCATCGAAGTCGACGTCGAAGTCGGGCATGGAGACGCGGTCCGGGTTCAGGAAGCGCTCGAAGATCAGGCCGTGGTGCAGCGGGTCCAGGTCGGTGATGCGCATGGCGTAGGCCACCATAGAGCCGGCACCGGAGCCACGGCCGGGGCCAACCCGGATGCCGTTGTTCTTGGCCCAGTTGATGAAGTCGGCAACCACCAGGAAGTAGCCCGGGAAGCCCATCGAGGTGATGACTTCGAGCTCGTAGTCGGCCTGCTGGCGGACCTTGTCCGGGATGCCCTGGGGGTAGCGGTAGTGCAGTCCCTTGTCCACTTCCTTGACCAGCCAGGAGGTTTCGTCCTCGCCCTCCGGGCAGGGGAAGCGGGGCATGTAGTTGGCGCCCGTGTTGAAGGACACTTCGCAGCGTTCGGCGATCAGCAGCGTGTTATCGCAGGCGTCGGGGTGGTCGCGGAACAGTTCCCGCATTTCCTGCGGGGACTTCAGGTAGTAGCCGCTGCCGGAGAAGGCGAAGCGCGAGCCGCCGTTGTCGTAGGTGGGCTCCAGCAGGGTGGAGCCGGACTGGATGGCCAGCAGCGCCTCGTGCGCTTTTGCGTCGTGTTCGTGCGTGTAGTGCAGGTCATTGGTGGCCACGAGCGGGAGGTTCAGTTCCTTGGCCAGCCGCAGCAGGTCTCCGGTGACGCGCCGCTCGATGTCCAGGCCGTGGTCCATGAGTTCGCAGAAGTAGTTTTCGGCGCCGAAGATGTCGCGGAACTCTGCCGCGGCTTCGAGCGCTTCCCGGTACTGTCCCAGCCGGAGCCTCGTCTGGACTTCGCCGGACGGGCAGCCCGTGGTGGCGATCAAGCCTTCCGAGTAGGTGTTCAGCAGCTCGCGGTCCAGCCGGGGCCATTTGCCGAAGACCGAGTCCAGGGACGCGATCGACGAGGCACGGAAGAGGTTTCGCATGCCGGTGTTGTTGTAGCTGAGCAGCGTCATGTGCGTGTAGGAGCCACCGCCGGAGATGTCATCCTTGCGCTGGTTCTCTTCGCCCCAGCGAACGCGGGTCTTGTCCGTGCGCGCGGTCCCCGGGGTGACGTAGGCCTCGACGCCGATGATCGGCTTGATTCCCTTGTCGGTGGCACGCTTCCAGAAGTCGAACGCCCCGAAGAGGTAGCCGTGGTCCGTGGTGGCCAGGGCGGGCATGCCCAGCCGCTCGGTCTCATCGAAGAGTTCCCCGAGGCGCGCCGCACCGTCCAACATGGAGTACTCGGTGTGGTTGTGGAGGTGGACGAACGAGTTGTTGCTGGAAGTCACCGAATCATTCTAGTGCCGGGCAGCGACACTCCCGTGCCCGGCACGGCGGCGACAACGGAGCTCCGTGGGAATACAGCTAGGCGTTGCCGGACTCCAGCACCTCGAGGGCGTACTTCAAATCCTGCGGGTAGTCGCTGGTCACGGTGACCCGCTCCCCGGTGCGCGGGTGGTCGAAGGAAAGCTGCCGGGCGTGCAGCCACTGCCGGGTCAGGCCGAGGGTGGCGGCCAGCCGGGGATCCGCGCCGTAGGTCAGGTCGCCGGCGCAGGGGTGGCGCAGTGCGGAGAAGTGCACGCGGATCTGGTGGGTGCGGCCGGTTTCCAGGTGCACCTCCACGAGCGAGGCCTTGCCGAAGGCTTCCAGCACCTCGTAGTGGGTCACCGACTCGCGGCCGTCCTCGATCACGGCGAAGCGCCAGTCGTGGCCGGGGTGGCGGCCGATAGGCGCGTCGATGGTGCCGGCCAGCGGGTCGGGCAGGCCCTGGACGACGGCGTGGTAGACCTTGTCCACGGTGCGTTCCTTGAAGGCACGCTTGAGGGCCGTGTAGGCGTTCTCGGTCTTGGCGACCACCATGACCCCGGAGGTGCCGACGTCGAGACGGTGCACGATTCCGGCCCGCTCCGGCGAACCGGAGGTGGAAATGCGGTACCCGGCGCCGGCCAGGCCACCCACCACGGTGGGGCCCACCCAGCCGGGTGAGGGGTGCGCGGCCACGCCGACGGGCTTATCCACGACGACGAATTCGTCGTCGTCCAGCAGGATCTTCAGGCCTTCCACAACTTCCTCCACAACTTCAAGGGGGTCCCGGCGCACCGGCACGACGACGTCGAGCTCGCCGCCGGCGCTCAGCTTGAGGGACTTCCCCACGCCCTTGCCCTGGCTGCTGACATGGCCTTCGGCGATCAGCGTGGCCGCCTGCGACCGGGAGATATCCATCAGCTTGGCCAGGCCGGCGTCCACCCGGGCGCCGGCAAGCTCTTCGGGGACGGTGAAGTGCCGGCGTTCTCCCGTGCTGGCGTTGCCGGGCTCAGACATTGTGTTCCCGCCCGTTTTCTTCCAGCGCAGCCGGGCCGGCGGCGTCGCCGTCCCGGTGCGGCAACAGGTGTGACCCGTCAAGGGCGATGCCGCGCAGGGTGAGCAGGCAGATGATGACCACCGAGGACACCACCGCGGAGTCGGCAATGTTGAAGATGGCAAAGTTGGGCAGCTGGATGAAGTCCACCACGTGTCCCATCGCGAACGACGGTTCGCGGAACAGTCGGTCGGTGAGGTTGCCGAGGGCGCCGCCGAGCAGCAGGCCCAGCGCCAGCGCCCACCATGCGGAACCGAGCTTGCGCAGCTGCAGCAGGATCGCGACGGACACCACCGCCATGATGATCGTGAACACCCAGGTGACGTTCTCCCCGATCGAGAATGCGGCTCCGGAATTGCGGATGTAGTACCAGTGCAGCAGGGGCGGGAGCACGGGGATCCGCTCCCCCTCGGTCATGGTCGAGGTGACCCAGAGTTTAGTCAGCTGGTCGAAGGCGTAGGCGAACACCGCGAAGCCGGCGAACAAGGTGAGCAGCAGTGCGCGCCGCGGTTTGCGCGCCGGAGCCTGCACGGCGGCCGCGGAGGGCGGCGGCTGCACGGCGTCGGCGGGCTGGGCGGCGTCTGGGGTTGGTGCGTCAGTCATAGTGCTTTCGTTCCGGTGCCGGTGGTGGCGGGGGCTTGCGGCTTGCGCGCAGGCTGCTGGGGAGGCCGCAGGGCGGCGGTTAATGCCAAAAGCCGGTGGCCGAGGAGTCCTCAGCCACCGGCTTTCAGAATACGTGTAAAACGTCCTAGTTGGCTTCGACCTCGGGGGCCGCAACCGAACCACGGGCGTCCAGGTCACGCAGCTGGCCTTCGATGTAGGCCTTGAGGCGGGACCGGTAGTCGCGCTCGAAGCCGCGCAGCTGCTCGACCTTGCGCTCCAGCACCGAGCGCTGCTGCTCGAGGGCGCCCAGGATCTTGCGGGACTTTTCCTGCGCGTCGTTGACGAGGCTGCTGGCTTCGATCTGCGCTTCGGCGATGATCTTGTCGCGCTGCTGCTCGCCGTCGGCGACGTGCTTGTCGTGCATCTGCTGCGCCATGGCCAGCAGGCCTGCGGCGGACTCTGCGGATGCGGTGGCTGCGACCGGAGCCGGTGCTGCTGCCGGAGCGGGAGCCTTCTCGGCTTCCTTCTTCTTGGCGGCTTCGGCGGCCTTCGCCTCGGCTTCTGCCTTGGCGCGGTCTTCCTTCTCGGCCTTGACGGGTGCCGGCACCTTCTCCACGACGGGAGCGCCAGCAGAGGTGCTGGCGGCCGTGCCGGAACCGGCTTCGGCGAGCTTCTTGCGCAGCTCGTCGTTCTCCTGGTTCAGGCGTCGCAGTTCGACGACGATCTCGTCCAGGAAGTCATCAACTTCGTCCTGGTCGTAGCCTTCGCGGAACTTGGTCGGCTGAAAGCGCTTGTTGACAACGTCTTCTGGCGTCAAAGCCATCTGGTCACCTCGTTGGTCTAGTTAGTCAGTAGGCCTTCCGGCCGTCAAAACTACGGTACCTAAATATGGTCTGGTTCCTCTAATTCAACACCGCAGTGTCAAACCGGAGTTTTTATCTTTTTGGCCAGCGGAGCGGGTCCGCGGCCGGGTTACGTGGCGATCGGCTGCGCGTAGGTGAAGTACCTGGCGAAGCCCATGGCTACAGAGACGGCCAGGAAGAGCACCAGGAACGCCAGGTCCAGCGAGATTCCGCCGAGACGCAGCGGCGGAAGGATCCGGCCGAGCAGTTTGAGGGGTTTGTCTGTGATCGAGTACACAGTGTGGGCGGTGACGAGCGCCACGCCGCGCGGACGCCAGCTCCGGGCGAACATCTGCACCCAGTCGAAGATCAGGCGGATGATCAGGGAGACAAAAAAGAGCAGCAGTGCGATATAGACAAGTCCGAAAACAATTCCCATGAGTTAACTCATATCTCCATGATCATTCCGGATACCGCAGTGTCCTGAAAGTGGTTGCGCAACTATTCCAGCACGTCTATTTCAACACGGATCCTTCAGCACGGATGCCAGGCAGGTGTCCCCTGCCTGGCATCCGAACCGGAATCCCGGCTAGCTCTGGTTGAAGAAGGCGGCCTGCGTCTCGCTGGTCTTCTTGTCGTCGCCGATGACTTCGACATACGACGGCGAGAGCAGGAACACCTTGTTGGTGACCCGCTCAATGCTGCCGCGCAGGCCGAACACCAGGCCCGCAGAGAAGTCGACGAGGCGCTTTGCGTCGGCCTCGCCCATGTCGGTCACGTTCATGATGACGGGGATGCCGTCACGGAAGCTTTCACCGATGAGCTTGGCGTCGTTGTAGGACCGCGGGTGGATCGTGGTGATCTGCCGCAGGCCGGTGGTCTCTTCGCGGCTCGCGGCCGCTCGCTTGATGGGTGTCACGGGTGCGCGGTATTCCTCTTCAGCGGCGTAGGGCTCTTCCCGGGGCACTTCACGGACGGCTGCCGGCGCGCGGCGCTCCTCGCGTTCGTGCTCCATGGATTCGTCCTCATCCTTGTGCGGGGTGTGATGCTCGGACTCGTAGTGTTCGTCGCCATCAGCGAGCCCAAGATAGATCATTGTCTTGCGCAGACCGCCAGCCATGGTCGACTCCTAATCGTGTCCGTTTGCGGGCCGCTCAGTGACTTGTACTGGAATCCCCGCCATTACCTTCCAATACGTTGAACCTACCGCAAGGCCGGGCGCGGACCGAGAATATCGGAGCCTATTCGAAGGTGTGTCGCCCCGAACCGGATGGCCGCTTCGAGGTCCTGGCTCATTCCGGCAGAGATGCCCGTGGCGTGGGGGTGGTCGCTGCGCAGCCGGGCGGAGATTTCCGCCAATTTTTCGAAGGCACCCTCCGGTGCCGCGCCGAGCGGCGCCACGGCCATGACGCCGGCAAGCCGCAGTCCGGGCGTTCCCGAGAGCTGTTCGCCCAGCGCCGGGACATCCGCGGGCAGCGCCCCACCGCGGTGGCCGTCGGCGTCCTCGTCCAGGCTGACCTGGATGAAGCATTCGAGGTCGCCGCGGCCGGTACGTTCCTGCTCCGCGCGGACCGCTTTGGCCAGTGCGGTGACCAGCTGGGGCCGGTCCACGGAGTGCACGGCGTAGGCGTATTTCACGACCGATTTGGCCTTGTTGCTCTGCAGTTGGCCGATGAAGTGCCACCTCAGTTGCAGCTCCTGTAGCCGGGCCGCTTTCTCTGCCGCCTCTTGGTCGCGGTTTTCGCCGACGTCGGTGACGCCGAGCGCGGCGAGCCGTGCGACGTCTTCGGCCGGGTGGAACTTGGTGACCACAATCAGCTGTGGCGGGGCAACCCCGCGCCCGGCATCGGCCGCCGCGTCGCTGATCCGCCGCCGCACCGCGGCGAGCCGTTCGCGGAGCTCGGCGAGCCTCGGGTCAGCTGGTGTGGAGTCCGTCGCTGGCCCCGTCATGCCGTAGCCCCCGTAGCGTCGGTCCAGACCAGGCCCGCGAACCGGCCCGTGTTGTTGTTGCGCCGGTAGGAGTACAGTTCCCCGTCCTCGCGGGTGCAGCCGCCGGCATATTCGACGGCGACCCCCTCGGACTCGAGCTGGCTGCGGACGCCGGCCGGCAGGTCCAGCCCGGGCGTTCCTTGGGCCGTGGTGCACCAGGCCGCGGGGACGATCGCCGCAACGTCAGCGCGCATTCCTTCCGGGACCTCGTAGCACTTTCCGCAGATGGAAGGCCCAATCCAGGCACCGATGTCGACGGCGCCCAGGGCACGCATCCGCGCCAGCGCGGCGGGAACCACACCGGCCGCCAGTCCCGGCCGTCCGGCATGCACGACGCCGAGAACCGGCCCAGCGGTCCCGCTCTCCCCCACCAGCACGATCGGCACACAGTCCGCCACCATGACCGCCAGCGGTTCGCCGGTGGACACCATGGCGTCGGCTGTCGGGGCGGTCGCGGCCGGTTCGCCTGGGATCGCCGCCGGGCCACCGCTGGCATCGGCGGCGATGACGGCCACCTCGCTGCCATGGACCTGGTTCATGAATCGGAAGCCACGCGAGCCGAGCCCGGCAGCCTCTTCCAGCGTCTCGCGGCGTCGGCGCACCGCAGCAGGATCGTCGCCGACGTGAAGCGCCAGGTTGCCCGCGGCCACATTGGTGAACGCCGCCCAGACGCCGGGCCGCACCTCAGCTCGCCAGTAGAACACTCAGCACACCGCCTGTTCGGGAGCAGCAAACAATGAAAAGCACATACCAATCACCGTAGCGTGCGAAAAAGCACCATGACACCGCCGGAGGCAGTGCCATGGTGCTGATTGCTGTTTTGGACCGATGCCTACTTCAGGAAGTCAGGCACATCCAGGTCGTCCGAGTGGCGTCCGGACAGGTCCGGCTCCACGACGGAGGGCAGGTCCACATCGAAACCCGAATCGGCCGGTACGGCCGAGGGGCGCTGCTGTCCCCAGTTGCTGAGCCCGGAAGCGCCCACGCCGGCGTGCATCGGCTGTGCCGGTGCGGAGGCGGGGGCCTGCGCCGGGGCCGGAGCCGGAGCGGCGGCGCGTGCCGGGGCGGGCTGGGACTGGTCCATGGACGGCGAGGTGGCCTTGACGTCGTCGAAGCCGGCCGCGATCACGGTCACGCGGGCCTCGTCGCCGAGGGCGTCGTCGATCACGGCGCCGAAGATGATGTTGGCCTCCGGGTGGGCCACTTCCTGTACCAGGCGGGCTGCTTCGTTGATTTCGAACAGGCCGAGATCCGACCCGCCCTGAATGGAGAGCAGGACGCCGTGGGCGCCGTCGATGGAGGCTTCCAGCAGCGGCGAGGCGATCGCCAGTTCGGCGGCCTTGACCGCGCGGTCCTCGCCGCGGGCCGAACCGATGCCCATGAGCGCGGAACCGGCACCCTGCATCACGGACTTGACGTCCGCGAAGTCGAGGTTGATCAGGCCCGGGGTGGTGATCAGGTCGGTGATGCCCTGGACACCGGAGAGCAGGACCTGGTCCGCGGAGCGGAAAGCGTCCAGCACCGAGACGTTGCGGTCGCTGATGGAGAGCAGTCGGTCGTTGGGAATGACGATCAGGGTGTCGACCTCGTCGCGCAGCGCGTCGATGCCGGCTTCGGCGGAACCGGCGCGGCGGCGGCCCTCGAAGGTGAACGGGCGGGTGACCACGCCAATGGTCAGCGCACCCAGCGAGCGTGCGATGCGGGCCACGACGGGCGCGCCGCCGGTGCCGGTGCCGCCGCCTTCGCCGGCGGTCACGAAGACCATGTCTGCGCCGCGGATGACCTCTTCGATTTCGTCGGCGTGGTCCTCCGCTGCCTGCCGGCCGACCTCAGGATTCGCACCGGCTCCCAAGCCGCGCGTCAGCTCGCGTCCGACGTCGAGCTTGACGTCCGCATCGGACATCAACAGCGCCTGCGCGTCCGTGTTGATGGCGATGAATTCGACGCCGCGAAGACCGACTTCGATCATGCGGTTGACTGCGTTCACGCCACCGCCGCCGATGCCGACGACCTTGATGACGGCCAAGTAATTCTGCGGAGCTGCCACGTTACGTGTCCCTTGTTCGTGTTCTATTGCGAAAACTGATGGAGTCAAGCTTGAGGCTTTGAACCTTAACCTTCCAGTTGAAGGTTATAGTTATGTCAAGTAACTCATGTCTGTGACGCTATTTCCTATCCAGAGGACATTCAATAACCGGCTCCGCGTGTCGCGGTAATACCGGCCAAATGCCGTCCGTTTCTACTTTTTTGCTGCTTTGTGGCGACGCCGGATCCCGGCAGGTGCGCCACTTCCACTATCGCCCGCGGACCGCCCCATGTAAGGCAGGCCCGCTACCGGGTGACCGGGTGGCGGGGCACACTCACGTCGTACACGGCCACGGGATTTTTCGGATCCGCGGGCGCCTTCAGCAGGGCCGAGAGCACCCGGGCTTTGAGTTCCTTCTCCCCCGCGTTGCCCCACACAATGGTCCGGCCGTCCAGGAGTTTGAGCTCTACGGCGTCCACGGACTTGGCCGAGGCATCGGAGAGCCGGGCGAGGACGTCCGGCGGAAGTGCCCCGAGGACCCCGGTGATGGCGTGGAACAGGTCCTTGGGCAAGGCGCCCCGGCCGGCGTCGATGACCGGAAGCTTTATCGCAGCCGGGTCCTTGGCCTTGCCGAGCTGGACGCCGTCGACGTCCACCAGCTGGTAGACCTCGCCCTGTTTCACCAGCGCCACCGGTATCCGCTCGGTGATGCGCACCTGGAGCGTGGACGGGGGCCGGGCCTGGGTGCTGACTGCTTTGACCTGGACGAGCGGCTGCAACAGTCCGCTGACTTCCTCGTCGCTGATCTGGGTCAGGGGTTTGCCCTGGAGCGGTTCGAGGGCAGCTTTGACCTGTTTGGTGCTGAGGATCCGGTTGCCCTCCACGGTGACCGTGCGAACGGCAAGCCACGGCGAGTACACGGCCGCCGCGACGATCCCCGCCATCAGCACCGCGATCACGGCGACCGTGGTGAGGACGATCCGACGGCGCCGTTTGGCCTTCGGTTCGGGGAAAGCGAGCACCTTGCCGGGCTGCGGCTCCCCCGTGCCGCCGCCGCCCGGATTTTTGGGGCCGCCCGGGTTTTTCGGGCCGGTCGGGTTTTTGGGCGCACCTGTCGGGCCGGCGCCGGTCGGGGCGGTGTCTGTCGGAGCGGTGTCTGTCGACTTCGACGCCGAGATCACGTCGTCCTGCCCGGCGGCGGGCCGGCCGGAGGCAGGCCCGCGCGGGCCGGAGGGGTACGCGGGCCGGCGCGGGCTAGCCACCGGCGGCCTCGACCGTCAGGGCCTCGACAATGAGCGGGCCGTAGGCGGTGACATCGCCCGCGCCGGCGGTGAGGACGATGTCTCCCGGAGCCGCGGCCTCGAGCACTGCCTTGACGGCCTCGTCCCCGGGGCCCACAAGCCGTCCGCCGGGGCCGAGGTGGTCCGCGATCAGCTGGCTGGTGACGCCCGGAATGGGGTCTTCCCGGGCCGGGTAGATGTCCAGCACCAGCGCGGTGTCAGCCGCGGCGAGGGCCTCCGCGAACTCGTGCGCGAACTCCCTGGTCCGGGAGAAGAGGTGGGGCTGGAAAAGCACGTGGACCCGGTGGTCRCCGGCCACCGAGCGGGCCGCGGCGAGGGCCGCCCGGACCTCGGTGGGATGGTGGGCATAGTCGTCGTAGACGCGGACACCCCGGCCCGAGCCCTTGAACTCGAAGCGGCGCGAGGCACCGGAGAAGTCGGCCAGCGCGCCGGACGCCGCTTCCGGCGCGATGCCGAGCTCCAGCGCCACCGCGAAAGCCGCGGCGGCGTTCAGCGCGTTATGCCGGCCGGGGACCTGGAGTTCGACCGCGAAGCGGCCAGCCGGCGTCGAAATCCAGACACCGCCCGGTCCGCCGTCGTGCAGCGTTACGTCGGCGTCGACCGCCGTTCCGTAGAGGACCACGCGGGTGTTTCCGCGTTCCCGGGTGCGCAGCGCGAGGGCACGGGCGCCGTCGTCGTCGGCGCAGGCCACCAGGAGGCCCTCGGCGGGAAGCAGTTCGGTGAAGCGGTCGAAGGAGGCGTAGACAGCCTCCGCCGTGCCGTAGTGGTCCAGATGGTCCGGCTCGACGTTGGTGACGACCGCGATCCGCGGACGGTAATTCAGGAAGGAACCGTCCGACTCGTCCGCTTCCGCGACGAACACCGGTGACGTCCCGGTCGCCGCGTTGACGCCCAGGGCCGGGACGTTGGCGCCGATGGCGAAGGAGGGGTCCATCCCGGCGCCCTGCAGGAGCACCGTGATCATCGACGTGGTGGTGGACTTGCCGTGCGTGCCGGCGACCGTGACGGCCGTGTCCTGCGCCATCGTTGCGGCCAGCGCCTCGGAGCGGTGCAGCACCGGCAATCCCGCGGCGCGCGCGGCTGCCAGCTCCGGGTTGTCGGAGCGGATGGCGGAACCGGCGACGACGGTCTGCGCGTCGCCAAGGTTTGCCGCGTCATAGCCGACCGCGATCCGGGCGCCGGCGGCGGCGAGCTCGGCCATGACCGGCAGGTCCTTGGCATCGGAGCCGCTCACCGGCAGGCCGCGGGCCACCATGATTCGCGCGACTGCGGACATCCCCACCCCGCCGATGCCGATGAAGTGCACGCGCCCCAGCGAGTCCTGGGTGCGGACCTCTGGCGGGGTGCCGTTCTGGGCCTGGGTCATTGCTTTACCGCTTCCTGCCGGGTGTTCAAGGTGCTGTGTAGTTCAGTGGTCACTGCTGTGCTGGTCACTGCTGCGCTGTCGCGCTGCCGGCCGTGGATTGCGCGGCTTCAAGAACGAGTGCGGCCATCCGCCGGTCAGCGTCGCGGATGCCAAGCCGTTCCGCGGCGGCAGCCATCCGGTCCAGCCGGGCGCGGTCCTGCAGCAGCGGGATGACGTGGCCGGCGACCCAGGCGGCGTCGAAGGCGGCGTCCTCGACCAGGAGCGCGGCATCGGCGTCGACAAGTCCGGCGGCGTTGAGGGACTGTTCCCCGTTGCCGATGGGAAGCGGTACGAACACGGCCGGGACGCCGACGGCGGCGACCTCGCAGACGGTCGCGGCGCCGGAGCGCGCCAGCAGCACGTCGGCGGCGGCGTAGGCCAGTTCCATGCCGTCCACGTACTCCACCTGGCGGTAGCCGGGCGCGACCAACAGCTTGCCCTCGGCATCATGGACGGCCTTGTCCCGCCCGGTGATGTGCAGGGTCTGGATGCCGGCGTCGGCAAGCGCGCCGACCGAGGCGGCTATGGCGCGGTTGATGCTTTGGGCGCCGGAGGAGCCGCCGGTGACGATCAGGGTGGGTTTGTCCTGTTCCAGGCCGAGGGCTGTGCGCGCGGCTTCACGGGCAGCCGTCCGGTCCAGGCCCGAAATTTCCCGCCGCATCGGCATGCCGACATGCCGCGCCCCGCGAAGTTTGGTCGCGGCGAAGGCTACGGCCACGTGACGGCTCAGCCGTGCGCCGACGCGGTTTGCCAGCCCGGGCCGGGTGTTTGCCTCGTGCACCACGATCGGGATCTTGCGGCGCCACGCGGCAAGGTACAAGGGGGTGCAAACGTACCCTCCGACGCCGACGAGGGCGTCCGCCTGCGCTTCGTCGAGGATGGCGCCGGCCTGCCGCACGGCGCCGGCGAGCTTGCCGGGCAGCCGCAGCAGCTCCATCGAGGGTTTGCGGGGAAACGGAACCCGGCTGACGGTGGCCAGTTCCAGCCCCGCGGCCGGAACCAGGCGGGCTTCCATGCCGCCGGGAGTGCCGACGGCGAGGAGCTGCGCCTCGGGACGGGCCTCGAGGATGGCGTTGGCGATGGCCAGCAGCGGGCTGATATGCCCGGCTGTGCCGCCGCCGGCGAGGACGACGGACAGGTTCGGTTTGGTCTTCATGGTGGGCTAGGTACGCTTCCGTGCGGGATTCTTGGGGGCGGGGGTCCTGGTACCGGGCTTCCGGCCGGGCGTGCTGCCTGCCGCGGGCCCGGCTGATCGGGCGCCCGGGGCCGCCGCCGGGGCCTTGGCGCCTGCTGCCGGCCCGGCAGCCGGCCGCTTGGTGGTCCGGCTTGCACCCGCCTGTTTGCGGAGGACTTTTGCGAAGCCGGCCGGGCCAAACTTGAACATCCTTTTAGGCTGCATGTTCGGCTCCATCTGGGCGCGGGCCAGTGACAACACTACGCCGATGGCGCACAGCGACATGAGCAGGGCCGAGCCGCCGTAAGAGATGAAGGGCAGCGGCACGCCGATGACGGGGAGCAACCCGGTGACCACGGCCATGTTGACGGTGGCCTGGCCAAGCAGCCACACCATGATCGAACCGGCGAGGACGCGGTGAAACAGGTCCTGCTGGGCCACCACGACGCGATAGATGGCAGTGCCAAGCACCGCGAAGAGGACCAGGACCACGATGGTGCCGATCAGGCCGAGCTCCTCGCCGATGATCGCGAAGATGAAGTCGTTGTGGGCTTCCGGAATCCAGCTGTACTTCTGCCGGCTCTGGCCCAGCCCGACGCCGAACCAGCCCCCGGAGGCCAGGGCGTAGAGGCCGTTGGTGGACTGGTAGTTCACGTCCGAGCCGTCGGCGCAGGTTTGGCCGGTCCACGACAGGATGCGGCAAACGCGGTTGGGGCTCGTGATGGCTAGTACCACCGTGCCGACGGCCAGGACCGCGCCGGCGATGCCGAAGAGGTACAGCCGCACGCCGGCGAAGTACAAGGCGGCGGCGGTGATCATCATGACGATCATCGCGGTGCCGAGGTCGTTGCCAAGCAGGATCAGGCCGATCACCCCGCCCGCGCCCGGGAGCACGACGGGAATCAACGCGTGCTTGGTCAGGTGCAGCAGTTTGGCTTTGGCGTGCAACACCGTGGCCATCCAGAGCGCCAGCGCCAGTTTCGCCGCTTCGGAGGGCTGGAAGGTGATTCCGCCGACTTCGATCCAGTTCTGGTTGCCCAGTGCGCTGCGTCCGACGAGGAGGACCAGGACCAGCAGGACGAGCGCCCCTAGGATGGCGAACCAGGCGACGCGTTTGAGCCACACCACGTTCACCCGGGAGAGGACCAGCATCACGAAGACGCCGATGGCCGCGAACATCCCCTGCTTGAGGGCCGCGGAATAGGGCGACTCACCGGCCGCGATCGCCTCCACGCTGGAGGCGGACAGCACCATCATGATGCCGATCGCGGTCAGCGCGAGGGTGGAGCCGAGGATGAGGTAGTACGTGGAACCGTTCCGGGACTTCCCGGTGCCTTCCAAGGCAGACCAGAAGGTGCGGTACCAGCCGCGGACGCGGGCCACGGGGGTTGCGCCTCGCGTGACTGGCTTACTGCTTACGGCGCCCGCCCGCGGCGCGGCGGGACGGGTGGGCGTGCTGACCATTGCTACTCCTCGGTGGTCTGAGCCTGCCCTTCCACGAGCTCGCGGACAGCTTCGATGAAGGCGTCGCCACGGTGAGCATAGGAAGAGAACTGATCCATGGATGCAGCTGCCGGGGCCAGGAGCACAGTGTCCCCCGAGGTGGCCAGCTGTGCCGCCGACTCAACGGCCCGTGCCATCACAGTCTCACCGTAAATCGGCGAGGGGCCTGCGTCGGCGTGGGCCGTTTCGGCAGTCTGCACGTCTTCAGTTTCGCCCTTTGCCTGGCCGATCACGGGGACATCCGGAGCGTGTCGCTGGAGCGAGGCAAGCAGGCCCGACGAGTCCGTGCCAATCAGCACCACAGCCTTGAGCCGGGAGGCGTTGTCGCGGACCAGTGAGTCGTAATTCACACCTTTGGACAGACCGCCGGCGATCCACACCACGTTCTGGAATGCGGACAATGAGGCGGCGGCGGCGTGCGGGTTGGTGGCCTTGGAGTCGTTGATCCACAGCACACCCTCGTGGCGGGCGACGGGCTGGATGCGGTGGTCCCCCGGCAGGTAATTCTGCAGCCCTTGGCGGACGGCGGACGGCTCTACCCCGTAGGCGCGGACGAGGGCGGCCGCGGCGAGGGCGTTGGCGACCATGTGCCGGGGCGCCACGGGTCCGAGGTCGGTCATCGCGGCCAGTTCGGCGGCGCTGTCCTTGCGTTCGGGAATGAAGGCGCGGTCCACGAGCAGGCCTTCGACGACGCCGACCATGCTGATCGCGGGGGTGACGGTGGTAAAGCCCACCGCGCGGCAACCCTCGACGACGTCGGCGTCTTCTACCATGCGCTCGGTTTCGATTTGCTCGGCGTTGTAGATGCACGCCTTCTGCGTCCGCTCGTAGACCTTGGCCTTGTCCGCCAGGTAGGAGTCGTAGGAGCCGTGCCAGTCAACGTGGTCTTCGGCCACGTTGAGGCACACGCTGGCGACCGGCGACACGGAGTGGCTCCAGTGCAGTTGGAAGCTGGAGAGTTCGACGGCGAAGACGTCGTAGTCCACCGGGTCGCGGAGCGCGTCCAGGATTGGCGTGCCTACGTTCCCGACGGCGATCGCCTTGAGTCCCGCGGCCTGCAACATCGATTCGGTCAGCCCGACGGTCGTGGTCTTGCCGTTGGTGCCGGTGATGGTGAGCCAGTCAGCCGTCTTGCGGCCCTTGCGTTCGCGGACCCGCCAGGCGAGTTCGACGTCGCCCCAAACCGGGATGTGTGCCCGCGCGGCGGCAGCCAGCAGGGACTGGTCGGGCCGCCAGCCGGGCGAGGTGACGATCAGCTCAGGCTTTTCGCCGTCGACCTTCGGCACGGATGCGACGGCGTCTTCGCCGAGCAGTACATCGACGGCTCCGACGATCCGGAGGGTGTCCGCCTGGGCGCGGGCCTTCGCGCTGTCCGCGGCATCCACCACGACCACGCGGGCGCCGAGTTCGATCAGGGTGTCGGCGGCGGCAAAACCGGAGATCCCGATGCCGGTGACGACCACACGGAGTCCGGACCAGTCCGAGTCCCAGCCGGTGAGGTTCTCCAGCCGCGGCGAGGTGGCCAGCGGCTCAGGGATGTTCCCGCTCACAGCAGCACCACCCATTCGGCGTAGAAGATGCCCAGGCCGGCCGCGACGAAGAGTCCGCAGAGGATCCAGAAGCGGACCACGACGGTGACTTCCGCCCAGCCCTTGAGTTCGAAGTGGTGCTGCAGCGGGGCCATCTTGAAGAACCGCTTGCCCTTGGTGATCTTGAAGTAGCCGACCTGGATGATGACCGAAAGGGTGATCAGGACGAAGAGGCCGCCGATGAAGGCGAGCAGCAGTTCGGTCCGGGACAGGATCGCGAAGCCGGCGACGGCGCCGCCGATCGCCAGCGATCCGGTGTCGCCCATGAAGATCTTCGCCGGGGAGGTGTTCCACCAGAGGAAGCCGACCAGCGCGGCGCTGAGGATGGCCGCGAGCAGGGCGAGGTCCAGCGGGTCGCGGACGGTGTAGCAGCCGGCGCCGGCCTGCCGGGGTGAGCCGCAGGCCTGGTTGCTCTGCCAGATTCCGATGATGGTGTACGCCCCAAAGACCATCACGGAGGCGCCGGCGGCGAGGCCGTCCAGCCCGTCCGTGAGGTTGACGCCGTTGGTGGCGGCGGTGACGATCAGGTTGGACCACAGCACGAACAAGATGGCCCCGGCCACGGTGCCGCCGAACGCGAGGTTCAGCCACGGGATGTCCCGGACCAGGGAGATCTGGTACGACGCCGGCGTGACGTTGTTCTCGTCCGGGAAGTTCAACGCCAGGACCGCGAAGATGATGCCGACCGCGGCCTGCAGGATCAGCTTGGCCTTGGCGTTGAGCCCCAGGCTGCGCTGCGCGGAAATCTTGATGAAGTCGTCCAGGAATCCGACGAGTCCCATGCCGACCATGAGGAAGAGCAACAGCAGCGCCGAGGCCGATGGCCCGGGCGACCGTGGGTTCATCATCCACATGACGAGGTGCGTGATGCCGTAGGAGACCAGGACCGCCACCACGACCACTGTGCCGCCCATGGTGGGGGTGCCGCGCTTGGTGTGGTGAGAGGTGGGTCCGTCGTCGCGGATGAACTGTCCGTAGCTCTTACGGACCAGGAAGCGGATGAAGAGCGGGGTGCCCAGGAAGGAGAGCAGCAGGGCCAGACCGGAGCCCATCAGCAGTGCGATCACGGCAGGGTGCTCCCTTCGGTGGCGGTTTCGGCGGGGGTCTCAGCAGCGTCTCCGGCGGAGGTACCGGCCGACGTGTCCGGGGCCAATGGGGGTAATGCTATCCGATCCCCCAGATGGCGCAGTCCGATGCTGTTGGATGACTTGAAGAGGACCAGGTCCCCGGGCTCGAGTTCGGCGCGCAGGATCTCGTAGGCTTCGTCCACGGTCTCGGCGAAGAGGCATTCGTCGCCCCAGGAGCCCTCGTTGACCGCCGAGACGTAGAGGGCGCGGGCCTCGCGTCCGATCACCAGCAAGCGGGAGATGTTGAGCCGGACCACCTGGGTGCCGACGGCGGTGTGCTCGCGGATCGAGTCTTCGCCGAGTTCCAGCATCGCACCGAGCACGGCCCAGGTCCGGCGGCCACGGCCCAGGTCCGCCAGCGTCCGCAGGGCGGCGCGCATGGACTCCGGGTTGGCGTTGTAGGCGTCATTGATGATGGTCACGCCGTCGGGCCGTTCGGTGCGTTCCATCCGCCAACGGCTGGCGGCGGACTGGGCGCTCAGCGAAGCGGCGATCTGCGCGCCGGGGATGCCGGCGGCATGCGCAGCGCCGGCCGCGGCCAGCAGGTTGCCCATGTGGTGGGCCCCAATCAGCTTGGCCGAGACGTGGTGGCGGGTGCTGTCGTCCGGAAGCAGGAGATCGAATTCCGGGCTGCCCCCGGCGTTCAACTCGACGTTCTCGGCCTGGACGGCGGCCTGCTGGCCGCCCCGGGCGGGCTGGGCGGAGAAGCCGAGGACCGTCGCGGAGGTCCGGGAGGCCATTGCGGCCACCCGCGCGTCGTCCAGGTTCAGCACGGCCGTGCCGTGGGCGGGGAGGGCTTCCACCAGTTCGCCCTTGGCCAGGGCGATGTTTTCGACGCCGCCAAACTCGCCGGCGTGCGCGGTACCAACGAACAGCACCACACCGATCTCCGGACGGACCATGTCCGCGAGGTAGCGGATGTGGCCGATGCCGGTGGCGCCCATCTCGATCACGAGGTAGCGGGTACCGTAGCCGGCCTTGAAGACGGTCAGCGGCACGCCGACCTCGCCGTTATACGAACCCTGCGGCGCCACCGTTTCGCCGTGTTCGGCGAGGATCCCGGCGAGCAGGTCCTTCGTGGTGGTCTTTCCCGCGGATCCGGTGATGCCGATGACGGTGAGTGACTCGCCGTCGGCTTCGCGGTGGGCGCGGATCCGGCGCACGGCCTCAGCGGCGAGGGCGCCCATGGCCAGGACGGAGTCCGCAACGACCACCGCGGGGAAGTTCCGGCCGTCGGCGGCGGGGACGTCCCGCTCCACGAGGGCCAGCACGGCACCGCGTTCGAAGGCGGCGGCGACGAAGTCGTGACCGTCGGCTGCCTCCCCCGGCTTGGCCACATAGAGGGAACCCGCCGTGGCCTCGCGGGAGTCGGTGACCACAGAGCCGGGCGTGAGGCCCGGTTCGGCGGCAAGCCGGCCGTTGGTTATTTCGGCGATTTCCGCCGCTGTAAATGCAATCATCTCGGTTTAGGACTCTATCCGCTGGTCATCGAGAACGGTGAATCCTCGTACTGTCAAGGCGGACCGCAGTTCCACCCGGTCATCGAGCGCCAGATTGACGCCCTTGACTTCCTGCCAGACCTCGTGGCCGCGGCCGGCAACGAGGATTGTGTCCTCGGGGCCGGCGAGCTCCACCGCTTTGCGGATGGCGGCGTCACGGGGGAAGACCTCCAGCACCGTGCAGCCGAGTCCCTCGCGATCTTTGGCTTCGAGGGCGCCCGCCATCACGTCGGCGCGGATGGCTGCCGCGTCCTCATCGTGCGGGTCGTCGTCGCTGACGATCACGATGTCCGCGAGCCGGGCCGCGATCGCCCCCATCGTGGGGCGTTTGCCTTGGTCGCGCTGGCCGGTGGCACCGAACACGACGATCACTTTCGCTCCCGCCTTCGGGGAGCGCACGGCCTCGAGCGCGCGGGCGAGGGCGTCCGGGTTGTGGGCGAAGTCGACCACGGCGGCCGGCGCTGTCGCGACGAGCTGCATGCGTCCGGGCACGGCTACGGTGAACGGATCCGCCGTGTCCAGCGCGGCTTGCACCTCGGCCGCGGGGACGCCGCTGGCGAGCACCATGGCCGTGGCCAGGGCGGCGTTGGCGACGTTGAAGCTTCCGGGCAGCCCGGTGTGCAGGCGCAGTTCGGTACCGTCCTGGTGGCGCAGAGCGAACTCGGTGCCGAGCCCGCGCGGCTGTGGGTCCACGACGGTCCAGTCCGCTGCCGGACCGGCCTCGTCACCGGCGTCGGTGCGTGTGGCGAGCGTGGTGACGGGGATGCCGGCGCCGGCCGCCAGTTTCCGGCCCCATTCATCGTCGACGGTCACGACGGCGGCCCGGGCGCGCTGCGCGGTGAAGAGCCGGGCCTTGGTCTGGAAGTATTCGTCCATGGTCCCGTGCAGGTCCAGATGGTCCTGGGTGAGGTTCGTGAACCCGGCGACGTCGAACACCACGCCGTCGACCCGGTGGAAGGAGATGGCGTGCGAGGACACCTCCATGGAGGCGGCGTCCAGGCCGCGTTCGCGCATGAGGGCCAGGAGGGCGTGCACGTCTGTCGATTCCGGCGTGGTGAGCAGGCTCGGGATTGCTTCGCCGCCCGCCAGGATTTCGATGGTGCCGATCAGCCCGGTCTTCCGGCCCAGTGCCCGGAGCAGGGAGTTGATGAAGTAGGTGGTGGTGGTCTTGCCGTTGGTCCCGGTGACGCCGAACAGGGCCGGAGCGGCGGCGTTCTCCGGCCTGCTCTGGTAGATCAGCGCGGAGAGGGCCCCGACCAGGCTGCGCGGTTCCCCGGCCAGCAACACCGGGACGGCGATGTCATTGGAGAGCGCCAGCAGGCGGGCACCGGCGTCGTCCGTCAGCACCGCGACGGCGCCGGCTTCCACTGCCTGGGACACGAAGTCAGCTCCGTGCCGGGTGGCTCCGGGCAGGGCGACGTACAGGTCTCCCGGCATGACGGCCCGGGAGTTCAGCGAGATCCCGGTGACCTGGACGTCCGCGGCGGCGCCGGGGACGACGACGCCGATTCCCTCGCCAATGGTCTCGAGCGGCACCGGGGCAACCGCCGTGGGCCGGAACGCCGAGGTGGAGTCCAGGCCGGTCGGGGTGGCCGCCGCTTCCGGGGCATTGAGCTCTGACAAAAGGATCTCCGTTGGTGGTGCTGGTGCAGGGCGGGCCGCGCGCGGAAGATTGATCCGCACGCAGGCCCGGCTGCATGGAACTGGTTGGTGCTGCTGACTCGTCCTGCTGGGTGCTACTTGGCGTACTGCGGCAGCCGGACCGGCTTCCCGGTGGACGGCTCGACGTTGTAGGTGCGCAGCGTCTGGCTCATGACCGAACGGAACACGGGTCCTTGCGTGATGCCGTAGATGCTGCCCTTGGGCCGTTGCAGGACCACTTCAACAATAAACCGCGGATCGTCCATTGGCGCCATCCCGATCAGGGAGGCGGTGTAGCCGCAGAATCCCGACTTGCCGTCGTCGCACGGGGACTCGGAGGTGCCGGTCTTGGCGCCCACCCGGTAACCGTCGATGGCGGCGTCCTTGATTTCGCCCTCGGTGACGGCGCTTTCCAGGATGTCGCGGACCTGCTTGGCGGTGTTTTTGGAGACCACCTGCCGGTTGGGCTTGGCCGGGACCTTCTCTTCGGTGCCGTCGGGGCTGATGTAGCTGTCGATCAGGCGCGGCTGCACCATGACGCCGCCGTTGGCGATGCTCTGGTAGGCGCGGACCGTTTGCAGGGTCGACTGGGCAACGCCCTGGCCGAAGAGCACGGTGTACTGCTGGCGGCCGTCCCACTGGTCGGCGGGGGTGAGGATGCCTTTGGACTCCGCGGGCAGCCCGATGTCCGGCGCCTCGCCGATGCCGAACTTCTGCAGCCAGTCGTGCCGCTTTTCCTTGCTCAGCCGCTGGCCCACCATGACCGTGCCGGTGTTCATCGAATAGCCGACGATGCCGGCCAGCGTTCGTTTCTCGGTGCCGTGTTCGAAGGCGTCGGTAAAGTT
The DNA here is from genome assembly GCF_056398965.1 of Arthrobacter sp. 01T414. Lineage (NCBI taxonomy): Bacteria > Bacillati > Actinomycetota > Actinomycetes > Micrococcales > Micrococcaceae > Arthrobacter > Arthrobacter sp. 01T414. The sequence goes on along the minus strand of NZ_JBFTQK010000002.1, from coordinate 61,843 downwards.
CTGGCCGTCCACCGTGTAGCTCGGCGGGATGATGAATTTGTCCAGCGGGCGGGCAGTGCCCTCCTCGATGGCGGAGGCGGCGGTGATCATCTTTTCCACGGAGCCAGGCTCGTAGGCGGCGGTCACCGCACGGACGCCGCGGTCCTCGGCTGCGACTTTGCCGGGATCATTGGGGTCCGGCGCATTGGTGTCCGCCATCGCGATGATGTTGCCGTTCTTGGCGTCCTGGATGATGATGATGCCCCACTCGGCGCTGAGCTTGTCCTTCTGGCTTTGGATGGCCTGCTGGGCGAAGTACTGCAGGTCGGAGTTGAGCGTGAGTTTGATGTCCTTGCCGTTGACGGCCGGCGTGAACTGGTCGACGCCCACCGGGATCCGCAGCCCGTCGGCGCCGATCTCGAACAGCCGCTTGCCCGCGGTGCCCTTGAGCACGTCATCCTGGGTTTGTTCCAGCCCCGCCTGGCCGGTGGTGCCGTCCTTGAGGAAGCCGACGATTCCGCCGGCCACCGAGCCGTTGGGATAGACGCGTTTGCTGGTGCCCTCGGTGACGATGCCGGGGACCTGGAGCTTGGAAACGCGGTCCTCCACGTCGGGCCGGATGTCCTTCGCCACGATGTAGTAGCGCGACGTGCCGGTCAGCGCCGTTTTGAGGTCGTTCTTCTTCATGCCCAGCACGGTCGCCAGCTCTTCGATGCCCTGGTCGCGCGGGATTTTGACCACGGTGTCCTTGCCGTCGACCTTTTCGAGCCTCGGGAACGATTCGGTGTTCGTGTTGACGGTCTGGTCAACCACGACGTTATAGCGGATCACGCTGCTGGCCAGCACCGTGCCGCGGGAGTCGAGGATGCTTCCGCGCTCCGCGGGCAGTTCAATCGGCTTGAGCCGGTTCTGGAGGGCCGCCTCGGCCATGCCGCCGACGTCGAGGCCCTGGACCAGGAACAGTTTCCCGCCAACAACCAACAGCAGCGTGAGCATGAGGCCCAGCCCAAGCCGCAGCCGTCGCGTGGCGCTCGGCGTCTTGCTGGGGCGTGCCTTGCCGGTGTTCTGCGCCACGATGATTCCTTGCTACTTGCCTGGCTGGTCGTTGGTCCCGTCGGCTATTTTCCGGGGACCTTCTGCGCGGGGGCGGGGATGGTGCCGCCGTAGAGGTTCACCGACAGGGCGGGAACCTTGACGCGCGGTGCCTTCGCAGCCTGCGCGGCGGCAGCGGCTTCAGCGGCTGCCGGGAGGCTCGACGCCGGCTTGCGGCTCAGGAGCGGTTCGTTCTCCGAGGCGGACGGAACCACATTGACCTGGCCGGCAACAGCCGGCGCGGCAATGACGGAGCCTGCATCGTCGCCCTTCACGGCGGGCTTGGCCTGCCCGGTCACCGCGAGCGTGGCCAGGTCGATCTGGCCCTTGCCTGCGGAGGCCACCATGCCCAGCTCCGTGGCCTTGGCGGCCAGGTTCTGCGGGGCGTCAAAGTTCTGCACCTGCTGGGTGAGGTCCTGGTTCTGCTTGGTCAGCGTGGACTGCTGGGCCCGCAGCTCGACCAGCTGGTACTGCGCCGAGGAGACGGAGATGTTCAGGACGAGCACGGCCATCAGGGCCAGGGCGAGGATACCGAAGCACATCACCACAAACGGTGCCCGACGCTTGCGCGGAACGGAGCGGACGACGGAGAGCGGCGTCCGGGACTTGCGGACGGGCGCACCGGGGTGCAGCGCCGGGAGGGCACGGGCCGTGGCAGCGGTGGCAACGGGGAAGCTGTTGACGGCGGCGGTGCTCATGCGACTCTCCTGGCTTTGATGCGTTCCACGGCGCGGAGCCTGGCGGAGGCGGCGCGTGGGTTTTCTGCTATTTCTTCGGCGGTGGGCACCTCGGTGCCCTTCGTCAGGGTCTTGAGTTCGGGTTTGTGCTCCTCAAGCTCCACCGGGAAACCGAGCGGGGCCGAGGACTTGGAACCGGCTTGGAAGACTCCCTTGACGATCTTGTCTTCCAGCGAGTGGTAGGACATGACGACAACCCGGCCGCCGAGGGCGATCGAGGCCACGGCCGCCGGAATCGCGCGCTCCAGCACCTCGAGTTCCTCGTTGACCTCGATCCGGAGTGCCTGGAAAGTCCGCTTGGCGGGGTGGCCGCCGGTCTTGGCGGCACCGGACGGAACCACGGCCCGGATGGTTTCGACAAGTTCGCCGGTGGTAGTGAAAGGCTTCTCGGCGCGGGCTGCAACGATCCGGTTGGCGATCCGGCCGGCGAACTTCTCCTCGCCCCACTTCCGGATGATCCGGACGAGGTCCTCTTCGCTGTAGTTGTTCACGACGTCGGCAGCGGTCTGGCCGCGGCTGGTGTCCATCCGCATGTCCAGCGGCGCGTCGAAGGAGTAAGCGAAACCTCGTTCGCGTTCATCGAGCTGCAGCGAGGAGACGCCGAGGTCCATCAGGATGCCGTGGACCTCGGCGAAGCCCAGGTCCTGAAGGACTTCGGGGATTTCGTCGTACACCGCGTGGACCAGGTCGATCCGGTCAGCGAAGGGCTTCAGGCGTTCTCCCGCCAGGGCGAGGGCTTCCTCGTCACGGTCGATGCCGATCAGGTGCAGGTCCGGAAACCGCTGCAGCATGGCTTCGGAGTGGCCTCCCATGCCGAGCGTCGCATCGACGGCGACCGGCGTCTCGCCACGGCGTCGCGCCTCTTCGAAAGCCGGTGCCAACAAATTGATGCACCGGTCCTTGAGAACCGGTACATGTCGTTCGGACGTAGGCTTCGCCTGGTTTGAGTCGTCACTCATGCCTGCGTCCTTTCGTTGTCGGGTGTGGCTGCCGCGTGGCGCTGCGGGTGTTCCCCGCGGTGCCGGTTTGCGGCTTCTTGATCCAGATCCCCATCCGCGCCTACCCTGCGGTCCGCCTGGCTCCGGGGAAGTGAGCCAGGTGAACTGCCGGATGGGCGGCTGGAGATCTCAATCAAGAAACGCTTGGTGCTGATGGTGCCGCCCGGGTCTCAGAGGATTCCCGGGATGGCGTCGTCGGTTTCCGAGAAGGCGGTTTCCTTTTCGGCCAGGTACTCGTTCCAGGCCTGGGCGTCCCAGATCTCCGCGCGGGTGCCTGCGCCAATGACGGCCAGTTCCCTGCCGAGACCTGCGTATTCCCGGAGCGCCGGCGGAATCGTCACGCGCCCCTGCTTGTCAGGTACCTCGTCAGAGGCTCCAGAGAGGAAAACGCGGATGTAGTCACGGGCCTGCTTGGAGGAGATTGGAGCCTCCCGCATCTGCTCGTGAACCCGGCCGAATTCCGCCTCACTGAAGACGTAGATGCAACGTTCCTGGCCCCTTGTGAGAACCAGGCCGGCGGCGAGTTCCTCGCGGAACTTTGCCGGCAGGATGATTCGACCCTTTTCGTCCAGACGCGGCGAATGAGTGCCGAGAAACACGGCCCACCGCCTGTCTGTTGTAGGAAGTCCAACGTCCCCTGTGCTGCCACTACCCTCTTACGTCCTCCACATTACTCCACTTCACTCCCCCGTCAACGACATTTGGCATATTTTTGGTCAATTTAGCGTCAGTTTTCAACCAAATGTCCCTTGCGAATAAAGGGAACCGGCAAAAGTGGGGCGCGGTGGAGGGATTTGACCCCGCCGAAGCCCCGGCGGGCCACCGTTTGGCCGCCAGGGCCCACGCCGTGCGGACTTGACCGGCACAGCGTTCTCATGGCCGTTACAGGGCCCGGCGCCTGCTGCCAATAACGGGCGGTCAGCGAGTATCTGGCGCCGGTTAAACGGCAAAAGACCCGCCGAAGCGGGTCTTTATGGGCGTAGCCGTGGTCTGGGTGGTGCGAAGTGGAGGTCCGGTGGCTGCCCGGGGAGCTGAACCGTATCAGCCGTCCCCGCGGTGTCGTTCCTCCCAGCGCTCCTCGAGGTTGCTCATGAACGAACTGCGGGGCTTGCCCGGCTTCCTGACGGCGGCTCCGGACTTGGACTTGCCGGCCGTGCTGCGCATGGTCGCAAAGTAGACGCCGGCGCCCATGACCACAAAGCCAAGGACACCAACAACGATGCTCTGCAGCGAGACGCCCAGCAATAACAAGAGAATGCCCGCGAGGGTGCCGAGGACCCCGATGACCAGATGACGGGTGGACCAGGAGCGACCCGGATCCGATCCCATGGAGCTGGCAAACTTGGGATCGTCCTCGTGCAGCTGCTTCTCAAGTTGCTCAAGCAACTTCTGTTCGTGCTCCGAGAGCGGCATCACGACCTCCTTAAGTCGACCAACGTCCAGATTTGACGCGGCCCTTGTCCCTAAAACCCTAACGACCGGGATGAGCGTCTGGTTCCCCGTTTCCCGTCATTGGTGAAATGGGGATCCGCTCTTCCCTGAAAGGTGTTTAGTTGGCATGGCCGGCAACCCGAACGTTCGATCCAGTCGTTCGAAATCTATGTATCTCTAAGGATAGATTGTTGCGCCCTGTTCTGAAAGACGCTGTCTGCGGCTTCGCGGCGGCCTGCGGCGGCCCGGCGCAGCGCCGCCCCTGCCGGCTGTCACCGCTGCACCCGGGGCCGCCAGCTCACTCGGCGCCAGGCCCCGGATCGAGCAGCCGGGCAGGGAGGACGGACTTATTGCCGAATTTGCGGGTGACGCGGTCCAGGGCCTGCTCGGCGGCGCGCCAGTTATCGTCCCGGCGGTCCAGGCTGAGCTGCAGCGGCGCCAGGGCGGCTTCCTCGAGCTGCTCCGCCCGGATGCCCACAAGGCGCACCGTCATGGGCCGTTGGCCGACCGACTCAAGTAGTTGCACGGCGACGCCGTAAAGCAACTGTGCGCTATCTATCGGGGTGCTGACGGTGCGGCTGCGGGTGATGGTGGAGAAATCGGCGTAGCGCAGCTTCAAGGCAACGGTCCTGGCATGCATCCCGGCGTTCCGGAGCCGTTCCGCCGTGCGGTGCGAGAGACGCAGCAGCTCCCGGTGCAGCAGGGCGTCGTCGGCCGTATCCACCGCAAACGTCTCCTCCGCGCCGATGCTCTTTTCGAGCCGGACCGGAGTCACCGGCCGGGGGTCGATGCCCCACGAGAGCCGGTGGACGTGCTCCCCCGTGGCGCCCAGAATCTTGCGCAGTGACGGCAGCGGCGTGGCGGCGACGTCGGCAACGGTACGGATTCCCATCCGGGCGAGAACCTCGACTGTCTTGGCTCCCACCCCCCAGAGGGCGCTGACCGGCAGCGTGTGCAGGTAGGGCACCGTCTCGTCGGGGCCGATCAGCAGCAGCCCGTCGGGCTTGCACCGGGTTGAGGCGATCTTGGCCACGAACTTACTGGCGGCGATCCCCACTGACGCCGTGATGCCAAGCTCGCTCTCGACCCTGCGCCGGATCAGTTCCCCGATTTCCCGGGGCGGCCCGAGCCGTCGGATGGCACCGCCGACGTCGAGGAACGCCTCGTCGACGCTCAGCGGTTCCACGAGGTCGGTGATCGAGCCGAAGATGGCCATGATCTGGGCCGAAACCTCGTAGTAGAGCTTGTGCCGCGGTTCGATGATGACGGCGGAGGGGCACATCCTGGCGGCGACCGCCATGGGCATCGCTGACTTGACGCCGAACTTGCGGGCGGCATAGGAAGCTGACAGGACCACCGAGCGGTCCGCCGGGTAGCCCACAATCACGGGGCGCCCCTTGAGTTCGGGGCGGCTGCGCAGCTCCACCGATACGAAGAATGCGTCCATGTCCACGTGCAGGATACTGCTGCGCCGGAGTTCGCGAAGACCCGCCTCGCTGAACTGTGTCCCGGCGTGCTTCTCGGCGTGATTCTCGCTGTGTTTATCGATCTGATTTTCCCTGTCCGGCCCCACACATCAATCCTATGCGTAGGTACTGACTAAACTGGAGGCTGATCCGGCGTCAACACTAGGAGGAATGCCCCCGTGAAGGTTATTGGAGAGCGCAAGCGCGCCGTGACGGCTGTGGGCGCCGCTGGCGTCTTGCTGGCCCTGGCCGCGTGCACCCCCGGCCCGGCAGCGTCGTCCACTGCGGCGTCCGAGCCCGCAGCGGCCGCGCAGTCCACCGCCCAGCCTTCCACCACGGCTCCCCCCAGCCCCTCCGCCAAACCCGGCACCTCCGCCACCGTAGGCGCCCTTGTGGAGGGCTTCCCCAAGAAACTGCTGCCGGTGATGCCGGGCGCACAGGTGGAATCAAGCAGTTTTGACAAGAGCGGCGCCCCCGCGACCGTTGCCCTGGTGGCCAAGATCACCTCGCCGGCAGCCGACGTCGTGTCGTACTACAGCAAGCAACTGAAAAGCCAGGGATTCAAGGCAGTCCCGGGCGGCACCGTCGGCTCGGTGGCCTCCAAGGACTTCCTGCGCGGGGACAACGAAACCGTGAACCTGGCTGTCGTCGAGGCCGCCGGGATCTCCACCTTCACGATTGGCGCCAACGTCGCCGCCGAGTCCGTCAAGTGAGCCTGGCCGAACAACTCCGGGTTGAGCAGGCGGATTTCGTGGCCGCCGTCGCCGGCAAGCTGACCGACTTCCTTACCTCGCGTTCGACGGTGATGTCCGCCATCTCCCCGGACATCGACCCGCTCATGGGGTCCATCTCCAACCTGGTCACCGGCGGCAAGCGCCTCCGCGCCCTGATGTGCTACTGGGGCTGGCGCGGCGCGGGCGGCGGCGCCGCGGCCCGCGAGGTGGTCACCGCCGGCTCGGCGCTGGAGCTGTTCCAGGCCGCGGCACTGATCCACGACGACATCATTGACCGCTCGGACACCCGCCGGGGCGGTCCCAGTGTGCACCGCCGTTTCAGTGAGCTGCACGCGAGCCAGGGTTGGGCGCTGGATCCGGAACGCTTCGGCCACGCGGCGGCGATCCTCACCGGTGACCTGTGCCTGTCCTTCAGCGAAGAATCGTTTACTGAAATCGGCGATCGCGCGGCCTCCGGCAGCCAGGCGCGGCTCATCTTCAACCTGATGCGCGCCGAGGTCATGGCCGGCCAGTACCTGGACATCCTGGAAGAAGTGGCCGGCCCGCACCGCGACCGGGCCGGGGCGGTCAGCCGTGCCCAGTCCATCATCCGCTTCAAGTCGGCCAAGTACTCCACCGAGCACCCGCTCGCGCTGGGCGGCGCCTTGGCCGGCGCCTCGGACGATCTGCTGCGCGGCTACTCCGCGTTCGCGCTCCCCCTGGGCGAGGCCTTCCAGCTGCGGGACGATGTGCTGGGCGTCTTCGGCGACCCCGTCACCACCGGGAAGCCCGCGGGCGACGATCTCCGCGAAGGCAAGCGCACCGTGCTGGTGGCCTTCGCCCTCGACCAGGCGACTCCCGCCGAATCGAGCTTCATCGATGCGAAGCTCGGCAGCCCTGACCTGAGCACCGGCGACGTCGAGGAGATCCGGCGCATCATCGTCGACTGCGGGGCACTGCAGGCCACGGAGGTCCTGATCGAGGAATTCGGCAAGGCAGCCTTCGACGCCCTGGACCTGCTCCCGCTCGAGGAACTGCCCAAGACGGCGCTCCGGAAACTCGCCGAGGCCGCTGTCAGCCGCACAGCCTGAACGGACGGGAATCCGCAGGCGGGTTCAAGACCAACAGGGACAACAAAGGCCGTGCCCAGCGTTACACGCCGGGCACGGCCTTCGCCGTATTAGCAGGAACCGCAGTACTACCAGGCCATCGTCTGGGCCCGGCGGCGGATTTCCGTCTTGCGTCCTTCGCGGAGGGCGTCGATCGGACGGCCCCGCAGGGACTCGTCCGGGGTGAACAGCCAGGTGATGAGTTCTTCGTCCGAATAGCCGGCGTCGGCCAGGACAACGATCGTGCCCTTGAGGCTCTCCACCGCGTGGCCGTCCTGGATGAACGCCGCGGGCACGGAGCGGATCCGCCGGTCACCGATCCGCACCGCCGCCAGTGCGCGCTCGTCGAGCAGCGCATGAACCTTGGTGATGGACACGTCCAGCAGCTGTGCTACGTCGGGCAGGGGCAGCCATTCGCCTACGAGGCTTTCTACAGTACTCACGGATCAAGATTGCCATGCCGGGGCGGAATGCGCCTAGTCAGCCACGACCCATTAATTCGACCGCTTAATCCAACGTATAAATGGGACAACAAATAAGCCCCCCGGCGGCGCCGCCCCGGGCGACCAGCCGGACGCCCGGGGCAAGACACTCCCGCGGGTGTCATTGCAGAATGTCAAACAGTTCTTGTGCTATTTCGCAATTCATGAGAGATTCGCATGGATCACATTTGTAACTGCAGTATCTTCAGTCACACTGGTAACACCAGTAACACTGTCTGTCCTGCGGGGTTCGCCGCTGAGAAGAGGATCTTTCCCATGACGACGTCACGTTCGCCGAAGCACAACCCGAGGCCCGGCCTCCCGCTGATTGCGGCGACGACGGCGGCGCTTCCCGCCGTCGTGCTTTCGTCCTTGGCGATCGCGCAGCCGGCAGCTGCCGAAGCCCGTCCGCGGGCGATCCCGGCGACGCTCGCGGCGGCCATGAAGGCACAGGGACAGGCCAGCTCGGCGGTGTCTTCGGCCCTGATCCCTGCCGCGGCGGTTCCGGCCACCGTTCCGGCCTCGTTCCAACCGGCCAAGGTCGCCGCTCCGGCGCGGTACACGATTGTCCGTGGCGATACGATCAGCGCGATCGCCCACAGGTATGGCCTGAACACCCACGCACTGCTCAAGCTGAACAACTTGCAGCCCCGGTCTGTGATCTACCCCGGCCAGAGGATCAAGCTCACGGGTTCCGCCAGCGGCCCCGCCGCCAAGGCAGCTCCGGCGAAAGCTGCACCGCCGAAGGCGGCTCCGGCACGTACCGGTGGCAGTGTCTACACCGTCAAGTCCGGCGACACTCTGAGCGGGATTGCCGCGCGCCACGGCGTCAGGCTCGCGGATGTCTTCAGCCGGAACGGGCTCAGCGCCCGCTCCGTGATCTACCCGGGCCAGAGGATCAACATCGGAGCCGCCGCGGCAGCTCCAGCCCCCCGCGCCGCAGCCCCGAAGGCCGCACCCGCCCGGCCGGCGGCGCCGAAGCCTGTCCCGGCCCCCGTCAGCTCAGGGTCCTACACCATCAAGTCGGGCGACACGCTCTCCGGTATCGCTGCCCGGCACGGAGTGAAGCTCTCCGCCGTCCTGTCGGCAAACCGGCTGACCATGAGCAGCATCATCTACCCCGGACACAAACTCGTCATTCCCGGCGCAAGCACCAGCACCATCAAGCCGGCCTCCAGCCAGCCACCAGCCGCGGTTACCCCCTTGGTGCCCAGCACCTTCCTGGGTTTCAGCTACCCGAAGGCCGTGGTCAGCTCCGCTAACCAGAACAAGGCGCTGCTCAATGCCTCGCCGGTTCCCACCCGTGAACAGATGAAGCAGATCGTGGCAGACACGGCACGCCGGATGGGCGTCTCGCCGTCGCTGGCCATGGCCTTCGCCTACCAGGAGTCAGGCTTCAACCACCGCTCGGTCTCCCCCGCGAACGCGATCGGCACCATGCAGGTCATTCCGTCCTCGGGCGGCTGGGCCTCGGACCTCGTGGGCCGCAAGCTGAACCTGCTGGACCCGTACGACAACGCCACGGCCGGCATCGCCATCATCCGCCAGCTGGTCGCGACCAGCAAGAACCTGGACTACGCCATCGCGGGGTACTACCAGGGACAGTATTCGGTGAGCACAAAGGGCATGTACGAAGATACGAAGGCCTATGTGGCGTCGATCAAGGCGCTGCAGAAGACCTTCAGCTAAAACCACCAGCATCGCGCGGGGACTGAGACCTCCGTCGCGTAACGTTACGGGTCCGGGTTGCATGTCAATCCGGACCCGTTTCCGTGCAGAGCTTAGGATCAAAGGGTGCAGGAATACACATCGGACGCTCTCGTCGGGACCCTGGTGGACAACCGGTACCTGATTCGATCCAAGCTGGCCCGGGGCGGAATGTCCACGGTCTACCTCGCCACCGACCGCCGGCTCGAGCGGGACGTGGCACTCAAGCTCCTGCATCCGCACATGGCCGGCGACCCGCAATTCCTGGATCGGCTGGGCCGCGAAGCCAAGGCCGCCGCCCGGCTCTCGCACCCGCACGTCGTGGGGGTCCTGGACCAGGGCGATGACGGTCCGCTGGCTTATCTGGTGATGGAGTACATCAAGGGCCACACGCTGCGGGATGTGATCAAGGAAAAGGGCGCCCTCACGCCGAGGCTTGCGCTGGCACTGATCGACCCGGTGGTGGAGGGACTCGGAGCCGCCCACGCGGCCGGCCTCATCCACCGGGACGTCAAGCCCGAGAACGTGCTCATCGCCGACGACGGACGGATCAAGATCGGCGACTTCGGGCTGGCGCGGGCCATCACGACGACCACCAGCACCGGCGCCCTGATCGGGACCGTGGCCTACCTCTCCCCCGAACTCGTGCTGGGCCGGCAGGCCGACGCCCGCAGTGACATCTATGCCCTCGGAATCATGCTCTACGAGATGCTCACCGGCAGCCAGCCGTTCGAGGGCGAGGTGCCGATCCAGGTCGCCTACCAGCACGTGAACTCCACCGTCGGACCGCCGTCGGACCTGGTCCCGGGGCTGGCGGAAGAACTCGACGAGCTCGTCCAGTGGTGCACGGCCAATGACCCGGACAAGCGCCCTGTCGACGGCAACGCCTTGCTCTTCGAACTCCGGCACATCCGAACCAACCTCAGCGACACCGAGCTGGACCTCCGACCCCCGGCTGCCCTGCCGGCGGCCGTCGCGGGCGGGGCGGCAGGCGCCGGCGCCACCCCCGGAGCACCCTTGGCAGAACCGCGTCAGGCAGCCGCGGACGCGCACACGGAATTCCTCGGCGCCGTCCAGGAGCCCACGGAAGTCATCAACCGCGCCAGCAACCCGACCACCATCCTCGCCGGCAGGCCCCGGCCGGGCGCCTACGGCCCGCTCGCCACTCCGGAGGAACACGACGCGGCGGCCTACCCGGACGAAGCTCCGGAGGGCCTGCCTGAGCCCGCGAGCAAGCGGGCGCAGCGCAAGCAGGACCGCGACGAGGAGAAGGCACGGCAGCGCGCGGCGGCTACCCCCAGCCGCAGCCTGCGGGCGGGGAACCCGCGGCGCCGGGGCCTGGCCTGGATCCTGGTGCTGGTCCTCGTGGCGTTGCTCGCGGCCGGCGCCGGCTGGTTTTTCGGCATGGGCCCGGGGTCCCCGGGGACCATCCCGCAGCTGGCCAACAAGACGGTGGCCGAGGCACAGCAGTTGCTCCGCACCGCCGGTTTCCAATCAACGACCCGGGATGTCTTTGACGACAACGTTTCCCCGGGCCTCGTGGTGGGCTCGGAGCCGCAGGCCGGCCAGGTCGTACGCAAATTCGAGTCCGTCTCGCTGGCCGTTTCGAAGGGTCCGGAGCTGTTTCCCCTGCCCCAGCTGACAGGTAAGTCGCTCGACGCGGCGAAGAAGGCCCTCAACGGCGCCGGCATGGCCCTAGGCCCGATCACTGAGCGCTACGACGAGGCCGCGGCGGCCGGGACCGTGCTGGCCCAAAAACCGGCCAAGGGCACCCCCGCCAAACACGGAACACCCGTGGGGCTGACGGTCTCCAAGGGCCCGCAGCCTATCCCGGTGCCCGATCTCCGCGGCAAAGACCAGGAGACCGCGGTGAAGACCATCGAAGCCGCCGGACTCAAAGCCGTCGTCGCCCCGGAAACCGTCTTTGACCGCGATGTGCCCAAGGGATCGGTTGCCGCCCAGGACCCGGCCACCGGAAATCTCACCAAGGGTGGCACCGTGACCCTGACAATCTCCAAGGGGCCCAAGTTCGTCCAGGTTCCGGACGTGTTCCGCAAACCGGAGGAGGAAGCGGTCCAGGCGCTCAAGGATGCCGGTTTCGAGGTGAAGGTCAACTACGCCTTCGGCTCCTCCGTGCTCGGCCTCGTCGCCGGCCAGGACAAGACCGGGCGGCAGCCCGAAGGCTCCCTCGTGACCATCACCGTGACCTGAGCCTGACCCCGGCGGGCCCGCTTCGGCCGCCCCGCTTCGACCGGCCGCTTCGGCGGGTGTGCCTGCTGCACCAAGGGCTCCGCCCCGGCTGGAATCAGCCGGGGCGGAGCTCTTTGCTGTGCCGGGGGCCGGCGGGTTGCGGCCTAGCGCTTGGCGAGGGCTCCGGCCACCAGGAATGCCATTTCGAGGGACTGCATGTGGTTCAGCCGAGGATCGCAGACCGACTCGTAGCGGTCCAGGAAGGCGTCCTGGTCGATCGGGTCGGCGCCGCCCAGGCACTCTGCCACGTCGTCGCCGGTCATCTCCACGTGCAGGCCGCCCGGGACGGTGCCGAGGCCGTGGTGGACTTCGAAGAAGCCGCGCACCTCGTCGATGACGTCGTCGAAGTTGCGCGTCTTGTAGCCGTTGGGCGAGGTTACCGTGTTGCCGTGCATCGGGTCGGTGACCCACAGGACCTGGGCTCCGGAGGCGGTGACGCGTTCGACGATCGGCGGCAATTTCTCCCTGATGTTGCCGGCACCCATCCGGGTGATGAAGGTCAGGCGGCCCGGTTCCCGGTTGGGGTCGAGCTTGTCGATCAGGCGCAGCGCGTCATCGCCGGTGGTCGAGGGGCCCAGCTTGACGCCGATCGGGTTCCGGACGCGGGAGAGGAAATCAACGTGCGCGTGGTCCAGTTCGCGGGTGCGCTCCCCGATCCACAGGAAGTGCGCCGAGGTGTCGTAGGGCAGGCCGGTGCGGGAGTCGATGCGGGTCAGGGCGCGCTCGTAGTCCAGCAGCAGGGCCTCGTGGCTGGCGTAGAACTCCACGCGCTTGAGTGCTTCGAAGTCCGCCCCGCAGGAGGACATGAACTTGATGGCCCGGTCGATGTCGCGGGCCAGGGATTCGTAGCGCGCGTGCGCCGGGTTCTCGGTGAAGCCCTTGTTCCACTGGTGCACCAGCCGCAGGTCCGCGAAACCGCCCTGCGTGAACGCCCGGATCAGGTTCAGGGTCGACGCCGAGGTGTGGTACGCCTTGAGCATTCGACTGGCGTCGTGGGCCCGGGATTCCGGGGTGAAGTCGTAGCCGTTGACGATGTCGCCGCGGTAGGCCGGCAGGGTTACGCCGTCGCGAGTTTCATCGTTGGAGGAGCGCGGCTTCGCGAACTGGCCCGCCATCCGGCCCATCTTGATCACGGGCATCGCCGCACCATAGGTGAGGACCACTGCCATCTGCAGGATCGTCTTGACCCGGGCGCTGATCTTGTCCGCGGTGGCGGCTTCGAAGGTTTCCGCGCAGTCCCCGCCCTGGAGCAGGAATGCCTTGCCCTGCGCAGCCGCGGCGAGGCGTTCGCGCAGGATGTCCACTTCGCCGGCGAAGACCAGCGGGGGCAGTACGGAAAGTTCCTTGACTGAGGCTTCAAAGACCGCGGGATCGGACCAGCTGGGCTGTTGCGAAGCGGGCAGCTCCCGCCAGTGGTCCAGTCCCGGATAGTTGGCGGCACCGCTCTGGGCCGTGCTGGTGAAAGCAGACCCGGTCAGGGCGGAACCGGCCAAGGTACCGGCCGGCGTGGAAGTGTTCAGGGACGTCGAAGGCGCAGATAGCTCAGTCACCCTCTAAGGATAGTTGCCCCGGGGTTGAACGGGGGCGCCCGGCGTCATTGACTGCGGGCGCTTCGTCACACAGTTCCGGGCTTCTCCGGTTCCGGGCCGGCACCGGCCTCCGGCGCCTCGGTAGCTTTTCCGGCGAGCCGCAGTTTGACGACGGCAGCGTACTCGTCGACGTATTCCTGGCCGGAGAGCCGCATCAATTCGTACATGATCTCGTCCGTCACGGAACGCTGGATCAGGCGGTCATCTTCCATCCCGTAGTAGCGGCTGAAGTCCAGGGGCTCGCCGAAGATCATCCCAATCCGCCGGATGTTGGGCATCCGCTTGCCGATGGGCTGAACCTTGTCGGTGCCGATCATCGCGACCGGGATCACCGGGACCCGGGCCTGCAGGGCGAGCCGGGCAACACCCACCTTCCCGCGGTACAGCCGGGCATCCGGGCTGCGGGTTCCCTCGGGGTAGATGCCCAGGAGCGAGCCGTTCTTGAGCACATCCATGCCGGCGTCGAGCGAGCGGGCGGACGCCGCTCCCCCGGACCGGTCCATCGGCAGCTGGTTGGTCAGGCGGAAGAAGGCAGCCGTCAGTTTTCCTTTGATTCCCTTGCCGGTGAAGTATTCCGATTTAGCCAGGAACACGACCGGGCGGGGCACCATGAGCGGCATAAAGATGGAGTCGGAGAAAGACAGGTGGYTGGAGGCCAGGATCGCGGCGCCCTCGGCCGGAACGTTGTCCAAGCCCTTGACCCACGGCCGGAAGAGCGTCTTCAGGACAGGCCCAAGGACGAACGTCTTCATGAACCAATAAAACACGTGGTGTACCTCTMCGGCAGGCGTCTGGCCGGCCCTTCCTCGGGCCCGGCCAGGACTTCAATGACACCCTACTCTAGTGAGTTTTGTCGCGAACAGTGACACGATGGGCTCATGAGCGAAAGCAGCACTCCGATGGCGCCTGCCGCTTTTCGCTACCCCGGCCACGGCGACAACGCAGGTACCGGCGTCGCCATCTGCCACGGCTTCACCGGAAGCCCCCTGAGCGTGCTCCCCTGGGCCGAGCACCTGGCCTCCCTAGGGTTTGCCGTCTCCGTTCCCTTGCTGCCCGGCCACGGCACCGATTGGCGGGACCTCGCACGGCACGGCTGGCAGGACTGGTACGGCGCCTTCGAGGAGGCGTACCTCGAGCTGGCGGCGGGAACCGGCTCGTGCTTCGTGGCGGGCCTCTCCATGGGCGGGACCATCGCCCTGCGTACTGCCGCCCGCCACCGGGTGGCCGGCGTCGCCGTCGTCAACCCCGGCCTCAGCTTCTACGACCGCCGGGTGCGCTACATCGGGCTGCTCAAATACCTGCAGCGCACCACGGTCCCGCTGCAGGAGTCGGAGTCGACGGCGGCAGCCACCGAGGACGGCGACTACTCGCTGACTCCGCTGGCGGCCGTCCACCAGCTGCGCAAGCTGTTCACCGCAACCCTGCGCGAGTTGCCCGCTATCACAGCTCCGGCGCTGGTGTTCAAGTCCGACACCGACGCAGTGGTGCCGCCGAGCTCGCTGGAGCTGCTCCGCCGCCGCCTTGGCTCGCGGGAGCTTACGGTCGTGCCGCTGCCGGACAGTGGCCACGTTGCAACGCTCGACGTCGACGCTCCCGTAATCTTTTCGCAGTCCGAGCGCTTCTTCCGGGAGCACGCGGACACGTCAGCCATCAAACCCAGCCCAGCCGTCAAACCCAGCGCAGCCATGAACACGGAGCAGCCATGAGCACAGCCCCCGACCACTCGCCGTTCAGCAGCCCGTTCACCGGATCCGGTCCCCGGACCGGCGTCGTGGTTTCCCATGGTTTCACCGGCAGCCCGCACGGCGTCCGGGCTTGGGCGGAGTCCCTGGCTGCAGCGGGCTACGCAGTCCGGATGCCGCTGCTGGCCGGGCACGGAACGAGCTGGCAGGAGCTGGCCCGGACCCGCTGGCAGGACTGGCACGCGGGACTCGACGCCGCCTACCTGGAACTGGCTGAGGAGTGCGACCACGTTGTGGTGGCCGGCCTTTCAATGGGCGGCGCCTTGGCGCTGCGGCTCGCGGCCACCCGTCCCGTGGCCGGGGCGGTGCTGGTGAATCCGGGCCTGGTCATCGACGATCCCCGGGCGCCGCTGGCCGGGATCCTCAAGTTTGTGCTGAAGAGCACCCCAGCGATTGCCAACGACATCCTCAAAGAAGGCGTGGACGAGGGCGCTTATCCGCGCACCCCTGTCGCCGCGGCCCACGAGCTGAACAAGATGTTCAAAGACACCGTGCGGTTGTTGCCCCGGATCACCGCCCCGGTCCGGGTTTACCGGTCCACCGTGGACCACGTCGTCTCCGACGCCAGCCTGGCTGCCCTGCGCCGCGGCCTGACGAACGCCCGGCTGGAGGTCATCGCGCTGGAGAACAGCTACCACGTGGCTACCATGGACAACGACGCGCCCCGGATCTTCCAGGGCACAGCCGAATTCATCCGATCGGTCGTGGAAGGTCGGAGCCAGGGCACCCCCAGCGCCAGCCAGAAAGAAACGGCAGATGACTAGATCCGACCCCGGGACGCCGGACCCCGATTCCCCGGACTCCAGCGCGAACGATGACGACGCCGTCTGGCTTGATCTGGTTGCCCGGCTTGAGGGCACCGAGTCCGGGCCTGCCGGTGGCGCCGGAGCCGCGAGCCCGGCCCCGCGGACTTTCCGCGACTTCGACCCGCTGGGCCTTGCCGCTCCCGCGCAGGCTCCAGTCGAACCTCCGGCCGGGAGCCGGCCGGCGGCCCCGGACCGAATTGACGGCCACGAGGATAGCGGGCGCGCGAGTGGCCCGCGGGACTACGAGCCTGACGACGACGACGGCGCGTTCGTCCCCGAGGAACCGCCCAGCCTCGCCGGATCCGACCCGCTGACGACGCTCGCGTGGCTGGGTGCCGTCGGCGGCCCGATTGCCCTGCTGCTGTCCGCCATTTTCTGGCGGAGCGCACCACTGATGGCAGTCCTTGGCATGGTGTTAGCTTTCGCTGCCTCGGTGGTGTTCCTGATCATGAAGCTGCCGCAGGAAAAGGATGAGAACGACGACGGGGCCCGCGTCTAGCACGCTGCTGCTGAGCCGTCGGTTCGGGCCCTGGCGCGGCTAACTCCGCGTCCGGCTAGCCGCGGGTCCGGCTGCTGACCCGGGAGAGGTCCGCCGCGCCGATCAGCCCGGCATTGGGCCCCAGCGCGGCCAGTTCAATGGCGGCCGCCGGGCGGAACCCGCGGCCGGTCAGGTTCCGGGCAAAAGCCTTCCGTGCCGGTTCCACGAGCAGTTCGCCTGCGTCGCAGAGGCCGCCGCCGATGACGAAGGTGCCCGGGTCCAGGGCCGCTGCCAGGTTCGCCAGCCCCAGGCCAAGCCATTCCCCCACGTCTTCGAGAAGTTCACGGGCAGTGTGGTTTCCGGCCTTGGCGAGTTCGGTGACGATCACACCGGTGATCCGGTCGGCGTGGCCGTCCACAGCGTCGAGAAGTTCCTGGGCCACCGGTGAGTTGGCTGCGGCTAGTTCCCTGGCTTCACGGCCGAGCGCGTTCCCCGAGGCGTACTGTTCCCAGCAGCCGCGGTTGCCGCACTCGCAGCGGTGGCCGCCGGGCATGATGATCTGGTGGCCGAATTCACCGGCCACGCCGAAGCGGCCGCGTTCGAGCCGGCCGTCCATCACCATGGCGCCGCCGATTCCGGTGCCCAGGGTAATGCAGACCAGCCGGCTCTCGCCCCTCCCGGCGCCAAAGCGCCACTCCGCCCAGCCGGCGGCGTCGGCGTCGTTGGTCAGCAGCACGGGGCGGCGGAGCAGCCGTTGCAGGTTTTCGCGCAGCGGTTCGTTGCGCCAGGCCAGGTGCGGGCTGAACAGCACGGTGGCGCCGTCGAGGTCCATCCAGCCGGCAGCCCCGATGCCGACCGACCCGATCCGGTGGCCCCGGCCCAGTTCCTCCACGAGCTCCACGATCACCTGCTCGACGGCGCGCGGATCGCTGCCGGGCGTGGAGCGTTTGGCCTGGCTCAAAATGCGGCCTTCGGCGTCCACGACACCGGCCGCAACCTTGGTGCCGCCGATGTCGATGCCGATCGCGAGGCCCTTGCGCCCGAGCCGCAGGTGTCCGCGGAAGCTGCCGGCCTCGGTGGCGCCGGGAAGGCCCTGTACCCGGCGCCGCCAGGCGGCCGTCCTGCGCTGCGGTCCGGACTTCTGGCCGGGTTTTGGAGTATGCATCGTTCCCCATTCTAGGGCCCGCCCCAGGCCGCGACAGCGGAGCCGCCGACGCCCTGCCGGGTGGCGAAACGCAAGCCTTGACCGTAAAGTTACTCGCCAGTAGGTGAAGTGGAACACACCCAACTCGGGGCCACATACTACTGTTAGCCGTACCCCCTTGCGGGTCAATGGATATCAAAGGAGCTATCGTGCGAGAAATCAGTGTCCCGCCCCTGGTCACCGTCCCCCCGGAGACGAACGTCACGGACCTGGTCTTGCGCCAGGCAGCCAAGGCGTCCAATCCGGCCCTGTTCTCACGGCTCGACGCCGCGGGCCAGTGGCAGGACGTCCGGGCCACCGATTTCCTGGCTGATGTCTCCCTGCTCGCCAAGGGCCTGATGGCCAGTGGCGTGGCGGCCGGCGACAGGGTCGGCATCATGTCCCGCACCCGGTACGAATGGGCCCTCATCGACTTCGCGATCTGGTTCGCCGGCGCCGTCTCGGTCCCGATCTACGAAACGTCCTCCCCCTCGCAGGTCGCCTGGAACCTGGGCGACTCCGGCGCCGTCGCGGCCTTCGGCGAATCCGCCCACCACGAGGACATCATCCGGCAGGCCGCGAGCTCCGAGGGCCTGTCCGCGCTGAAGAATGTCTGGCAGCTGGAAGGCGACGCCCTCGACGAGGTCCGCGCCGCCGGCGCCGCGATCACCGACGCCGAACTGGAAGCCCGCCGCAGCCAGGCCTCGCTCACGGACCTCGCCACAATCATCTACACCTCCGGCACCACGGGCCGGCCAAAGGGCTGCGAACTGACGCACGGCAACTTCGTGGAGCTCTCGGACAACGTCCTGGCCACCTCCCTCGGCCAGATCGTGCACGAGCAGGCCAAGACCATCATGTTCCTGCCGCTCGCGCACGTCTTCGCCCGTTTCATTTCGGTACTGGCGGTTGCTGCGGGCGTCACCGTGGCCCACACCCCCGACATCAAGAACCTGCTGCCGGACCTGCAAAGCTACAAGCCGACGTTCATCCTGGCCGTCCCCCGGGTCTTCGAAAAGGTCTACAACTCGGCCCTGACCAAGGCCGAGGACGGCGGCAAGGGAGCGATCTTCCATCGCGCCGCGGAAACCGCCATCGCCTATTCGCGGGCCCGCCAGGCGGGCAAGCTGGGCCTGGGCCTGCGGCTCAAACACACCCTGTTCGACAAGCTCGTCTACGGCAAGCTCCGCGACGCAATGGGCGGCCAGGTCGCGCACGCGGTGTCCGGCGGCGGCCCGCTCGGCGAACGGCTCGGCCACTTCTTCCAGGGCATCGGCCTGCAGATCCTCGAGGGCTACGGCCTGACCGAAACCACCGCCCCGGTCACGGTCAACACGCCCGGCCTGATCAAGATCGGCACGGTCGGCGCCCCGATCCCCGGCAACGCTGTGCGGATCGCGGAGGACGGCGAGATCCTCGCGAAGGGCGTGTGCGTCATGCGCGGCTACTTCAACCGGGAGGATCTCACGGCCGAGGCATTCGTGGACGGCTGGTTCCGCACCGGCGACATCGGCCAGCTCGACGGGCAGGGCTTCCTGACCATCACCGGGCGGAAGAAGGAAATCATTGTCACCGCCGGCGGCAAGAACGTCGTGCCGGCCCTGCTCGAGGACCAGATCCGTGCCGACGCGCTGGTCTCGCAGGTCCTCGTGGTGGGCGATAACCGTCCGTTCATCGGCGCCCTCGTGACGCTGGACGAGGAGGCGCTCCCGGGCTGGCTGCAGCGCCACGGCCTGCCGGCGTCGACGACCGTGGTGGAGGCAGCGGAGAACCCCGCCGTCAAGGCGGCGGTCCAGGAGCTGATCAACCACGCGAACCAGTCGGTGTCCCAGGCCGAGGCGATCAAGTCGTTCCGCATTGTGCCCTCCGACTTCACCGAGGCCTCCGGCCACCTGACGCCGTCCATGAAGGTCAAGCGCGCCCAGGTCATGAAGGACTTCGAGAACGTGATCGAGGAGATGTACTCCGCCAAGCGGACCACCCACGCCTGATACCACTCGAACGACGGTACGAAGCGAAAAGGGCTCCTCCGGCTGCGGCCGGAGGAGCCCTTTCTATTGCGCTACTGCTTACTGCACTACTGCGCTTCGCCGCTATTCCACGACCAGCAGCAGATCGCCGCCCTGGACCTGCTCGACGGCGCCGACGGCGAGCCGCGAAACGGTCCCGGCCACCGGCGTCGTGATCGAGGCTTCCATCTTCATCGCCTCGATGGTCGCAACCGTGTCCCCTGCCTTGACCGCATCGCCGGCCTTGACGGTCAGGGTGACGGCGCCGGCGAACGGCGCCGCTACCTGGCCCGGCTGCGAGGAGTCGGCCCGCTCGGCGGCCTTGACGTTGCTGACCACGGAGCGGTCACGGACCACCACGGGCCGGGACTGACCGTTGAGCGTGCACATCACGGTGCGCATGCCCTTCTCATCGGGTTCGGAAACAGCCTCCAGGGACGCGATCAGCCGCACACCCTTCTCCAGCTCGATCTCGTGCTCGGCGCCGCGCTGCAGGCCGAAGAGGTAGTCGCGGGTGTCCAGTACGGACAAGTTGCCGTACGCCTCGACACTCTTCTGGTAGTCCTTGGTGGGACCGGCGAAAAGCAGGCGGTTCAGGGTCTCCTGCACCGTTTTGGAGTCGCCCTTGAGCGCTGCACTGTCCTCGGCGCTCAGTTCAACGTCGCGGACCTTGACGCTGCGGCCCTGCAGGGCCTTGGTCCGGAACGGCTCCGGCCAGCCGCCGGGAGGGTCGCCCAGTTCGCCGGAAAGGAAACCGATCACGGAGTCCGGGATGTCGTACTTCTGCGGGTTCTCGTTGAAGTCGGCCGGGTCGGCGTTCAGGCCCACGAGGTGCAGGGCCAGGTCACCCACCACCTTGGAGGAGGGCGTAACCTTCACGAGCCGGCCGAGGATACGGTCCGCCGCCGTGTACATGTCCTCGATCGCCTCGAAGCGTTCGCCCAGTCCCAGCGCAATCGCCTGCTGACGCAGGTTGGAGAGCTGGCCGCCCGGGATTTCGTGCTGGTACACCCGGCCGGTGGGGCCCGGCAGTCCCGATTCGAAGGGTGCGTAGACGCGGCGCACAGCCTCCCAGTAGGGTTCCAGGGCACAGACGTTGGCCAGGCTCAGGCCGGTGTCGCGCGGCGTGTGGGCCAGGGCCGCGACCAGGGCGGAGGCTGAGGGCTGGCTCGTGGTGCCGGCCAACGACGCCGAGGCGACGTCGACGGCGTCAACGCCCGCATCCACGGCGGCCAACAGGGTGGCCAGCTGGCCGCCCGCGGTGTCGTGGGTGTGCAGGTGGACCGGAAGATCGAACTTCTCCCGCAGGGCCGTCACGAGGCGGGCGGCAGCAGCCGGACGCAGCAATCCGGCCATGTCCTTGATCGCGAGGATGTGCGCGCCGGCGTCGACGATCTTCTGGGCCAGGTCCAGGTAGTAGTCGAGGGTGTACAGCTTCTCATCCGGATCGAGCATGTCGGCCGTGTAGCAGAGGGCCACCTCGGCGACGGCGGTGCCGGTGTCGCGGACGGCGCGGATGGCCGGTGCCATCTGGTTCACGTCGTTGAGGGCATCGAAGATCCGGAAGATGTCGATGCCGGTCTTGGCCGCCTCGTTGACGAAGGCCACCGTCACCTCTTCGGGGTACGGCGTGTAGCCGACGGTGTTCCGTCCGCGCAGCAGCATCTGCAGGCAGATGTTCGGCAGCGCCTTGCGCAGCGCAGCCAGGCGGTCCCAGGGGTCCTCGCCCAAGAAGCGGAGGGCGACGTCGTACGTCGCACCGCCCCACGCCTCGACGGAGAGCAGTTCCGGCAGCAGCTTGGACACGGCCGGGGCGGCCGCGACCAGGTCGCGGGTCCGGACGCGGGTCGCAAGCAGCGACTGGTGGGCGTCGCGGAAGGTGGTGTCGGTGACGGCGACGGCGTCCTGGCCGCGGAGGGCTTTCGCGAAGCCCTCCGGGCCGAGCTCCAGCAGCCGCTGGCGGGACCCCGCGGGGGCGTCGGTGTCCGGGAGGGCGGGCAGCTTCTCCGCCGGGTCGGTGTGCACCGTGAGCTCGCCGTTGGGCTTGTTGACGGTGACCTCGGCGAGCCAGGTCAGCAGCTTCGTGCCGCGGTCAGCGGAGACGCGGGCCTTGAGCAGCTCGGGGCGTTCGTCGATGAACGAGGTGGCGACGTCGCCGGCGACGAAGTCCGGGTCATCCAGCACGGCCTGCAGGAAGGAGATGTTGGTGGACACGCCGCGGATCCGGAACTCCGCGAGGGCGCGGCGGGCACGGGCCACGGCCGTCTTGTAGTCCCTGCCGCGGCAGGTGAGCTTGACCAGCATCGAGTCGAAGTGCGGGCTGATCTCGGCGCCGGAGTACACGGTGCCGCCGTCGAGCCGGACACCGGCGCCGCCGGCCGAACGGTAACCGGTGATCTTTCCGACGTCGGGCCGGAAGCCGTTGGCCGGATCCTCGGTGGTGATGCGGGACTGCAGCGCAGCACCGTTGAGCTTGACGGTCTCCTGCGAAAGGCCGAGATCGGCGAGAGTCTCCCCGGAGGCGATCCGCAGCTGGGCCTGGACGAGGTCGACGTCGGTGACTTCCTCGGTGACGGTGTGCTCGACCTGGATGCGCGGGTTCATCTCAATGAAGACGTGCTGGCCGGCCCGCTCGCCTACCGTGTCGACCAGGAATTCCACGGTGCCTGCGTTGACGTAGTTCAGGGCCTTGGCGAACTTCACGGCGTCCCGGTAGAGCGCCTGGCGGATGCCTTCGTCGAGGTTCGGCGCCGGGGCAATTTCAATAACCTTCTGGTGGCGGCGCTGGATGGAGCAGTCGCGCTCGAAGAGGTGCATCACGTTGCCCTCGGCGTCGGCGAGGATCTGCACCTCGATGTGCCGCGGCCGCAGCACAGCCTGCTCAAGGAACATGGTGGGGTCACCGAAGGCGGCGTCGGCCTCGCGCATGGCAGCCTGCAGCGCCTCGGGCAGCGCCTCCCGCGTGTCCACCCGGCGCATGCCGCGGCCGCCGCCGCCGGCCACTGCCTTCGCGAAGATCGGGAAGCCGATTTCGTCCGCTGCGGCGATGAGTTCATCGACGTCCTTGGACGGTTTGCTCGATTTGAGCACCGGGACGCCGGCCTTGCGGGCAGCCTCCAGCGCGGCGACCTTGTTACCCGCCAGCTCCAGCACTTCTGCCGGCGGGCCGACGAAAGTGATCCCCGCAGCAGCGGCGGCGCGGGCCAGGTTGGGGTTCTCCGAGAGGAAGCCGTAGCCCGGGTAGATGGCGTCCGCGCCGGCTTCTTTCGCCACGCGGACAACCTCATCCACATCGAGGTACGCCCGCACGGGGTGGCCTTCCTCGCCGATCAGATACGCCTCATCCGCCTTCTGGCGGTGGATCGAGTTACGGTCCTCGGTTGGGAACACTGCAACGGTCTTGGCACCCAGCTCATAGCTGGCGCGGAAGGCGCGGATGGCGATTTCGCCGCGGTTAGCCACCAGAATCTTGGAAAACATACTTCTCCTGCATCATTGCGGGTGGTTCGGTAAGTCGTCACAGTTTCTAAGACTGGTGTGCGCAAACACAAATCATTGTGGCGCCCATCACAGCATTATGCGTCATTTCGGTGGCATTAGGCAGATCGCCGCCCTTTCATGGACTTCGCGGCAGTTCGGGCCCCGGCGAGCCCGAATGAGAAGGGTTTCGTCGCCGCATCAACATATGATGAGTTGGTGGGTGGCGCATGCACGCCCCGGTCCGAAGGAACGCACGGGCCGGCATGACCCAGTCTCGGCAACCGGCGTTAGGTATTGGTTTTTCAAGTGCAAGTAGTCAGCATCAGCAGCCTCAAAGGCGGTGTCGGCAAGACATCCGTGACAACCGGACTGGCGTCGGCCGCACTCGCAGCCGGCATTCCCACCCTCGTGGTCGATCTGGACCCGCACGCGGACGCCAGCACCGCCCTCGGGGTCCGGCCCGACGAGCAACTGGATATCGGCCGGATGCTCAAGTCCCCCCGACGGGCCCGCCTCGCCGAGAACGTCGTCCCCAGCGGCTGGGTCGAGCACAAGGCCGCCGGGGCATCCCACGGCACCTCCTCCGACGAGACGGCAGCCTCCTCCGTGCTGGACGTGGCCCTCGGTTCCGCGTACACCGGTATCTACGACCGGCCCGACCTCGGCCGCCGCGACCTGCGCCGGCTCTCCGCCGTGCTGGCAGGCGCCGGACACTACGAGCTCGTTCTGATCGATTGCCCGCCCTCGCTGAACGGCCTTACCCGGATGGCCTGGTCGGCCAGCGACAAGGTCGCCCTGGTGGCCGAGCCGGGCCTGTTCTCCGTCGCGGGCACCGAGCGCACCATGCGCGCCATCCAGCTGTTCCGGCAGGAGTTCGCGCCCGGGCTCTCGCCCGCCGGCATCGTGGCCAACCGGGTGCGCTCCGGATCCGCCGAGCACAGTTTCCGCCTGGCCGAGATGCAGTCCATGTTCGGCGAGCTGTTGCTCACCCCGCACATCCCGGAGCAGGCGAACTGGCAGCAAATCCAGGGCGCTGCGGGCCACATCGTGGCCCCGCGCTTCTCTGTTAAGTTTTTCCGGCCTGCTAGCCGATTTTGCGGGCAGCGCGGCGCTTGCTGAGTTCGTCGTCGGGGAAGGACTGGTCCGAGGCATGCTCGCTCGGGAGGGCCGCCAGGCTTCCTTCCACTTCGCGCCAGACCCGGCCGACGGCGATGCCGAAAACGCCCTGTCCGCCCTGGACCAGGTCGATGACTTCGTCGGCCGAGGTGCACTCGTAGACGCTGGCGCCGTCGCTCATGAGCGTGATCTGTGCCAGGTCCTCGACCCCTCGTTCGCGAAGGTGTTCAACGGCCGTACGGATCTGCTGCAGCGAGACACCCGTATCGAGGAGCCGCTTGACGACTTTGAGGACAAGGATGTCGCGGAAACCGTAGAGACGCTGCGAACCGGAGCCGGCCGCACCGCGCACGGCGGGTTCGACGAGTCCGGTGCGGGCCCAGTAGTCCAGCTGGCGGTAGGTGATTCCGGCCGCCTTGCACGCCGTGGGGCCGCGGTAGCCCGCGTCTTCGTCCAGGACGGGAAGATCCTCGGTGAACAGCAGGCCCTGGGCACCACTCGCGGGCACAGCTACGCCTGCCGTCGAGGCCTGCTTAAGCTCGCCTGCTTCGCCTTTCGGACTCACGTGGATCCTCCTTGTCATGAGCTCCCGCGGGAACTTGCAGCAACAACGCGGTGTCCGGGAGCGGCGCCGGACCGAAGGGCCACGAAAATCATCCGTGTAGTTTCGGCTCCGGCTGCTTTGTCCAGTGTGACTTGCGCGGCTGTTGTATGCAATGGGAACTTGTACCTCCGACGTTAGGCCCGCCGGGGCCCAAGGTCAAAGACGTTGGGGGTATTGCCGGGGCGTGTCGAAACTTTCGACCTCGACTTTAAGCTTTGACCCGGCTCAGCCGGCGAAATCCTCTGGTTCGACGTCGTCCAGGAACTCGCGGAAGCGGCGCAGCTCCCCCTCTTCGTCGACGGCGGGACCGGGCTGGGCCTCCTCGCCGTCGTCGTGCTCGGTGATGCGCACCCCGGCTTCTTCCATCACGGAGTCCGCGCACCAGATCCGGCACTTGGCCCGCAGGGCCAGGGCCAGGGCGTCCGAGGCCCTCGAGCTCACGGTGGTGCCGTCTTCGAACTGGAGTTGGCCATAGAAGATGTTGTCCTCGACCGCCACGATATTGACGCTGACGATCGTGTGGCCGAGCGCCTCGACGACGTCCACGAGCAGGTCGTGCGTCATTGGCCGCGGCGGGACGACGCCCTGCTGGGCCAGGGCGATGGCGCTGGCCTCCGGGGTGCCGATCCAGATGGGGACGTGGCGCTCCCCGTGCATCTCCTTGAGAAGCACCAGCGGCTGGTTCGACGGAAGTTCAATCCGTACGCCTACGATTTCCACCTCAATCATCAGATGTCCATCCTCGAGATGCGGTCCTGGACCAGGGCCCGGTGCAGCGAGAGGCACAGTTCGCTGATTTCCCGGGCGGCCTCGGCGGCACGGGCGTGCGATGCGGCATCCTTGCGCGAGGTCAGGGTTGCAACCGCGCGTTCCACCAGCCCGAATTCGCGGTCGGCGGCGGCCTGGAACGGGCGCAGGTGGCGGGGTTCGAGGCCATGCCCCTCCAGCTGCACGCATGCGCGGGCAACCTGCAGGGCGTGTTCATCGAACTTGCCGTTGACGTGGCCGATCAGCCCGAAGCTGAGCAGCGACTCCAGCAGCGGCACGCTGGCCCCGGACTCCGTGCGGAGCTGTTCCTCGCTGAGCAGGCGCACCCGGTGGTTCAGTTCCGCGGCGAGTTGCTCGGAGACGATCCGCGGCGAGACCGTGACGCCGGGCGGCAGGTTGTCCGGGCGTTCGCCGCGGTCGATCGCGTCCAGGTAGTCCTTGATCACCTTCAGCGGCAGGTACTGGTCCCGCTGCAGGGCCAGCACGAAGCGCAGGCGTTCGACGTCGCCCTCCGAGTACTGCCGGTAGCCCGCCGGTGTCCGCTGCGGGTTGATGAGCCCCTTTTCCTCAAGGAACCGGATTTTCGACGCGGTCATATTGGGGAAGTCATCGCTCAGTTGAGCCAGGACCTCCCCGATGTTCAGGACCTGGGGTCCGCGCCGTTCGGCTTGTGCCATGGCCACAGGCAACTACCCCGGGATCAGACGTTGCCTGAGGTACGGGCAGGGCTGAGGTAGAAGGTGAGCCGGAACTTGCCGATCTGCACCTCGTTACCGGACTTCAGCTCCACGCTGTCGACACGGTCGTGGTTGACATAGGTGCCGTTCAGGCTGCCGGTGTCCACGACCTCGAAGCTGCGGGCCGTGCGGCGGAACTCGACGTGGCGGCGCGAGACCGTGACGTCGTCGAGGAAGATGTCGGCGTCCGGGTGCCGTCCCGCCGTCGTGACGTCCGAGTCGAGCAGGAAACGGGCGCCGGCGTTCGGACCGCTGTGCGCCACCAGCAGGGCGGAGCCCGCCGGGAGCGACTCGATGGCCGTGCGTTCCTCGACCGAAACCTTCGGAGTGAGCGTGGGCTCATCGCGGATAGGAGTGAGATGGATGGATGTGGTCTCCGAGGCTTTCACTCCACCCGTGCCGTATTCACCGGTGTCGTTCTGTCCGTGCCCAACCATTGAGTCCTCCTCATTCGTTGCAGGTGTCCCCCCTGCAAACAACGCATGCCGTCCGGAAAAGCCTGGCRGATCCGGTAGTCAGTCCCCCCGGCCGGCCACTTAGGCGCACAATTGTTGTGTCCAACAATCGGTGTGTCCAGTAACACGGCCCGGAGACCTTCCCATTAGCCTACCTGTTGTTCGTACTCCGACGCACTGAGCAACGACTCCACGGCGTCGGCCTCGGCGAGCTTGATTTCGATCAGCCAGCCCTCGCCGTAGGGATCGGAATTGATCAGGGCGGAATCGGTGTCCAATGCCTCGTTGCGGGCCACCACTTCGCCGCTGACCGGGGCGTAGATATCGCTGACACTCTTGGTGGATTCGACCTCACCGACGACGTCGTTCGCCTTGATGTCGGTGCCGACCTCCGGCATCTGGGCGTAGACGACGTCCCCGAGCGCGTCCTGGGCAAAATCCGTGATCCCCACGCGGACGACTCCGTCGGCGTTCGGGGCGGAGACCCATTCGTGTTCCGCGGTGTAGGACAGCTCTTCGGGAATGATGCTCATGGCGGGCCTTTCGTCGGGTCTATCACCAAGGTCGACGGCGGCCGATCGAACGGGCCGCCGCTGAAAGTATAGGCATATCCGGCCGGACCCGG
This sequence comes from Arthrobacter sp. 01T414, assembly GCF_056398965.1. Lineage (NCBI taxonomy): Bacteria > Bacillati > Actinomycetota > Actinomycetes > Micrococcales > Micrococcaceae > Arthrobacter > Arthrobacter sp. 01T414. Next base: position 34,287 of record NZ_JBFTQK010000002.1, on the reverse strand, counting down.
GGAGGACTCTGGCATGATGGGCCCATGCCAGCACCCGCACCCGTTCCGGCCGGATTTGCCCATGCCTGAGCTACCGGAAGTAGCGGCACTCGCGGACTTCCTGGACACCCGCCTGCGCGGCGCCGTGCTCAGCAAAGTCCAGATCGTCTCGTTCGCGGTGCTGAAGACGGCGGATCCTCCCATCTCGGAATTGGAAGGCCGGACCGTGACGGGGGTGGGCCGGCACGGCAAGTTCGTGGACATCGAAGCCGACGGGCTGCACCTTGTCTTTCACCTGGCCCGGGCCGGGTGGGTGCGGTTCACCGACGCCCCCACCGGCGCGGTGCTGAAGATGGGCAGCGGGCACATCGCGGCACGGCTGTCGTTTTCCAGCCCGGCCGGACCGCTGGACCTGGACCTGACCGAGGCGGGCACGAAGAAGAGCCTGGCGGTGTACCTGGTGCGAAACCCGTCCGATGTGCCGGGAGTCGCGGCACTCGGACCGGATCCGTTCGGCGCCGGGTTCGACGTCGAGGCCCTGGCCGGAATCCTCGCGGCCAGCAACCAGCAGGTCAAGGGGGTGCTGCGCAGCCAGGGTGTCATTGCCGGCATCGGGAACGCCTACAGCGACGAGATCCTGCACGCGGCAAGGATGTCCCCGTTCGCGATCGCCAAGTCTTTGGACCGGGCGGCGGTGGAGCGGTTGTACGAAGCGATCCACGAGATTCTGGGGACGGCGGTGGCGGAGGCCCACGGGAAGCCGCCAAGTGAGCTCAAAGATGCGAAGCGAAGCCACATGCGGGTGCACGGCCGGGCCGGAGAGGCATGCCCGGTCTGCGGTGACACGGTGCGCGAAGTCTCCTTTGCCGACACCGCCCTGCAGTACTGCCCGAGCTGCCAGACGAAGGGCAAGATCCTGGCGGACCGCCGGACATCACGCTTCTTGAAGTAGGCGCCCCGAAGTCGGGTTAAACAGAAAACCCCGCCATTCCGTTGCCGGAATGGCGGGGTACTTTCTGTTGGTCGGGCTGACAGGATTTGAACCTGCGACCCCTTGACCCCCAGTCAAGTGCGCTACCAAGCTGCGCTACAGCCCGCTGGTTCCGCCGTTCTCCGCTCACGATGCTTCATTTGGAAATCCAAAAGAATTCATCTGAGCAGTCCGGCCGAACCACCTCCAAAAGCTTACACGATTCCGGAGGGTGCCCGTGACACTTTGACCATGTCACGGGAACTTTTCCCCGCGGGTGCGTCCGGAATTAGCGCTTCTTGCCGCGCTTTTCCCTCACCCGCATGTTGACCTCGATCGGCGTGCCCTCGAAACCGAAGGTTTCGCGGAGCCGGCGCGTGATGAACCGGCGGTAGCCGGGGTCCAGGAAACCGGTGGTGAAGAGCACGAACTTCGGCGGACGGCTCGAGGCCTGGGTGCCGAAGAGGATGCGCGGCTGCTTGCCGCCGCGGACCGGGTGCGGGTGCGCCGCGACCAGCTCGCCGAGGAACGCGTTCAGGCGTCCGGTGGGGATGCGCTTGTCCCAGCTCTCCAGCGCGGTGTCCAGGGCCGGAACCAGCCGGTCCTTGTGCCAGCCGGTCTTGGCCGAGATGTTTACCCGCGGGGCCCATGCCACGTGGGCGAGATCCTGTTCGATCTCGCGTTCCAGGTAGGTGCGGCGTTCGTCGTCGAGCAGGTCCCATTTATTGAACGCGAGCACCAGCGCACGGCCGGACTCGATCGCAAGCTGCAGGATGCGCACGTCCTGCTCGCTGAGCACTTCGTCCACGGCGAGGAGCACGACGGCGACCTCCGCCTTTTCGAGGGCACTCTGGGTCCGGAGCGAGGCGTAGAAGTCCGCGCCCTGGGCCATGTGCTGGCGGCGGCGGATGCCGGCCGTATCGACGAAGCGCCAGGTGCGGCCGCCGAGCTCGATGAACTCGTCGACCGGGTCGCGGGTAGTGCCTGCGGTGTTGTCAACGACGACGCGCTCGGAGCCAGCCAGCTTGTTCAGCAGCGAGGACTTGCCGACGTTCGGCCTGCCGATCAGGGCGATACGGCGTGGACCGCCGCTGCGCTCCAGGCCTTCGATGGTGGAGAACTCCGGCAGGGTGTCCATGACGTGGTCGAGCAGGTCGGCGACGCCGCGGCCGTGCAGTGCGGACACCGGGTACGGCTCGCCGAAGCCGAGGCCCCAGAGCGCGGCCGAGTCGGCTTCCTGGGCGAAGTCGTCAACCTTGTTGGCCACCATGATGACCGGCTTCTTGGACTTGCGCAGCATCTTCATGACGCCCTCATCCGTGGCGGTCGCGCCGACGGCGGAGTCCACCACGAACAGGACGGCGTCGGCGAGCTCCACGGCCATCTCGGCCTGCTCGGCGACGCGGGCGTGGATGCCGCGGGCGTCRTGCTCCCAGCCGCCCGTGTCGACGACCGTGAAGTTCCGGCCGTTCCAGTGGGCGGAGTACATCACGCGGTCACGGGTGACGCCGGGGGTGTCTTCCACCACGGCTTCGCGGCGGCCCAGGATGCGGTTGACCAGGGTGGACTTGCCCACGTTCGGGCGGCCGATGATGGCCAGGACCGGGTCAAGCTTGACCGGGCCGTCGAAGTCCTCGTCCTCGTAGCGCCCGCTCAGCAGGGCGGCGTCTTCCTCGTCCAGCTCGTAGTCGTCCAGGCCGGCCCGGAGCGAAGCCGCACGCAGCTCGGCTTCCTCGTCGTCCATGGCAGCGAGGTTCTCCGCCACCTGGTCCGTGCCGGTGGGCGTGTATTCGTCTTCGCCGGCGCCAAAATGGCCGGGGGTTTGAGTCGTATCGCTCATTGCACTTTCCTTAGGTGGTGATCTGCCGGCGTCGCGGCTACTGCTGTCTGTGGTTCTTGCGGGGAATCCGCCCCGGGCAGTCGCTGCCCGCTGCTTTGAATTGTGTCCTGGACATGGCGCGCCAGTGCGGCGCGGATCTCGGTTCCCACCCTGTCCATTGAAGCACGCCCGGTCTCGCCGGGCCTGCGGCTGACGGTAAGGGCGCCGCCGAAGCTGACGTGCAAGCGCCGGCCCGGCCGGGGAACCGCGTTGAGGTGCTCGCCGCTGACCCTGGTGCCGAGGATGGCTACCGGGATCACGGTGGCCGCCGAGTTCAGCGCCAGCCAGGCCACGCCGTTGTTGATGGCGGCGGCCTCCCCGCTCCCCCGGGTGCCTTCGGGCAGGATCCCCACGCACCGTCCGGCGTCGAGCAAGCCCTTGGCCCGCTCCAGCGCATTCCGGTCCCCCGAACGGTCCACCGGCAGCTGGCCGGACGCCTTGAGGACCAGGCCCAGGAAGCCTTTGAACATCTCCTGCTTCACGAAGATGTGCATCGGCCGGGGCGCTGCGCCGAACATGACCGGGCCGTCAAGGAAACTGATGTGGTTGCCGGCAAAGATCACCGGGCCCGCGGCCGGTACGTTGGCCCGGCCCCTGACCGTGGTCCGGTACACCAGGTGGTCGAGCAACCAGCCGACCGGACGGCTCCACGCCATGGTTCCGAACAAGTACCAGCGGGCAGGATGCTTCGCCGCGGCTGCTCTCTCAGTCACGGTTGATGGCCGTGTGGTCGATGATCCGCTGCACGATCCCGAGGGCCGCGTCGACGGTCTGGGCGAAGTCCAGGTCCGAGGAATCCAGCGTCACCACGCCGTCGGCGGCCTGGGTGAAGTTCACCACGGTGGAGTCCTTCGCGTCCCGCGCCGTGACCTGCGCCGCGAGCTGCTCGGCGTTCTGGCTCCCGCCGAGCTGGATGCCGCGGCGGCGAAGCCGGGCCTCCTCGCTGGCGGTGAGCAGCATGCGCACCTCGGCGTGGGGCGCGACGACGGTGGTGATGTCCCGGCCCTCCACCACCATGCGGCGGTGGTGCTTCTCGATCAGCTCGCGTTGCCGGCGGATCAGTTCGGTCCGCGCCCCGAGCGTGGTGGCGACGGCGCTGACCGCCGCGGAGATGGCCGGCTCGCGGATGGCGTCGGTGATGTCGACACCCGCGACGCGGACGTACTCTTCCTGCGGGCTCGTGCTGATTTCCAGCTGGAGGCCCTCGGCGGCGGCTTCAATGGCTTCGCCGTCAGCAAGGTCCGTGCCGCTGTCGAGGCAGAACCAGGTCAGCGCCCGGTACATGGCGCCGGTGTCGAGGTAGGCCAGCCGGAGTCGGCGGGCCACTTCTTTGCTGACGCTGGATTTGCCGGAGCCGGAGGGGCCGTCGATAGCGACAACAAGGCTCTTGCCGGGGCGGACGACGTCCACCGTTTCAATAAGTTCCTGGGTCATTACTGGAGTACCCGCCATCCACGGTCGTTGAGGGCTTCGATGAGCAGCTCATGCTTGTTTGGCAGCACGGAGATTTCCACCATGCCTACATTCTGTCCTGAAGAGTGGTCCAGGCGGAGATCCTCGAGGTTGACGCCGATCTCGCCGATTTCGGTCAAGAGCCGCGCGATCTGGCCGGGCGTATCGTCCACCAGGACGGTCAGCCAGGAGTAGGCCTGCGGCGGTCCGCCGTGCTTGCCCGGGATCCGGGCCTGGCCCGCATTGCCCTCGCTGATCAGCTGGGCAAGGTCCAGCCTGGCACCGGGCGCCGTCGGATCCTCAAGGGTTCCGATCAAGCGGTTCAGGTCCTCGCGGACACCGTGCAGGATTTCCACGACCTTGCCCGCGTTGGCGCCGAGGATCTGCACCCAGAGCGTGGGGTCGCTCGCGGCGATCCTGGTGACGTCGCGAAGCCCGTTGCCGGCCAGCGAGAGCGCGTGCAGCGGGGTTCCCTGCAGCCTGCTGGCCACGAGCGAGGACATCACCTGGGGCAGGTGCGAGACCAGCGCCACGGCTTCGTCGTGTTCCTCGGCCCCGAACTCGGAGACGATCGCGCCCAGGTCGCCGGCCAGCGCACGCGCCGCCTGCAGGGCCTCGGGCCGGGTTTCCGGCGTTGGGCAGAGCACCCACGGCATCGAGGTGAACAATTCCCCGCGGGCGGCGACCGGGCCGGACTTCTCCCGTCCCGCCATCGGGTGCGTGCCAACGTAGCGGCCCAGGTCTGCACCGCGGTTGCGCAGTTCGGCCAGGATGCCGGCTTTGACACTGGCAATGTCCACGACGACGGCCTGCGGGTAGTCCGCGAGGGCGCGGGCGACGACGTCGGCGGTCACGTCCGGCGGCGCGGCCACCACGACAAGTTCCGGCGTCTCGCCGTCAAGGCGCGCCAACGGCAGGCCGGCGCCGATGTCCACGGCGACGGCCTGGTTGGTGGGCGAGGGGTCGGAGAGGAAAACGGCGACGCCGCGGCCCCGGAGCCCCAGCCCGATGCTGGTGCCCAGCAGCCCGGTCCCCACGACCACGACCGGCCCGTTCAGGTGGCCGCGGCCGTGGGTACGAAATGCGGACATGCTTTACAGCCCCACGGACGCCAGCAGGTGGCCGACTTCCTGCTTGCCGAGGTTGCGGATGCTGCCCTGGCGCTGGTCGCCCAGGCCGATGGGACCGACCTTGACGCGGACCAGGCGCAGCACCGGGAAACCGACGGCGTCGAAGAGGCGCCGCACGATGCGGTTCTTGCCCGAGTGCAGCACAACCTCGATCAGCACGTGGCCCGGCGTTGAGTCGACGAGCTTGAAGGAGTCCACGGAGGCGATGCCGTCTTCGAGCTCGACGCCGGCCTTGAGCTGCGCGCCGACGCCCTGCGGGAACGGTCCACGGACCTGGACGAGGTACGTCTTGGGCACCTCGTAGGACGGGTGCGTCAGGCGGTTGGCGAGTTCGCCGTCGTTGGTCAGCAGCAGCAGGCCCTCGGTGGCGACGTCGAGCCGGCCGACGTGGAAGAGGCGTTCGCCGTGGTGGTTGCGAACAAAGTCGCTGATGCACGGGCGGCCGTCCGGGTCCTCCATCGTGGAGACGACACCCTTGGGCTTGTTGAACACCATGTAGACCATGTTCTCGTCCAGCTGGATCCGCAGGCCGTCCACGTGGATCACGGAGGTCTTCGGGTCGACGCGCACGCCGAGCTCCGTGACGACCTGGCCGTCGACCTCGACGCGGCCTTCGGCGATCATTTCCTCGCAGACGCGCCGGGAAGCGACGCCGGCGGAGGCCATGACCTTCTGCAGGCGGATGCCGTCGGCATCGTGCAGCTCCGACTGGGGCACGTCCTGGCGCGGTCCGCGCTTGCGGCCCGGTTTGCGGACGGGCCCGAGGTTCTGGCCGAAGCGTTCGCTGCCGAACGCACGCGAACCGGTGGCCTTGGCCGCGCCGGCACCGACGCGCGGCTTGGGCTTGAGCGCGCCCGGAGTGCCGGGAACCTTGCCGGCGCCGGGCTTGCGGGCGGCCGGTTTGCGGGCCGCAGGCTTGCGCGCGTCAGACCGGCTGCTGTTCCGGTCGCCCGACTCCGGCGCTCCGCCGCCCGGGTTCAGATCCGGGTCGATGAAAGCCTCTTCGCGCGGCTTGGGGCGCTTGAACGGGCGGTCGCCGCCGCCCTTGGGAAAGTCGCGCTGGCCTCGGCCGGCGCCGCCCGCACCCTGGGTGCGCGCTGATTGGTGTCCGGCGCTGGTGCGTCCCGAACCGTTACGTGGTGAACCCTGGCGTCCCGCCTGTGTCATGACCCGTCCTTCGTTTGGTGGCCCGCGGCGGACGCCTCACGGCTGCCCCCACCGGCCGGGCAGATGCTTCTGCCCTGGTGGTTACTTGTTACGCAGGCAGCATTCCTGCCTACATTCTTCCTGCGTCGTAATACTCTGCTATGCCTTCAAGCCCTGGAAGGTGGGGTGAAAGCTGAGGCAACTCAGCCACCGAGCCGATTCCCATACGTTCGAGGAAATACGACGTCGTGCGGTACAGGATGGCCCCGGACTCAGGATCATTTCCCGAATCCTCGATCAGTCCGCGCTGGGTCAGCGTCCGCACGACGGAGTCAACATTGACCCCTCGAATTGCAGACACCCGCGCCCTGGATACGGGCTGGCGGTAGGCGATGACGGCGAGCGTTTCGAGCGCCGCCTGCGTCAGCCTGGCTGTCTGGCCTTCCAGCACGAATCCGCCTACGACGTCGGCGAACTCAGCGCGGGAATAGATCCGCCAGCCTCCGGCGATATTCCGCAATTCAAAACCCCGGGGGGCGGTGCCGAAACCAGCAGAAGTTAAAGCAGTGCTGGCGTCGTCCACATCCGGGGCATTACCAGTATAGCCGTTATACTCCCGTTGCAGTTCCCCGAGCAGGCCCTCGACGACGTCGACCGTCAGGTCCAGGCCGGTCGCCAGCTCCAGGGCAGTGGCCGGTTCGTCGATGACCATGAGGACGGCTTCCAGGGCGCCGCGGGCACCGCCGGGCAGCCCGGCCAGGTCCGGCAGCCCGGCCTCGCCGGTAGCGTCCGGGGCCGCGTCGGCTGAGGCCGCGTCGGCTGTGCCAGGGGTCGGTACTTCGGTCACGGCTGTTCCTCGTATTCTTCGCTGAGTTTCTCGCTGCTCCAGTCCGGGTCCTCGGCTGTCCAGTGGACGGACAGCTCGCCGAGCGGCAGCAACTGGTCAAAGCCCACCGCCTTGTCCCGGAACATTTCCAGCAGCGCCAGGAACCGGGCCACCACCACGAGGGTGGATTCGGCGTCGGCGATCAGGGCCCGGAAGGTGAGCGCCTTGCCCAGCCGCAGCCGATGGCCGATGATCTCGGCCTGCTCCTTCACGCTGACCGGCGTGCCGTGCAGGTGGGCGAGCCCAACTTCGGTGGGAGCCGCTTCCTTGGGCTTCAGGGCCGCCTCGGCCAGGGCCGCGAAATCCTGCGGGGTGTGCTTCCAGACCAGTTCGGGCAACAGTGCGGCGAAGTGGCTTTCAAGCGCGACTTGCCGTGGGTAGCGGCGGCCCTCCAGCTCCAGCGTCGAGCCGATGAGCCCGGCAACCTGTTTGAAGGCCTTGTACTGGAGCAGCCGGGCGAACAGCAGGTCGCGGGCCTCGAGCAGCGCAATGTCCTCGTCGTCCTCGACCTCGCCCGCGGGCAGCAGCCGGGCGGCCTTCAGGTCCAGCAAGGTGGCGGCGATGACCAGGAATTCGCTGGCCTCATCCAGCGCCCACTCCTCCCCCAGCTTTTGCAGTCCCTTGATGTACTTGATGAACTCGTCGGTGACCGTGGCCAGCGCCACCTCGGTGATGTCCATCTGGTGCTTGGAGATCAGGCCCAGGAGCAGGTCGAAGGGGCCGGTGAAGTTGGCCAGCCGGACCTCGAAGCCGGGTTTCTTCCCGGACGGTGACAGCTCTGCCGTCGGGGTGCCTGTCGCCGCCACGGACCTGGCTAGGGCGCGCCGCCGCGCGAAATCAGCTCTTTGGCCAGTCGGCGGTAGGCGTCGGCGCCGGCGTGGTTGCCGGCGTAGCTGGTGATCGGCTCGGCAGCCACGGTGGCGTCGGCGAACTTGATGGAGCGTTTGATGACGGTCTCGAAGACCTTGTCCCCGAAGGCCTCCACGAGCCGGGCGATGACCTCGCGGCCGTGCAGGGTGCGGGCGTCGTACATCGTGGCGAGGACGCCGTCGACCTGCAGGCGCGGGTTCAACCGGTCCTGGACCTTGTCGATCGTTTCGACCAGCAGCGCCACGGCACGCAGGGCAAAGAATTCACAGATCAGCGGGATGATGACGCCGTGCGCCGCGGTCAGCGCGTTGACGGTCAGCAGGCCGAGCGAGGGCTGGCAGTCGATCAGCACGACGTCGTAGTCGTCCTCGACCTTCTTCAGCGCCCGGTCCAGGACCTGCTCGCGGGCAACCTCGTTCACCAGCTGGACTTCCGCGGCGGAGAGGTCGATGTTGGCCGGCAGCAGGTCCACGTTCTCGACGCCGGTCTTCTGGATGGCGTCGCGGATGTCGACCTTGCGGTCCATCAGGACGTTGTAAACCGTCAGGTCCAGTTCGTGCGGGTTGGTGCCGAGGCCGGCGGAAAGTGCACCCTGCGGGTCGAAGTCGACCAGCAGTACGCGGCGGCCGTATTCGGCCAGGGCGGCGGCCAGGTTAATGGTGGACGTGGTCTTACCCACGCCGCCCTTCTGGTTGACCATGGCGATGACTCGGGCCGGGCCGTGGGAAGACAGCGGCGCAGGCTCGGGAAAATCGCGTTGGGGGCGCCCGGTGGGGCCCATGATGGCGTCTTCCAGGTCGAGTCCGGTGCCTTCCAGAGTGGCTGAACCCTGTTCGCTGCTCACGTATCTATCCACACTTTCGATGACGGTGATTTTCGTGCCCGATCCTGCCGGCTGCATTATTTTGCTGAAGGGCCTGTCTTGCTGGCCCGCCTGGTCTTGCTGGCTGCCGTCCGGCGCGGATCGTTATTCCTCCCAAGGTTACAGCCCCCGACACGGTATTCGACGGACCTTGACAGCCGCCGTTGCGCGCGCCTTGACCCTCTGGTAAAGGTCGAGGCTTGCCCGGCAACTCGGCCGCGCCGCAGACAAAACCGCCCGGACGCGGGGTGCGCGTCCGGGTGGTTTCAGTGCGTTCGGGCGGGCGCTTAGGCGTTGACCGGTACCGCCGGGGCAGTCTGGTCGGCAGGTTCAACGGCGGCCTCGTGCCCGGAGTGGCCGGCGACCATGGTCTGCTCGTCGAAGGGCTCGGCGCCCGAGAGCACCCGCTCGACCTGCCCGCCGTCGATCTCCTTGACCCAGGTGCCGATCAAGACGGTCGCCACGGCGTTGCCGGTGAAGTTGGTCAGCGCGCGGGCCTCGGACATGAAACGGTCGATGCCGACGATCATGCCTACGCCGCCGAGCAGCTCCGGGCGGTGGGCCTGCAGGCCCGCTGCCAGGGTGGCGAGGCCGGCGCCGGTGACGCCGGCGGCGCCCTTGGAGGCGATGATCATGAAGACCAGCAGCGAGATCTGGGCGCCCAGGTCCAACGGCGTGCCCATCGCGTTGGCGACGAAGAGGGAGGCCATAGTCAGGTAGATGGCCGTGCCGTCCAGGTTGAAGGAGTAGCCGGTGGGGACCGTGACGCCGACGACCGGCTTGGAGACGCCGAGGTGTTCCATCTTCGCGATCAGGCGGGGCAATGCCGACTCCGAGGACGAGGTGGAGAAGATCAGCAGGTATTCGCGGGCGAGGTACTTCATCAGCCGGAAGATGTTGACGCCGGAGACCACCTTCAGCACACCGCCCAGGATCACAACAATGAAGACGGCGCAGGTGATGTAGAAGGCGACCATGAGCGTGGCCATGCTGATGATGGCCTGCACCCCGGTGGCACCGACGACGGCGGCGATCGCACCGAACGCACCCACCGGGGCCAGCCACATGATCATGATCAGGAGGCGGAACACGAGGGTCTGGCCGTGGCCGATGGCCTTCAGGATCGGGGCGCCCTGGGTGCCCATCTTCTGCAGCGCGAAACCAATGAGGATGGCCGCAAAGAGTGTGGGCAGCACGGGGATATCACCCGGGATGATGCCAAGCAGGAAGTCGACGGTGCTGTCCGTCGCGGCCTTCTTGTTCGGATCGTACGGGGCGAGCTTTAGGCCGGTGCCCGGGTGGATCAGGTTGCCGACGACGAGGCCGATGGCCAGGGCGAAGGTCGACATGACGATGAAGTAGCCGAGGGCCAGGCCGCCGACCTTGCCGACAGTTGCCGCCTTGGCGATCGAGCCGATGCCGAGCACAATGGTGCAGAAAATGACGGGGGCGATCAACATCTTGATGAGCTTGACGAAGCCGTCGCCCAGCGGCTTGAGCGACTTGCCGACCTCGGGGAAGATCAACCCGACCAGGGCCCCGAGAACAACAGCGATTATGACGGCCATGTACAGGTAGTGGGACTTGTCCAGCCCCTTGCGCTTTTTAACCGGCGCCGCGGCCGGTGCCGCTGACTCTCCTCTTTGAGAGGCCATGGTGTTCTCCTTGGATAGGCTGGACTTCGATGCGGCTTGGGGCGCGCATCACGTCCGTTCTGCGTGTTCCTCCATCATTGGGGATGAGGTGACGCGCATCACCGTTGCGTTCATATTGGTCATGGAAGGTGCAGTTGATCCATCACTGGAGCATTGCCCGCAGGCTGTTTGTGGCCCACCTGTTGTTCATGCTGGCCCTGACGGCCATTGTTGGCACGGCCACCTTTGTGGACGCCAGGGACCACGCCTACGAGGAGGCCGGCCGCAGGATGGCCGGGGTGGCCACCGCGGTGGCCGACAATCCCCTGGTCCTGCAGGCGGCGAGCGCCACGGATCCTTCTGCGCGGCTCCAGCCCTACGCCCTTAAAGTGATGCGGGACGCCCGGGCGGACTTCATCACGATCATGGCGCCGGACCGGACCCGGTGGACCCATCCCCGCACCGAGGAGCTCGGCAAGCCGTACATCGGCTCGATCGACGCGGCCCTGCGTGGCGAGGTCTTTACCGAGATCATGGCCGGCACCCTGGGCCCGTCGGTGCGCACGATCGCCCCGGTCAAGGACGCGGACGGCAAGGTCCGGGCCCTGGTGGCGGCGGGCGTGACGGTGGGGACGGTGGATGTCGCGTTCTCCGGCAGGCTGCCCGCCCTGCTCGCGATCGCGGTCGCCCTGTTGGCCGGAGGTTCGGTGGCCTCCTGGCTGCTGGGGCGCTACCTCCGCCAGGTCACGCGCGGCTGGGGCCCGGAGCAGCTGGCGCAGCTGTTCGCCTACTACGAATCGGTACTGCATTCGGTCCGCGAGGGGGTGATCCTCATTGATCCGAAGGGCAAAGTGGTGATGTACAACGACCAGGCGGCGGCGCTGCTGGGGGTGCCGCCGCGAGCGGTTGACGGCGGGTCCTTCGGCGGTCGCGGACCCTCAGGGGGCCGCGGGCCGGAAGCGCCGTCGCTGGCGGATCTGCCGCTGGCGCCGAGCCTCAAGGAGCTCTTCGAATCCGGCCGGACCGCCCAAGACGAGATCCACCTGACCGGCCGGCGCGTGCTGGTGGTGAACCAGGGCCCCGCGGTGGGGCCCCACTCCCCTGCGGCCCGGCAACGGCCGGCTTCCTCCGGCACCCCCGTCTACGGCACGGTCGCCACCATCCGGGACCGCACCGAGATCGAGTCCCTCGGCAGCGAACTGGAAACCATGCGGACGCTCTCCGACGCCCTCCGCGCCCAAACCCATGAACATGCCAACCGGCTGCACACCATCGTGTCCCTGATGGAACTCGGGCGTGGCAACGAAGCCCTGGACTTCGCTACCAAGGACCTCGAACTGAGCCAGCGGCTGACCGACGACCTGGTCAGCTCCATCGAGGAACCGGTGCTCGGCGCCCTGGTCATGGGCAAGGCGGCCGAGGCGCATGAACGCGGCGTCGAACTCATCCTGAGCACCGGCGGCTCCACGGCTGTGACCGGACTGGCCGTCCAGGACCTCGTGGCCATCCTTGGCAACCTGCTCGACAACGCGATCGACGCCGCGGCCGATGCGCCGCCGCCGCGCCTTGTGGAACTGTCGGTCTCCTCCGAGGGTGGAGGCCTGGAGATCACGGTGGAGGACAGCGGACCCGGAATCGATCCCGATGCCGTGGAGGACGTCTTCCGGCACGGCTTCAGCACCAAGGCTCCGGGCCGCTTTGGGCGCGGCCTCGGGCTGGCCCTGGTCCGTCAGGCGGTGCAGCGCCTGGGCGGTAGCATGACCATCACCAGTCCGGCCGGTGCACTGTTCCGTGTCACCCTGCCGGCGGTTCCGGTGGCGGCGGCAGGCGCGGCGACAGGCGCCGGGGAAGAACCCGTCCGGACAGCAGAGGAACAGCAATGAGCGATATCCGCGTACTCGTCGTCGAGGACGAACCGATCGCCGCGGCCGCCCACGCCGCCTACATCGGCCGGCTGGACGGCTTCACCCTGGCAGGGTCCGCTCCGGACGGACAGTCCGCCCTGCGCCTGATGACGGACCTCTCCGCCGCCGGCCAGCCTGTGGAACTGGTTCTGCTGGACATGAACCTGCCGGACCTGCACGGTCTGGACATCGCCCGCCGGATGCGGGCCGCCGGCCTGTTTGCGGACATCATCGCGATCACGGCGGTGCGCGAGCTCAATATCGTCCGCAGCGCCGTGGCCACCGGCGTCGTGCAGTACCTGATCAAGCCCTTCACCTACGCCACCTTCGCGGACAAGCTGCGCAGCTACCGGCTGTTCCGCGACCAGCTGGCCTCCCCCGGCCCGGGCGGCGCCGGGGCCGGCGCCTCGCAGAGCGACGTAGACCAGGCCTTCGCGAGCCTGCGGGCGCCCTCCGAACTGCCACTGCCCAAGGGCCTGTCCTCCTCCACGCTGGATTCCGTGCAGGACTTCATGAAGCTGCAGGCCGGCGCGGTGTCGGCCAGCGAGGTGATGGAAGCGCTGGGCATGTCCCGGGTGACGGCACGCCGCTACCTCGAGTACCTCGCCGACGCCGGCACGGTGTCACGCACCGCGCGCTACGGCGCCCCGGGCCGGCCGGAGAACGAATACCGCTGGAGCCGGCCCGCGTCCTAGCCCCGTAGCGCGCCGCCGGGCCGCAGTGTCCCGAGGAGCTGGTCGATCACGCCGGCGTCCTCGATCGTGGACGGCACCACGTAGTCCTCGCCGTCGGCGATTTGGCGCATGGTCTTGCGCAGGATCTTCCCGGAGCGGGTCTTGGGCAGGGCCTCCACGACCGTGACGTGCTTGAAATCCGCCACGGCGCCGATGTCCCGCCGCACCAGCGCGACCAAATCCTTGACCAGGACCTCCTCCGGCACGTCCACCCCCGATTTGAGCACCACGTAGCCGCTGGGCCGCTGACCCTTGAGCGGGTCCGCGAGTCCGATCACGGCACATTCGGCGACGGCCGGGTGCTGGCCGATCACCTGCTCCATGGCGCCGGTGGAGAGCCGGTGCCCTGCGACGTTGATGATGTCGTCCGTGCGCCCCATCACGAAGACGTAGCCGTCTTCATCCCGGTAGCCGGAGTCGCCGGTGGCGTAGCAGCCCTCGAAGGCCTGCAGGTAGGAGGAGATGTAGCGCTCGTCGTTACGCCAGAGCGTGGTCAGGGTTCCGGGCGGCAGGGGCAGGTCCAGGACGATGTTTCCCTCGGTTCCGGGCTCCACCTCTTCGCTCCCGCCGTCCAGGATCCGCAGCCTGAACCCGGGCATCGGAACGCTCGGCGAGCCGGCCTTGATCGGCAGGCCGTCCAGGCCGCGCGGGTTGGCGCAGATGGCCCAGCCGGTCTCGGTCTGCCACCAGTGATCGACCACCGGCACGCCGAGGACGCGGGAGGCCCAATGGAAGGTGTCGGTGTCCAGCCGCTCCCCCGCAGCAAAGAGGGTGCGCAGGCTGGAGATGTCGTAGTGTTCGAGCAGTTTCGCTTCGGGGTCGGCCTTGCGGATGGCCCGCAGCGCGGTCGGGGCGGTGAACAGCACGTTGACCTTGTGGTCCTGGATGACCCGCCAAAACGCGCCGGCGTCCGGGGTGCCTACCGGCTTGCCCTCATAAATCACGGTGGTGGCGCCGGCGAGCAGCGGCCCGTAGACGATGTACGAGTGACCCACCACCCAGCCGACGTCGGAGGCTGTCCACATCACGTCGCCGGGGCCGATCTCGTAAATGTTCTCCAGCGTCCAGCCCAGGGCGACGGCGTGGCCGCCGTTGTCCCGCACCACACCCTTGGGCGAGCCGGTGGTTCCCGAGGTGTAGAGGATGTAGAGCGGGTCCGTGGCTTTGACGTCCACCGGGGCGGCGGGCTCGGCGGACGCCATCGCGGAGTCCCAGTCCAGCCAGCCCGTGTAGTCGGCAGCGGACGCCGTGAACCCGTCCCGCGCCTTGACCAGCACGGGGGTCTCCGGCGCGCCGGCAAGTTCGAGCGCTTCGGCGACGGCCGGGAGGTACTCGATCCGCCGCGAGGGTTCAATCCCGCCGGACGCGGTGACGACGGCGGCGGGGCCGGCGTCCCGGATGCGGGCGGCGAGTTCCTTGGGCGCGAAGCCGCCGAAGACCACCGAGTGGATCGCGCCGAGCCGGGCCGTGGCGAGCATGGCGATGGCGGCTTCCGGGATCATCGGCATATAGATCACCACCCGGTCGCCCTTGCCGACTCCTTGGCTGCGCAGCACCCCGGCAAAGCGGGCGACCAGCTCGGTGAGTTCGGCATAGCTGAAGCGCTGCTGTGTGCCGAGCATGGCGGAGTCGTAGATCAGGGCGTCCTGGGTGCCGCGGCCTTCGGCCACGTGCCGGTCAAGGGCGTTGTAGCTGGTGTTCAGTACGCCATCGGGAAACCAGTCGTAGAGCGGAGCGCGGCTGGAGTCGAGGGCCCGGCTGGGCGGCGTGCTCCAGTCGACCTTCCTGGCGGCCTCGAGCCAGAAGTCCTCCGGCTGCTCAACACTGCGCTGATAGCTGTCCCGGTAGCTTTTGGTGACCATGAAGTAATCCCGTCCACGACGTTGTGATGCAGCTCATGGTAGCCGGGCGAGGGCGACCAACACAAGGGTTGTGTATACAGCGGACGATGGAATTATCTCAATTTGCTCAAAAAGCTGGGCTGAAAGGCCAAGTGTGTATACACTGATCGGGTCAGCTAACGAAGGAGTCAGGATGCGCGCCAGCGACAAGGCCTATGCGGCCCTGCGCGAGGACATCATCGAATGGCGCCTCCTCCCCGGCACAGTGCTGGCCGAGGTCGAGCAGTCCGAGCGGCTCGGCATCTCCCGCACCCCGCTGCGGGAGGCCCTCAGCCGGCTCACCGCTGAAGGGCTGACGACGACGGCGGGCGGCCGCGGCGTCGTCGTCACCGACATCTCCCTCGAGGACATCGACGAACTCTTCGAACTGCGCGAAACCCTTGAGGGCAAAGCCGCCGGGCTGGCCGCGGAGCGAGGCGACGCGGCGATCTTTGAACAACTGCGGCGGGAGCTCCTGCGAGCGCCGGAGCTGATCAATGGCGCCGACCCCGCACGGCACGACTACTACAGCCTGGTCGGGCGGCTGGACACCGCCATTGACGCCGCAATCTCCAACGCTTATCTGGTCCAGGCGATGCGCAGCTTGCGCGTCCACCTGGTCCGGGTCCGCAGGCTGGCGGCCGACGACGCCGAACGCCTCACCGCCGCCGCCGCCGAGCACGCCGCCATCGCCGAAGCGATCGCGGCCGGCAACCCGCGGCTGGCCGAGGCCGCCACCACCCTGCACCTGCACCGCAGTCTTTCCCACGTCAAAGCCACCCACGTACCGCACTAGAAGGAGCACCATGGTTAAGGAACACCACGTCCGCGTATACAAGAGCGAGGAAAACCTGGCCCGCGAGGACCAGCTCGCCTACAAGATCGCCAAGGTGGCCGCTGATCCCGTGGCCGTCTCCGACGACGTCACCGACATGGTGATCAACCGCGTGATCGACAACGCCTCCGTCGCCATCGCTTCCCTGAACCGCGCGCCCATCGTGGCGGCCCGCGCCCAGGCACTCACCCACGGCCCCAGCACCGGCGGCAAGGGCTCGAAGGTCTTCGGCATCGAAGAACGCGTCGCTCCGGAATGGGCCGCCTGGGCCAACGGCGTTGCGGTCCGCGAACTCGATTACCACGACACCTTCCTCGCCGCGGATTACTCCCACCCGGGCGACAACATCCCGCCGATCCTCGCCGTCGCCCAGCACGTGGGCTCCAGCGGCAAGGACCTGATCCGCGGCATTGCCACCGGCTACGAGATCCAGGTCAACCTGGTCAAGGCCATCTGCCTGCACAAGCACAAGATCGACCACGTAGCCCACCTGGGCCCCTCCGCGGCCGCCGGCATCGGTACCCTGCTGGGCCTCGACGTGGAGACCATCTTCCAGTCCGTTGGCCAGGCGCTGCACACCACCACCGCCACCCGCCAGTCCCGCAAGGGCGAGATTTCCACCTGGAAGGCCCACGCCCCCGCTTTCGCCGGCAAGATGGCGGTTGAATCCGCCGACCGTGCCATGCGCGGCCAGACCTCGCCGGTGCCGATTTACGAAGGCGAAGACGGCGTCATCGCCTGGATGCTCGATGGCCCCGACGCCAACTACACGGTGCCGCTGCCCGAGGACGGCGAGGCCAAGCGCGCCATCCTGGACACCTACACCAAGGAACACTCGGCCGAGTACCAGGCGCAGGCCTGGATCGACCTGGCCCGCAAGCTGCACGGCGAACACCCCGAGGTCACCGACCCCGCGAACGTCGAATCCGTGCTGATCAAGACCAGCCACCACACGCACTACGTGATCGGCTCCGGCGCCAACGATCCCCAGAAGTACAGCCCCACGGCCAGCCGGGAAACCCTGGACCACTCCATCCCCTACATCTTCACGGTGGCCCTGCAGGACGGCGCCTGGCACCACGTCGACTCCTACGCTCCGGAACGTGCAGGCCGGCCGGACACCGTTGAGCTGTGGCACAAGGTGACCACGGTCGAGGACCCGGAATGGACCCGCCGCTACCACTCCCTGGACATCGCCGAGAAGGCGTTCGGCGGTTCCGTGGAGATCACGCTCAAGGACGGCACCGTCATCACCGACCAGATCGCCGTCGCCGACGCGCACCCGCTCGGCGCCCGGCCGTTCGCCCGCGAGCAGTACGTCAACAAGTTCCGCACCCTGGCCGCCGGCTTGGTGGCCGAGGACGAGATCGAGCGCTTCCTGGCCGCTGCCGCGCGGCTTCCCGAGCTGGCCGCCGGCGAGCTCGACCAGCTGAACATCAAGGCCGCCGACGGCGTAATCGACCTGGCAGCCGCACCGAAGGGACTCTTCTGATGCTGTATTCGAAGACCACGCCCGAGCAGAAGCGGATCCGGTTCCGGGAGCTGCTGGCGTCCGGGACCATCCAGCAGTTCCCGGGAGCTTTCAACCCGCTCTCGGCCCGGCTGATCGAGGAAAAGGGCTTCGCCGGGGTGTACATCTCCGGCGCCGTCCTGGCGAACGACCTTGGCCTGCCCGACATCGGGCTGACCACGCTCACCGAAGTGGCCACCCGGGCCGGGCAGATTGCGCGGATGACGGACCTGCCCTCGATCGTCGATGCCGACACCGGCTTCGGCGAGCCGATGAACGTGGCGCGCACTGTCCAGGAACTCGAGAACGCGGGCCTGGCCGGCTGCCACATCGAGGACCAGTTCAACCCGAAGCGCTGCGGCCACCTCGACGGCAAGAACGTCGTGGACCTTGAGACCGCCACGAAGCGGATCCGGGCCGCGGCCGACGCCCGGCGGGATCCCAACTTCCTGATCATGGCCCGCACCGACATCCGGGCCACGGACGGCCTCGAGGCGGCGCAGCAGCGGGCCAAGGCCCTGGTGGAAGCCGGCGCGGACGCAATCTTCCCGGAAGCCATGAAGGACCTCAGCGAGTTCCAGGCCATCCGTGACGCCGTCGACGTGCCGATCCTCGCCAACATGACCGAGTTCGGCAAGAGCGCGCTCTTCACGGTGGACGAGCTGGCCGGCGTCGGCGTCAACATGGTGATCTACCCGGTGACGCTGCTCCGTAGTGCCATGGGCGCTGCTGAGCGTACTCTGGAATCGATCAAATCCGACGGCACCCAGGAGGCACAGGTTTCGAGCATGCTGACCCGTGCGCGGCTCTACGACCTCGTCGATTACGAGGCCTACAACCGCTTTGACACCGGGGTCTTCAATTTCCAGATCCCCGGCATCTGACATCCCCACCGGACTGCCGGCCCCGGCCGGTCAACAGGCGTTAGGAACAAAGGAGTTTCAGCATGGCTGAAAATGAGATCAAAAAGGGCCTAGCCGGCGTCGTGGTGGATTACACCGCGGTGTCCAAGGTCAACCCGGACACCAATTCGCTGCTCTACCGCGGCTACCCCGTCCAGGAGCTGGCCGCCAAGTGCAGCTTCGAGGAGGTGGCCTACCTGCTGTGGAACGGCGAACTGCCCACCGAGGAGCAGCTGGCGGAGTTCACCGCACGGGAACGCGCGGGCCGCGCACTGGATCCGGTGGTCAAGCAGGTCATCGATGCGCTGCCGCTAACCTCGCACCCGATGGACGTCTGCCGGACCGCGGCGTCGGTGATGGGTGCCCGGCATCCGCTGGCCGAGGACTCCTCGCGCGAGGCGAACATGGCCAAGGCCGTGGACCTCTTCGCCGCCATGCCGGCCGTGGTCGCGTATGACCAGCGCCGCCGGCACGGGCAGGACGCCGTGGAACCCCGGGAGGACCTGGGCTACTCGGCAAACTTCCTCTGGATGGCCTTCGGCGAAGAACCAGTTCAGGAAGTCGTCGAGGCGTTCAACGTCTCGATGATCCTGTACGCCGAGCACTCCTTCAACGCCTCAACCTTCACGGCACGGGTCATCACGTCCACGCTCTCGGACCTGCACTCGGCCGTAACCGGCGCCATCGGGGCGCTCAAGGGGCCGCTGCACGGTGGCGCGAACGAGGCCGTCATGCACACCTTCGATGAGATCGGCATCCGGCAGGAGGAGTCGCTCGAGGAGGCAGCGGTCCGGGCGAAGGCCTGGATGGAGGACGCCCTGGCGAACAAGAAGAAGGTCATGGGCTTCGGCCACCGTGTGTACAAGCACGGCGACTCCCGGGTCCCCACCATGAAGGCGGCTCTGGACAAGATGATCGCGCACTACGGCCGTCCGGAACTGCTTGGGCTCTACAACGGGCTCGAGACCGCGATGGACGAGGCGAAGGCGATCAAGCCCAACCTCGACTACCCGGCCGGTCCCACGTACCACCTGATGGGCTTCGACACCCCCACCTTCACTCCCCTGTTCGTGGCCAGCCGGATCACCGGCTGGACCGCGCACATCATGGAGCAGCTGGACTCGAACTCCCTGATCCGCCCCCTGAGCGAATACAACGGCGTCGAAGAACGGCACGTGCCGTAAGCAGTGCCGGCAACAAAGAAGCGCGGGCCGTCCCCCTTTGGAAGGGGGACGGCCCGCGCTTTTTGTTGCCTGGCCGCTGTTGCTAGCCCTCGTTGATCTTCAGTGAGGTGATCATCCGCTTCGCGTTCCGGTATTCGAGGCTGTCCATGTAGGCCTTCGCCGCTTCCATTGTGGGGAAGGTCTTGGCACCCTTGCGCTTGGGGTCCTCTTCCTTGCTGCCAACGTTGACCTGGACGGCGTCGGCGAAGAAGTACAGCGGCGACTCGGACGGCCCGTCGACCACGTTGTAGAACATGCAGGTTTTGCCGTTCTGCCCGGCCACGGTACTGGTGAGGCCGTAGGACGCGGTAACCCGTCCTGCTTCCTGGAGCGCACGGAAGGCGAACCTGGGCGTGACCGAACCCTTCGAGGGCTGGTATGGAAGATTCACTTCGACCGAGTCAAGCACCGTGTACGGAACCGGCCCCTGGCACGCGCCGCCGAGTCCGCCGGAGGGTCCGATGTGCAGGGACGCCACCACCACAGCGGCCTCATTCGCGACGTCGACGTCGACCCCGCCGGCCGCGCTGGTGTCGGTGACTCGCCACGTGGACGGGTACTCGAAACTGACCTTGGAATCGGAGCTGGTGAAAGTCCGCCAGTCCTCGGCAGCCGGAGCCGAGGTGGCCGGAGCGGACGTTGTGGGTGCCGCCGTCGTAGCCGTGGCCGACGGCGTCGCGGATTCCGGCCCCGCAGGCAACGTCGTGGTGTCCAAGGCGGAGGCTGAGGGCGCCGTCACCGCGGACGACGCCGGCCCGGAGGCCTCGTCCGCCGGCCGCATGTTTCCGGCCACGGCAACGCCGGCTCCAACGACGGCCAGGGCGAGCGCCACGATCGCCGCTGCCCAGGGCCAGCGCCGGCGTCCGCCGCCGTCGTTTGCCGGTTCTTCTTCGAAAAGATCCGCGTCCGGAAGGTTGTTGTTGCCCGGTTCCATGCCCTGTCCCCAAATCGGTCAGATTGCCGCTTACCGGTGAGCGAAGGAAGTGCGTGCGCCGGAGCCTGCGATGTTCGAACCTTAGGCTACTGGCCCCGCAGCGACTTTCCCGAGACCGCCATCCCGTGTCGCCGGGGTTCGGTGTGGAAGCTTGCTCACGCCGGCGTGGACCCCGGTGTGGAGGGGTACCTGACCGACGCCACCGTTTCGTTGTCCTCGTTCAGGACCACGACAACGTCGATGGTCTCGCCCGCCAGCGCGGGCGGAAGCCAGTGCCCGGCATCCTGCCACATGCGGTGCAGCGGGAGCTCCCCGACGCCGAACCACTCGGGCGTGATTTCCCGGCTCTCGGTAGGGTCGCCGTCCCAGCGCCTGGTGGTGAAGAGGCGGCAGGACATGTTCCATTCCGGCCGGGCGGGGAAGATGAACACGACGACGCCGGCGTGGACCAGGTCCTCCTGGAGCACCACGACGCCGATCTCTTCCCAGACCTCGCGGACCACGGCCTCGGCGTCGTTCTCCCCCGGTTCGACGTGGCCGCCGACGCCGACAATCTTGCCGATGCCGAACCCGGTCCGTTTCAGGCCCAGCAGCACCTCGGCGCCACCTGCCGCATCACGGAGCAGGAAGCAGAGCGTGACTGGCGTGAAATCCATGGTTCAACCCTAGTAGCTGCGGTCCCGGCCACCTGCTATTTGCTGGCCGGGCCCTCGCCTACCAGCTTCGGCCGCAGCTTGACCGGAATCCCCTTCTCGGCGAATTCTTTGTCCATGGCCTGTTGCGCCGTAAGCCCTTGGTTGTTCATCGCCTGGAAATTCCAGTCGAAGACGCTCGACCAGACTTGCTGGTAATCGCAGAGGAAACGCCCGTTCTGCAGCTTGGCGAGGTGGAACCAGACGTTGCCGCCGTCGAGTTTCATGGCCTTCGCCCCCTCTTCCGAGGTGGAGTAGGCGAGCCAGCCGTCGGCGCAGCCCAGCACGGTGTAGTACCGGCGCTCGTTGGCGGGCACCGGGATGATCGCCCGCACCTGGTCACTGCGCTGCTGGTCGACATAGGCCATGGTGCAGGGGACGCCACCGGTGGTCAGGGTTGCGGCGGTTCGTGTGGGAGTGGGGGTGGGCGAAGGGTTAGGAGTGTTCGAGGGGCTCGGCGAGGGGCTGACGGAGGCGGACGCCGTCGGGACGCCGGTCTGGGCGGGTCCCGGCGCCGGCCGGCTCGTGAGGTTGCCGCCGACCACCACCGCGGCGACGACGGCGGCCGCGGCCACCAGCGTGGCGGCCGCAGCCCGGACGGTGTTGCGTCGTGCCGGCGTGCGCCCTGCCAACTGGACAACGTTGGGGTCCGTGGAAAGGACGGCGGAGCGGGCGGCCTCGCTCCCTGGCGCGACGGCCGGTGCGCCAACCCGCGGTTTGGCGTCTTTCATGAGCTGTTCGATGCGGTCCACGGCTAGTCCTTCCGTTCGGTCATGAGTTGGGCCGGCACGGCTTTCTCGAACGCCCGGCGTGCCCGGTGCAGGCGGACTGCAGCGGCGGAAGGAGAACATCCCAGCGCCTGGGACAGCTCGGCGGTGGTCAGGTCGTCCCAGTAGCTGAGCATGAGGACTTCGCGGTCCCGTTCCCTCAGCCGCGCCAGGACATCCGCCACGGCGGACCGTTGCTCGGTGTCCGGCCCGGGGTCCTGGTTGCGGACTTCATCTTTTAGCCGCTCCAGCAGTTCCTGGCGGCGACGTCGGCCCTTGTATTCGTTGCCGATCACGTTCCGGGCGGTCGCCAACAGCCAGCCAATGCCGGGCGGCTCCGCCAGTTGCTTTTCCCACGCAATCCTGAAGACATCCGCGGCCAGTTCCTCGGCGCGGTGCTGGTCGCTGACACGGTAGGCAATATAGCGGTAGACCCGCACTGAATGTTGAGTGTGCAGGTCTATGAACGCTTGCTCTTTGGCAGCCAACATGGTGCTTCCCCCGGACATCGGATGACTTCTCTGTGGTGACTTCTTCGTGGTGAGTTCTTGCTGGTGACTTCTTCCTGAAGGCCAGGTGTCCCGTGAGGGGCTTTTTCTTACACGCATCAGCAAAACATTTCCCGGCCGGAAATTCTGGCAGGATGTCCTGATGTCCTTCACTTTGCGTGAGCCCGTGCCCACCGACGCGCCTGAGATCGCTGAGCTGCATGTGGCCACTTGGCGGGAGACTTACGCGCACCTACTTCCGGAGGACTTCTTCACGGTGGAACACGTCCAGAGCCGACACCGGATGTGGAACTACGTCCTCGGGAATCAGCGCGAAGATTGGACTATCAGAATCGCGGAGCTCCAAGGACAGATCATCGGCTTCGGGTTCGCCGGTCCCGGCGTGGGCCCGGAAGGCCAGGAACTCCCGCGCGAACGTCAGTTGTTCAACCTCTACGTGTCGGCAGCGCACCACGGCCAGGGTGCAGGCCAGGCCCTTCTTGATGCCACGGCCGGCGTTGGCCCGGCCATGCTGTGGGTCGCGAAGGACAATCTGCGGGCGGTGGCGTTCTATCGGCGCAACGGCTTCGACTTCGATGGAACGGAGCAGGTGGACCCCGGAGCTCCGGGGATCATCGATGCCCGCATGGTGAGGTAGGAACGCCTGCACGGATGCCTGCATCCGGCCCCGGGCCGCGCAGCTCCGCCGTTGCCCGCCCCGCGTCAGCCCAGCGCCCTCGGATGCGCCGCGGCGTAGATCTCGCGCAGCGTGTCAGCGGTAACCAGGGTGTAGACCTGCGTGGTGGTTACCGACGCGTGGCCCAGCAGTTCCTGCACCACACGGACGTCCGCCCCGCCCTCAAGCAGGTGCGTGGCGAAGGAGTGCCGCAGGGTGTGGGGCGAGACGTCCTTGGTGATGTTGGCCTTCTCGGCTGCGGCTTTGAGGATGGTCCAGGCGCTCTGCCGGCTGATCCGGCCGCCCCTGGCGTTGAGGAACAGCGCAGGCGTGCCCTTGCCCTTGGCGGCCAGGAGCGGGCGTCCGCGCACCAGATAGGCGTCCAACGCCCGGGCGCCATAGGACCCCAGCGGGACCAGTCGTTCCTTGGAGCCCTTGCCGAACAGCCGGACGATCGCCGGCCCGGGCGCGTCCTCGCCCTGCAGCGAGATGTCGTCGACGTCGAGGCCCACGGCCTCGCTGATCCGTGCCCCGGTGGAATAAAGGAACTCGAGCAGGGCGCGGTCTCGCAGGCCGGTGGCCGTGTCGGTTCCTGC
Source organism: Arthrobacter sp. 01T414 (assembly GCF_056398965.1). Taxonomy (NCBI): domain Bacteria; kingdom Bacillati; phylum Actinomycetota; class Actinomycetes; order Micrococcales; family Micrococcaceae; genus Arthrobacter; species Arthrobacter sp. 01T414. The sequence goes on along the minus strand of NZ_JBFTQK010000002.1, from coordinate 10,338 downwards.
CGCTTCCAGGATGCGGGTAACTTCGTCGACGGTAATGGCCTTGGGCAGCCGCTTGCCCGGCATCGGCGGGTGCACGTCGCCGGCCGGGTCCGTGGCCGTGACGCCTTCCAGCGCCCAGAACTTATGCAGCCCGCGGACCGCCACGACCGTGCGGGCCGCCGAGCGCACACCGAGGGCGGAGCCGCCGTCGGACCCGTCCGAGAGCGCCTGCACGAAGCCGGTCACGTCGCGGCGGGTGATCTCCTCCGGGCGCTCCCGGCCGACGACGGCGAGGTGCCTGGCGTAGCGGGCGAGGTCGCGTCGGTAGGCCGAGAGCGTGTTGGCGGCCAGTCCGCGCTCCACACCCATGTGCTGCAGGTAGTCGGTGATGGCGCGGTCGACGGCCGTCAGCGGCCGGGGAGGCGCGGACTCAACAGCGGCAGCGCCGGCGACCGCAGACTCAGCAGAAGCAGTCTCGGCAGCAGCAGCTTCGGCAGCGGGAGGTTCGGCAGCCAGCAGTCCGGTCATCAGCGCTGGCTGGGGTGGGCCGGCCAGGGCGCGTCGGACGGCCGAAGCGACTGGAAATCGTGCGCCCGGGCCGCGGCGGCGGCGAGGATCCCGACGACGGCCGAAGGGTTGTGCAGGCGCCCCTCAAGCACAGCCGCAACCGCGGCGTCGAGCGGAATCCAGTGCAGCTCGATTTCCGCTTCCTCATCGGTGCGAACGTGCAGCTCGTGGCCGGGAACATCGCTCAGGTCCCGGGCCAGGTAGATCCGGATGGCTTCGCTGGAGGACCCGGGCGAGTTGAAGAAGTCAGCCAGCACGTTCCAGGTCGCGGCCACCAGGTCCGCTTCCTCGGCGAGCTCCCGGGCCGCCCCGACAACAAAGTCCTCGCCCTCGACGTCGAGCAGCCCGGCGGGGATCTCCCAGAGCGCCATGCCAACGGGGTGCCGGTACTGCTTGATCAGCAGGATCTCGCCGTCGTCATTCATCGGCAGCACGGCCACCGCGCCGGGGTGGTCGATGTAGTCGCGGACAAGGGTGTCGCCGTCGTCGCTTAGTTGGAAACTGTCGCTGACCACATCCCAGATCCGGCCCTGGTAGACCTTCTCGGAAGACAAAAGACGGCGCGGGCTCGGCTCATCCGAAACCTGCCGTGCAGCATTGGGGGTTTCAGGTGTACCGGGCATCGCGCCGTCCTTTGATTCAGTTGGGAGTTACTTTGACGCTGCCGGGGTCGTCTTGGCGGCAGCAGCCTTGCCAGCGGAACCGGCCGGCTGGCCTGCGTCGCGCTGGCCGGCGCCGTGCTGGCCGGCGCCGTGCTGGTGATCCAGGGCGGCCTTGACCAGCCCCGCGAAGAGCGGGTGCGGGCGGGTGGGCCGCGAGCTCAGCTCGGGGTGCGCCTGCGTGGCGACGTAGTACGGGTGCACTTCACGGGGAAGCTCGACGTACTCGACCAGCTTGCCGTCAGGCGACGTGCCGGAGAACACGAGGCCCTCGGCGGCGATCTGCTCGCGGTACTTGTTGTTTACCTCGTAGCGGTGCCGGTGGCGTTCGCTGACCGTGGTCTTGCCGTAGGTCTCGGCGACGACCGAGCCCTCGTCCAGCTTGGCCTCGTACAGGCCCAGGCGCATGGTGCCGCCCAGGTCGCCCTTGCCCTCGACGATGTCGAGCTGCTCTTCCATCGTGGCGATGACCGGGTACTTGGAATCGGGTTCGAATTCGGAGGAAGACGCGCCCTCGAGGCCCACAACGTTGCGGGCGTACTCAATCACCATGCACTGCAGGCCCAGGCACAGGCCCAGGACCGGGAGCTTGGATTCGCGGGCGTACTTGAGGGCGCCGAGCTTGCCCTCAAGGCCGCGGATGCCGAAACCGCCCGGAACACAGATCGCGTCCACGCCAGCCAGGGACTTCTTCGCACCGGCTTCGGTGTCGCATTCGTCCGAGGGAACCCAGCGGATCTTGACCTTGGTGTCGTTCGCGAAGCCGCCGGCCCGCAGCGCTTCGGTCACGGACAGGTAGGCATCCGGCAGGTCGATGTACTTGCCGACAAGGGCAATCTCCACCTCGTGCTTGGGGTTGTGCACAGCGTTGAGGAGCTTGTCCCAGCTGGTCCAGTCGACGTCCTTGAACGGCAGGTCCAGGGCACGCACGATGTAGGAGTCCAGGCCCTGGGAGTGCAGCGTCTTGGGGATGTCGTAGATGCTGGGGGCGTCCGGGCAGCCGATGACCGCGTCGATGTCGACGTCGCACATGCGGCCGATCTTCTCGCGCATGGCCTGCGGCACGTCGCGGTCCGAACGGATCACGATCGCCTCGGGCTGGATGCCGATGGAGCGCAGCGCGGCAACGGAGTGCTGCGTCGGCTTGGTCTTCAGTTCCTGCGAAGGTCCGATGTACGGCACCAGGGACACGTGGAGGAAGAAGACGTTGTTCCGGCCGACGTCCTGGCGGACCTGGCGGGCCGACTCGAGGAACGGCTGGGATTCGATGTCGCCGACGGTGCCGCCGATTTCGGTGATGATCACGTCCGGCGCGTTCTTGCCCTCGGCGGGCAGCCGCATGCGGCGCTTGATCTCATCGGTGATGTGCGGGATGACCTGGACGGTGTCGCCGAGGTACTCGCCGCGGCGCTCCTTGGCGATGACCGTGGAGTAGACCTGGCCGGTCGTGACGTTGGCGGAACCTTCAAGGTTTTCGTCGAGGAACCGCTCGTAGTGGCCGACGTCGAGGTCGGTTTCCGCGCCGTCGTCGGTCACGAAGACCTCGCCGTGCTGGAAGGGGTTCATCGTGCCCGGATCCACGTTCAGATAGGGATCGAGCTTTTGCATTGTTACAGACAAGCCGCGTGCCCGCAGGAGGTGACCCAGGCTCGAAGCCGTCAGTCCCTTACCGAGCGAGGACGCCACACCACCGGTGACGAAGATGTGTTTGGTCGTCTTGGACGAGCCCGGGAACCGGGAATTTACACGGGAATTTGATCGCTGCACCACGGAATTTGAGCCTATCATCAATTCGGTCTTCTTTGGGTCGATTAAACGCCGCTGTGATGGTCATCCCAGTCCCGGTCCGCCAGCAGCCGGCGCTCAGGCCTGTTGCGGAAGGAGCTTGGCGTCGTCCAGCAGTTCCTGGGCGTGTGCCTGGGCCGATTCCGAGTCTTCCTGCCCTGCCAGCATGCGGGCCAGTTCGCGGACCCGTTCCGCCTCGTCCAGGAGCTGGACATCGCTGGAGGTGAAGCCGGTGGCGGTCGCGCCGTCGGACCCCCGCACCGAGGTCTTGGTGACCCGGATGTGCTGGTCGGCGAAAGCCGCCACCTGCGGCAGGTGGGTGACCACCAGGACCTGGACGTGTCGGGCCAGCATGGCCAGCCGTCGGCCGATCTCGACGGCGGCGCGGCCGCCGACTCCGGCGTCGACCTCGTCGAAGACGAACGTCGGGACCGGGTCCACGGCGGCCAGCACCACTTCGATGGCGAGCATCACGCGGGAGAGCTCACCGCCGGAGGCACCCTTGCCCAGCGGCCGGGCGGGCGCGCCGGAGTGCGGCTGCAGCAGGAAGGAAATCTCATCGGTGCCGAACGGGCCCAGCTGCTCGCCCTGGTCGACATTGATGACGAGGGTGGCGTCGGCCATGGCCAGCGCGGTCAGCTCGGCGCTGACCCGGGCGGAGAGGTCCTTGGCGGCCTTCTTCCGAGCCTTGCTGATGGCCGCGGCCTGCTTGCGCAGGTCCGCCTCGGAGCGGGCAACCTCGGCGTCGAGCGCTTCGATCCGAGTGGAGTCGTCCTGAAGCTCCTCGAAGCGCGTGCGGGCCTGCTCTGCCCAGAGGAGCACCTCGTCGATGCTGGGCGCGTACTTGCGCACGAGCTTGGCCAGGGCGGCGCGCCGTTCCTCGATCTCGGCCAGGCGTTCCGGCCCTTCGGTGTCGAGGGAGGCTTGGTAACTGGCCAGGTCGCCGGCGATGTCGTTGAGCAGGAAGCCCACCTCCGCGAGCCGGGCGGCCGCCGAGCCCAGTTCTCCGTCATGTTCGGCGACGTGCTCCAGGGTGCGCTTGGCCGCGTCCACCAGGGTGGTCGCATCCGCGTCTTCGCCGAAGTCCTCCGAGATGAGGGCCTGATGGGCGGTGCTGGCGGCGATCCGAAGCTCTTCGACGTTGGCGAGCTTGACCGCCTCGGCCTTCAGCGATTCGTCCTCGCCCGGCTGCGGGTCGACGGCGTCGATCTCGGCCAGGGCTGCTTCAAGGGACTCCGCCTCGCGCAGCCGCTCGCGGGCGGCGTTGCGGAGTTCGTCCAGCTCGGACTGGCTGGCCTTCCAGTGTGCGTGCAGCTCCCGGTAGGCGGTTAGGGTCCCGGCCAGGCCCTCCCCCGCGAACTTGTCCAGGGCTTCGCGCTGGGCCACCGGACTCTTGAGCCGGATCTGGTCCGACTGGCCGTGGACCACCACCAGCGTCCCGCCGATTTCGGCGAGGACCCCGACCGGCGCGGCGCGGCCGCCGAGGTAGGCGCGGCTGCGGCCGTCGGCGCCGACACTGCGGGCCAGCAGCAGTTCGGCGCCGCCGTCGAACTCCTCGACCTCGGCCCCGGCATCGCGCGCCCGGGTAACCGCGGCATGCCCGGCGTCGAGCTTTAGGACGGCTTCGGCGGAGGCGCTCTTCGCGCCGCTGCGGACGGCGCCGGCGTCGGACCTAGCGCCAAGGAGCAGGCCGACGGCGGTCACCACCATGGTCTTGCCGGCACCGGTTTCGCCGGTTACCACGCTCAGGCCGGGGCCCAGCGGCAGCGTCGCGTCGGTGATGACGCCGAGATCGCGGATTCTCAGTTCTTCAAGCATGAGTCACTTCGCAGTCGAGGGATCGGTTGGAGCGCCGGGATCAGCGCCGGGGCCGGCGTGCCGGGGAACCGGCAGCGCACGGCTGGGCCGCGGGGTGCGTACCACGGGCACGGGTCCGGTGTGGATGGTGTCGGTCTGCGGCGCCGGGCCGCGCCAGCCCTGGATGGGGAGCTCGAACTTGCGGACCAGGCGCCCGGAGAACGGGGTCTGGTGGGTGCGGGCCAGCCGGACCGGAGTGGCCGACCGGGTGACTTCCACGCGGGCGCCGGGCGGCAGGTCGACGGAGCGCCGGCCATCGCACCACAGCACGCCCTGGGCGTCGGTTCGGTTCAGGATTTCGACGGCGAGCCGGGACCTGGGCGAAACCACGAGCGGCTTGGCGAAGAGCGCGTGGGCGCTGATCGGCACGATCAGCAGGGCCTCCACCTCTGGCCACACCACGGGGCCGCCGGCCGAAAACGCGTAGGCGGTGGACCCGGTGGGGGTGGCGAGGACGACGCCGTCGCAGCCGAAGGAGGTGAGCGGGCGTTCGTCGACCTCTGTGACTACCTCAAGCATCCGTTCCCGGTTGCCCTTCTCGATGGCGGCCTCGTTCAGGGCCCAGGTGTGCCAAATCTTCTGCCCGCGCACCCACACCTGCACGTCGATGGTCATGCGCTCTTCCACCGTGTACTGGCGGCTGGCGATCCATTCGACGGTCTGGGCAAGGTCCGCCCGCTCGCTCTCCGCGAGGAAGCCGACGTGGCCGAGGTTGACCCCGAGCAGCGGCACGTCCACCTCGCGCACCAGCTCCGCGGCGCGCAGGATGGTGCCATCACCGCCAAGCACCATGACGAGTTCGACGTCGGGCAGCTTGACGTGGTCGTGCAGGACTTCGACGGGCTGGTCCAGCCGGCCGAAGAACCGGACCATGTCGCCGAGCTCGGATTTCTGCATCACGGCGACGAGGCCGGAGGCATGCAGCTGGGCGCACGCTTCCCAGGCGGCCTTGAGGGATTCCTCGCGGCCGGTGTGGGCAAGGATGAGGACACGCCTGCTCATCGGGTTCCGCCTTCTAGTGCTTCTCGTGCTGCTTGGGCTTTCAGGGCTACGACCAGATCGTTCCTAGTAACGCGGCAACGGCTGCGTCCCGCTCCTCGATCTTAGGCAGGTCTGTCCGGATCCCGCGTTTTATCCACAGGAAGTACTCCACGTTTCCGTCCTGGCCAGGCAGCGGACTCTGCGCGAGTCCGGCCAGGTCCAGGCCCGCGTCCATCGCCGCGGACGCCACCTTGGCGACGGCCAGCCGCCGCTCCCGCTCGGAGGTGACTACCCCGGTGCGGCCCAGCCGGTCCTTGCCGATCTCGAACTGCGGCTTGACCATCAGGACCAGATCGCCGCCGGGCTCGGTGCACGCGGCGAGGGGCGCCACCACGAGGGTCAGCGAGATGAAGGACAGGTCCGCCACGGTCAGGGACGCGGGGCCGCCGATCATTTCCGGCGTCATGTAACGGACGTTGAGGCCCTCGTGGACGGAGACCCGCGCGTCGTTTCGGATCTGCGGGACCAGCTGGTCATGCCCGACGTCGACGGCCACCACATGGGCGGCGCCGCGCCGGAGCAGCACCTCGGTGAACCCGCCGGTGGAGGCTCCGGCATCGAGGCAGCGTTTGCCTTGGACTTCGACGGCGGGAAAGGCGTCCAGCGCGCCGGCCAGCTTGTGCGCTGCGCGGCTGACGTAATCGTCCTCGCTGGTGGTGGCGACATCCAGGGCCATTCCGTCCTGGACCTGTAGGGAGGCCTTGGCGAGCACCTCGCCGCCGGAACTGACCTTGCCTTCGCCGATCAGACGGGCGGCATGGGTGCGGGACCTCGCCAGCCCGCGGCTGACGAGGGCCTGATCAAGGCGGGTCATCGGGGCAAGTCCCCCGCCTGCTGTCCGGCTACGTCCTCGTTGAGGGCCGCCGCGAGCTCGTCGTGCAGGCCTGCGTAGAGTTCGCCGTGGTCTGCGACCGGCAGCTCCGGCAGCCCGGCAAGGCGTACCAGCAGGGCCTCTACTGCCGGATCGTCGACTACGGCGGCGTTCGCCGGCCAGTCAATCCGGGCGTCGGCGCTTTCCGAATCGGCGTCGGTGGAAGAAGTCTGCTCGGTCATGCTCTCCAGTCTAGTGATTTTCCCACTCGAGACCGGGCGCCAGCGCGTTGGCGGTTTCGGGGTTCGCAGCCCACCAGGCGGCGCAGGCCGCACGCCATGAATCGAGGTCCGCAGGGTCCCCGCTGACGTGAACCGTTGTCCCCTGCACGAGCGCCGTGGCGTGGCCGCACCGGTAGCCGCCCTCGGCGTCGGGCTCCACTGCCGGGTAGGGACGGTAGAGATCGGTCAGGTCATTGATCAGGAAGGTGGGGCGTTCCATGGTGCGTGCGGCGAGGATGGATTCCCTCGTGTCGACGCCGGTCAGCACGGCCACCGTCGCGAAGCCGGCGTTGTTACCGCCGAGGATGTCGGTGTCCAGCCGGTCCCCAACAACCAGCGGACGGTCCGCGGCAAGGCGCTTGGCCGCCGCGTGGAACAGCGGCGCCTCGGGCTTGCCCGCAACGAGTGGCTGCCGCCCGGTGGCGGCGGCGACGGCGGCAACCAACGTGCCGTTGCCCGGAGCGATGCCTCGGGCCTGGGGAATGGACATGTCCGTGTTGGTGGCGACCCACAGGGCACCCGCCGCGACGACGTAGGACGCTTCCGCAAGGTCCTTCCAGCCCAGGTCCGGGTGGAAGCCCTGCACGACGGCGACGGGGTCCTCTGCTTCACTGCGCACAGGCACCAGCCCGGCGAGTTCAATTTCGCGGGCCAGGGCCTCGCCACCGGTGATGAGGACGCGGGCCCCGGCAGGCAGCAGCGAGGCAAGCAGCTCACCGGCTGCCTGCGGCGAACTCACCACCTGCTGCTCCTCGGCTGGCGCGCCGAGGTCGCGCAGGTGCTGCGCCACCTCTGCGGGCGAACGGGAGGCGTTGTTCGTTACGTAGCCCAGGCTGACGCCCATGCCTTCGAGCCGGCGCAGTGATTCCACGGCGCCGGGAATGGCCTGCGGACCTGCGTAGACGACTCCGTCCAAATCAGCGAGGAGCGCGTCAAACCGGGAAATCAGCTCTGCTTCGGCCATTACCGGCTAGTCCTCGGCGCGTTCCGGCAGGCTGGACTCGCCGGCTTCATCGGCTTCCCCGGCTTCCAGTTCGTCGGCCTCGACGGAATCCTCGTCAGACTCGGCGTCGTCGGACTCGAAGAAGTCGGGTTCCTCGTCGTCGGAACCGGCCTCGAGATCGTGCGCGGCCGACTGCGCCGCGGCGGTCTCCGGGAGGCCGGATACGGCTTCGGCACTGGCGGCACGGGGAGCCTGCTCGGCGGAGGCGGCGGACTGCTGCTCCGCCTGCTCCCGCAGGAGCCGGCGGCGCTGCGCTTCCTCGCGGGCTTCCTCTTCTTCGTCCCAACCGAGATCGATGATGTCCGGCTCTTCGTCGATGCCCAGGCCCAGGGCCTTCTCGGCAACTCCGGCCTGGCGCTCCCACTTCGCGGCCTCGGTCTCGCGCCCGACAGCCGTCAGCGCCTCGGCGTAGGCGCGGAAGAGCCGGGGGCTGTAGGAGAACGCGCGGTTGATGTCCAGCTGTGCGATCTCCAGCTCCGAGACGGCAGCGTCGAGCTGGCCGAGATCGGTGCGGGCGCCGGCGGCGACGATGGCCAGCTCGACCTTGCCCGGAGCGTCGAGGTCCTTGGCCTCTTCGGAGCGGGCCATGTCCAGGGCACGGTCCGGGCGGCCAAGGCCACGCTCGCAGTCAGCCATTACCGGCAGGTGCATGTTGGATCCGCTAATCCGGCGGTAGGTACGGAATTCACGCAGCGCCTCACCGTAGTGTCCGGCCGCGTAGGCGGTCAGGCCAACGGCTTCGCGGACGGCTGCGAGGCGGCCACCGCGGCGGCTCGCGGCGAGAGCGTGCTGGAAGGCGAGCCCCGGTTCTTCGTCAAGAAGCCGGCCGGCCATCACGAGGTGGCGTGCCACCCATTCGGCACTGTGATCTTCCAGCGTCTTGATCTGGTGCTGCGTGGCGCGGTCAAGTTCCTTGCCGGTGACGTCCTCATCAATCTGCGGGGAACGCTCACGGTCCGGGCGGTTGGCGCTGCGCAGGTCCCGGGCATTGGGTTCGCGGACGGGACGGTCCTCGGCGCGATCACGGCCGAACTGGCGGGGCCCGGAATCCCCGCGGTCGAAGCTGCGGGCCGGGCGATCCTCGCGGTTGCCGAAAGGCTTGCGGTTATCGCCACCGCTGAACGGCTTGCGGTCGCGGTCGCCACCGAAGCTACGACGCTCACCACCCTCACGCGACGGACGATCACCAAACGGCTTACGATCCCGGTCCCCACCGCTGAAGGGCTTACGGTCGCGATCGCCACCGCTAAAGGGCTTACGATCACGCTCACCACCCTCACGCGACGGACGATCACCAAACGGCTTACGATCACGATCGCCACCACTGAAGGGCTTACGATCACGATCGCTACCGAAGCTACGACGCTCACCACCCTCACGCGACGGACGATCACCAAACGGCTTACGATCCCGATCCCCACCACTGAAGGGCTTACGATCCCGATCCCCACCGCTAAAGGGCTTACGATCCCGGTCGCCACCGAAGCTACGACGCTCACCACCCTCACGCGACGGACGATCACCAAACGGCTTACGATCCCCCTCGTTGAACGGCGGCCTGGATCCCGAAGGACGGTCATCCCTCGCGCGGAAACCGCGGGGATTGCCGCCGGAGTTGTTTGCTCCGCGGAATCCGCCGCCGCCGGAATTGCGTCCCCCGCCGAAGTTGCCGCGGTCGTTCCCGCCGCGGTTGCCGTCGTTGTGCTCAGCCATGGTGGATTCCTCCTGTTATGAGCTGACCACTGGCGCAATCGCAGCCGCTCTGTTTCCGTGTTTCGTTCCCTACGCAACCCGAAATCAAGCGCTTCGAAGTCCGTACATCTCAATCAATTCTAGGCGAGTCGCCCGCGCCCGGCTAACGCCAGCGCGTCATTCCACCCGCGCGGTGGCAAGTCTCACAGGCCCACTCCCCATCGTCCTCTATCGACGCTCTCTCACTTTTGACGCGTTTGCACCCGACGCTCCCTCACCTCCTACCGGTTACGCTGCCCGGTACTGAGGGGTGTTTGTGAGATCCGCACCGGTGCTGCGGGAACATTCAGCGTATGGCAGCCGGAGCTGAGGGAGCGTTCGGCGTATAGCTGCCGGTCCTGAGGGAGCGTCGGTGGTGTACCGGCAACTTCTGAAGGAGGGTTGGCGGTGTGGGCGCCACTTCTGAGGGGGCGTCTGGGTTGTTTTTGGGTTAAATGGCGCAGGCCCCGACACGGTGTGTCGGGGCCTGGCTGTAATGGTTGTCCGGCGGTGACCTACTCTCCCACACCCTCCCGGGTGCAGTACCATCGGCGCTGTGGGTCTTAGCTTCCGGGTTCGGAATGGGACCGGGCGTTTCCCCCACGCTATGACCGCCGTAACCCT